>JAVHPJ010000128.1:0-2370 GCA_036170535.1 Leptospirales bacterium | reverse complement strand
CCCCCCCCCCCCGGCCAGGGTCCGCTGTTACCGATTCGCGGCCGGAGTTAGAGCCTTGCGCTATCCCTTGCGACGCATCTTCCTCGCGGCCCTGGTGGGCCTGTCCGCTGCAACCTACGCGCTGCTTTTTGGGGACGCCGGCTATCTCCAGCAATCGGAGCTGAATTCCGACCTGGCCCGGCTCAAAACGGAAACGGCGGAACTGGAGCGGGAAAACGAGGCCCTCAACCACGAATACATCGCCCTGCAGGAGCGCATTTCCGCCGCCCCGGGCGGCGACCTGCGTCCGGGTCGCGGCGCGAGCGGTCCGGCCACCATTATCAAGTTTGAGTCAGCCCCGCCGGCGCCGGATACTGGCGCCTTTGCGCTGGAGCCAGGAACGCGCCTCAATCTCGCAGAAGCCAGGATCTTGTTTCTGACGGCGATGTTCTTTGTGGCGGTCTTCGGATATTATATCCTGCGGCGCCTGGAACGGCTGCCAGGTATGCCGCATCCGCCGGCCCCGTCCCGTCGCGGCGCTCTTGACGCCTGAGGGCGGCTTGCCTACCTTAGCCCGGTAATGAGTAATTTCAACATCAGCGATCTTTTGAATCCGGTCAGCGCCAGAATTGAGCTGCTGCTCCTCGAAAAGCGTCAGATCCACCTCTGGGGTCCGGTCGACGACGATTCTTCCCGCCATGTTGTGGAGCGCCTGCTTTATCTTGAAGCGCAGGATCCCGGCAAGGATATCACCCTGTTCATCAACAGCCCCGGCGGCATCATCACGTCCGGCATGGCCGTCTACGACACGATGCAAATGATCAGCTCGGACGTGAGCACAGTTTGCATGGGACTTGCGGCAAGCATGGGCGCGATGCTGCTCATCGCCGGCAAAAAGGGCAAACGCTTTGCGTGGCCGCACGCGCGCATCATGATCCATCAGCCGTTGATTTCCGGACAGATCATCGCGCCGGCCGTCGACCTCAAGATTCAAGCCGACGAGATTCGCAAGATCCGTGAAGAATTGAATCGGATCATCGCCAACGCATCGGGCCGCTCCCTCGAACAGGTGGAAATGGATACCGATCGCGACTACAACATGACCGCGAAAGACGCCCTTGAATACGGCATCATCGACGGGATCATCGAAAAAATCTGAATTACGAATTTGCGACTGTCGCCGCCCGGGTCGTCAACCGACGACCGGGCCGGCATTCTGACGGGCGAGCGCCGCGTAGGCGGCGGCCGCATCCGGCGCGCTCAGCACGGCATTGCGGGTGGGTTCGTCGTTAAAGAGTCGCGCGAGAGCCGCCAGCACCTTGATGTGTCGCTCGAATTTCTGTTTGGGCATTAACAGCAGCACCACGATACGCACCGGCGCTTCGTCCACCGCCTGAAAGTCCACCCCATGGCGCAGCACAGCGCCGAAAGCCGTCACATCCGGAACATGCTCCGAAGAGCAATGCGGGATGGCCACGCCAAGACCGATGCCAGTCGACATGGATTTTTCGCGTTCGACCAGGGTCCGCCAGATGTCCGCCTTGTGCGCTTCCAGGGGCGAGCCCGCAACGCATTTGGTAAACACCGCTTCCAGGAGCTCAAGCTTGGAACTGAATTGGGTATCGAGGATTACAAAACGATCCTCAGGGAGAACTTCAGTAATGTCCATCGATCGAAGCCGAACGCTGCACAAGCTGCTGCGTTCCTGAGTCAGAATGTCGCCTGGACGAGATCGGGCAAGCAAGAAACAAGATTCTTTTTATCCGGCGCGGGCGGCGCGCTGTGGATACGCGCCGAATAAAGCCGCTGTCAGTTCCGTCGCCAGCAGGGTAGCACACAGGATGCCGCCTGCGGCCGGTAGCGCTTCCGGCAGCATGGCGCCTGCAAAATTGGCGTACCCGAGGGCGGCGGGCAGCCCCGCAACGCCCGCGAGGATCGCAAGGCCAAGAATCAGACTTCGTCCCGGCGGTTCCGCCGGTCGCCCGGGAAAGTCCCGCACCGCATAGATGCATGCCGCGGCGCCAACGGCCCGCTCCAGACCGATCAAAGGCGCGAGACTCAGCCCCGCCAGGACGGCCGTCGCGAGGGCGATGGCGACGCTTGCCGGCGCGCGGAAGGCGCGCAACGCCGCCCAGGCGAGCAACTCGTAAATCGCAAAACTCACAAGCGGCGCGCCGCCGGGCGTGAGCGCCAGAACCGGTTCGAGGGGCGTCGCCGGACCGCCGCCGAAGACCGCCGCAAAGACCCACTGCAGAGCGAGGACAAGCATCACCGCAGGCGGCCGGAATTGGCGCGGTCCGGCGTATGCCGGCGTCACAGTCGCAGCGAATACGGCAATCACGACAAAGCGCCAGACCTCCGCGTCCGCCGGAAAAAAAAGCCGCAGCCAGA
>JAVHPJ010000127.1:0-43999 GCA_036170535.1 Leptospirales bacterium | reverse complement strand
GCGACAAGGTCGTTTCCAAAGAACGCCTCGATGTGAAGAAGTTGGTTCAGGATCGGAGCGTCGCGGGGAAAAAAGGGACCAAAGGAAGGGACGCCCCGCCGCGCGGCGCTTTTTTTGGCAAGGACCCTCAGGTCCTTTTGGAAGTCTTCAAGAAGAAGTTTAAGCCCACGCCGGCCGGCGACGTGATCCTCGCCATGTCGAACGGCGCGTTTGGCGGCGTCTACAAGACGCTGGACGGCTTCATTCGGGATGCGTGAAACTTAGCGCTGGCGTGTGGTCTCCCGGCGCGGGCTTCGGCCGGAGCGGTTTTTTTGCTATGCGACGTGAATTTTCAGACTTTACTCCCTGAAAAACATTCGCCCGCCCTGCACCGCGGGCCATGATATCAATTAATAACTGAATATATCACAGAGTGGCTTCCGAAGTTAAAGCCAGGCCTGCGGGTCGGGAGAAAGGCAATGGCGTCGGAATTGAAGCGCATGCGCTATTACAATGGACTCTTCATGAAGCGTGAAGAGTTTCAGACGGATCAGGATTACCATAATCGATTACGGCGGCTGCATAACGCCCATCTGCACAGCCCCGGGATCGTCTATGGCCTGGAGGTTACGGCGCTGGATGAAAGCGACACTGTGCGCGTCTCGCCCGGTCTCGCCCTGACCCGCTACTTCGATGAAGCAGAGGGCGAGCTGCACAGCCGCGAACTAATTTTCGCCAGCGAAACCGACGTCAACCTGCGAGACTATCCGGCCGACGAAACCCTGTATTTGTGGCTGCGCTTTCAGGAAACGGCGACGGACCTGACTGTCGAACTTGGCAGCGACTTTACGCGCTTTTTGGAGCGGCCGCTGCTCGAACACGGCGCCGTCAAGCCGCCGGACGAAGAGGGCGTCGTGATGCTGGCGCGTATCGTTGTGCAGTCGGATGGCGGCATCACGGCCAGTTCCATTTTTGGAACGGATTCAAACGGTTCGGAGTTGCGCATCCTGGCGGGCGTTGGCGGAGAGCGCGGCGTCTTTCGCATACTTGGTTTACGCAATCCCACGCTTGTTGAGGGCTTCGCGCGTCTGGAGGGTCGGCATTATCCGGATGCGGAAGCCAGCATCGAAGCCGTGGCCGATCGCTTTGTCTTCAGCGGCGAGGCTTTGGTGCAGGGCCAGCTGAGCGCGGCCGGTGATCTCAGCGTCGCCGGTGCAACGACGGTTACGGGACCGCTGACGGTCAACGGCGGTCTGCAACTGGCCAGCGGCGTCGCGGCGAACGAAATTTCCGACGATGCAGATTTTACAGACAGCAGCGCAAGCGCCGTACCAACCGAGCGTGCTGTAAAGGAGTATGTGGACGCGCGCCTCGTCAGCGGCCGTAGATTTTTGGGAGAAATCTTCATGCTGAAAGACTACGCGAGCTTCAGCGTGGATTTCCCGGCGATCTGTATCTCCAACGCTTCACAGACCGTTAACCTCTCGAACTGGCCGGACCTGCAACCCTTTCTCTACGGCATTCCGCTGCGCTACGATCCTGCTGGAGCGAACCTGATCAACTTTGCGATCACCGCCTATTCTATTTCGAGCAGCCTGCTGACGTGGACCTTCGCCGACACGCCCGCCAATCGCGCGATCCTTGCGGCGCTCGCTGAGGATCAATTAGTGCAGGGGAGCTACGCCGACTGGCTTACAGTTACAAACGAAGCGCAGCTGGGCCCAATGACGCCGGGCACGCACGCCATCGCCAACGTAAACGCCACGCTGCGCCAGATTTCGGTCCCATTCACCGGACCGAACACTGGCAGCACCGCGCTTTCCGGCAGCCTTCGCTTCTATCTGCATCGCATCGCCGGCCAGCCGGCGCTGGCGCGCATCTTTCAGGTCGCCGGGCGCGGCTTTATCACTGCCGGCGACGCCGATCACGAATGGATCGGCGGACTGCGCCGGCGGGATCGCATGCAGGGGCACTGGCACGAACTCGCCCCTCCGGCGTACGGGATAATCTCGGGATATACATATCCTGCGAACGGAATCTCGGCGACCTACACGTCCAACCTGGAAGTGCGTTCGCCCATCTCCGACGGCGTCAACGGCGCCCCGCGCACAGGCCGGACGACGGACATTCGCGGTCTGGCCGTCTTCGCCTATCTCTGGGGCGGCCGCTACTTTGATTCGAGCCTGCCCATTCCGACTACACTTGCGATCGAGAACGCCGGCTTTCGCCAGTCGTTCTTACAGGTCAGCGCGAGCGATCCGAATCTCATGGGCTACGAGCTATTCTGGAAGGCGGGTTCCGCTCCGGATACAGAGTTCTATGACGGCGTCTTCACAGTCGCTGGAGCGGGAGTACAAAGCGTCGTTCATCAAGACTTAGTAGAGGGAACGACCTACTGGTATCGCGCGCGGGCTGTACTGTCAAATGGTTTGGGAGCACTGTCTGGGCCGCAGTCCTTTCTGGAAACGACTGTGCGGCTTGCCACCTACACTGTGCCGGGCTCGTATAACTGGACGCCTGGCGCCAATATCACTTACGTTGCCGTTGGTGCAATTGGCGGCGGCGGCGGAGGAGGAGGGGGCGGCAGCCAGGGTATCGTCATCTGGCCCCCTTTCTCAGCTGGAAGCGGCGGCGGCGGCGGCGCGGCATCTCGAATCTACGTAACCACGAATGTGATACCCGGCCAACTACATTCACTGAGCGTGGGCGCCCACGGAAGCGGTGGCGCTGGCGGCGGCCAGGGCGGCGCGGCCGGTGGAGACTCCTTTTTTCAGGGCAGCATTCGGGGCGAGGGTGGCGCCGGTGGCGGCGGAGGAGCGACCCATGGATTCGGAAATGGAGGAGCTGGCGGTTCCAATCCGCCATATTCCGGGGGTGTTGGCGGGACGGCCGATGGCGGGGCTTCGGCTACCGGCGGTCAAGGGGCAATCCTGGGCGCGAACGGCCTCCCGCCCAGTCTGTCGGGGTTCGGTCAAACGGGCGGCGCCGGGGGCGTCTGGCCCGACACTTCCTACGGCCTTGGCGGAAACGGGGCGGCGAGCGGATCTAACACCTTTGACATCGTCGGCCTTCCCGGTCAACCCGGGACCCACGGCGTTGTTTACATCGACGGCTAACTTCTATTGAAATAAACTCAGGAAAAATCCATGAACGCGACCACAACCATGCATTTCATCGTAAATCACACGGGCAAGGTGGACCCGGCGCTGCTGGGCCTGCCGAACAATCCGGAGGCGCCCGAGCTCTATTTGCAGACGGAATACGCCGTCGCGCGCTACAACGAAGTTCATCGCAACGCGCCGTGTCGGATTCTGGAACTGGATGCATTCCCGGGCGCCGGCCGGCGATTTAATCCGGCCACGCTTGCTGTGGAACCGGTTCCGCCGGTGGAGCCTGCGCCGCAGCCGGAGCTTACGAATGAGAATCAACTCGAAGTTCAGGAGACGAATTCAAAATTCGAAAACAGAGAATACAGCACGCTTACATATCGGGCTTTCGGTTTTGTGTATCACGCACAAACGTTCGAGCGCAGAGCGCGACCCGGCGGTGGAACGATACACAGCTTTGCGAGTTACTGGACTGCGCTGCAGGCCGGCGCGCTGAATCTGCGCCGGATGGCAGAGCGCAAATATCTACTCGATCATTACGAGTCAAATGACCTCGTGCGCTTTTTCCCGCTTCCTCAACATGATGCAGACCGCGCCGCCGCGGGCTATACCCCCGAGATGTTTGGCGAATTAGTCGCGCTGCTCGATGAATTGCAGATTGACGATGCGCAGTTTGGCGAAGCCGACTTGCGGGAGCTCTCTCACGCGCGGCTGGCGGATGCGGCGCGCACCGAACGAAATTTGCGTCTTGAAGTTGTGCTCTGGAAGGCGGAGCGTCACAGGCGCGAATTGGATGCAGTGGCGCATAACCTGATTTCTGCGACCACGCTCAGCGAGCCGGAGTATCTCGAACTGCTGACGTACATTCGCGCGCTGCAGAATATTCCCGAGCAGAGTGGCTTTCCGCATTCGATTGCGTGGCCGGCGCCGCCGGGTTTTTGAAGCGTCTGGCGGCATGCGTGAAACTTTATGCTCGGACGATTTATCTGGCAGACGGCCGACGCCGGGCGTTGCATTATTTTAAATCCGTGGTAATTTCTGATTGCGCAATTGCGGCGTAATCAGAAAAATCAATGCTCATCCCGTCGGTCGTGCGCGAACCTTGCTGAGCAGGACCGACGCCCGGTTCGGCGGATACATAACATCAGGAGAATTCGAACTATGAAAAAGAAACTGCTCGCAACGCTCGCGGTCGCTACGATTGGCGGGATATTCGCTGCAGCGATGGCCCTGCAGGCGCAGGATCAACCCCAGGAAAAGCCGCCGGGCGCCTGCGCCGCGTGCCGCACCACATTCCAGGCCTGCCGTGAAAAGGCCCGCACGGACTTTCCCGGTCGCGCCAATTTGGCCCAGCGGCGCGCCGCCATCGAGACCTGTCGGACTGCGCGCACCGCCTGCATCACTCCCTGCCGCGAATGTAAGACCATGTGCCAGGCGAACAAGACCGAAGGCGTGAATCAGTGCAAGGCTGACTTCAATCCAGGCGATTGTACCGCCGGCGACCAGGGTTGCATCGATGCACTGACTGCGGAGCAAAACGCGTGTATCGCCGCTGTGCGTCAGACCAACTGCAACACCCAGTGTACGGTGCAGTAACGCAACAGGATTCGTGATTCAGTCGCGCTGTGTAATTACATGGCGCAAAAAAAGCCGGGCTTGCATATGGGCCCGGCTTTTTTTGTCAGATGCCGAAATTCGGCGTCGCGCTGTCGCCTTACCGGACGCAGGCGAATTTTTGCACTCGATTCTGAGTCGTGTCGACAACATATACGTTGCCGCTGCTATCCAGACCGAGGCTGGACGCTTGCGTGAACTGGCCGTCGCCCGTCCCGCCCGTGCCGATCTGCCCCAGAAAGACGCCAGTGGAGGAAAATTTCTGGATGCGCGCCCGCGCCGCGAGGCCGGCGCCGTTGGCGTTAGAATCGCTTACATACACGTTGCCGACCGCGTCCACTGCAATGCCCTCGGCGGTATTAAATTGCCCCTGTGCCGTTCCGGCTCCGCCCCATTTCAAAAGAAAATTTCCGTTCGCATCGAATTTTTGCACCCGATTGTCAGACGCAACGTACATGTTCCCGGCCGAGTCCGCCGCGACGCTACGCGCATTGGAAAATTTTCCATCCTGGAGAGTATTGGTGCCGCCGAATTTCAAAATGAAATTGAAGTTTGAGTCGAATTTCTTAACCAAATTGCTGCCATTGTCCATGACATACAGGTTCTGGGCTGCGTCGCCCCACAGGCCCCACGCGCCCTGAAACTGGCTGTCGCCCGTTCCCGTTGAGCCGACAAAGCCCAGGTCGCCGCCGGCGAGCGTAAACCGCTGCAGTCGATTGTTGGTATTTTCAGCGACCACCAGGGTATTGTCGTTTCTGTAAAAGATTCCAACTGGATCTTCAAGTTCGCCCGAATTGCTGCCCGTAACGCCAAAGCGGGCCTGAAACGTTCCATTCGCATCAAAACGCTGGATGTCGTTATTCTGGTAGTCGGAAACAAATACTTGATTCGAAGAGCTCACATGCAAAAAGCGCGGTTCCTGGAATAAGCCGTTGCCCGTTCCGGTGGACCCCCACTTGGTCACAAAGGAATACGAATTCGTAGGGCACGGATCGACGGGACCCTGCAACGCAACTGCCGCCAGCAAAGCGAGCAGGGTCGTGTCGTCGTCATCGTCCTCGCCGAGTCCCAACGCTTTGCATCCGCTGCTTGCGGCAGTCAGGACGACGAGAACTAAAGTAGTAAAAGTATAACAACGGCGCATGGTTTACTCCTGAGCGCCCAGAGGAAGCGGTTTGCGTCAGCCTGCAAGCAGGAAACACGCGGGCGGCCGCCTGCGATTTTGGGCGCCCGAAAGTGCGTAGCGGAAAACAGGAGGCTGCTTCAGTGACCCGTGCGAACGCAACGGACATAGTGCAGGGTCGTCTTTAATCCGGAGACAAGCGCGTTCGTCTGCCCGTTGGAAAAATTGACTGTTTGCGCCCGATCAAAATTTGCCGCCGCTGCGGAGTTTGTCGAACTCCAATAGACGATGTTGGCCGTATTCGGGAAAAATGTCGTGGAGATCAGCGGCGTGCTCGCCGCATCGTACAACACCAGCGACGTCAGTTCGCGGATGTTCGGCAGACGCCAGTCGCTTTTGCCCGCGTACGTCAGGTTTTCGCAGGCGGCAATGGCGTTAACCCATGCCATGTTGTCCACGCCGTTGGTCGGCAGGGTGCAGGCCCCAGCGCCGGCATCCAGCTGCGTTCCGCCGCCGCCCATCGAGCACTTGGTCCACGAAAGATTGCTCGTAATGTCAAATACCGTGTAAGCTGCGCCGGCGGTGCGCGCTACGAGGTTTGATGCGGGATAGGCCGGACCGGCTACGCAGCGGACAGCGCGGGTTGTCGTGTTTGCCGTGATTTCAAGCCGCACAAAGTTATAGGCGACGTTAAACGCATTGCCGGCCGAAAAGTTGGCCTGGTTTGCCGTCCAGTAAAAACCCGCAGCGCCCGTGCCGGTGAACAGGTTCGCTCCCGTGTCGACCGCCGGATTGGCCAGGTTGAAGTTATAATGCATCAACATCTCGCGCACCGTCGGCAGACGCCACGTGCGGCCGGCGGTAGTCTGGACCGTACACGCATTTGCGGCGGCGCCGGTATTCGCAAAGGGACCGGCCTGACCGGCGTTATTCTCAAAGTAGAGGCCCGTTGTCGATTCCAGAACAGTTGTGTTGCCGTCCGTTGCGCTCAGCGAAAACGCCGCAGGCGTGTTGGCATAGTTCGCATCCTGGCCAAAGGGATGCGTGGCGCTGCCGACGGTGTAGGTCTGGGCGCAGGTCGGGTCTTGCGTCCAGGTTCCCGCGTTATCATAATAACAAATGGTCTGACCGGTATCCGGCAGCTGCGAAGTCACGGCCGTGTTGATTTGAATCGCTTTATTGGCGCCGAGGCTGCCCGGCGAGCCCGGCGCGGCCAGGGTCACAACGGCATCGTTGCCCGCAGCGTCCCGGATTGTGCCGCCGTTCAGCGCCAGCGCAGAGATGGATGCGGCGTTCAAATCCGACGTCACATGCGACAGATCAACGGTGTAATTAAATACCAGGGTCGTAGTTCCCGAGCCGTTCGTGTAGTCGAGCACGGCGTCGCTCGTTCCGGTTTCGAGGGTCAAGGTCGGCGTGCCGCCGCCCGTATCAACATTCACTACCGACGTAAAGACGACCTGGATCGGCAGAACCTGGCCCAGTTCCGGCAGGCCGTAGAGTCCGTCTGTGGCGGTGCTGTTCAGGCCAAAGACCACCGGCGGCGCGCCGTCAATCACGAGCGCTTTATTCGCGCGCAACGAGCCGGTGGAATTCGGCGCGGGAATAGAACCCAGCACAGCGTTGTTGCCCGCTGCGTCCTGAATGGTTGCGCCCGCCAGATTAAAGGGCGCCGGGATATAATCCAGATCCGCCGCCACGTGCGGATTCGCAACGGTGAACTCAAAGTTCACTGTGTCGCCGCCCGTGACGCCGGTGAACGACGCCACCGCATCCGTGCCGCCGGTTTCAAGCGTAAAAGTCGGCGTTCCGCCCGCGACCACAATCGGCTCGTCGAACTGCACCTGAATGTTGATAACAGCGCCGATGCCATACAGGCCGTCGGCCGTGGTCGAAGTAACATTTGTGATGCTCGGCGCGGTCAGGTCGCTTGTGACAAAGCCCGGGTTCACGTTGACGCTGGAGGCCAGCGCGTTGCCGGCGGCGTCCTGCACGCCGGTAAGCACATTGATGCGGTACTCGCGTCCTTCGAGCATGTTGCCGGCGGGCGTCAACGTGAAGGTCGTATTGTCGCCGGTGCTTACAGTAAAGCCCTTGCAGGCGGTAAATGCAGGACCGACGCGCACTTCAATATTGCCGGAACAGGCGCCGTCCGCGGCGGCCGTCGTAATCGTCGCCGGATTCATCGCCTCGCTGAACGGAATAGAAAGCGTCTGATTGAGTGCGACGCTGCTTGCGCCGCTCGCCGGACTCAGCACGCCGACCGTGGGCGCCGTGCCATCGTTCGCCGTGGCGCTCAGCTGGGCGCCGGCGCCGCCCGCGGCGAAATTCAGCGAGTTATCGTAGGCGAAAATTGTATAACAGTACTGCTGAGCGTGGACCGTAGCCGTGTCGATGTATAACACGCCGATGCCATTGTATACGACGCTTGCGCCAGCATCGTTGGGATTGGTCGTGCAGGTGGCGCCATTCATGCGCAGAATCTTGACCCCGACGAGATCAGCGTCGCCCGGATTGGTCCAGACCAGCTGAATGCTCCGATCGGCCTGAGGCGTTGCGGCTAAAAATGTAACATCGCCGGGCGGCGTAATGTCAGCGGCGCCGCCGGTGCTGAATGCGCTTTCATACTGCGAACCCAGCGAAAAGCCAGTGACGCTGCGCACCGCCGTCGACACGCGCACTTTGTAATTCGCGCCGCTTGCGAGACTCAGGGTCGGAGTGAAAATAATCCGAGGATTGGCGCCGAGGTTAGCGTTCAGTCCTGCGCAGTTAGCGAAGTCGTCGAAACTGAGTTGAACGGAGCCGTTGCATGGGCCCAGGGCTGCATTCTGCGAAATCGTGGCGGCGTCCGCCTGCGCGGTGAAATCAAGTATCAGCGCCGCATTTGTGGCGATGCCGCTCGCGCCGTCCGCGGGGATGCTGGTCACGGTGAACGGATTCGACGGAAAGATCAGATTCATGAGCCACAGCGTGGGCGAGCTGAATGCGTCGGGCGACTCGCCCGGGCCGGCCTCGCCCTGCAAGCAGCCGGCGCCGCCTGCAACGGCGAGCAGCGCTGCCAGAAGTCTGTTTTGCCACGAGCGCATGATTCACCTGAATATCGGACGAAAAAACCGCAGTGAGCCCGGGGCTGGAAAGCGGGTTTCTACCAAATAGAGACGCGCAGGGGCCGTCGGCGAAAGCGAAAAAAAAGTGAGTGGGTAGTTTTTCGGAGATTTTGTCTGAGTCGTTCGGGCGACATAAGCGGTCTGGCGGACGATTTGTGTGGCAGGCGACTGAAAATCACGTTGTCCAGGCCTGTGCGGATTCGCCTTGCCGCGGGAGGAGCGTCAGGATCGGCTCGGATATGGCATTTCGCGCAGCCGCCGCGCTGCTACTGGGTGCGTTGCTCTTCTGCAGCAGTTCCGTCGAGCGGGAGCGTCTTGCGGACCGTGAGCGCGAGCTGCAGTCGGCGCGCATGGTTGAAGAAACCGCCCGGCGCGCCGCGGCGGCCGCCCTGGAACAGGAGCGGCGCTACTCAGCGCGTCTCGCGCAGGTTATACAGGGCATGCCGGCGCAGCCCGGCGCGATCGCCAGCGAAAGCCAGGGCGCCCGGGGGCCGTACGACGATTTGATCGGCGCCCTGCGCGCCCGGATTGAGGCGGGCGATGTACGCGTGCGGCGAAGCGCGGCGGACATTCGCATTACAATTGAAGAGCGCCTGTACTTTGAAACCGGCTCGGCGGAATTGTCCGCCAGCGGTCGGAGTCTCCTCGACCAGCTTGCGCCGGCGCTCGCGAAGTTTCCCGAGCATCAGATTATCGCCGCCGGTCACGCGGACAATAATCCAATCCTGCCGCCCTTGCGCGCGCGGTATGCGACAAACTGGGAGCTGGCGGCGGCGCGCGCTGTGACGGTTGCGCGCTACCTCACGGAACGGGGCGGCCTCGCGCCGCGCAACGTGTCGGCGGCGAGCTACGGCGAACACCAACCGTCCGCTTCGAACCGCACTGCGACCGGGCGCGCAGAAAATCGCCGCATTGAAATTATCCTCGTGCAAACAGTAACGCCGGCCGCGGGGCCGCAGGCGGAGCGGCCGCGCGCCGCAGTGCAACCGCGCCATGCGAACCGTCCCCGGCGCCCGACTTCGTCGCGCCGGGCGACTCCGGCCGCCGGCGCGCCGAGTGAGCGTCCCTCTGCGTCAGACTCGGTTGCGCCCGAGCCGCGCGCGCCGGATGCGTACAGCGAGGAAGAAGTCGACTTACGCCGCTGATCCAATCGCTGTCAGTAGGAAACTGCCGGCGTCTTGCGCACGTAGCTGCGATCTTCCAGCTGGCGCAACAAGAAGTCGGCCGCGTCCGCGCGCGATATTTTGCCGCGCATTGCGCCCCAGCTGTTCGGGAAACCGTGACTGTAATAACCGGTGTGCGCTCCATCGGTAAGGAAGGGCGGCCGCACGATGGTCCAGTCGAGCGAACTCTCCCGAATTATGCGCTCCTGTTCCGCATGATCCGCGAATC
Organism: Leptospirales bacterium; assembly: GCA_036170535.1. Classification (GTDB taxonomy): domain Bacteria; phylum Spirochaetota; class Leptospiria; order Leptospirales; family Leptonemataceae; genus SSF53. The sequence continues at coordinate 33,677 of JAVHPJ010000127.1, read as the reverse complement.
CGTCTTTCAGGATAAACGGGACGATGAAAAGCTTCATATACAGGGGCAGCAGACGACTTGTATCGCCAATGCCGAACGAGGACAGACAGATCAATCGTTTGACGTTGCGTTTTTCCATTGAGCGGACAATGTTGTGCGCGCTCTTTGTGCGCACGGCCGTTTTATCCGACGCCGGAGCTCCCAGGGCGACAATCACCGCCTCCGGGCCGACTATGGCGCGATCGACGGCGTCAAAATCGAGCGCATCGCCCTGGACGAGCCGAAGTTTGTCGTGCGCGATCTTCAAGCGCTCCGGATGGCGTACAAAGGCCGTCACGTCGTGGTTGCAGGCCAGCGCCTGCTCTGTCACCCGCCGACCGACGCCGCCGCTTGCTCCGAATACCAAAAGTTTCATAGGGATTCCTCCTGGCGTTCAGCTTAGGCGGAATCGGCGGGTAATAATAGAATGGATCCGACAGGCGGCGAAAAAATCAGCCGCGCAGGGCGATGCCTTCGAGGCCGGCGGGCTGACGCCGGAATTCGCGCGGCGTGCATCCGGCGAATTCGCGGAACGCCCGAATGAAGTGCGATTGGTCGGAGTAGTCCTGGTCGAATGCGACATCCGTCAGGCGGGACGTCGGCGTTTGTTGGAGGCTGTGCACCGCGCTCTGAAATCGACAGATCCGGGCGAACAGTCGCGGCGATACGCCTACCACTCGTTTGAATCTGCGTTCCAGGCTGCGCTCCGAAATCTGCAGCGCCCGACGCAAGTCGCCCAGGTCAATTCGCCCGCGGCTGGCGATCAACCGATCGGCCGCCACAAGCATGGCTGGATCCGGCTCGCGCTTGCGAAGGCTGCGCATCGCGCTCAGATAGGCGGCCAGCGCCTGAATTTGCGCCTGCGACGAAGCCGCCCCGGCCAGGCGTTGCGCTGGACCGGGGAGAGCGCCCGCATTGTATGCGTTCAGGTCCAGACAATCGTCGGTGAGTTCGTGGGCGTCGAAGCCGAAAATCGAGGGCAGGGCGTGCGGATGCAAATAGGCGCCGATCACGCTGAAGCTGCCCTCGGTGCGCATCTGGCGCGGCTTGATCGTCTGGCCGTACAGGGTCGCGGCCGGCAGGCGACCCTTACGATGATCGATAAAAGCCGCGTCCGCTTGACGCTGCAGCAAGATCCCGGGAGAGCCGTCGGCGACGGTTCCAAATTCGCCTGGCGCGTCGCTCTCGAGGATATAGAAGAAACGGACGCAATCCTGGAGCGCGGCCGGCGGCGTGACGGGCGTAAATTTCATGGCGCAGTCCGTAGCAATAGATTGGCGCGCCCGGCCGCATTCTGTCTATGAGTTTTTGCAGTGAGAAAGAACCGGGCGGCCCGGGCGCCGCGCGCGACGGGACGTTAAGCCTGTGATTCAGAACCTCCGGTCATTTCTGAGCGTCCCGACGCTGCTCGCCGGTTTCAGCTTTTTTTGTCTGCTCTGCGGCTACTATATTCTGCGGCCCATGCGCGCCGAGATTGCCGTTCAGTACGGACCGGAGCAGGTGCAGTGGCTTTTTACGCTGACCTTCGTTTGTACGCTGATCTGCGTTCCAATATTCGGACTCGCGACGCGCTACACGCCGCTGAAGCTGCTGCCGCCCTTTGCATTTGCGTTTTTCGTTTCCAACGTCGTCGCGTTCGCTCTGCTGCTTGATGATCAACTCGGCGGCCCGCTGGCCGGCGCTCTGTTTGTATGGTTGAGCGTCTTTAACATGCTGGCGGTGGCGCTATTCTGGAGCGTGGTCAGCGATGCGTTTGCCAGCGATGCTGCGCGGCGCGCGTATGGATTTGTCGCCGCCGGGGGCACGGCCGGCACTCTGGTCGGTCCGGGGCTGGTTGCGCTCTCAGGGTCGGACTGGAATAATGCGCATCTCTTGGGCGCAAGCGCGGGGCTGCTTGGGCTCAGCGGCGTCGCCCTGACAGCGCTGCGCGCAAGTTATGCAGAGAATCCAACAGCGCAAGCGGCGCCTCTGGGCGGCTCGATTCTGGCGGGTTTTCGCCTGGCGCTCGTCCGTGTTCCGCTACGCGATATCTTGCTGATCGTTCTGTGTTACAGCGCGACCGCCACCCTGCTGTACGTGCAATTGACGGAAGCCGTGAAGGGCGAGTACACGGATCCGGACGAACGTCGGCGCTTGTTTGCGACCTTTGATCTGGTCGTGAGCGCCGCAACGCTGGGCCTGCAGGTCTTTGGAGCGCGCCTCGTATTTACGCGTCTGGGACTGCGCGTTGCACTGACCATTGCGCCCGCGCTGATGATCGTCGGCAGCGTGATCGCCGGGATCTGGAGCCTTGTATTTGTGATTGTCGCTGTGCAGCTGGTTTTACGCATTACGGAATTCGCTTTGAACAAGCCGGCGCGCGAGGTGATTTACACGAGCGTCGACGAGGAGAGTCGTTATAAAGCGAAAAATTTTATCGATACTGCAGCGTATCGCGCCGGCGACGCGCTCAGTGCGTGGGCCGCCGCGGGTCTGCAGGCCCTGGGTTCGAATATTCTGGTGTTCGCCGCGGCGCCCGTCGCCGCAATCTGGTATGTCATCGGACTGCGCGCCGGTCGGCGCGAGGATGCACGCGGGCCCGGGCGCCTGCAAAACTCCGCGCATAGCGAGTAACTCATGTATCAAAAGGACTTCATACTTTTTCTGGCCGAGCAATTTGGCCGCATGTTGGGCATGATTTTGCGCCAGATATTGGATCGCAATTTTGTCGATGCGCGCTTTGAGCTGGAACAAATTTACCGCCAGTATCTGGGAGTAAACAGCGACCTCCTGGGAAAACTCGACTGGCGCACGCTGCACGGGATGATGCGCATTGATCCCTCGCTTGCTCTGGATCGTACGGTGGCGCTGGCCGCCGCGCTCGCCATGGAGGCGCGCATTTTTGCGGGCGAAAGAGTCGCGCGCGATGCGGCCTTGCGGTTTATTAAAGCCTTAAATCTCCTTGCTTCAGCGAAGCTGGAAGATAAGGAGCTGCGCTGGAAGGAGTATTATGAGCAGATGCCCGCGATTGAACAGGAATTGCAGGCGCTTTTGCCCGCGGCCGGACTCGTGCTGCCGGAGGAAACGCGCGAGCTGCTCGAGCGCGCCGTCTAAGCGGCTCTACCCTGCACCGTGAGCGCCGGCCGGTCGACTTCAGAGCGCATCGGCCATTGGATAAAGAATCGTATTCTCGCGCAGGATTCTACGTTCCAGAGCGGCGAACAGACTGCGCGTTTCCGCGATAAATGCGGTCGGCGCGCGCACTAATTGATCGGACGAGTTCCATTTTTCCGCGTAGCGGGTGAAAACCGCCCGGATTCCGCCCATTTCTTGCTGAAAATGCTGTGCGGTTTCACTCGTCGTCGGGTTGGTCGAGTGAATTAAACGTGGATAGAGGGCGTTGTCTTCCATAGCCAGATGAACGTTGAGCCGATCTGCAAGCGATCCAAGCAATTGAACGATGCATTCAGGGTCTCGCAGGACCGACTCGAAGCTGAGTCTTTCCCAGATCTGACTGACGACGCGTTCCAATTCCTCGTGCTGACGACGGTACGGCGCAGTATACGACATTCTTAACTCTCCCGGGCAAGTAATTTGCAGGTAATACTACGTTTCCTTTATGAAAGTGTAAAGGTCCGCCGCCGGCCCGTTGGCTGGCGCTTGCAGGTTGCGCTTGCCCTGAAATCGGCCCGGGCGATTCTGTCCGGGGATTTCTGTCCCGAGTTGAGTTTCTGTGATGCGTCTCTATTGCGCCCTGACCGCCCATGGCTTTGGACACGCCAGTCGTTCCAGCGCCCTCCTGGCCGAACTTTCGACGCGCATTCCGCGCCTGCATGTCGCCATCAACTCCGGAGCGCCGACGTGGTTTTTTGAGGCGATGCTTGCACCGGCGCGGGAGCGGGCGCTGGCTGCCGGCCGGCGGTTCAGTTATGAACTGCGACGGGCGCCGCTCGATGCAGGCATAGTTCAATCGGACAGCTTGAGCATGGATCTGAATGCAACGCTGGCTGCCCTGCAGGATCTTGAGGTGCGCCGTCCGGCGCTGCTCGCCGCCGAGGCCGAGTTTATTCGCTCGCTTGAAGCCGACTTCATGTTCGCCGATCTGCCAGCGCTCGCCGGCGACCTCGGGGAACTCAGCGGGATTCCCTGTTACGCCCAGGGCAATTTCGGCTGGGATTTCATCTACGACGAATTGGGCGCGCCCTTCCGCCGCTACGCCGATCGCATCCGCGAGAGTCATGCGCGCGTGCAGCGTCTGTTTCATTTACCCTTTGCTGAACCGATGCAGTCGTTCCCCGTGCGCGAAAGCGTCGGTCTTACAGGCTTCGCGCCGGAGCGGAACGCCGATCTGGTTCGTGAGCAGTTGCAGGCGCCGGACGATATCCCGATTGTGCTGCTCACCTTCGGCGGCATGGGCCTCGCGCGCATACCGTACCATAACCTTCGGCGTTTTGACGGCCGCGTCTATCCGAGCCGCGTATTTGTTACGTTTGATGCTGATGCGCCGGAGCTGCCGAACCTGCGGCGCGTTTCAGACCTGAGCCTGAGGCCTGTGGACGTCATGGCGGTGGCTTCCGCCGTGTTGTCGAAGCCCGGCTATGGTTCGTTTTGCGAAGCGCTGCGCGCGGATTTGCCGTATTATTGCATCCGGCGCGACGGCTTTGCAGAGTCGCGCATCCTGCTCGACGATCTGCAGCGTTACTTTCGCCACAGGATTGTGGAACTCAGCGAGTTTTTCGAAGGCGACTGGGGATTTCTGCTGGAAGATCCGCTTCCGCCGAGCGCAGCCCGCCGTCCGGCCGACGGCGGCAACGCAAGCATTGCCAGGCGTTTGATTGAAGCGCTGGCCGCCGGGCCGGACTCCTGAGCCCTTTCCGCGGGCGCGCCCGCCGCCCGCCCGGATCGGCGCAAAATCGACTTGCGCGCGCTTGCCGCGGACGGCGAGGCTAGCTTTCCCGACTTCATGGCGGACAAGTCTCAATTAGATATCTTTCGCGCCGCGGCCCCCGCGTCTGCGGAATCGGACGCCGCCGCACGGCTTCGCGAGTTGACTGCGCTGCAGGCGCAGGTCGGCGCGTGCACGCTCTGTAAGCTCGCCTCCACGCGCACGCAAACCGTCTTTGGCGAGGGCGATCTGCAAGCCGAGCTGATGTTTATTGGCGAAGGTCCCGGACGTCAGGAAGATCTCAGCGGCCGACCTTTCGTCGGTCGGTCCGGCGAATTGCTCACGCGGATTATCGAACAGGGCATGGGCGTGCCGCGCTCAAAAGTATTCATTGCCAACATTGTAAAATGCCGGCCGACGGTGGATCTGCGTTTTGAAAAAGACCGCGCGCCCGACCCCGAAGAGACGGCGTCCTGCGCGCCGTACCTCGCCCGACAGATCGAGCTGATCCGACCGCGGGTGATTGTAACGCTGGGCGGGCCGGCTGCCAAATTTATTCTGGGCGCCGACGTCGGCATTACTCGACTGCGCGGGCGCTGGGGCGAGTACAAGGGCGTGCCCGTGATGCCGACCTATCATCCCAGCTATGTGTTGCGCAACGGCGGCGACAAGAGTCCCTTGCGCCGCGACGTGTGGGCGGACATAAAGCTTGTGATGGAGAAGCTCGGTTGGTCCGTTCCCGAGCGGACGGATCAGGGGCGCGGGGCGGAGTAGGCGATGGCTTTTGTATTCGGCGAAACCAGCGAGCGGCGCATTGAGCTTTTGCGCGATCCGCGTCTGAAGCAGTTCGCTTATTTCGCGTTTGCGCTCGGCGTCGGTCTGGTGGCATGGGGCGCAGGCTATTATGTTTTGCGGTCTGACGCGGCGTACGCTTTGCTCGCGGTCGGCATTGGCGCGGTGCTGCTTTTTTCCGGACGCATGTTGGCGATCCAGGCGGATTCGCTGCCGCGCGCTCTGATCTTCGACGGGGATGGCGGTCGGGTGGAGATTCGCGAGTCGGGGGGGGCAAGCGCGAGCTTCGGTTTTCGCGAGATTGATCGGGTCGCCTTGCGCTACGCCGGTCGCGGCCGCTTTATCGCCGTGCTCTTGCGCAAGAATGGCGCATCCTTTGATCTCTTTTCCGCATACGGCCGTAAGCGTGCGGAAAGCCGGGCGGCTGAGCTCGCTCGTCTGGTGGACCAGACGCGGCGTGCAGCGAATTACGCGCCGCCGCTGGCCAGCGCGGCTCTGGAGCGGCTTGCGTTGCCCGACGGGGGCTGGGTGTACACGTGGCAGGACGCAACATCGGCGCCCGCGCTCTGGAACGCGTTGGGGTTGGTCGCCGGAGGTTCGCTGATCGCCTGGAGCGTGGGTTGGCTCTATGGTCATCCTGGACCCGGCGCCGTTCTTGCGGGAGTGTTCTTGCTGGGCGGCTGCGTGATCGCTCTCGGGGGCATGTTGCATGCCAGACGGACGCGCCCCTTTGTCGCCGTGACCGGTTCGCGCATTACGCACGGCCGCGCTCCGATTGAACGGCTGGCGGAACTTGCGCCGTTGGCGCACCGCTATCGTTTACTGGACGAAATTGTCGCGCTCGAACTGATCTTTGACGCAGCCGCCGGCGTGCAGCGTTTGCTGGCTCTGAAGCAGAGCGAATACGAACGGCAGCGCAAAGGCCGCGCGCTTTTGAGCGCGGGATTTTCCGCCTGGCGGGCGTCGCTTGTCGGGCTGCGCGTTTCGGACGGACTTGCGCTGGAATACGCCCTGCGCGATGCGCTGAAAACCCAAGGCCGAAAGGTGCGGTGAGTCATGCCGGAACTGTCAGAAAAAGCCGAAGTCCCGCGCCCGCAGGACTGTCTTGCGCCGACAGAGTTTCTTGATTTTGATCATCCGATCGTGCAAGACTGGCTCACCGCGCATCCTCTGCAGGGCGCAACGGAAACGGAGCGCGCTATCGAGCTGTATAATCTGGTGCGCGATGGCTGGCGCTACAATCCGTATAAGGTCAGTTCCATCCGTGCTGAGAATCGCAGCTCGCACATCTTGAAACTGGAAGAGACCTACTGCATACCCAAGGCGCAGTTGCTGGCGAGTTTTGCGCGCGGAATCGGCATCCCGGCGCGCCTGGGCTTTGGCGATGTGGTAAATCACCTATCCAGTCCGCGATTGATTGAATACTTAAAAAGCGAACTGTTCGCCTTTCATGGTTTCGCCGAGTTATATCTGGAAGGTCAGTGGGTGCGTGCGACGCCGGCCTTTGACGCAAAACTCTGCCGCCTGTTTCGCGTGGCGCCCCTGGACTTTGATGGAGTCCACGATAGTCTATTTCACGAGTACAACGGCCGCGGCAAACGTTTTATGGAATACGTGCGTTACCACGGCGTGTTTGCGGATCTGCCTTTCGATTTTATATTCGATTCGCTGCGCCAGATTTATCCGCATCTTTTTGAAAGCGGCGCCTGGAGCGGCGATCTGGCCGACGAAGTCGATGTCTGAGTCTTAACCGGCGCCGTGTTCCGGTTATGTTCCTGGCGCCGGCACGCCCGGACCCACGGGCGGGAACGCGAGAAATTCCGGCGCGGCCTCCGCTGCATCCGTAAACGCGGCGAGGGTCGGCGCGGCTGCGGGAGTCGCGAGCTCCGGCAATTCCGTGCGGGCGAAGTTCCACGAAACAGCCGCCGTCACGCCGGCGAGACTCAGGCCCGCCGATTCCGCAGACAGGGGCGTCGCTTTCAGTTCGGCTTCCAGGGCCTGGTATGCGCCGAGCATCTGACCGCGCACGCGCTCCAGCCAGGGCCCGTGGCGCTTTTCCGGCGGGCGCAGATTGCGTTCATAGACGTACTGCACCGATTTTTCACATGCGGCCAGCGCGAGACCGAGCAGCCGCAGTTCGCGCTGTAGTTCGCCTGCGACAGTTGGATACCGTCGCTTTTCCGGCGCCGCCAGGGCGCGCGCATATTCCAGAATCAGCGTGCTGTCCATCAGGACCACGCCGTTGTCGCAAATCAGCGAGGGCGCCTTTACGGCCGGGTTGATCGCGCGAAACTCGTCAAAATTCCGAAACACCGAGATCGCGCGATGAGTGAAGTCCAATTCCATCAGGCGCAGCATAATCGCCACGCGCCGGACGTATGGAGAGTCGAGCATTCCAATCAGTTGCATGTGCAGTCCAGACAGCCATGTTTGGCGCAGGCGCGACAGGTTTCTTCTAATTTTTCACGCAATTGCTGGCGCGCCCGGAAACGGCGCACCTTCAAATTGTTCCGTTCCACACCCAGACGTTTTGCCGCCGCCTCCGGCGATTCGCCGCCCAACTCAACGGCGACAATGAGTTCGCGATACTCGGGCTTGAGCGTGGGAATCAAATCGTTGAAACACGCGCAGAGTTCGCGCGCCGCTTCCGGCTCAAGCTCCGGTTCGAAGGCCCGCGCAGCGGCCTGCGCCCGACGGTCTTCAGCGGCGGCGCGGCGATACGAGTCGGTGATTGCGTTGCGCAGCACGCGGTAAAACCACGCCAGCAATTTCGTCTCGTCATCCAGGGAAGGCGCCGACCTGAGGGCCTTCAGCAGCGCGTCCTGAAAAATGTCCTCCGCGAGATCCGCGTCGCCCGTACGCTTGCGCACAAAGGCGAGCAATTTCGCCCTGTGCGCAAGCAGGCGCTGCACCAGAGTTGCAGATTCGTCCTTCATTAGCATCTACTCCGGACGAAAGCGCTTCAAACGCAAGGCGTTTGTCAGCACAAAAACGCTCGAAAGCGCCATCGCAATCGCGGCCAGGGCCGGGCTGAGCTGCACGCCATATGCGGGATACAACACGCCGGCGGCGATCGGAATCAACGCGGCGTTGTAGGCGAAAGCCCAGAATAGATTCTGTTTGATGTTTCGCACCATCGCCCGCGCAAGCGCAAGGGCCGCCGGCAGCGCGCGCGGATCGCCCGTCATCAGGGCGACGCCCGCCGATTCGAGCGCAATATCCGCGCCCCCGCCCATCGCCACGCCGACGTCGGCCTGAGCCAGGGCGGGCGCATCGTTGATGCCGTCGCCGACAAACGCGACCCGTTCGCCGCGGCCCTGCAACATCGCCACAATCTCCAGTTTATCGCCCGGCAAGACGTCGCCGTAGAATTCAGCGATACCCAGCTTGTTCGCCACCGCCTCGGCGGCCAGGGTCCGGTCGCCGGAGATCAGAATCGAACGCACGCCGAGGGCCTGCAGTTTCGCAATCGTTTCCGCCGCGCCAGGTTTAATCGGATCGGACAGGGCGAGCCGGGCCGCCGGTTGTCCGTCGACCGCCGCATACACGGCCGAGTCGTAGGCGCGACTCGCCGCGCCGGCGGAATTCAGCGCGCTTACATCCGCGCCAAGTTCGCGCATGAAACGTTCCGCGCCAACGTCGATGCGACGCGCGCCGATTTTACCGCTCACGCCGTAGCCCGGTCGCGCCTGAAAATCCGTCACCGTCGGCAGGGCAAGACCCTCGGCTTCCGCAGCGGCGAGGATGGCGCGCGAGAGGGGATGCTCGGAGCCGCGTTCCACCGCCGCGATCCACGCCAGCAATTCGCTTTCTTCAAAACCTTCCGCGATGTTAAAGCCGGACAGTTGCGGCTTGCCTTCCGTCAAAGTCCCGGTTTTATCAAAGGCGACCACCTGCACGCGGGCGAGGGTTTCGGCGGCTTCGCTGTTGCGAAAGAGCGCGCCCAGTTCGGCGGCGCGACCCGTTCCCGTCAGAATCGAAGCCGGCGTGGCCAGACCCATGGCGCAGGGGCAGGCGATAATCAAAGTCGCCACCGCGCTGATGAGCGCAAAGGACAGGGCCGCGGGCCCGCCAAATGCCAGCCAGGTAATAAAGGTTGCCAGCGCGATGGCGAGGGTCGCCGGCACAAAGTACGCGGCGACCTGGTCGGCCAGCGCCTGCATCGGCGACTTAGAACCCTGCGCCTGTTCCACCAGCTGGACAATGCGCGCGAGCATGGTTTCGCGGCCGACTTTTTCGGCGCGGAAAATGAAGCTGCCCGATTGATTTAACGAACCCGCGCTGACTTTTTCGCCGGGGAGTTTTTCGACCGGAATCGGCTCGCCGCTTAACATCGACTCGTCGACAAACGAAGCGCCTTCCATAACCACGCCGTCGACCGGAATGCGTTCGCCGACGCGTACGCGAATCAAATCGCCCGGCTGCAGTTTCGCCGTGGGTTTTACGGACTCCGTGTTTCCCTGGACGACGAGCGCTTCCTCCGGCGCGAGGGCCATGAGTTTACGCAGAGCCCCGCTGGCCTTGCCGCGCGCGAGAGCCTCAAAATATTTTCCGAGCAGCACAAAGACGATAATCGCCGCCGCCGCTTCGAAATACACATGGGCGCCGCGGTCCGGAAACGCGTTCGGGAACAGCGTGGCCGCCACGGAATACCCGTAGGCTGCGCTGGTGCCGACCATCACCAGCGTGTTCATGTCCGGACTGAGTGCGCGCAGGGCTTTCCAGCCGGCCACATAGAACTTGCGTCCCGGGCCGAATTGCAAACCGGTTGCCAGCAGCATGTAGACCATGCGCAGGGTTTGCGCGCCAACCAGCTCCGCCACCCAATGGTGCACGGACGGAAAGAGCATGAGGAACATTTCTATGAAGAGAATCGGCGCGCCGAGCGCCGCGGCCGCCAGGGTCCGCTGACGGAGAGCGGCCAGATCGGCCGCCCTGCGTTGTTCTTCGCGACTGGTCTGGCGCGATCGGTCGTCCTCCTCGCTCTCTTCGTCGCCCGCGCCGTCGTCGCTTTCTTCGACTACGTCGTAGCCGAGGTCGCGAATCACCGCTTTGACATCGGCCGACGACACCTGTCCGGCGTCATAGGAGACGTCGGCGCGTTCGGTCGCCAGATTGACCCGGGCGGCTTCCACGCCGGGCAGTTTGCCAAGACCTGACTCAATGCGGCGTACGCACGAGGCGCAGGTCATGCCGACTATGCTGAATTGTTCTCGAGTAGCTTTCATGGGTTATACCCTCCAGCCCTGATAACGCGGCGCCCGGTCGGCGGTTACACCGAAGGCGCGACTGTAACCGTCATCGGTCGGCGGCGTTATCGATCCGTACGCCGCATGCGTATGGAGGAACCCCTGTGAAACTTTTTGCTGCTTTGTGGATTGTCGCCGTCTTTGCCGCGGCCTGCACCCGCGGTCCGGACTCTCTGGCAAGCGCGGCTGCGCCCGTGCATGTTGTTGCATCCGAGATGCGCTTCGCTCCGACGCTTATCGAAGGTCGCGTCGGTCAGCCGCTGCGCATTCATTTCCAGAATGACGGCGCCGTCCTGCACGACTTCAATGCGCCGGGCCTGCGCGTGCGCGCGCTGCGTTCGGAAGGCGCCGTTCACGCCCATGCCGGAGCGCACGGACACGGACACGGCGGCGGACACGATCATGGCCCGGCCGCCGCGGCTGGCGTCCCCGCCGTGCACGTCGCCGCGGCGCCGGGCGCGTCGGGCAGTCTGGAATTCACCCCGTTGGAAGCGGGCGAATACGAAATCTTCTGTTCCGTGCCCGGCCACCGCGCAGCCGGCATGGTCGCGCGTCTGGTTGTGGCCAACTGATTCGAACTCGCCAGCGTCGGCCGGTTTTCCGGTCGACCGGCGCTGGCGTCCGCTCGAAACTGGAACGGCATGATTGATCGATATTCGAATCCCGAAATAGCGCGCATCTGGACCCTGGAGTACAAGTTTCAGGTCTGGTTGGAAGTGGAGCTGGCCGTGTGCGCCGCATGGAATCGGCGCGGTACGATACCGGACGCGGACCTGACCGAGATTCGCGCGAAAGCCGGCTTTGATTTGAAGCGCATCGAAGAAATCGAAGCCGAAGTGCAGCATGATGTGATTGCGTTTCTGACCAGCGTCAAAGAGCGCATCGGACCGGCGGGCCGCTGGGTGCACTACGGGCTCACCAGTTCGGACGTGGGCGATACGGCGCTATGCATTCAGTTGCAACGGTCCGCGGATGTGCTGCTTAAGCGTCTGGACGAGCTGCTGGGCGTGGTGAAAGAGCAGGCGGAGCGCTACAAACATCAGGTGATGATCGGCCGCACCCATGGCATCCATGGCGAACCGACCACGCTGGGACTCAAGTTCGCCGTATTTTATGCGGAGTTGATGCGCGGCCGGGAACGTTTGCTGCGTGCGCGCGACGAAATTTCCGTGGGCAAGCTCAGCGGCGCCGTCGGCACTTTTTCCAACATCGATCCGGAGGTCGAAGACGAAGTCTGTTCCGAGCTGGGACTACGGCCGGATCCAATCACCACCCAGGTGGTGAATCGCGATCGGCATGCGTATTTTCTGGGCGTGCTCGGCGTGCTCGCCGGCGGCCTTGATCGCATGGCGCAGGAAGTTCGGCTGCTGCAAAAAACGGAAGGCCGCGAGGTGGAAGAGCCGTTTGCAAAAGGGCAAAAGGGCTCTTCGGCCATGCCGCATAAGCGCAATCCGGTAATCTGCGAGCGGATCTGCGGACTGGCGCGCGTCATTCAGGCGAATGTGCAGGTTGGCTTTCGCGACCAACCTCTCTGGCATGAGCGCGATATTTCGCACAGCTCCGCCGAGCGCGTCATTTTGCCGGACAGCGTTATTGCGCTGGAGTATATCCTGGGCAAGATGATCTACGTGATGAAACATCTGCACGTGTATCCGGACAACATGGAACGCGTGTTAAACCACACGCGCGGTTTATTGTTTTCCCAGAAGCTGCTCTTGCGCCTGATTGATCTGGGCCTGGAACGCGAAGCGGCCTATGCCGCCGTGCAATCTGCGTCGATGGACGTTTGGGCGAATCCCGCGTTGAGCCTGCGCGAACGAATTATGCAGGACGCTTCCGCCGGCGCGCTGCTTACGCCGGCTATAGTGGACGAGGTGTTTCAGATTGCGCCGTATCTGCGCAACGTGGATGCGATTTACAAGCGGCTTGGTTTGAGTTAGTCATCGCCATCGCCGACCCGGGCGCGCCGCGACAGGCGGGGGAGGAGTCCGGGCGCCCGCCTGGAGTCGTATTTGCCGCAAATACGATGCGGCATCGTATCCTCAAGCGTATGAAAGTCACGGCGATACTGCCGGACAAATTAGTCCGGGATGTCCAGAAATATACCGGCGGAAAAAACATAACTGAGTCACTGAGTCGCGCTCTCAACGAGTGGTTGCGACTGGCGCGTTTGCGCAGTCTTAATGAACAACTTCGTAAACAGCCGCTGGAGTTTCGTCAGGGTTTTTCTGCGTCAAAAGTCCGTTCGCTGAATCGGAAGTCGAAATGATTCTTGTCGATACATCCGTCTGGATCGAGTTCTTTCGGGGCCGGGAGCCTGTCGCCGCCGCGCTGGAAGAGCATATCGAAGCGGGCGCAGTCCTTGTGCACGCCCTCGTGTTTGCGGAGCTGCTCCAGGGCTGCAAAAGCGCGGCGGAGGCGGATTTTGTTACGCAGTACTGGGAAAATCTTAAAGACGCGGAAAGCGAAACCGGAATTATTACGGGTGGATGGTACTCATTTGAACACCGTCTCATCTCGCGCGGCGTCGGGCTCGCTTATCACGTTCCGAGCGGATTTGACGCGCGGGCTGCGCTGGCGTGCGCCACTTGCCATCGCCGACCCGGGCGTCACGGGCCCGGGCGGACGAAGAGTCTCATCTACTCAGTTGCGCCTCCCGCGCAACGTCGCGTGGCGACTAGACTACCTCGCGCGGATGCGCCAGATAATAAATCGCCAGACGCACCGACGCAATCAGCACGCCCGCCAGCGCCAGTAGCGCCGTAATGGCGGCCACCCACGGCGCAGCCAGATGCAGTGCGTCTACTGCGCCCGCTGCAATGCGCACGGTTTCTGCGAGCAGAAACATCAGACCGGATAGGCCGATCAGATGATACATCTTGCGCGTCTCGCCAGGCACGCGCGCAAATCTTGCGAATACGGGCACAGCCAGCAGCGCCAAACCGAAAATGGTGATCTCGCTCATGATCCTGCTCCTTCCGGCTCGCTTCGCACGAGGAAGCCAGCGCGGACCGAACCCGGCGAAGCCTGCGCAATCGCCCGGCTCTGATGCCAGCGTAGCCCCGCCGCACAGGGCGGGCAATAGCCCCTTGGGATCAGAGACGCCGCACAAAATTCAGGCGGGCATGCCCGCATCCGGGCATTTTGCGAGCCGGCGAAAACCCGGGAAATAGCCGCGGTATGATGGGTCGGCGAGTTTTGCCTTGACCGTTTCGTGGTTTGCGAGCAAATTAAGGTCAGGTTGGAATAGATTCATTTCTTGCGTTCCGATAATGCCGGCGGCCTTCAAATAGGCGACCCGTTCAAAGAACCAGATAATTTCCTCCAGGTGCAGCATGTCATTGTTTCGGAGTTTATAGTTGGATTTCTCGTTTAACTCCTTCATCAAAGCGGCCTGCTTCTCTTTTTCCAAAAACTCACTGTGGAGTTTCACAAATGCGTCGGCCCGGGCCGCTCGATTTGCCACAAAGTTCTGATAAACATGAAATACGAAGGTTGCCGCCGCCACGACCGCAGCGAAAGCCACGGCGAGCGATTCAAAGATTTCCATGATGTATTCCTCCTGAATCAGCCTGAATCTGTTGAGCATCAATCGCCGCAGCTAAAGGTTCAACAAAAAAATGATGTAGTGACATAAACTGGCAGCGCCCCTTTCCGTTCTGGCGCCCCCGGCCGTCCCGCCCCCGCGCCGGAACTTTCGCGCCTTCGCCCCCCTGCGCTCCCGCCCGGTTGTTTTTTTGCTGGACATCTCTCGTCACGTTGTATTGTGTAGTTACACGTGTGCAAATACACATGTGTAACTGCAGAGCCCGGCGGAGCGTCCGGTCGGGCCGGAGGCGACCATGGAATACCCCCGTCTGGAAAATCCCCAAAAGAGCCCGTTCAGCGTGATGCGCGTTCGCTTTCAGGATTGCGACCCCTTCCGCCACTTAAATAACGCGCGATACGCGGAATATTTTTTCGAAGCGCGCGATGACCATTTGCGCGATTTTTACGGCTTTGACTTGCATGCCGTAACGGAGACCGAAAAAAAGGGCTGGGTGGTCGCGCAAATGGAAACAGCTTTCCTGAAGCCGGCCCTGCAAAACGAGCGGATTCGCATTGTGACGCGGCTGAAAGATCTGGGCGAGTCGTTAATTGGCGTCGAAGGCCTTATGCTCGACGAAGGCGGGCGCGAACTCAAGTCGGTTATGCATGTACGTTTTGTTTTTATCGATCTTGCGCGCGGGCGTCCGGCGCGCCATGGACCGGATTTAATGTCGTTTCTGAGCGCGGTACGGTACGACGCGGAAGACATTGTCCCCGTGTTCAGCGAGCGCACGGCCGAATTGCGCAAACAGGTGCGCGACGGGCGGTATCTGTCGCCAACGGTCGGCGTATCGGTTGCTGCGGAGGTCGGCGCGGCGTGAAAACGAGCGGCGCTCAGCCAGGCCCCGGCGCACGGCGCGGTAAGCGAAACTCCGCCGCCGACGGGGGGGCGACGCCGGATCGCAATACGCTGATCCAGGCCGGCTTGAGCTGCCTGAATCTGAATCTGGAGCGGGCTACGCGCAGCGTCGTCGTACAATTCGATCGGGCCCTTGCGCCGGCCGGGCTTACATCTCAGCGCTACAGCATTCTGATGACGCTCGGCGTGGCGGACGAGTACACGCTCAAGGCGCTGGCCGACTTTCTTTCTCTGGATCGCACGACGCTCATTCGCAATCTTGAGCCCTTGATCGAGCAGGGGCTGGCCCGCGATTTGCCGCCCGGGCCGCGTAATTTACGACGCCTGGCGATCACCCCGGCGGGCAAAAAGAAGCTGGAGCAGAGCTATCCGCTCTGGCTGGAAGCGCATCGCCAAATGACCGCTCTGTTTGGCGATGAAAGTTATCGCGAATTTATTCGGAAGTTGCGCCGGGTTTCTGCGCTGAGGGAGCGGCCCCAGGCGTAACCTGTCGCCGGGCAGCCAGTCTGAAGTAACATGTTGGTCGACGGCGTCTGGAATGCAAAATGGCAGCCGGTACAGGCGACGGATACGCAGGGCGGCTTTGTGCGTCAGGCCTCGCAGTTTCGCAACTGGATCACGCCGGACGGCGCGCCCGGCCCCACGGGCCTCGGCGGGTTTGCGGCGGAGGCGGGGCGCTATCATCTGTATGTCGCTTTAATCTGCCCCTGGGCCAGTCGCACGCTGCTGGCCCGCAAACTGAAGGGCCTGGAAGAAGTAATCAGCGTAAGCGTCGCCGAGCCGCAATTAACGGACCAGGGCTGGCGTTTTGGCGAGAATTTCCCCGGCGCCATGCGGGACGAACTCAACGGCGCAACCTACGTGCACGAACTCTACACGCTTTCGGACCCGCACTGCAATGGCCGCGCGACCGTGCCCGTGCTCTGGGATAAGCGTCAACGCGTCATCGTGAACAATGAATCTGCAGAAATTGTGCGCATGTTAAATTCGGAGTTCGGCAGTCTCGCAAAAAATGCAACGCTTGATCTGTACCCGGTCGATTTGCGCGCAGAAATCGACGCACTGAACGACTGGCTCTATCCCAATTTGAATAACGGCGTGTATCGCGCCGGATTCGCCACGACCCAGGTCGCATACGACGCGGCCGTACGCGATGTGTTCGCCGCGCTGGACGCCCTGGAAAGTCGGTTGGCTGACGGTCGTTGTTTCTTGTTCGGCGAGCGTTTGACGGAAAGCGATTTGCGTCTGTTTGTCACGTTGATCCGTTTTGACGCCGCTTATCATGGTTTGTTTAAATGCAATCGTCGCCCGCTGGGCGCGTATCCCGCGCTGGCGCGTTACACGCGCCGCGTCTACGATCTGCCGGGCGTGGCGGAAACGGTCAGCCTGGAACACATTGTAGCCGGTTATTATTCCATCGAAGCGCTGAATCCGCGTCGAATTATTCCTGGCGTTCCCGATCTGCCGTACCTCAACTGACTCAATAAAAATTCGGCGCCAGTTCGTGGCCGAGCGCGATGCGCAATTGCGGTTGTTCGGCGGCCAGAGTCCGGAGTTGTTCCAGGCTCGCGACCATTTGCTCGCGATTTACAGTCCAGCCGGGTTCAATGCCCTCGTGGAAGCCGCGCCAGGTGTGGGACGCGTCGCCGGTCAAGAGATACGCGCCCGTATCCGCGATCACCACAAACGAAAAATGACCGCGCGAGTGCCCGGGCGTGGAGAGCGCAAAGAACGATCCGTCGCCAAATACGTCAATCGCGAGTTCAATTGGGCCGATTGGGCGGCCCTGGGCGGGACTCAGCGAGCGTATCGTCCGCACGTTTCGCAGATGATCGCCGTGATACAAAAGCCAGTAGTTTATATACTCCTCCGACTCTCCAGCATAATACGCGAGATCCGGCGATAAGGCCGGCGCGCCCGCAGTGTGATCGCCGTGCAGGTGAGTAAAAAACACGGCGCGTAATGGTTCGCTGAACTTAGCCAACTGACTGGCGATATCCTGACCGGGATTCTGACGCGCGCTGCGGATATAGTCCCTGGCGAGCATCCCGCGCAGGTTGCCGCCGTGTTGGAAGGAAGCGTCGAGTCCTGAGTCGATCAGGATGCAACCCTGGATGCGATGACAGAAGCGATACGCGTAGACCTGGACATACGTCTCTTGTTCGGCCGCGCCCTGCATGCGCGGATGATTGAGATTCAGCGGTCCGGAAAGCGGGACCTGCACATCCCCGGTATGTAGCGCGCGAAACTCGGTGATCGGCGACGCGACGGACAGGATCGAAGACCAATCGTTTGCGCCGCGGGCGGAGGGCGCGTCAAAGCGCGTTCGCACCGGATCGTTGTAAGCGATGCATGCGCAGGCATTTGCGGCGAGCAACAGGAAAAGCGGCCAGGGGGAACGGCGTTCAAGCATCAGGCATTGTAACCTGGACCGCTCGCGGCCGCAAGAACGCAGGTTACAGCTCGCTGTGACGCAGATCACAACTCTTCGGGCGGCCGTGCGAGGAGCTTGATGCCGGCGCGGGTCTTTTCGATCGCGCCGGATTGCTGTAAACGTTTCAGCGCACGCGCCGTCGCCTCGCGCGTCGCCCCTATTTCGTCGGCCAGCGCTTGCTGTGACAAATTCGCGAGACCGCCGACAGGCGCGCAGTCGGCGAGGTAACGCACAATGCGGTCTTCAATCGGCGCAAACGCAAAGGCGGCCCAGGCGCGGGCGACATGCGCAAGTAAGCGGCCCAGCTCGGAAAGCGCCGCACGCGCCGCCTCGGGCGAGGCGAAAAGTCGCTGGCGAAAGTCATCCGCCGGGAGCGCCCAGAGCCGCACTGTATTCGCAGCCTGAACTGCGAAATGCGTCGGCGCGTCGCCGGCGATCGTCAATCCGACCGCCTGCCCGGCGCGCAAGCGGCAAATCGTGAGTTGTTTGGCATTCTCCGCCTGGTGGTAGATGCGGACCGCGCCGCTCAGAATCAGCGCAACGCGCAAGGGATCGCCGGGTTGGTGGAGTTCGGCGCCGCCAGGAAACTCTGCAAAAACGCCGCCCTGAAAAAGTCGCTCCCCGACGTCCTCCGCCAGCCCGGCGAAAGCCCCTGAGCGCAAGGCTGTTTTCACTTCCAGCGGCAGTGCAGCCATACCGGCCGGTTTCATTGCGCCCCTGGATAGGGTCGAGGCAAATCCAGACCGCGCGGGACCATTCCCGGCGGACGCGTCGGCGGAATTGATTGACCCCCCGGGGCCGATCAGGCGCCCTTCTTCCCGATGGAAAAAGAGTCTATCTATCATCTGGTCCGCGATACGGTCGCCACCTTCGCCGAACGTCCGGTTTACTGGGTCAAGCCGGACGGCCAGAACTTCCAGGCGGTGTCCTACTTTAACTGGCGCGCAGATATGAAGCGCTTTTCCGCCTTTTTGATCCACAAGCTGAACGTTCAGCACGGCGATAAAATTGCGCTCCTCTGCGACAATCGCTACGAATGGAATCTGCTTTGCCTGGGCATTGACACGATCGGCGCAATTGACGTGCCGCGCGGATGCGACGCCACCCCCGGCGACATCACCTACATTCTGAATCATGTCGAATGCGGCATCGTTATTGTGGAGCACGAGAAAATGCTGCGCAATATTCTCGCGCTCCTGCCCGAGCTGCCGCATATCAAACACATCATCTCGATCGAAAGC
The DNA here is from genome assembly GCA_036170535.1 of Leptospirales bacterium. Lineage (GTDB taxonomy): Bacteria > Spirochaetota > Leptospiria > Leptospirales > Leptonemataceae > SSF53. Next base: position 14,632 of record JAVHPJ010000127.1, on the reverse strand, counting down.
GCGGAACGTCACAAAAAGCTCGAGGAAAGCAAACAAAAGTTAGGGAAAATCAAACTGCACTTCTTGACGGATGTGCTTGCCGACGGCGACGATCTGCTGGAGCAACACGGCGAGTCGCTCTTAAAAAAACGCGGAGAAGCGATTCGGCCGCACGACCTGGCGACAATTATCTACACCAGCGGCACCACCGGCGCGCCCAAGGGCGTTATGCTCGATCATCGCGCGTTCTGCTGGGAAGTGGCTCAGGTGCAAACCGTAACGCCGATTGAGGAACGCGATCGCGTGGTGATCTTTTTGCCGCCCTGGCACATCGCCGAACGCTTGCTCGAATTAACGCTGATGGCCTGCGGCGCCAGCATGTCGCCTTCCAGCGTGTTGCATCTGGCCGGCGACCTGGCGGCCATCAAGCCCACCGCGCTGGTCTCCGTGCCGCGCGTCTGGGAAGGCCTGTATAAGCGCGTTTTCGACAACGTGCGCAAGCAGGACGAGAAAACGCAAAAGATCTTTAACTTCGCGCACAACGTCGCGCTCACGCACACGGATATCATGGACACGCTGCTTGATCGTTTCGCGGAAGTCGAAGACGAACCGTCGGTGGAACGGTACATCCGCAAAGGTCTGGCCTTCGCGCTGTTGATCCCGTATTCGGTATTAAATGTCGTTGCGCAATTGATTCTGAAAAAAGTTAAAAACACCCTGGGCGGCCGCGTACGCTTCGCCATATCCGGCGCCGGCGCCTTGCCGGAACACGTCGCGACTTTTTTTCGCGCGGTTGGCATTCCCATACTCGACGGCTACGGCATGACCGAGACGACCGGGGTCGCGGCCCTCGGCGAACTGCCCTGGCCCAAGCGTGGCGCGGTGGGCAAGCCGCTGCCGGGCGTACAGGTGCAATTGCGCGACGAGCAGGGGCGCGTCGTGACCCGGCCTGGCGAAAAAGGCGTGCTCTGGCACAAGGGCCCGCACGTCATGAAGGGCTATTACAAGGCGCCGGACAAAACCGCCGAGGTCTTAAAGGACGGTTGGCTTAACTCTGGCGACGTCTTTGTGTGGACGCTGACCGGCGAGATCAAATTCGCCGGGCGCGCCAAAGATACGATCGTGCTCGGCGGCGGCGAAAACGTCGAGCCCGGGCCGATCGAGATGAAACTCGGCGAAAGCGATCTGGTCAGTCAGGTGGTCGTCGTGGGTCAGGACCGCAAAACCCTGGGCGCTTTGATCGTGCCCAACTGGGACCGTGTCAGCGAAGTGCTGGCCGGGCGCGGACATAAAACGCCGGAGGCGAAAGACGAGTGGAATCACGATCACGAGGTGCGTAAGCTCTTCAGCGACGTGATCAAAGACAAAATCTCCGGCGGTCACGGCTTTAAGACCTTTGAAAAAGTCACCGGCTTTTCAATTATGCACAAGGACTTCGAAAAGGGCAAAGAGATGACGGAGACGATGAAGATTAAGCGCAATATCGTCTTTGATCTGTATAAAGACAGAATTGATGCGATCTACAAACACGACGTCGATTGAGCGCCAGCCCGCACCCTCCGGCGACCCGCGCGCCTCCAGAAAAGGGGTAGCGGAATCCCGCAGCAGGCTTTAAGGTTTCAGGCGATTGTCTGCCGTCCGTATTGCGGATACATTATCAGGATGATCGCCGAGGCCCCCATGGTTGCCGAAAAGAAAAAAGTCCTGATCGTTGAAGATCATCCGCTGATGGTGGAAGGTCTGACCATGGCGATCAATCGTACGCCGGATATGCAGGTGTGCGGCTCCGCCGAATCGCTGAGCGACGCCGTACGGCGCATTGAATCCCTGACGCCCGACGTGCTCATACTGGATTTGAACCTGAAGCACGAGGAGAGCGGCCTTGGCGGCATCACGCGCCTGCGCGAAATGTTTCCCAAATTGCCGATCATTGTACACTCGATGCACAACGAGTATACGTATGTGGAGCGCTCGCTCAACGCGGGCGCCAAAGGCTACGTTAACAAACGCGAGGGCAACGACGCCATTATCAACGCCATCCGCAAGGCGCTGAATAACGAGACCTACCTTGACCCGGATACCGCCAGCAAGATCGTCGACCGGCTGTTCCAGGGACAAACCGAAACCCAGCGCGATCCGGTGCAGAGTCTCTCCAATCGCGAACTCGAAATCTACGAAATGATCGGCAAGGGCAAGTCTACGCGCGAAATCGCACAGGAACTTGTGTTGAGCGTCTCCACGGTGGAAACGCACCGCGCCAATATCAAATCCAAGTTGAAACTGCATTCCAACAGCCAGCTCGTTAAGTCGGCTGTGGAGTGGACCCTGCGCGGCGATCGCGGCGTGTAAGTTGATCAACGCAGCGGCGTTGAAAATTCCAAACGCGATCCGCGTCCCGGCCTGGAGCGAATGCGCAGTCGGCCGCCCAACAATTCCGCACGTTCGCGCATAAAAAATAGTCCGTTCGATCGCGCGTCGCCGGACGTGCGAGGATCAAATCCGCGGCCGTCGTCGGCGACGATCGCGATCATGCGCGGTCCAATCCGTTTTACGCGAACCCAGCAGCGTTTTGCATGGGCGTGCTTCAGGATGTTGTTTAATCCTTCCTGGACGATCCGGAACACGCTGACCTCGAGTTCTTCGTCAAAGCGCGCATCGCCCAGGTTTTCCTCGAACAATATGTGCAGACCGGAGAGCGACTGTATAAGTTCCGTGCGTTGTCGTAACGCCGCCGCCAGTCCAAAGGCGAAGAGGGAATTGGGCATCAGGTACTGCGCGATGCTCTTAATTTCGTCAATCGTATCGAGCACATTCGCGCGCACGCGCTGAATCAGCTGGAAGCCTTCCTCAATGCGCTGATCTTCGAATAAACCTTTGATGTTGTCCAGGCCAAGCAGCGTGGCCGACACCTGCTGACCCACGCCGTCGTGCAATTCCTTCGCAATTCGCTTCCGTTCCTCTTCCTGACCGTGCAGCAGCGCCAGGGCGCGTATGCGTTTTTGTTCCAATTCCGCGGTGCGTTGGCGGTCGCGTTCGCGCTGCTCGCGTCGGATCAATTCGAGCCGTTCCGTAACATCCTGCATAAAGTAGCTGGAACCCAGGTTTCTGCGATCGCGTCCGGAAATCAGGTGGCTGGAGATGTCGTACCAACGACCGCCAATGGCGGCGCTTTCATACGCGGCGGCGCCGTTTGGAGTTCGTCGCGCATCCAGCTCGTCCAGAATTACGCCCCAGACAGTCCGTCCTTTTTCCTCGGGGATGCATTCCGGCAGTCGCGCGCCTTCGTGCAGCGTTGCACGGTACTGCGTTTCCATCAGGCGCGCAAACTCGGGATTATACGCCAGTAACCGGCGCCCGGAATCGAGAGAAAAAATCGGCTCGCGCGCGCTGTTGAATAGAGCTTCTATCTGCGCGCGTTGCTCGATGAGCATTTGCTCCTGACGGACGCGATCGGTGACGTCGAGCAGCACCGAGTCCCAACGGATTGCGCCGTTCTGTTCGCGGTACGGCTGCGCCCGCACCTGCACATAGAGCGGCGTACCGTCTTTGTGACGCTGACGCACCAGCGAGTCCAGAGTCTCAAGCGACTCGGACTTCTGACGGACCTTATCGAGATGAATGCGCATGTCTTCCGGATCGACAGTCGCGAACAGGAGCATCGGATTTGCCAGGGCCTCTTCGGCGGTGTGCCCCAGAATCCCGTAAATGCTGCGGCTGACGTACAAAAACTGCACCGATCCATCCGTCCGCCGGATGTGGCGCGTGATGGCGCCGCCGGGGATGTTGTCGGCGATGGAGCTCAAGAGCTGCTCGGTCTCCTGCATCCGCTCGAGCGTATCGCGCAGCAAGGTTTCGGAACGGTCGCGCTCAGCGTCGCGTTCGCGAATCGCCTGCGCCATGCGATTAAACGCGAGGCCCAGATCGCCTATTTCGTCTTCTCCGCTTTCTTCGGCGCGCGCGCTGAGATCTCCGGCGCCCAGTCGCGTCACGGCCTGCGCCAGTCGTTCGATCGGCTCGCTCAGACTGCGCGCGCTGAAATACGAAAAAATCAGAGTGGCGGCGATTGCGACGGCGAAGATGGCCAGACTTGCGGTGCGCAGCCGCGCGGCCGCCGCTACAATTTCCGACTCGGGTCGCACAATGGCCAGGCTCCAACCGCGCAGGGCGAGCGCACGGCGCTGGGCGAGATAACTCACGTTGTTGTGCATCAATCGCGTGAGGTCGCTGGCCGCTTTGTCCGGCTGGTTATCGCGCCCCAGCACGGCCAGGCCTGCCGCAAACTCCGGTCGGGCGGAGATTATGGCGCCGTCTTCATCGATAAGCGCGGCGAAGCCGCCGGCGCCCACGCTCAGCGTAGCGATGACTTCCTGAACCTGCGCAGTCTGCACTGCGGCGCCAATGGCCCCTACGTGTTCGCCGCGGGCGTTGTGCACGGGCACGCCCAGTATGATCACATCGCGGCCGGTCGCCCGACTGGGCAGCACTCGGGTAACGAACGTCTCGCCGCGCACGACGAGCGGGTAATAGTACCGGTCGCGAACGCTGAAAGTTGAACCGCTGGTCGTATACACCGTGCCTTTGAGATCGTCAAAATAAAGACCGTCGATTTGTTCGCGCAAGCGCTGTTCTTCTGCGCGCAAGTGCGGGAGCGCGATGGCCGGCGTCGCACTCTGCACGGAAGGCGAAGCGGCGATGGCTTCAAGCGTCGCGAGCCGCTCGTCAAAAAATGCGCGTACCAATTTTTCCTGGATCTCGAGTTCCTGGCTGGCGCTGCGCGCGAACTGCTGCAGCAGCGCGTCTTCGGCAATCCGATTGAGCGCCGTTGTGACGCCCAGGCCGGCCGCGAGCAGCGGCAAAAAGCTGAGCAAGAGTTGTCGATGAAACAAGCGCATAAGGATGCATGCCGGCGATCGCTGCGGCCATTCGCACTGGAGATGCGAACTGCCGGCGCCCTGCCAGGTTCCAGAGTTTCAATTAATCGAGGATTCCGCTATAACTATTTCAAGGCGTCAGGGATTGGCAAAACGGCGGCGACGACGGATAATGTAAGCAGAGCCTGTAATGAAAGTCCTCGTTCTCTCTGATGACGTTGTTGCGAGAAACCTGCGCTCCGCCTTGCTGAGCGCCGCGGGCGTGACTGCAATATCGGTCGACAGCGGCTACTCCGCTTTGCAGGCCTTATATCGCGAAACGGATATAGCGCTCGTCGTTGTGGATCGCTCGGGCGGAGCGCTGGATGGCGCCGGCTTTATTCGCGAACTGCGCGCGGATGCGCTCTTCCGCCGCTTGCCCGCCTTGATGGTCGTCGCGTCGCAGGCCGATCTGGAAGCGATCTGCGATGCATTTCGGTGCGGCGCAGACGACTATATCTCCGAGCCGCTCGACCCGGATGAGTTTATCGAAAAGATCCGCATTCTGGCGCGTATTCGTCGCGTCGGTCTGGCCGCTGCGTTCTGATTGACGACGGCGCCTGGCGCCACCTTCGAAAAATCCAAAAAAAGTCCTTTGCTGAATTCCAGTCCTTTTAGAACTGGTTCGATACGTACAAAGTGATGTTCGCCCTTCGCGCATACAATCTGCAACCTCTATCGCTTTCGAGCGTGGTGATGGTCCTGGTGGTCCCGGGATCCGGGGCAGGCTGTACGCCGTAGGGTAAAGCGCAGTTTCGCGCGCAAAAGCCCCCGTCGGCGTAAGCTGGCGGGGGCTTTTTTCGTCAGGGGCTGCATGACGCAAGATACGGCGCAAATACTGAGAGGGAACGGGAAACAATATGTCCATGAACGGCGCAGAGATCATTATTCGAATGCTGGAACTGGCCGGCGTCCGCGTGGTCGCCGGAATTCCGGGCGGCGCGAGTCTTCCGCTCTACGATGCGCTGGCGAAAAGCTCAATTCGCCACGTCCTCGCGCGGCACGAACAGGGCGCCGGATTTATCGCTCAGGGCGTCGCGCGCACGACCGGCCGCGCCGGCGTTGCACTTGTGTCTTCCGGTCCCGGCGTCACCAATCTCGTGACGGCGCTTGCGGATGCGCACCGCGATTCCATTCCGTTGATTGCGATCGCCGGTCAGGTTCCCGTGAATATGATCGGCACGGACGCCTTCCAGGAAATCGACGCCGTCGGCATGTGCCTGCCGCTTACGAAACATTGCTTTCAGGTGCGCGACGTGAGCGAGCTGGCGGCCGCAATGGCGGACGCCTTTCAAATAGCGGAAAGCGGACGACCGGGTCCTGTGCTCATCGACGTGCCGAAAGATGTGCAACTCGCGCAGCTGACCGATATTGCGTGGCCGCAGATTATCAGCGATCGTCGCACCGGCCTCGCGCAGCGCGAAGCGGCGCCGCATCCGGACGGGGCGACGCTCCAGCGCATGGCGCAACTCATCGATGCGGCCGAGCGACCGCTATTGTATCTGGGCGCCGGCGTAATTCAGAGCGCGGGCGGAGCGGCGGCGGCGCAGAATCTTGCAGCGCGTAATGATCTGCCGGCGGTTGCAACGTTGTTGGGACTCGGCGTTTTGCCCGCGGATGATCCGCGTTTTCTCGGCATGCTCGGCATGCACGGCGCGCCTTTTGTAAACTACGCTCTCGATGAATGCGATCTCTTGATCGCAGTCGGCGCGCGCTTTGACGACCGGGCGACGGGCAAGGCCTCCGAGTTCTGTCCGCGCGCGAAAGTGGTGCACGTCGATATTGACGCAGCTGAGCTGGGGAAGATTCGCCGCCCCGATGAAGCGCTCAGGGCGGACGCCGGCGAGTTCTTGCGCGCGCTCGCGCCGCTCTGCACGGAACGAAGCCGGCCCGAGTGGCGAGCGCGTCTGGCGGATTTGCGGGCCGAGTTTCCTTTGCCCGGATCGTCCGGCGCGGATGCGCAAGCGTCCGGCGTGCGCAGTTTGCTGCAGGCGGTTGCACGCGCTGTTGGTCCGGATGCGATCGTGACGACGGACGTCGGCCAGCATCAGATGTGGGTCGCCCAGTCCTATCCGTTCGCGCGTCCGCGCGCTTTGCTTACATCCGGCGGTTTGGGAACCATGGGTTTTGGCCTGCCTGCAGCCATTGGCGCGGCCCTGGCTCTGCCGGAGCGGCGCGTCGTCTGCTTTACCGGCGACGGCTCGATACTGATGAACATTCAGGAACTGGCCACCCTGGCCGAGCTGAACGCGAATGTGGCGGTGATTATTCTCAACAACGGCCACCTGGGTTTGGTGCGGCAGCAACAGGAGTTGTTCTACGGAGAACGTTATGCGGCCTCGCGGTTTGAGGCGACCCCTGATTTCGCCGCAATCGCGCGCGGCTTTGGAGTGCGCGCACTCAACGCGGCGGCGGGCGCCAACCTCTTGGAAGCGCTTGTCGCCGAACTGCGGACGCCCGGTCCGGTCCTGATCGACGCGCCTATTCGCTTTAACGAAAACGTCTGGCCGATGGTTCCGCCCGGCGCCGCGAATCGAGATATGCTTGGCGTACCGGCGCCTCGCGTCAAACTGGAGCGTCACTGACAGGGCCGTTCATTATGCTGCGGCCCGGGAGCGAGAGGTGCGTCTGCTACACAGTTCAATATCAGCCAGCCTGCGGCGGGTCGCAATGACAGTCGGCGCAAGCGCGCTTTTGTGCGCGAGCGCCGCCTGCACGAGCGAAGCGGAAGTGCAACAACGCGTCGATTCGCTTGCGACGGATTACAAATCCGCACTCGAAGCCGAAGTCGAATCCGGCTGGTCGCGCCTGGCGCGCGCCGTCACTCAGTTGGTCCTCTTTGAGCTGGTGCGCGAATCGCCGTGCGAAAGTCTGGCCTTGCAGTTGCAAAGTCAGCTGACAGATACGCAAATTCGCGCGATACTTGTGGAGCTTCAGCGCGCAGGAGACTATCAGAAACATGCCGCGGTTTGGTACGAAGGCGGCAACCGACGGTACGCCTGCGGCGCGGCGATTCGGTTGCCGGAAAACTTGAACGCGACGACAAAAACCGCAGGCGGCGAGTTTGGCGTCTCAGGCGGCGGCAGCGAGACAAAGGGGCGGCTGACGATGTTTTATTCCACGGCGGATCTGGATGCGCGCGTCGCGCGTTTGCGCGAACATCACGGGCTCAAATAAGGCGCCGCTCAGCTCGCGCCAAAACGAAAAAAGCCGAGCGCGCGTTTCAGGGAAATTGCGTGGGCTTTCAGCTCTTCGGACGAACCTGCGGTCGTGTCGGCCGCCTGGGCGCTGTTGCGCGCGGCGCGCTCGAGCTGTTCAATCGCCGCCTGAATCTGGCTTACGCCGACGGATTGTTCGCGTGAACTCTGAGCGATCATCTGCACATAGTCGGCTGTCTGCTGAATAGCCGGCGCCAGTCGCTCCAACAACCGACCCGAATCCTCCGCCATGCCGAGCGTCTTGCGCGCCAGGCCTTCAATCTCCTGCGAGGCGCGGCGCGAAAGATCGGCGAGTTTGCGCACTTCTTCGGCGACGACCGCAAAGCCCCGGCCGTGTTCGCCTGCGCGGACCGCTTCTATGGAAGCGTTCAAGGACAATAAATTCGTCTGGTTTGCGATCTCTTCGATCAAGTGAACTTTGTCTGCGATCGAGCGCATGGCGACGAGTGTTTCCGCAACGGATTTTTTTCCTGCCTGGGCTTCCTGCGCCGCTGCGCGCGCTTGATTCTCGGTAATCGCCGCATTGTCCGCATTGTTGGAGATCGTGCGCGAAATCTGCTGCAATGAGACGGCGGTTTCCTGAACGCTTGTGGATTGTTGCAATACGCCGTCGCTCAGCTGGCGCGCCGTGTCGTCCAGACTGCCTGCGGTAAGGGTGATAAACTCCGCTTCGTTCTGGATGTCGCGAAGCGCCTGCACCAGTCGATCGCTCATTGCGCCCATGGCGCCCAGCATGGAGCCGACTTCGTCGCGCGAATCGGCGGTCACGCTTTCGGTCATGTCGCCCCGTGCCATGCGGTTCAGGGTTTCGGCGGCATGCGCGAGTCGGTGCGTCATTTCCCGGCGAACAAAAAGCGTTACAAAAAGCGTGACGGCTACGCTTAACAGTACGCCGAACAACGCCAGGGCCTGCTGGATGCGAAAGCCGTGCGTGCGAATTTCCAATAGTTCCACCATCTGCGCATTGGCCAGATCCCAGAAGCGAAAGTGGGCGGCGAGAGCCGTACGCAAAGCGGCGTCGCTTTCGGATACGCTCAGTTGCGGCGGCTCAACATCAAGCGCGCGCGCGCGAATCAGTGCGATCGCTTCTTTTATTTCGCGTGTGGAACGATTAAGATCCGGACTCAGCGCGCTCTGAAAGGTTTCGCTGCGGGAAAAATTGGGAACGTCGATGAATGCTCGTTCCATTTCGTTCTGTATGGCGTCGGCATTTGATTCGATGAGGCCGGTCTGGATAATCAGCTGCGTGCGTTCGTCTCCGGCGAAAGCGCCGGCCGGTAAAGTGCGCGCCAGAAAATCGCTCAGGCCCTTGAGCTGATCCTGCATGTCCGGTCCGCGGATCAGAATTACGCTCATGGTATAGTAGCTGTCAATGTCCGGGTCGAGAATCAAAAGCGACGTATCGCCGATGTGCATGATCAACCCGCGGACGCGCTGGATCAGAGCGCTGTAGTCCTTGTCCGCTTCGCCGGGGTCCGCGTAGTTGCGTCCTTTAATGCGGGTCCATTCTTCGCGCAGCGCAGAGGGAAAGACCTCCGGTCTCTGGCGCGAGTTGAGTTCATCGATGGACGTGAGCAGGTCTTCGCCCAGTTCAGCATCGATCGCCAGCAACTCTTCAAAGGCCAGGTCGATTTTGCGGTCACGGTCGGCCGCCGCTTCGACTTGAATTCCGCGCGCGCCATCCACCGCGAGCCGGCGGCGGTCCGGCAGGCGTTCCATGAGCTGGCGCAGCGGACGTAAATACAGGGCGCCCTTGATTTCTTGCTCGGCGAAGGCGATCTTCGACTGTTGTTCGGCGATCAACAGCGCCGTTACAGTGAACAGCGATGCGCCAATCAACGCTGCAATCAGGCCTAACTTGGCGGAGAGTTTTAAGTTTTGAATCCAGCCCAACATGAATCGCCGCCGTATAACAATATCGTCATACGACGGCGATTTTTGAAGACCGAATATTGTCCCGGCGCCATCCGGTGAAGAATGCGCATGGCCGGCTGAGTCGACCTGCAGTCGTCAGCGGACTCCGCCAATGATGACGCGAATGACGCCAATATTGGACTCGGGCCCCGGACCATCGGGGCGATCCACTGTCCACCAACCCAGCGGCGCGGGAAACACCGGCTGCAGATAGCGGAGTGCATCTTCCGTACGCAAATTGCCCTGGTAGTCCTGGGCGTAGCGGGCGCGCAGGAAATAGTCGCCGGCGGCGTCGGGAACCTGGATTGTAAAGCTCAGCTTGACCCATTCCCCCGGGCCGGGATTATCCTGGGCGAGCGCCTGCATTTCCGTGTCGGCATTGACAATCAGCGTTTCGCCGCCGCTGCGTTGTTTGCCGTTCCAGATGGACGCCTGGGCGCGCGGCTCGCCGCCGAGTCCGACGATCACCTGATTCACCGCATTGCCGCAACTGACGCAGTCATGCAAGAGCTCCAGCGACACCTCAAAGGTACCGCCGCGCTCGACGACCAGGATCGGACCGCTGCCCTGGATTTTGACGTTTCGAATCTTAAAGCGAAATCCTTCGCCGCCCTGAAAGGGCTCGGTAAACTCCGCGGGGATATCAATCGCCGTCAGTGCCGGGGTAAGGCGTTGCTCCTGGTAGGGCGCCATGGCGCCCTGACGCAAGAACAAGCAGCCCGCGAGCGTCGGCGCCAGGAGCAGGACGGATAATCGTAATAGGTGCATAGGAATCCTTCGATGTATAAGTTAGTGAGCGAGCGTGTTACTATCGGACGCAGGCGGCGGCGTACGGTTCGCCCGCTTCCGGAAAAACCGCGCGCCCGGCGTCGGACGCGGCCGAGTGCGAGGATTATGAATAATCCGGGCTAAGATATGCGCTTATATTCGGATCGCGCGATAATCTGCTTTTGAATTTCGGACGACCCGCCGCCGATCTCGGCCAGTTTTACGTCGCGATACAGGCGCGCCACGCGGTATTCTTCCATATATCCGGCGCCGCCATGGATCTGAACGGCGAAATTGGCGCACTCGCGGGCGTAGCCGGACGCCAGTAATTTCACCTCTGCGGCGCGGGCGCCCGGATCGATGGACTGACCATTGTGCACCAATGGCCGCCGCCGGGTTTTCCGCCGCGTCGCAACCGCGACGGCGCCGCCTTGTTTAATGTCGGCCTGCGTGCGCGCAGGCGCCTCGTTCTCCGGCGCATAGTAGCGATCAAAAAGCCAGGCGGTTTCGAATAAAAGCCAGCGCGCCGCTTCGTAGCGCGTCCATATGTCGGCCAACATGAACGCAACGCTCTGATGCTTGATGATGGGGCGACCAAAAGTCTTGCGTGTCTTTGCATACGCCCGCGCGTCCTCAAAACAAGCGGCCATCACGCCGACGCTGTACGCGCCGATCGCCAGCCGTTCCTTATTAAAAGCTTCCATGGTGATGCGGAAGCCGTCGCCCGGGCCGCCGAGAATGTTCACGGCGGGAACGCGCACGTCGTCAAAAAAAAGTTCCCCCGTCGGCGAGGCGCGCAGGCCCATTTTTTTCATCGGCTTGCCGCGACTCACTCCGGGCGAGTTCAGATCGACTATAAAGTGAGTGAGCCCCGCGTCAGCGCCGCTTTCAGTTTCCAGTCGCGCCAGCACGAGGGCGACGTCGCCGTTGGGCGCGTTGGTGATGTAAGTTTTTTGTCCGTTCAATATGCAGACGTCGCCTGCGCGGCGCGCGCGCGCGGTCAGAGCGCTTACATCCGAACCGGCGCCGGGTTCGGTCACAGCGAGACATCCGATCGCCTCTCCGGAAATAATCGGCGGCAGAAAAGCGCGTTTCTGCTCTTCCGTGCCGAATGCGGCGATCGGCAGACCAAACAACCCGCCCGATGCGCCGACGGAAAAAAACGTAGAGCCGCAAGACTCCGCCAGCGCAATCTGCGCGAGCGTCGCTGTGAGCCAGCCGGCGCCCTGACCGCCGTACGCGGGATCGTGCAGCAGTCCGGTATAGCCCGCGCGGGCGAGCTTGCGGTAGTGTTCGCGCGGCAGGGCGCCGGCCTCGTCGTATTCGGCCGCGAGGGGCGCGATCTCTTTCCGACAGAAGTTACGGAAATTTTCAAAGAATTCCTGATCTTCGGGACTTAATTCGAAATTCATAAAAGCGTCTCCTGAGCGCGTCGGCCGGTTTGAGTTATATCGTCGCAGCGAGAATGGACCGCATGATTTCCGAGGTGCCGCCGCCGATGGTTCCCAGTCGCGCATCGCGGTATTGCCGTTCGATGGGATATTCGTGGATGTAAGCGTAGCCGCCAAAGGCCTGGCCCAGTTCGTAACTGAGTTCGATCAGGCTTTCCGTGGCGTAGAGTTTGGCCACGGAACTTTCCGTCGGCGCAGATAGGCCCTGGTCTTTTTTCTGCGCGCTGCGATACAGCAGCAGTCGCGAAGCGTCGAGCTTGCAGCGCGCCCGTGCAATTTTGTCCATAATCGCGTGGAAGCGCGCAATCGGTTCGCCGAATTGCTCGCGGTTTTTCACATAGCGGATGCTCTCATCGAGCATGCCCAGCATGCCGCCGACTCCGGCCGCGGTGAGCACAGTACGTTCCCATTCCAGAGTGGCCTTGCCCACGCGCAGAAAACCGGTGTTTTCCTGGCTGATCAGGTTTTCGGCCGGCACTTCGCAATCTTCGAAGATCAACTCGCTGGTCTGACTGGTGCGCATGCCCATCTTCACCAGTTTTTCGCCCGCGCGAAAGCCGGGGAAGGTCTTCTCCACCAGAAACACCGAAACGCCCAGCGGACCTTTGTTTTTGTTCGTCGCCGCCATCACCACGAACACGTCGCCGATCGGTCCATTGGTGATAAACATTTTCGAACCGTTGAGTATGTAACGATCGCCGCGTTTTTCGGCCCGGGTTTGCATGCTGCCGGCCGCATCCGAGCCGGCGCCGGGTTCCGTCAGGCCCAGGCCCGCAATCCATTCGCCGGTTGCGAGTTTGGGCAAATAGCGGCGCTTTTGCTCTGCCGTGCCGCACAAGGCGATCGGCATGGAGCCGATGATTGTGTGCGCGCCCCACGCGAGACCCAGGCCGCCGTCCAGCGCGCCTTCGCCAAAGGCCTCCGACGCGACCGTCGTGAACAAACAACCCGCGCCCTGACCGCCGTACTCTTCCGGAAAGGGCAGGCCCAATAATCCCATCGCGCCCATCTTGCGCCAGATTTCCGGATCCCAACGTTCGTTGCGATCGCGCTCTTCGGCGCTCGGCCGTACGTGTTCGGCGGCGAAGCTCTTTACGCTTTCGCGAAACTCCAGCAGGTCTTCGGGCAATGTAAAATCCATGTTTAACTCCCGCCGCGTTTGCCGGCGTCGCGTTACTCAAGCGCGATAGCGTTTATCTGCGCGGTCGTCGGCCAAAACTTCCGGCGTACAAAAACTCGCGCATGCGCTTCTTCACGATTTTTATATGCCGCAAGTCCAGCGGCTTGCCGGGCGCGTAGACGCCTTCCGCGAGCGCGGTAAGCGTCATCTCCACCGCTCCAAAAAAAGCGAAGCTCAAAAAGCGCGGATCCGCGCCGGCGTCGAGTTCGCCGCGCTCAATAGACTCGGCAAAAATGCCTTCGATCATCCGGCCAATGCGCTGTACGATGTCGAGTTTGGGCAGTTCTTGAAAGTTGCGGGCGCGGACGACTTCCTGCACTAACAGTCGAATTAAATCCGGGCGCGCGATGAGGGTATCCAGCATGTAGTCGGAAACTTCCGCCAGCTTTTCGACGCCGCTTTTGTCCTGCGTCTGGATGCGCGTAATGCGTTCGCCAAAACGCTCCCACAGCCGCTCGAAGATCGAAGAGAGCACCTTTTCTTTGGACCCGAAATAATGATACACGAGGCCATAGGCCACGCCGGCGCGATCGGCAATGTCGGAAATGCGCGCGTTTTCGTAGCCCTTTTCAGAGATTACGGCAATGGCTGCGGCGAGGATGTCCTCCTGGCGTTCCAGCTTGCGTTCGCGGCGTCCGCGCGGCGGCGGGCGATTTTCCTGGGCTTGCGTGTCTGGTCGGGTTGATTTCATGGCCTTGCGGGTCGGCGCGCGCCGCGCCCTTTGTTCATTGATTGACATGTCAGTCAATTTTGTCAAGCGGAAAGAGCGCGGGTCTGATTCGGGCCGCTACGCCGGAGTCGACGTCCCGGCCGGGTCGAGCGAATCTGGCCCGGCCATGTTGCATACGATACCGGCTGACATTCGCTACGATGAAAGCGCGCTGACGATTGAGTGGAAGGACGGCGCCAGCTCGGCCTATGACCTTGTATCGCTACGGCGGAACTGCCCCTGCGCCCAGTGTCGGGGCGGGCATGACGCGGACGCCGTGCGCGTCACGGGCCATATAACGAGCATCCGTCTGGTCTCCTGGAAAAAGGTCGGGCGCTATGCGCTGCAGCTGACCTGGTCGGACAATCATGACACGGGCATCTACACCTACGATTCGTTGCGGGAGGCCTATGATCGCGGCGGAGAGTATCAGGCGCCGGACCAGCGTTGAGGCGAGGGATTTGCACGCGTCGCGTTGCGACGGAGCGGTGTGCGCCTGGAAG
>JAVHPJ010000126.1:3617-11425 GCA_036170535.1 Leptospirales bacterium | reverse complement strand
GTGGCCGCGTACCTGGCAAACCCGCCCGAAAAACGCAGCGCAAGCATCCATGTGTGCAGCGACCGCGATTCGTTTGTGATTTGCCAGCCGTTTGACAGCGAGGCGTGGGGCGCGGGCAACAGTTTTGCGAATGCAGCCTCCGTGCAATTTGAAATTGCGGGCTGGGGTAATGAAGGCGACGCCTACTGGAGCGGCGACGACGCGAAGCTGAAACTGATCCAGACCGCGAAAGCGCTGATCAAAGGCAGCCGCCTCGCGTTTGGCGATAAATGGCGCGATTGCATCCCCCCGCTGAGAAGAGCCGAGTTAAATCCCAATGGCAGTGTAAAAGTCCCGGGCTGGACGCAGCACCGCGAAGTACCGAAGTACGACGTGAAGGCGAAAGTCTACCGGCAAAAGGATAAAAACAATCAGGTGCCCGGCCAACACAGCGATGTGGCGGCGAACTTTCCCTACGAACACTTTTTTAAAATCGTGGAAGAGGAGATTCGCCGTGAGACGGCCGCACCTGTGCCACTCAGCCCCAATCGCCGCAAGGCGGACCAGTACACAATTCAGAGCGGCGATATATTAGGAAAAGTCGCGCGGCAGTACTTTGGCGGCGATTTGAATAAACTGCTTTCGATGAATCCCCATTTTACGAACCCGAACCTGGTGCGGGTGGGCGAGATTGTGCTGATTCCGAAGCAATAAGACCAGACCGAGAAAATCAGCCGCAGGTACAAGCATGGCATTCGAACGCGCCCCACAGCCCGGAAAACACGAGCCGGTATTTACCGCCAGGAACAACGGGACGACCGCACTGCTCAAGAAGGGATTTTTTAAAGATCTGCCCCGGAGCGTGAAAGAACAGTTTGGCATGGCTCCTGCGTTGCATCGCGAAGCGGTGAAGGAAGAGGAGCAAGCCGGGTTGCAACGCGAAGCCGCGAAGGACGAAGAACGCGAAGAAGAGAGCCGCGAAGTTGTACAGCAAAAACCCGTTGTAGAGCAGCCGATAGCGCGGAGAGAAGCGCCGCAGGCGCCGCCGCAGTTTACTCATGAAGCGGTGGTGAGCTATGATGCCCGGGGAAAAAAGACAATCGAGGCCTTGCCGGTTGGACTGGATGGGGTGCAGCGGTATCGCGTGACGCGCGATGTGCGGCCGGACGCGCGGACGCCACCGGAAGGGAGCCGCGATGCCGCGAAGTCTGAAGAACGCGAAGAGGACAGCGGCGTTGAGCTGCCAATGCAGACGAAGCTGCGCGTGAGTTCTCCGGATGATCCGGCAGAGCGCGAAGCGGACGAGATGGCGGATCGTGTGATGACGATGCCGTTGCAGCGCGAAGCCGTGTCGCGCGAAGTCGCGAAGGACGAAGAGCGCGAAGAAGTGAGTCGCGAAGCCGCGAAAGAGGAAGAGCGCGAAGAGGTGAGTCGCGAAGCTGCGAAGGACGAAAAACCTGAAGAAGTAACGCGCGAGGCAAATGAAGACGAAATACAAACGAAATGCGCGGATTGCGAGGCGGAAGAAAAAGACACGCTGAATCGCGAGGGAGTTCAACGCGAAGCCGCGAAAAGCGAAGAACGCGAAGACGAAGAAGAAATAGTTTCCGCCAAACTCCAGCGGAAAGGCGACATGAGCGGGGCGACGGTGGATGCCGGCACCGCGGCGCAGATTAACAGCGTGCGTAATAGCGGCGGGCAACCCTTAGCGCCGGGCGACCGGGCGTTTTTTGAAGAACGCATGGATGCTGATTTTTCGAATGTACGCGTGCACACGAACGCGGCCGCGAATGAAAGCGCCAGCGCCGTGCAGGCGCGCGCATTTACTCTGGGCGGAGATATTGTATTTAATCAGGGCGAGTATAAACCCGAGGCGAGCGATGGGAAGCGATTGCTGGCGCATGAACTCACGCATACGATTCAGCAGGGGGCGGCAGTCTCGCGCAGTGTGCGCAGGAAATATCAGGGCGCCGCGCGGAGTCTGCTGCAACGGCGCGGCGGACGACCGCGGAGCCAGCCTGCGGCAGCTACACAGAGCCGAGGCGCGCCGCAGACGGAAACCGAGAGTGGCGCAGGATTCCTGGTGAAGAAAGCGCTGGATGCCGCCGTGTGGATCATCGATCAGATCCCGGACGCGTGGTTTATGCCGGCAGCTGCGCTGGGCCTTGTATTCAAACACGGGATGCGTGGATTTTTGCAAAAGCTCGCTGACTCTGGCGGCGATCGCGTGTTGACCGTAATCGCCAACGTGGCGCGGGCCGTGGCGAGTTTTGAGTTTGTAAAGAACTACGTCACCGGATTTCTCAAGGGTTTCTTTGTCGATGGCTTGTGGGGCACGATCGAGTTCCTCTGGGAGATCATCAAACTGCCGTACACGTTAACCAGGTTCGCGTGGAACGTTGTTTCATCGCTGGGCGATGTAAACATTGGCGCCGTGCTGCAGAGTATCGCCAACGGCGCGTCCGGCGCTGCAAACTGGATTGGCAACAACGGCCGCGCGATCCTGACCGAGATCAAAGACAAGGCGCTCTCTGGCAACGTGGGCAATCTGGCGGACACCTTGCAGGGGATGTATCGCAGCGTGACTGCCTTTGTGCAGCGCGGCGGCGCCAGATTGGCCGAAGTGATGCTGGAGTTCTTTGGGCAACGCAGCGACCGCTTGGGCGCGACGCTGGGTACCGTTGCCGGAACGACCGCCGGCAATGTAACCTTTGAAGTGGCGGCAACGGCGCTCACTGCCGGCGGCGCGCAGGGGCTGTTGCGCTTACGCGGTCCCGTGGGCGCGGCGTTGCGTTGGATGGCGGCGACCGGTCGACGGGCGCTGGATGCGGCGGGCGACGTCTATCGCACGGTGCGCGGTCTCTACTCATCGCTGAAGTCCAGCGTGCTTGCGTATCTGGGGCGCTTCTCCGGGATGCTGCGCACGAAACTCGATGAGATGATCGAGGGCGTGATGCGGTTCTTTGAGAGCCTCATGGCGCGAGTACGACGTGGGCCGCGGGCGGCTGACGACGCGGCGGATGCGGCCGGGGATGGTCGGCGTGCGGCAGGCGCGGCCGAGGATGCGCGGCGGCCGGGGGGAAGGGACCGGGGGCCGGATGGTCCAGACTTTTCGATCTCGGATGAGAGGCGTTTTCAGGCTAGAGCCAGGCAACCTGCGCATACAGTCGCGGAGTTGACGGAATGGATGAAGGAGACTAATATTCCGGATGAAATAAGAATAGCTAGCGCACAATTCGATCGGGCTAAAGGTCAGATTTTACTCGTAAGACCAACGGCGGAAGCAACTCGCTTATTTCGGCGCGGAGAAATGCGGCCTGGTATGCTAGCTGAAGGAATGAATGGAGCCTTTTATTTTGATCCTGTGACGAAGAAACCAACAATATTACTCAGCAGCGCAACCGACCGCCGGCAGCAAGCGGAAACTCTTGTGCATGAATTGACGCACTTTGTAACACGGAGTGGGAGCGTACTGGACAACACTTTCGGATTGGGCGCCTCTGCGGCAGCAGATGAATTGCGCCGAGTACGTAAGTTAGCCAACGAATTCTTTTCCTTTAAGATGGGAGCCGAGTACGCGCGTACCAATCCCGGAATTATTCGCTTTACAAATCATGAGCGCTTACTCAAGCTTAGTGATAAGGACATACTTGATTCAATAGTCCGCATATATAGACTCGGTGATATTAAAGAACCGCAGTTCGAGGCAATCATACATGCATACAAAAACCTCCGATAGTTCTGAATGGAAAATATCGCGTGAGGACATGTTTAACATGCCACGCGAACAGCGGATTGGGGAAAAACTACCATTGGGTGACGAATACGTATATGTGCTGAGAGTCGGTCCACCGCTTTTTGATGATTTTGATTATTCGCCCACTCCCGAGCTAGTAGCAGATACAGAGCCGCTGCCAATCTATTATGCCAGCCAGCACGGAGACAAAGAAGTAACTCTTGGGTTGCCGGGATTGAAAGCCATGTTCGAAGCCCGAGGCGAGAATGCTGCGGATCTAATGCGACTAAATTTGCGCGCATTCTGTGTATTCGTGGCAGCGCACGCAAATAAAGGCACATTATTTGAAGGCCGGCAAGACTATGTCGTTTCTAAACTCGGAAGCCGAGTTAGCGGAATGATGCCCACGGTGCGTGAGGACCACGTCTCGTTCTGGACTTACGATGACAGGCATCCCCCTGAGCGCTTGGTTAGACTCAGCGTATCAGTCGCGGGTTGGCAGTTGAAAACAGAAGAAGTCATGGAATTACGGGGATGAGGTGCGCGATGCAGGCAGGAAATACTTCTTGCTATATGCCGGTAAGATTCTTGATCGATGGTCAATCGGCGCATCCCTTAAGATAGCGCTGTTCTTTAACAAGAGCCGCAGCCGGGCGCTTGCCCGCGCACACGGAGCAGAACGACTACCACGCGAACCCGAGCGACGCGTGCGGGACAGGCCTTGCCTCCGACCGCCGCGCCGCTGAGTTTTTCCGAGGTTATTGCGCATTTTTCTTGTACTTTTCCTGCGATACTAAACAAGTGTTTTCTGTGGATTCGCTCCACAGGAGAACAAACATGGTCGGCGATTTAGAATTAGAAGATGAAGTCTTTGAGAACGTGCTTCTCTGGAGCTTCTTACATGCGGAAGAGGGCATTCGTACTCTTGCGATTCAACGCCGGATACCGCAAGCGAACAGCGACGAGTACGACTACGAAACGTTGCTGATGATCCTCGAAGCGGATCTTGTGCCGGGTTACGTAGACGAAGACCCTGAAAACGTGTTTTACGTGCAAGGCTTCCTCTGCGATGATCCACTGGACGGCGACATAGAGCACCCGCGACCGAAAATCGGAGTGCGCTACACGTATGTGAAAGCGCGCTTTACGCTCTACGGATACGGACATCAGGCGGCGTAAAGACAATAGGAGCTGCCGAACTGGCGCATAGACTGAGGACGAAGAATTTAATTCCCACGCGACACCCTTGCAAGGCAACGGCCCAAAGATAGCCGCGCTGAGGCTGGCGGTCCCGATCTACGGGGACACTAAGACCAGACGGCGGCGATAATTTTAACGCATTTAGTCAATATGTATTACGTAAAGTATCCAATTCCGCAGGAGGCCCGCGGAATCTAACTCGACGACCTCGGGCAAATTCGCCCTGCGTGAGCGATGCAGAGGGTGGCGAGCGTAGCGAAGCCAGACGCAAAGCGCTAATACACAGAACGCGATTCTATTTTGGAATAACTCTGACGGAAGAGTTTCCCGCGCGCTTTGCGGCCGGAGCGAAGCGAAGCCCGCCGCAGCGCGACCCGGAGCGGGCGCGAAGACGCACACAGAAAGCGAGAAACACTGCGAACACAAGTGAGCGCGCACGCGGAGGGGCACGCCCAAACAAACGTTACAAAAATACAGAATCAACAGGCGCCGGCGGCGCCCCTTACTCGCGCGACAGCGCGAGTAAGGCCAACGGTGCGAAGACCGCGAAGCGAAGTGGAGCGGGCTGAGCGCCAACTGTAGCCGGAAACACTGCCGCCGGACGCGAGTCCACGAGGGACGAGACCCGCGTGATGAGCGCAGGAGGCGCGACTCACGCGGGCGGCGGCAGTGTTGGAGGCTGGCTTTTGAACGCGCCCCACAGCCCGGAAACCGAGAGCCCGTATTTACCGGAAGAAACAACGGAACCGCGGGATTACTCAAGAAAGGATTCTTCGCCGATTTGCCGCGGAGCGTGAAAGAGCAGTTCGGCATGGCTCCGGCGTTGAGCCGCGAAGCCGCGAAGAGCGAAGAACTCGAAGGCTTGCAACGGGAAGTCGCGACCGAAGACGAACGGGAAGAAGTGGGTCGCGAAGCCGCGAAGGACGAAGAGCGCGAAGGGGCGAGCGGGGTTGTACAGCAAACGATCGCTCGCAAAGAAGCGCCGCAGGCGCCGCCGCGGTTCAGTCATGAGGCGGTGGTGAGCTATGATGCGCGGGGAAAGAAGACAATCGAGGCCTTGCCGGTTGGATTAGATGGGGTGCAGCGGTATCGGGTGACGCGGGATGTACGGCCCGAGGCGCGCAATCCACCGGATGTCCAACGCGAAGCCGCGAAAGAGGAAGAGCGCGAAGAAACAGGCGGCGTTGAATTGCCGATGCAGACGAAGTTGCGGGTGAGTTCACCGGATGATCCGGCGGAGCGCGAAGCGGATGAGATGGCGGATCGCGTGGTGACGATGCCGTTGAGTCGCGAAGTTGTGGGGCGCGAAGTCGCGAAGGACGAAGAGCGCGAAGAAGTGAGTCGCGAAGCCAGCGAGGGAGAATTACAAGCGAAGTGCGACGATTGTGAAGCGGAAGAAAAGGAAACACTGAATCGGGAGGAAACTCCGGAAGCAGACACAGTTTCCGCCAAAGTTCAGCGGAAAGGCGACATGAGCGGGGCGACCGTGGATGCGGGTACCGCTGCGCAGATTAACAGCGTACGCAGCAGCGGCGGGCAACCCTTAGCGCCGGGCGATCGGGCGTTCTTTGAAGAACGCATGGACGCGGATTTTTCGAATGTACGTATCCACACGAACGCGGCCGCGAATGAAAGCGCCAGCGCCGTGCAGGCGCGCGCGTTTACGTTGGGGCGTGATATTGTATTTAATCAGGGCGAGTACCGACCCGAGACGAGCGATGGGAAGCGACTCTTGGCGCACGAACTCACCCATACGATTCAGCAGGGGGCGGCGGTTTCGCGCAGTGTGCGCCGGAAATACCAGGGCGCAGCGCGGAGTTTGTTGCAGCGCCGCGGCGGACGGCCGCGCAGCCAACCGGCGGCAGCTACACAGAGCCGAGGCGCGCCGCGGACGGAAACAGAGAGTGGCGCAGGATTCCTGGTGAAGAAAGCGCTCGATGCCGCCGTGTGGATCATTGATCAGATCCCGGACGCGTGGTTTCTGCCGGCAGCTGCGCTGGGCCTTGTATTCAAACACGGGATGCGCGGATTTTTGCAAAAGCTCGCAGATACCGGCGGCGACCGTGTGCTCACTGTGATTGCAAACGTAGCGCGGGCGGTGGCGAGTTTTGAGTTTGTAAAGAACTACGTCACCGGATTTCTCAAGGGATTTTTCGTCGATGGCCTGTGGGGCACGATCGAGTTTCTCTGGGAGATCATCAAGCTGCCGTACACGCTAACCAGGTTCGCGTGGAACGTGGTCTCTTCGCTGGGAGATGTAAACATTGGCGCCGTGCTGCAAAGTATCGCCAACGGCGCGTCCGGCGTCGCAAACTGGATTGGCAACAACGGCCGCGCGATCCTGACCGAGATCAAAAACAAGGCGCTCTCCGGCAACGTGGGCAATCTGGCGGACACCCTGCAGGGGATGTATCGCAGCGTGACCGGCTTTGTGCAACGCGGCGGCGCACGATTGGCGGAGAAGATGCTGGAGTTCTTTGGGCAACGCAGTGATCGTCTGGGTGCGACGCTCGGTACCTTTGCCGGAACGACCGCCGGCAATATAACCTTTGAAGTGGCGGCAACGGCGCTCACTGCCGGCGGCGCGCAGGGCTTGTTGCGTTTACGCGGACCCGTGGGCGCGGCGTTGCGCTGGATGGCGGCGACCGGTCGACGGGCGCTGGATGTTGCGGGCGATGGGTATCGCACCGTGCGCGGGCTCTATACATCGCTGAAATCGAGCGTGCTGGGCTATGTGGGCCGCTTCTCCGGGATGCTGCGCCCGAAACTCGATGAAATGATCGAGGGCGTGATGCGCTTCTTTGAAACTCTGATGGCACGCGTGCGCCGGGGCCGCGTGTGGCCGACGACGCGGCGGATGCGGCGGAGGATGCGCGGCGGCCGTGGCGATCGC
>JAVHPJ010000126.1:0-3607 GCA_036170535.1 Leptospirales bacterium | reverse complement strand
TTTCCCACACGTTGAGGCTTGCCATCAAGCAGAAGTTCACCTCTCCCATCTCTCAGGCGCTCTCTACTGTTGCTAAGAATGAAGCCGAGATAATTGAATTCAACACAGACTTGAATGTAGTAACAGGGCCGGGGTGACTATGGGAAGAGAATAATTACGAAGTTAGCTCAGGATCTACGAGAGCGCTCCGGACCGGGCCCTGGCGAGCGCAATCTGCTTCTGCATCTCCGACCGCAGAGCGGCATTGCACACATGTCGTCAGTGCGTTTGCAGGAGCCGGGTACTACGGCGTCGCCAACTCTTCCATCGGAGCCTTGATTTTCTTTTTTATGAAATTGAAAGATTCCTTTGGAGTCGCGACGTCGAAGTCTCCTGTTCTGGTTCGTTTCCAGTGTTTTTCAAATTGATCAAGGAGTCGCAGGTCTCGTTGCGCCATAATTTCCTGCAACCCGAGCAGTTCCGCTCCGGTGAAATTATGCGATATGACCGCAGTAATTTTTGACGCATCGCCCAATGCCAGAATGAATGCTTCCAGGTCGCCGTTATACTGCTCCATAATGTCATCCTTATAGGCGTAGTACCATTCGGAGCCGGGGTAGGGCGTAGCGAAGTGCGGCCGTGCATGAATGCCAAGGTCAATCATGTATTGCATAGTGGTCCGAATGCTATCGAAGGTTTCCTCCGGAAAACCCAGGATAATGTTAGGAATTGGAACTATTCCTGAGCGCATACAGATGCCCACAGCTTCAGCATTCTGACGTTGCGACGATCCTTTGCCGAGTTTTTTGAGAATGTTTGGATCGAAACTCTCAAGTCCGTAGACCAGATGCGAACATCCCGCGGCATACATAGCCTCAAGCACGTCAGGGCGATGGAGCCCGGCGTGGCTGGTGCCGCTCCAGAAGACACCGCCTGTATTTTCGTTGTCAGGGCGCCGATCTCGCCGGGACGTCGGCTGCAAACCCTCCTTGATCCAGAGGTCGCACAATTCAAATAACCATTTGCGCCCGCTTGCGACGTCCATGGTCATCATGTTTTCGTCTATAAAACTTACAAAATCGACGTTATATTTGTCGCGAAGGGTCTTGACCATGTTCACGATATACTCGGCGCTATGGTATCGAATGTTTCGGCCATAAGTGAAGCGCACGTCGCGCTTGCCCTCTTCGTTGGCTTCAATCACCATGTCTCCGGTTGTTCCGAGATGCCAACAGTACTTGCAAATGAGACCGCAGCCAAGGCTCCCATTTATATCAATCCGTCTGTTCGCCAGAAAGGCGCTCTCGCTGTAAAGCAGCTGCGAGTTTCTGAAATAAATGTCCAGCGGCAACAGATCCCATGCTGGAAACGGCAAGCTATCCAGATTTGCGATATTAGACGCGACTGGCGTTAAGATTGGATCGCCATCCGGACCGCGATAGCAAACTCCATTCGTCTTCGAGAAATCAAAGTCTTTCTCATCAATTTGCTAAAGCACTGTGGGCCACGTGATAAACGCTTCCCCTACGATTCCGAGGTCGAGTTCGCGGAGCCAGGTCATTATTTCCAGCGGCATGCTGGTTAAGAATCCGCCGCCTGCAATCAGGAACGCGCGTGGCGAAACGGCCTTGCAAATTTTAACAATGCGTTTAATCGAACCGTAGGATGTGGTCAGGCCTCCAATGCCAATCACATCCCAGTCGTCTGCTTTGCAGACTTGAACAACTACATCATCGCCCAGGCGGTGCGCATTTGCATCGTAGAACTGGACTTTATGTCCGGCCTTAATGGCGATCCCGGCAAGAAGAGCCAGGCCATACGGTATATGTTTCGGCTGGTCTTCTTCGCGGATGACCGGGTTGATAAGTAGAATCTTTGCCATATTGATTCACTCTTTGAATTTTGCCGTGAAGTCGTCCAGGAAAATGCAGTCAATACTGTCATCTACCAGCGTACCGCCTTCCATGCCGACGACGGCGATATTTGGAATTTTCAGCGTCACCGCAGCAATCATCCAGGCTGCCGTGCCGACCGTGCCGCCGGTATTAAGACAGGGCAGATTAACCAGCCTGTGGATTTTCCCGGTCAGGCTATCCGGGGCGGTTGGGTTGTCCATAAGCGGGTGCCACCAATAAATGGGAAACCCAGCCTGACGGGCGCGCTCGGTTACAGTTCGGTCTACTGTTGTGGCGAACACGGCGGCAGTCGCGTGTGCATGACGATTCACCAGCTCGATATTGTCCAGGTTGGTCTTTAATGTATTGTTCCGAAAGTCAATGTTCAGATCCTGCCGCTCGTAATAATCATCATTCCTGGAGTGCGCTTCAATGTCCGGGTCGCCAAACCAGCGCACGATGCGCGTCGGATGCGGATCCAGGCAAATTACGTAGTCCGGAACGAGGCCTTCCTTCAAGCAAGCCACGTATGAACCATCCGTGGCAACGACCGTTCCTGAGTAGCCCGACGCCTTAATCCGGCTTATGGATTTTCTCTGTCGGACGCTCGGGCCGGCGCTCACAATTATGGCAGATTTCGCTTTTGCACCGGACGGAGCTGAAAGGTTCCGGATGGATTGCTGAACAAATCGCGCATTGTACGCAGCATTTGCCAGTACGGATTTAGCGTGGTAGTCCAGACCGATCTGGCCGATTTGCTGAACCAGCCGGTCAAATTGCGCCTCGATTCTTGCTTCCGCCATGCCGTTCGCGCGATGCCTTCCCGATTCAGCCTTTCCACGTGAGCATGTTCCGCTCTACGCAAACCATGCTGCCGCCAAGCGATGCAAGCGCGCGCATCACTCCTCCGCCGACTTTTTGCGTCGTCGACGCAGGGCGAGAAAGGATCCAAAGGCGGGATGAATCTGCAGTTTTTTAACCTCGTCGATCTGGAGGTGCGGCATTTCAAAGTAGCAGAAGTAGGTGCGTCTCCGATTCAGCGCCCGGGCGCCGGTCTTCGCTCCGGCCTGGCGGGCCAGGAGAAATCCGGTTTGCCATAAAATGCGTTTAAGCTCGGAAAAGTCCATGCCCTGCGCCCACTTAGCCCGACCGCAGCCGATCTTGCCTTCCGTTATCTCCAGCAGGTGCAGGTCCAGTTCCTCGCGGTCAAAGACGTTCGCCCCTCCGCGAAATGTTGAGAAAATGTCGAATAGATTCGGAAACTGATACTTGTATTCCGAGTCCGTGTCCCGAATCCGTTCTTCGGAATACACGGGCTCCGCACGCAAGATTGCGTCTTCGTCCATCAAAGGACCGCTTGCGCATTCGATGCAGCGCCGGCAGAATTGCAAGAGCTCGCGCGGCCTGTGATGCGTGCGGTCCAGAATGTAGTCGTGTGTGCGCGCCTTCAATGTCGTCAGGTCGTCGCCAAAGACCGCCCGCCAGATCTGCAGGTTGCTCAGGCGCGCCGTTTTGGGCAGTCGATACTTGATTCGCAGAGCGAACATTTCGAGCAGTTCTTCTCGATTCCAGCGCAGCACCTCGATGCGGTCGCGAATTTTCTGCGCGTCGTCATAGATTTGCGGAATGCTGTCGAAGAGTTCGCGCCGAATCGAAAGATAGACGGTCATGTTGTCGCTCAGCGCGTTGATCTTTTGCGAGGCGTGAAACAGGCCGGTGATGTACTCGCGGGC
>JAVHPJ010000125.1:0-11491 GCA_036170535.1 Leptospirales bacterium | reverse complement strand
TTCTTAGATGATGCATCTGCCGCCCCGATGTTCGAACCGGAAGCAGAACCCGAGTCCGAACGGCTGCCGCAAAAAGTGGAGATGCTTGGACCGGAGTTACTGCCGGTCGGCATGCCGCGGGCCGACGATCCCTATGCGCCCGCCGAAACGATGCAGGCCGCGGCGTCCGAGTCAAGCGGGGGCGGAATGCCCGGCGGGGCCGAGATGGGCGAAGGCGTGGAAGGCGCCGAAGACTTGCCTGAACTGGACCTGGGCGGCGACGACGAAGCGAAAAAGCCGCCCCCGCAAGAAATTCACGGCATCCTGGAGCTCAAGCCGCCGGAAGAAGATGATGCGCCGTTTTTAACGCTGACCTACGACTTTTCCAAAATTCCCGACTCCTTCAAGTTGAGCCGCGATTATCACACCATGGAATACGCGTATTACAAGTACAAGCCGATGCTCGTCAAGGCGCAGGAGTTCACGCGTCGCAAGATGTTAAAAAACGCGTTGAACTATTATCGCGTCATTAAGTCGCAAAACATTCCGCCGGAATTCAAGCGCATGGTAAATCGCAACATCATGGACATCACCGAATACCTTGAAAAGTTCCTGATGCGTCGCGGCTGACGCTATCCCCAACGATTGAACGAAAGGGAGCGCCGTTGATCGGCGTCAGCGTCTGCGCAGCTCGATTCAGGGCGAATCCGGCGGCCTTGGGACTTGTAGAGTCGGGGACGTCCAGGCGGGTAGCCCCGCGTCGCAACGCAGCAGTAGCGTCAAAAGCGCGACAGGCGCCGCGCCACACTCGCGACTCGCCAGGGTTTCGCCGGCCAGGACTTCCCGGGTCCCCGTCCCGGCAACTTCGTAGCGGTTCGCGGCCGTCAAGGTCCGGCCGAATTGCCTTGCGCGGCGTCCGCGAGGTTTGCGCTGTATGCGACATAATTCCGGCCGGCGGCGCGCGGACCCCCCGCGCGGCGCAGGGCCTGCGTCTGTGGGTCCAACTGCGCTTGACCGGCGGCGGCTTGCCCCTGAAATGGCAATCTGGCCGGCTTTGCCGGTCCAGGGGCGAGTGCGTTTCTGGCGCGCAGGCCGGTTCCGGACAGTTACAAAGGCTTTCTTATGTACGCGTATATTAAATTGAGCGGTCATCAACACAAAGTTCAGAAGGACGAAATCTTTCTGGCCGAGCTGACCGGCCACGAGCCGGGCAAAGAGTTCACCTGCAGCGAAGTGCTGGCGGTGGGCGAAGGCGAAACGGTAAAATTTGGCGCGCCGACTGTGGCCGGCGCCCAGGTGCAGCTGAAGGTTCTTGAAAACGTTCGCTCGCCCAAAGTGCGCGGCGTGAAGTTTCAGCCGCGCATGAAATACAAGCGCACCCTCGGACACCGCCAGCAACTGCAAAAGCTGCAAGTGGTGGCGATCAAGGGCTGATCCGCTGATTCGCGTCGCCTTTACGGCCGGCCCAACAGGCCGCGCCACCGGTCTTACGCTGGAAGGGCACGCGGGTCTGGCCGCCGCCGGTCAGGATGTGCTTTGTGCGGCGGCTTCGGTTCTTGCGGAGAACCTCGGCGCGAGTCTCGAACGTATCGTAGGCGCGCCGGTGCAGATTGAGAAAGGCGAGGGTCGCTATCGACTGACTCTGGCGGAGGAAGCGGCCAACCCGGCGACGGATCTCTTGTTCGCCTCGGCGTTGTTGGGACTTAAGTCCATTGCGCGGCAGTTTCCGGAACGCGTAGAGCTGGCCCCGCCGGGCGGACTCGAACAGTAGGCGACGGCGGCCTGCGGTGCGCGCGCTGCGGCGGAATTTAGTTTTAGTTTTTTACGAAGTAGATTTGAGCGGGCGCGCAGGCGCCGGTTCGCGAATAGGAGCAACACCATGGCGCACAAAAAAGGCGGCGGCTCAACCCGCAACGGACGCGATTCAAATTCCCAGCGACTGGGCGTAAAACGTTACGGCGGTCAGTTGGTGAGCGCGGGCAGCATTATCATCCGTCAACGCGGTACGCGCATCCATCCTGGAAAAAACGTGGGACTGGGTCGCGATCATACCCTGTTTGCGTTAGTCGATGGCGTGGTTTCGTTCGAACACGTGAATCGCAAAAAAAAGCAAGTCAGCATCCTTCCGCAACCGATTGCAGCCGGCTGATCCAGCCGCGCTGATTCTTCTCCGGTCCCGCGACGGCGGCCGCGAATTTGGGAGCGTGGTCGCTCGCACACGCGGTCACGTCGGCATGCCGTCTGCGGCGGCCGGCTAATCTCCTTCCAGTCCTTCGTCCCCGCGCGCTATGAAATTCGTTGATGAGATCGAAATTCGAATCCGGGCCGGTCACGGCGGGGCGGGCGCGGTCAGTTTCCTGCGCGAAAAATACCGCGCCCAGGGCGGGCCGGACGGCGGCGACGGGGGACGCGGCGGCGACTTCATCATTCGCAGCTCGCCTTCATTGCAAAATCTGAATCACGTGCTGCAGACGCGCAATTATCGCGCGGAAAACGGCGAGCCCGGGCGCGGTAACAATCAGTCCGGCGCTGGCGGCAGTGACGCGGAACTGCGCGTGCCCGTGGGAACGGAGATACTCGATGCGGAAACCGGCGAATTGATCGCGGATTTGTACCGCAGCGACCAGACCTTTGTGATTGTAAAGGGCGGCAAGGGCGGTCTGGGCAATCAGCACTTCGCCACTTCGTCCAATCAGGCGCCCACCTACGCGCAACCCGGCTTGCCAGGCGACGAACGCCGCGTCATTTTGCGACTCAAACTGCTCGCAGACGCGGGTCTCGTCGGTCTGCCCAACGCCGGCAAGTCGACTTTGCTCGCAGCGGTGACGCGCAAGCTTCCCAAGATTGCCGACTACGCATTTACGACGCTCACGCCCAACATTGGCGTCGCCGAAAACGATTCGTTTCGTCGACTCCTGCTGGCGGACATTCCGGGAATCATTGAAGGCGCGCATATGGGCCACGGCCTGGGACTGGCCTTTTTGCGTCATATTGAACGCGTGCGTTTGATCATTTACGTAATTGACGTCGCGAGTATGGATCCAGCTGGCGAAATCGCGCTGCTGAAAAACGAACTGCGGTCTTATTCTGAAGAACTGATCGAACGGCCGGCGTTAATCGCGTTAAACAAGCTCGATCTGGCGAACTATGAAGACGAGTTTGTGCGCGAAGTGGGTCAGCGTCTGCGCGCTCCGGAATTGTGGCCGGAAAAAGGCGGGGTTGCGCCGGAAGTCTTTGCGATTTCTGCAGTCGAGAAGCGCGGCACGCGCGAGCTTGTTGAGAAGTTGTTTACATTCTTCGATGGACCCACGCTGGGCGAAGAATCCTTGCCCGGCGCGCATCCGGTTCCGTCGACGCCGCCGGAGTCCTTGCTGTGAATCGCTTTGAATTCTTGCAAACGGCGCGCCTGAAGCGCGTGGTTATCAAGGTCGGCACGCGGCTGATCACCGATCCGGATGCGCCGCATGGCGTGGATGAAGCGATGATCCGCAAGCTGCGCGGCGAAATCCTGTTTCTGCGCGAGCGCGGCATTGAGACCATTCTTGTTTCGAGCGGCGCGGTCGGCACAGGGCGCCACCTTATTCGCGACGTATTTAAGCTGCCGGTAATGAAAGAGCCGACCCTGGCGCGCCGCCAGGCGCTTTCCGCCATCGGTCAGAGCCGCCTGCTGTCGCGCTACGGCGAGATTTTTCAGGAAGTCGGCCTGCCCGTCGCCCAATTGCTTTTAACCGCGCGAGATTTTCGCGACCGGCGCGCCTACCTGAACATCGGCCACACGGTCGAGGAACTGGGCCGGATTGGCGCCGTTCCGATCGTAAACGAAAATGATACGGTTTCAACTGACGAGCTGCAGTTCGGCGACAACGATCTTTTAAGCGCTGCGGTAACTGCGCTTTTTCGCGCGGACCTGCTGGTCATACTTACATCGGTGGAAGGTTTTCTGTTTGAAGGCGCGCGCGTTTCGGAACTTTCGCGCATCGAAGACCGGCATCGCTCCCAGGCCGGCGGTCCCGAAGGGCCGGGACGCGGCGGGATGGAAACCAAGATTCGCGCTGGCGAGCTGTGCCTGTTGTCCGGATCGGCGCTTGCGATTTTGCCGGGACGCGCGGAGGCGCCCGTGCAATCGCTGCTTTCCGGCGCTGATTTCGGCACCCTGATTTTCGGCCAGACCCGGCGGCCCCTCAGCGCACGCAAGCGCTGGCTTCTGTTCGCTCGCACTCAGGGCGGCGTAACTGTGGACGACGGCGCGGTGCGCGCACTTGTCGAGCGCGGTTCGTCGCTCTTGCCGGCCGGAGTGCGGCGTTTGCGCGGCCGTTTCCTGGCGGGCGAGGTCATAGAAGTTGAGAACCTTGCCGGACGCATAGTCGGGCGCGGAATTGTGAACTACAGCTATCGCGAATTGGAACGCATGCTGGGCCTCTCCGGACGCGAGCTGCGCGACAGCGGTTTATTGCACCGATCGGAAGAGTTGATTCATCGCAACAATTTGATGATCGAGAACTGAAGCGAGCGCACGCGTTTCACTGGAGTTTCTATGAACTTGCGTCTCAAGCGCATTTTATTTTACAGCCGCGAACTGGAAGATTTCTCGCGCGCCCTGGAACGCGCCGGCCTGCAGGCCTTGCGTCCGCCGCTCTCCTCCGGCGGGCTCGACAGCGCCCTGTACGGGATCGGCGATCTTTGCGTCGAGGTGCAACGGCATCCGGAAGAGGCGGACGTGCGAAAGTTCGGCCCCTTTCCGGCGCGCATTATTGGGTTTTCCCTCGCGAGCGACTGCGACTATGAGACATTGCTCGCCGGGGTCCGCGCAACCGGCGTACGGGCTCAAGAACTCAAACTACTGTCCGGCGCCCGGGCCGGCGCGGCCCTCAACCTGGAACGTTGTCTGGCGCTGGAAGAATTCAGCTCCGATTTCCAGATCGTGTTGACGGCGCAAGCAGCCGACAGTCCGCCGGACGGCAGTTCACAAAATGATGTACAATTTGAATTCTTGAGTATGAAAGTTAAGAGCCTTGAGGCGGCGCAGACGGCCTTCGTATCGCTGGTCCCGGTGCGCCGGGCTGGCGCCGATTGCGTGGCGCAGCTTGCGGCGCCGCACAAGCTGCGCTTTATGCAGGGCGAGGGGAATCGCGTCCAGGGAGTGTACCTGCGACAAAATGGGGCGGTCCGGAATTTGCTTTCGCATCCCGAAATTGTCGACTGGCTGAAACTGAGCGTCGCGGCGGAACCTAAGGCCGGACCGGATTGAGCGCCGCGGTACACAAAATGAGGCGCGGGCGAACCCGCGCCTCGAGACCGTTTTACTCGCAACAATTGCCTGGGAGCGATGCGAGACGCAGAGTCAGGATCGCTCGGGCGCGACCACGGACGGTTTCCGGGCGCAGAGGCAGCTTCCTGCAAGTCGGTTCGGGATCACTAAAAAAACCATTCAATTGTCTCGATGAAATTCCAGAAACGATCTGGCGGATTCCTCCAGGGTTAATCCGATCTCAAACGTAGGGATCGACGCCGGACGTTCCGCCGCTGCCGCCGGCGGCGTTCGGGCTCGCGCCCGCCGAGGAGAGCGCGTTCATAACCTTATTCAACTGATCCTGCTGTATGGCGCTGGAGATCATGTAGGTGAAAGCGATCGTAACATAGGCGGCCACGTCCAGAATTATCACCAGGGCAGTCGTGTCGTTGGCTGCCAGACCGGCTTTCTCCTGCAACTCGTTCAACTGCTGCGAAATGCGGTAGTCGACGTAAATGCCCCAGATGCCGCAGGTGACGATCATCAACAAAAAATCGATGAAGTAGGCGTTGCCGGTCGGCGTGCGCCCGTCGAGCTGCTTGAGGTCGCTGTAGACTGAGTAATACCAATAAATCAGATACAGGCCGCAGGTTACAATTGCGAGGACAAGAACCAGCGCAGGCGACGTATCCTTCACTCGCAGCGGGGCGTTCATTTGAGCCATGGCGCACTCTCGGGGAGCGGCGGCCGAAAACAACCATTTATGACGCAGCCGCGCGGTTGTTCCGGCTTTAAGTTATTGTCAGGGCCGGGCCTGTCCCGGTCTGCTGAATTCTCGCGCTGGCGCGCCCACGCGGCGTAAGCGCGGCGAAAATCATAAAGCGAGGTCGGCATGGTATCCACGACGCTGCACACGACGGCCGCTCCGGTCGACCGGGAGCTCTCAGAGCGCAGTGCGAGCTTCCAGCCGGCGGCGCAGGAACTCGCCAGCCGATCCCGGACGGCCTTTCGCAGCCTCCGCGCGAGCCCGCTTGGCGCGCGGAACAGGGCCCTGCTGGAGCTGGCCGAGCGGCTGGGTCGGGCCGAGGTCCGCGCCGCCGTAATCGCCGAAAATAACAAGGATATCGCCGCCGCTGAATCGCACGGCGTGCGCGGCAATCTGGTCGATCGTCTCCGACTTTCTGAGGCGCGGCTCGACGAGATCCGCCGGGCCTTAACGGAGATCGCCGGCATGAGCGACCCGCTGGGCGAAGTCACCCTGGGCCGCACGCTGCCCAACGGCATCGATATGTTGCAGAAGCGCACGCCGCTGGGCGTGGTCTTTGTGATCTACGAATCCCGCCCCAACGTCACGGTGGACGTCGGCGCGCTTTGCATCAAGAGCGGCAACGCGGCGATTCTGCGCGGCGGACGCGAAGCCCTGCATTCTAACCTGATGCTCTTTCGCCTGTTTCAGGAATCATTGGCTGCGGCCGGACTGCCGCCGGCGTCAATCGAACTTGTGCAGGAGCCGGATCGGGCGTTCATGCTCGCTTTGCTTCGCGAGGATCGACTGATCGACCTGGTCGTGCCGCGCGGCGGGGAGCAGCTAATTCAGTTTATCAGCGCAAATTCGCGCATCCCGGTCATCAAGCATGATCGCGGCGTATGCAATTTGTACATCGATCGCTCGGCGGACTTCGAACGTGCGTTGAATATTGCAGTCAACGCGAAACTGCAACGCACTTCGGTCTGCAATACCATAGAAAACTTGCTGATCCACGCGGACTTTCCGCGAGCCGCCGAACTATTGCAGGGATTAACTGCGGCCGGAGCGGAATTGCTGGGCTGCGAAAAAAGCCAGGCGCTTTACGCCGGAGTGAAGCCGATCGTCGATGCAGACCTGGAATATTCGACAGAATACCTCGATGAACGCCTCAGCGTGAAGATTGTCGCCAATGTGGAAGAAGCGGTCGATTTTATCTATCGCTATGGCAGCGGACACTCCGAAGCGATTGTAGCGGAGGAGACGCGCGTTATTGAATCATTTCAGCGTCTGGTAGATAGCGCCGCCGTGTTCATAAACTGCAGCACGCGCTTTCATGACGGCGGTCAGATGGGTTTTGGCGCGGAAGTCGGCATTTCGACCGGCCGGCTGCATGTGCGCGGCCCGATGGGACTGCGCGATTTAACTACGACCACCTACGTTATGCGCGGAGCGGGACAGGTGCGCGAATGAATGCGCCGGCGACCTGCGGGTTTGCGAACTGCGTCAGTCTTGCGACAATGGAATTATGATATTCAACAAGATAACCACGCCGCTTACTAAATTTCGACCGGTGGAACGATTGGTCTTTGGCGGCTCTTTTGATCCGCCGCATCGCGGTCATCTGGCGATGATTCGCTATGTGCTGGAGCGCGGCGAAACGGATTTTCTGGATATTGTGCCCGCGGCTGTTTCGCCTTTCAAGACGCGCACGCCGCCCTTGCCGGGCGCGGAACGGCTCAAGCTGATTCAGCTGGCCCTCGGCGACATAGCCATCGACATCGATGCATATCGGGATCGCGTTCGCGTGCTGGACCTGGAACTGAATCGCGAGGGGCCCAGCTTTACCGCGGACACGCTCAAGCAGTTGCGCGGCGAATTTCGGGAAGTCCGCATTGGACTTTTGATCGGGTCGGATTCTTTCCTGGACATCGAGCGTTGGACGCGCTTTCGCGATATACTCTTTCACCATACGCTTCTCGTGTTTCGCCGGCGCGGCGACGAGCCCGAGCGGCTGGCGGCGCACATTCGCAAGTTGAAACACGAGTACTCGAACGCGGGTCCGGAGATTCGCGTCCTCGACAATCCGCTGGTCGACGTCGCCAGTCGCGATGTGCGGCGGGCCGTGGGCGATCCGGAAACGAATCCGGCGAGCCTGCTGCGCTGGCTTTCGCCGTCCGTCGCCGCATATATTCAGGATCGCGGCCTGTATCGCGAGCCGGCAGGCTCCGGCGGCGTGTCCGGGGCGGGCGTAGGACCGCGCTGAAATGGGTTGGCCCTGAAGGCCCGCGCGTTAACCTGGTTCTATGCCGGTGCAGGTAAAACGTGCGCTGTTCGCCCTGGGCGTTCTGATCCTTGCGGGGGCGGTCTTTTTGAGTTTTCGCCGCTGGACGGCGAATGATCTTGAACGACGCCTTTCCGATGAGCGACCTTTTGCTGTTCGCTTTGCGCTCACCGACGATGAGGGCAAGACCCTCGACGCCCTGGCCCAGGCAGTGTTTTTCGTGGAGCGCCGCCGCGTACTTTTTTACTTCGTAAACACCGACGCGAGTTACGAAGGCGACGCGGATCCGATCAGCGTACGCGGCCCCGCCGCGGCCGATCGCCTGGCGAAATTCACGGAACTTTCCAGCGACTATTATATTCACCTCACGCGCAGTCAACTGGCCCGCCTGATCGATCTGGCCCAGGGCGTGACCTTTTTTCTGGAAGAGCCGCTGGTATTTGAAAACGGGGAGTTTCAGTATCCCGGCGGTCTTCGTTATTTTTCCGGCGCCCAACTTGTGGAGTTCGCCGTCGCACGACGCGCTCAGGAACGCGGCAAAGAGTATCTGAGCGGCGTAGAGCGTTTATATCGCATCGAGTCGGCGCTGCTCACGCTGCTCTGGAATATCGAATCCTTAAACAAACGCCTAGAAAGTCCGGAAATTCGCGCATTTGCGGCGAAGAACCTGGCCGGTTCCAATCTGAATCCGGAAGAGCTCAGCAGCCTTGCGGGATATCTGGTGCCGCGGCAGGACATTCACATCAGCGTGATGGAGGCGCCGCTGGAATTGGTGCAAGAAAACGGGCGGCAACGGCTCGTGGTGAATGATCGCCGCGCGCGTATTCGCTACAGCGAGTTTGTCGAGAATTTGAAAGCGGGCCGTCTAACTCAAGACAACTTCCCGGTGGAAGTGTTGAACGGAACCGAAGTCGGCGGACAGGCGCGCCGTCTCAAGCAGTATATCCAGGATCGGGGCATGCCCGTCTTGCATGCAGACAACTATCCGTATAAGCCGATCGATCAGAGCTACATTGTAGATCGATCGGGAAATACATTCATTCCGGCGCGTCTCGCCGAACTGACGGGATTGGAGCGCCATCGCGTCGCCTTTCGCCGGCAGGCGTTGGACGTTTCGGTAACCTTTATAATCGGCCAGGATTTTAATCCGCGCCAACTTCGTTAATATGCCAGCACCCAAGAAAAAAACCGCCGCCGCGCGCGGCGCCGGAAAAACCGCTCCTGCGGGACGCGCGTCGGCGCCGCGGTCCGCTTCGAAAAAATCCGCGTCCAGGGCGACTGCGTCCGATAAGAGCGGCGCCCGAAAACCTTCGGCGAAGAAATCGGCGTCAAAGAAAACCGCCGCCTTGAAATCGCCAACGCGCGGCATTGAGAAAAAGCAGGGCGGCGGCCGTTCGCGCGGCCGCGCTCGCGAAGCGCACTCTTCCGATCTCGCTGGCGCCATTGGACGAAAGCTGGCGGACGTGAGCCCGCAGGCGCCGACGGCCGAAGACCGCGCCTTTGCTGAGAAAATTCGTCGCGAAAGCGTCGAACGCCGCAAGTTCGTCGACGAGGTGATTGCGTTTTTTGACGAGAAGAAAGCTGAAGAGTTGCTCGCCATCGATCTGGAACGCGTGAATCCCTACTTCAGCATTTTTGTCATCGCAACGGTCGGCTCCTCTGTACAATTAAAGTCGATTGTGCGCGAATTCATGCGTCGCTTCAGCGCGGCGATTCCAAATGGCGTTACGCTGCGCCCCGAAGACTACGAATCCGGATGGGTCGTGCTGGACTTGATCGACGTAATTGTGCACGTGTTCTTACCTGAACAGCGCAAGTACTACAACCTCGAACGCCTCTGGGGCGACGGCGAGTTGATTGTCGACAAGCGCAAGTCCGCCGATTAAACCGCGCCCGGAGCGCTTGTCGGGTTTACGTCGGGAGTTTCGTTCTGCGGAGCTTGCGCCGCAATCCATGCGCGCAGCGCCGGATGCCGGGCGGCGAGAAAGGCCCAGATGGCGGCGAGGGCCGGGATTGCCAGGACGAGCGCAAGCCAGCGCACTGCGGCGGCTGCGCCCAGCATGCCCATTCCGAGAAACGCGGCGATCAGCAGCGCATCGACCGCAAGCAAGGTCAGTCCGATCGGCTTTTTACGAGTAATGTAGATCGCCAGCGCAAAAAGTCCCAACGCTAAAGCGCCCCCCGCGGCGGCTGCGCGCAATGCGAACGGCGGCGCTGTGCCGGCGGCCGCCCCTGCGGGCAGCCGACCCGCGGCTTCCAGACTCAGGCCAATGAGATTCATGGCTCCGCCAATAAGCAGAAGGAAGCCAGGGATCAGCACTGCGGCCAGTGCGATGCGGTGAATACGGCGAAGACGCAACTCCTCGATCATGGGCCACGCTTGCGGCTCTTGCGCAGGAAACAACCCTTTCCCTGAATCGCGTGGCGCCGCCGCCGCGGGAAAAGGCTGGCCCGCCCGGGCGCGTCTTCGCTTCTTGCCCGTGTGAACGTATCCGATCTGGAATCGAGCGTACTCGATGCGCTCGAAAAAATAGAACACCCGCAGTACAAGCAGAACCTGCGCGAGCTGGGCATGTTTGCTCGTTTGGAATCCGACGGCGACGCCGTACGTCTGGTGCTCAAAACGCCGGACGAGGATCGCAAAGTCCAAATCGCGCTCGAAGCGCAGGTGCGCGGCGCGCTTGGCAATCTGGAATTGCCCGGACGCCTGAAGATAAAGTTCGAACATGATCCGAATCTCAAACCCGAGGAAGCGGGCAATCGCATTCGCGGCGTGAAGAACATCATCGCCGTCGGGTCCGGCAAGGGCGGCGTGGGCAAGAGTACGGTTTCAACCAATCTCGCCGCTGCGATGGCGATGCGCGGATTAAAGGTCGGACTCATGGACGCGGACATTTATGGTCCGTCGCTCGGGCGGATGTTGGGCGTCAACGGTCGGCTGGCCCTGCAGGGCGACGGTAAGAATCGCATACTCCCGCATGAAGTGCACGGTATTAAGTTAATTTCATTTTCTTTTATGCTGAATGCAGATCAGGCGGTGGTCTGGCGCGGGCCGATGCTGGGCAAAGCCGTAGAGCAATTTTTGTTTCAGGTCGTGTGGGGCGAACTCGACTATTTGATCATCGATCTTCCGCCCGGCACGGGCGATGTGCAACTTTCGCTCGCGCAGTTGATTGATCTGGACGGCGCCGTGGTGGTATTGCCGATTACGCCGAATCAGGTGCGCCGCGAGCTGGCGTATTTGGAGGAGCGT
>JAVHPJ010000124.1:0-44548 GCA_036170535.1 Leptospirales bacterium | reverse complement strand
CGGGACATTCTCCGTACTGGGCCAGTTGATAACAGTGAGGCACTGGGCCGAGGCCGCAGATTTGTTTTTCTCGCGTCCGGCGGCCGCTCCGTTGCGACCGCCGCGCTCTTCGCCGAGTTCGCGTTCGATGCGGAGTTCCAGACTGTAGACGTATTCGTCGTACGGTCCATGGTACGCGTTCACCTCGCCATTCGAGATCTCGACGATCGCGGTGGCCGCCAGCTTGACGAAGGTTCGGTCGTGACTGACGAATATTACCGTGCCGTTCCAGTTCGCGAGCGCGCGGCCCAGCGCTTCCACCGTGTCAAAATCGAGGTGGTTTGTCGGTTCGTCGAGCAACAGCACGTCGCTTTTGCTGAGCAAGAGCCCTGCGAGACAAACCCGCGCGCGTTCGCCGCCCGAAAGGTTCGCGACCGGCTTTTTGACGTCGTCGCCGGAGAACAAAAATCCGCCCGCCATCGAGAGAATTTCCTGACGCGGCGTTCCGGGCGCGGCGTAGCGTTCCAGCGCCATGTAGACGTCGTCGCCGGGATGCAGGGCGGAGTACACATGCTGCGCGTAAAATGCGACGCGCAGGTTCGGCATCCAGCGAAAGGTTCCGCCGCGCGCCGGGATCAATTCCGCTATCGTCTTGAGCAGCGTTGATTTTCCCTGCCCGTTGTCGCCCAGCAGCGCCACGTGCTGCCCGCGGCCGATCTCAAGATCAATGCCGGCGGCCACCGGTCGATTTTCGTAGCCGATGGCAAGTCCCTCGCAGCGCAGGGCGACGCCCTTGCGCGTTTCCACGGCGGGGATGCGCATGTTCACGCCGCGAAACGAATGTTTGATTTCAATGGTTTCGAGCTTTTCCAGTTGTTTCATGCGCGACTGGGCCTGCGCCGCCTTGCTGGCCTTCGCCCGAAAGCGCGTGACAAATGATTCCAGTTCTTTGCGCCGGGATTCGATGTTGCGATTCAGGCGCAGCTTCTGCTCCTGCTGCTCTTCCTTGAATTCAAAATAATCTTCGAGGGGGCCGGGGAAGAGAAATACGTCGCCGTCTTCGACTTCCAGGGTGTGATCGCAGGTCTTCTTGAGAAATTCGCGGTCGTGGGAAATAATCAAGTAACCGCCTTTGAATCCCTGTAAGAAACGTTCAAGCAAGAGCAACGTGTTCAAGTCCAAATAGTTCGTGGGCTCGTCGAGCATGAGAAAATTCGGTTCGCGCAAAAGCATGGCCGCGAGTTTGACGCGCATCTGGTAGCCGCCGGGCAGGGTTTCCAGCGGTTGTTCCAGAAGTTCGTTTTTCAGTTGGAACCGACCGGCGATCTTGCCGCATGCCCACGCTTCGCGTTCGGTGTAACGCTGCAGAAAGTCCAGGGCGTTTTCGCCGGGTTCGTAGGGCGCATGCTGTTCCAGATATCCCAGACGCAGATCCTGGCTCTGGATGACTTCGCCCTCGTCCGCTTCCTCCTGACCAAGAATGATCTTGAAGAGCGTGGATTTGCCTGCGCCGTTGCGGCCAACGACGCCGATCTTTTGACGCTCGCCAAAGGAAGCCGTGGCCTCTTCGAAGAGGGTGCGGGCCCCGTAGCTTTTTTTGAGGCGAGAGACTTGCAGCAGCGATTTCATAGGCCGGGACGCAGCTAGGTTTGCGCGGCGCGGCGCACGGTCACCATCTTTTTTGGAGCGCAGGCGTTAGCCGCTCGTCGACCCGGCTGCGCCGCGGGAGCGGCGCCGTGCGTGCGCGGTCGATCAGAATTGCGGCTTGAGCGTCAGGCCCAGCGTAAGATACCCGTTGTACGTTGTGCGGCTGCTGAACTGATCTGCGCGGATGGAACTGAACTGGTAGGATGTCTCCAGGCTGATGGCCAGCATTGAATCAATATAAACATTGAGGCCGACGCCGCCTCCGTAGGAAAATCCGCGCCCATTGTGGAGCGAATCGTTGGCGCGACTCAGGTCCGGATGGTAGCCGGCGTGCGCCTCGCCCGACGCGAAGGCCGGGCCGCCGCGCAGCACAAAATAGGGGTCGAGTCGTCGGTCCGGCAAGGGATGCATTGCCAGCAGGAACTGCAGGGAGGCGATCGACAGCAGGGAACTTTCCTCGGGAAACGGTTCCAGGATCTGGCGCGTAAAGCTCAGGCCGCGAATTATATCCTGGCGGCGCGCGAATACGTTAGTAACGGAAAGCGTCAATCCGGCGCCGATATATGAGTTGAGTCCATGTACGCTCGAAACACGATGCGATCCGCCTCAAAACCCGCGCGCCCGGCCGCGGGCCGGGTTGCGTCGGCGGGGCCGGCGCCAGTGGTCTGCAAGGCGGCGGGCGACTCTGTGACGATGGGCGCATTTGCCGGCGCTTCGTCCGCCGCCGCGCTGTTGTCCGCCGTTTGCGCTGACGCATGCGCAGTGAAAAATCCGCCGATGCAGACCAAAAGCGGCCAGACGAAAATTTTCTGCGAGCGGAACCGCATGTAAGGAGCCTCAGGCTGCGAGCGGCGAATGCAAGCGATATTTTTGAACGGGACTCTGGATTGCGCCTTTGAGGTCAGGCGCCCTGCGCACTTTCGGCGTCCGAGTCCGGAACCATCGCCCGCAGCAAGTGATCGAGCGTCGCCGTCGCGAAACTGGTTGCGTAGTCGCTCATCGCGTACGGAATCACCAACTCGCCGCCATGCAGCAGGGCGCCGCAGGAATAAACGACATTCGGCACATAACCCTCCCGCTCGGCTTCATTGGGCTCCAGGAGCGGCTCCCGCAAGCGCCCCAGGACTTTTGTCGGATTTTTCAAGTCGAGCAAAAAGGCGCCAATGCAGTACTTTCGCATGGGCCCGACCCCGTGACTGAGCGTCAGCCAACCTTCCGCTGTTTCGATGGGCGAACTGCAGGTTCCGATTTTAATCTGCTCCCAGGCGAAACGCGGCTGCAAGAGAGGCGTTGGCGCGTCCCAGTAGTCGATGCGGTCGGAACGCATAAGGAAAATGCTCTGATCATCCTGGCGCGATAGCATCGCAAACTTACCGTCGATTTTTCGCGGGAACAGCGCCATGCCTTTGTTGGCGACGCCGGGACCCTGAAGCTGCATAAAGGTGAAATTAATAAAGTCCTTTGTGCGCAGCAGCTGGGACTCGGTTTTGCGTCCGTCAAACGCCGTGTACGTCGCGAAGTATTCCGTCGATCCGTCGTCATCCTGAAAACGAACAAAACGCGCATCTTCGATGCCGTTGCTCTGGCCCGGCGTAAGCGGGAACAGAACGCGCTGTGACGCGAGGCTGTCCGGATTAAAGCTCACGCGGAATGGGGATGCGCCGGCGGCTTCCGCCGCCGGTTCGGCGGAGTAGGGCGCCGGCGGCGTCAGCGTAATGCGATGCAGCGCGCTGATTGCGCCCGTGCGAAAGGTGATCGAGGAGATATGGCCCTCGCCCGTCGCGCGCAGGCTCAGCATAAACCGCAGCGCGCCCTCCTGCAATCCGCTTTGATCCGGATGCGGCACAATCGAAGGATTGAACAGCGCCGCGGATTCGGGCGAGTACTCGTGACAGAAATAAGCGCCGATCAAGGCCTGACGCGTCGGCGCGGCCGTGAACTGCGTTGTGAGCCGGCGCGCGATCTCGTCGTAGCGTCGGCGAAATGTGCGTTCCACGTTTTCGTGGCGATCTTCAAATTCGCCCAGCGTGCGTCTTAAAGTTTCCGTCGCCTGTTCTTCGGTGAGCGCGCCGACGCTGTCGCAGATCCGTCTGGCGATGCCGTCGTTCACCGGATAAAACGGACGCATCAGCACCCGCGAGCGATCCGGAGTCAAGGTGGGCCCGATCCGTTTGGCATGAAGAGCAGGGTGCATTTCGTCGGCTCTGCGGCGGGTGCGCGCGAAGTCCAGGTTATTCGACCGGCGCTTCTTTGAAACTGGTCAACGCGCCCTGTAGCGTTTCCATTTCGGCCAGCGCCAGTAGAAACGCGAGCGTGGACTCAGCCCCTTCATTCTGACTGACGCGATCAATGTGCAGTCCGTCCCGGCAGCCGCCGGTGCTGGAATCGTAGAGGGCCAGCCCCAGATCATTGCGCCCCAGGAACCATTCAAAGGCACGTCGCGCTTCGACTTCCCAGCGACGATCGCCAGTTGCATGGAACGCCTCGACGCAGGCCGAGATGGTCGCCTGAGCTTCGATGGGCTGCTGATCAAACAGGGCGCGTCCCTGGCCGCGACTGTAAAAGCCGTTCGAGCCCACCGGTCGAAACGCCCCGGAGTTCGAACTCTGCACCTGCATGAGCCAGGCGAGGCTTTCCAGACCGGCGGCGAGCATAGTGGGCTGATTCATGGAATGGCCGCAAAGTATCAGCGCGTGCGGGAGTTTTGCGTTGGTATAGGTGACGACGTCTTCGAACCAGCGCCAACCTTCGCGCGCTGCGTCGGCGTAGCGCTGAAGCAACTTCGCCGTAAGCGCATCCCGGATTTGTTCGGCGCGTCGATCGCCGCTGAGGCGCCGCAAATAGGCGTCGATGCCGATCAGGGTGCAGGCCCACGCCCGCGGCGAGGTGAAGCTGGTCGCCGCCGGGAGCGCCTGCTCAAACAGCTCCGCCGCGAGCATTTGCAGGCCGGGCTGCCCGGCGCGGCCGACGCAGAGTCCCAGGGCCCAGAGCGCGTGCCCGTGACAGTCCT
The DNA here is from genome assembly GCA_036170535.1 of Leptospirales bacterium. GTDB lineage: Bacteria > Spirochaetota > Leptospiria > Leptospirales > Leptonemataceae > SSF53. The sequence goes on along the minus strand of JAVHPJ010000124.1, from coordinate 39,912 downwards.
CCGAGCCGAACTCCTCCAGCCAGCGTCGATCGTAGCTCATAAAATTGCGAAAGCGTCGTATCTTGCGATCAAATGCGTAGTTCAGAAACGCGGCGTAAGTCGCGGCCAGTTCGCGAACGCGCGGGCGCGGCGGAGTCTGGCGCGGCGCCAGCATCAAGGTCAGAATCAGCGCGCGTGCGTTGTCGTCCGTGCAGTAACCTTCGGCGTAGTTGGGGACCGCAAAACTCGCATGCTGCAGCATGCCCGTCGAATCGCTCATGCGAAACAAGTGATCAAGTTTCAGCGCCGGCAACTGGCCAGGTTGTTCGTCAAGGGTGCGGATGGGCGATGATTTCCGACCGACGAAGCTGTGATCCCGACCGGCCTGATAAAAGGACTGCATGTAGAGTTCGGCGACATGCGACCAGATCATGTTGCGACCCGCATGGTAGGCGGCCTTGCGCAGAGCATGACGGCGATTCTCATCGCGCAATAGTCCGATGATTGCGGTCGCGATTGCGTCTGCATCGCGAAAGGCCACGAGCGCGCCGCGATTATCGCCGAGCAGTTCCTGGGCGTGCCAGTAGGGCGTGGAGACCACAGCGTTGCCGGCGCCGAACGCGTAGGCCAGGGTTCCGGATGTAATCTGCGCCTCCGTGAGATAAGGCGTAACATAGATGTCCGCTGCGCCGATGAAACGCATCAGTTCTTCGAGCTCGACAAATCTGTTAAAAAACACCACATGTTTCTGAACGCCCAGGTCTTTCGCCAGGCGTTCCAGACTGATGCGGTAGAGTTCGCCTTCGTGACGCAGCAGGCCGGGATGCGTCTGGCCCACGACTATATACACGACGTTAGGAAATTCTGCGATGATGCGCGGCAAGGCGCGCAGCGCGAATTCAACGCCTTTGTTGGGCGAAAGCAGGCCGAAGGTTAGAATCGTATTTTTTCCAGCCACGCCGAATTCGTCTTTGAAAAAATTCGGATCGGCGAAAGGGCGATCAGGAATGCCGTGCGGAATCAGATCAATTTTGTCCGGCGGCGCCTGATAGACGTCGATGAGAAACTCGCGACCTTTCTCAGTCATAACGACCAGGCGCGTCGAGAGCCGGATCAGTTCGCGCATCACGCGCCGTTGCTCCGGGTCGGGATCGCAGAGCACCGTATGGAGGGTTGTAACGATCGGCATGCGGACTTCATGCAGGAGCGCCAGCAGATGACTGCCCGCCGCCCCGCCGTAAATGCCGAACTCGTGCTGAACGCAGAGCAGGTCCACGTCGGTGATATTCAGAAAATCAGCCGCGCGCAAGTAGGAGGCGAGCTCCTGTTCAACGATTTCGAAACGAACCTCGGGAGGGTACGAGTAGCCGCCTTCCACGTCATTCACCGGAATCACCAGACACTTCATGCTGTCGAATTGCCCGGCGATAGCGGTGCAGAGATCCGTGGTGAATGTGGCGATGCCGCATTTTCGCGGCAGATAATCGCCCAGGAAGGCGATTTTGCGGATTTCAGAGGATGCTAGCATTGCGGGTCTCCCGTAGAACGGGCCGCCGGGGGCGAGAATCCTCGGTTCGGTCAGATCAGTCAGCGGCGCAGCTTTAACGTAGCACGATCAGTGTGCGAAAGCAACCGCTTTGACCCGCTCGCCGGCGCAGTCGCAGAATTCGCAACGATAGCTCAAAAGACTTGTCAAGCGCGACGATTCAGGGCCTCTGGCCAATTCCCGGCGAGACTGATGCGCGATCTCAAACCGTGCATCGCAGCCGCTCGCCGCAGAAGGATCAGAGATGCATAGCGGAACCAGCCAGGGCCCTGAGGCCAATTCGAATGAGAGCCGACCGGCCACGCTCTGGCAGGAACTCGGCAACGCCATTCGCGGAACGAACGCGGACTACACTTCGATCGGCCTGCGCCGGGCGATATTCTTGCTCGCAGTGCCGATGATACTCGAACTCGTGATGGAGTCCACGTTCGCGATAGCGGACATCTACTTTGTGGGCAAGTTGGGCTCGTCGGCGGTAGCCACGGTCGGACTCACGGAGACGGTCTTGTTTTTGCTGTATTCGATCGGCATCGGCATGTCGATGTCGGTGACCGCGATTGTCGCGCGTCGGATCGGTGAAAAACACGAACACGCGGCCGGAGTGACCGCCGTGCAGGCGATCCTGCTCGCGTTTCTGGTTTCCCTGCCATTTTCCATCGCCGGGATTTTTTATTCGAAGGAAATCCTGACGCTGATGGGCGCCGATGCGTGGATTCTGGAGAACGGCTATCGCTACACTCAGTGGATGCTCGGCGGCAACGCCGTAATCATGTTCTTGTTTGTGATCAACGCGATTTTTCGCGGCGCGGGCGACGCGGCCATTGCGATGCGCGTATTGATTGTGGCGAACGGCCTGAATATTATCCTGGACCCCATTCTGATTTTCGGTCTGGGTCCGATTCCGGCGATGGGCATCGAGGGCGCGGCGATAGCCACCAACATCGGGCGCGGCGCGGGCGTGTTGATCCAGCTCTGGTTTTTGTTCAAAGCGGGAAAACACATTCGCCTGGCCGCCGCCCAGATTCGCTTTAATGCGGAGTCGTTTTTGCACCTGTTGAGCACGTCGCTCGGGGGCGTGGGGCAGATGATCATCGCCATGACGGCGTGGATTTTTCTCATGCGCATCCTGGCGGACGTGGGCACGGCCGCCGTGGCCGGCGCGACAATCGCCATGCGGGTGATGATGTTCACCATGATGCCGGCCTGGGGCATGTCTAATGCGGCGGCCACGCTGGTCGGCCAGAATCTGGGCGCCGGACAACCGGAGCGCGCCGAATCCTCGGTGTGGAGAATCGGCTTTTATAACATGGGCTACCTGGTGCTGGTTTCCCTTGCGTTTTTTCTTTTAAGTCGCGAACTGATCGGCCTGTTCACCGTTGACGCGGCTGTCATTGCGATCGGATCCGAGTGGCTGCGCATCCTGGCCATTTCGTTCTGCGTCTACGGCTGGTGGATGGTGTCCGTGCAGGCCTTTAACGGCGCCGGCGATACGACCACGCCGACCTGGATCAACCTGATCTTCTTCTGGATGATTCAAATCCCGCTGGCCTATGTGCTCGCCATCGTGATGGACGGCGGTCATTCCGGCGTTTTCTGGGCGGTGTTTTTTTCCGAGACGGCGGTGGGCCTGTTTACGCTCTGGCTGTTTAAACGCGGACGCTGGAAAACGATGCAGGTGTAAGCGGCGCGATGAAACGGATCTACAGTTCGCCAAATCCGGCGGAGATTTCAATTATCACTGCGTTGCTCAAGGCGCACGAGATTCCCGCGGAAGTGCGCGGTATGAATGTCGGCGGTGCGTTTGAGGGCGGGCAGTCGGAAATCTGGACGCGGCCGGAAGACGCTGAGCGGGCGTTGTATCTCATCAAACACGGCGAAGCTCCGGACGAGGAGGAGCACGACGACGCGGGCGTCTGGCCGCCATCGGGCCGCGCTTCCGCCCGCGCCGAATCCGGCGCACGCAGCAATGTCGCCTTGAATCGCGCATCGTTGATACTCAATGGAGTTCTGATCGTCCTGGTTTTGATCTTCGGTTTTTCGTTTCGCAAGGCCGATCGCGAACTGAGTCGATATACCGGAGCGGAACTGGTGCGCAGCGTCTATGACGAACGAAGCGATTGCAGTACCGACCGCTGGCGTGCAAACGAGCGGCTGGCAGCACGGTATTGTTTTGATGCGGACACGGGTATTGTGCGGCGGGGCGAAAGCTTCTCCGTCGACGGGCGACGAACCAATCTGTGGTTCGATTCAAACGTAAACGGAATGGCCGAATATGCGCGCTCGTATACCCCCGAGGGCGCGATCTTTGATGAGTGGATTGACTTTGATGACGACGGTTTTCCGGATCGGCAATACGTGTATGAGAACGGGCGGCCGACCATCGAACGGCGCTTCCGGGATGTCCCTGAAAGTTTCAGCCTGGGCGCCTATCGTGCGTTTGAGTAGGTCGGCTTCATTCCACGCTACCGCACGCGTCGTTGAGGCAGCTCCAGCATTGGTGGAAGGACTGGCATGCGCAGGCGCGTGTTACTATTTTAATCTTCGAAACAGTATTTGAGTTTCCGCAACCTGTGGTACTGTGCGCAATGCCGCAGGAGCCTCGCGCAAGCGGGAAGGTTTCGCGGAGGATCCAGTGTGGGAATTATGTCTCATTACATGCAAAATGGCTGATTCAATAACGGCCGTCGCCTCGGCCGTCGCTGCTCTGGCCGCGAGTGCCGGCTTGATTTATATCGCGCGTCAGCTGCACAACGCAAGGCAGACCCTCCAGTTCGCGGCCGCGGAACACCTGTACAGTCGCATGCACGACATTCACAAACTTTTCCTGGATCGTCCAGAGCTACGGCCCTATTTCTATGAACGCGTTCGTCCAGGGCGGTGGTCCGGACACAAAAGAAAGGCGGAAGTCATGGCGGAGCTGCTGGCCGATTTTTTTCAGCAGGTCTTTCTGGAATTGAACACGCTGCCATTACAGACTCGCGCAGGTTGGCGCGAGTATATGTCCCACGTATTGCGCCACAGCCCGACGTTGCTGAATTTTGTCGAGAGTCACCGGGCTTGGTATCCCAGTAATTTCGCGGGGGAGTTATTAGGTCCAACCTGCAGGACTACGCCGTCCACACCGCCAGAATCGCCGCGGGATCTTTGAAACCCACGGTGACGCGCGGGCCGTCGGTGAGAATCGGTCGTTTGACCAGGCGGCCGTTTTTTGCCAGCAGGGGCAAAAGCTCGGCCGCGCCTTCGCCGGCCTTTAACCGATCCCCTATTTTGCCCTTGCGGTATTCTTCGCCGCTCGTATTAAACAGCTGCTTGAGTTCCACCTGGCCCGACTTCAGCCAGCGTTTATAATCGGCTTCGGCTGGGGGCGTGCTCGTAATATCAATTTCCCGATACGCGACTCCGGCTGCGTCGAGCGCGGCTTTCGCCTTGCGGCAGGTGGAGCAGCCCTTGTACCAGTAAAACTTAAGCGCGCTCATTTTTGGTCTTTCAAGTAATAGCTGCGAATCGGCTTGAGGTTATCATCCAGCTCATAGATGAGCGGGCTGCCGGTCGGGATATTCAAATTTAAAATGTCTTCGTCGCTGATGTTGTCGAGGTACTTGACCAGGGCGCGCAGGCTGTTGCCGTGTGCGGTGACGATGACCTTTTTGCCGGCGCGAATCTGCGGCGCAATGTCGTTATGCCAGGCCGGCAAAAAGCGTGCAATGGTGTCCTTCAAACTTTCCGTAGCCGGCCGCTCCTCGGGTTTTAAATCCGCATACACGGGCGAAAAATCGGGGTGGCGCTGGTCGCTTTTTTCCAGCGCGGGCGGAGGCGTATCGAAGCTGCGCCGCCAGATATGCACCTGGTCCTCGCCGTATTTCGCCGCGGTTTCCGCTTTGTTCAGTCCCTGCAGCGCGCCGTAGTGACGTTCGTTCAAGCGCCAGTTGCGCGTGACCGGAATCCACATGCGATCCATCTCTTCGAGAATCAGCCAGAGCGTTTTGATCGCGCGTTTCAGGCGCGAGGTGAAGGCCATGTCGAAAGTGAAACCTTTCTCCTTGAGGAGCCGGCCGGCTTCGCGCGCTTCGGCGACGCCTTTTTCCGACAGGTCCACGTCCGTCCAGCCGGTGAAGAGGTTTTCCTTATTCCAGACGCTTTCGCCGTGGCGCACCAGAGTGAGTATATGCATAGCGCGGACAGAATTGGCGCAGCGCCTTGAGAGTTCATCCAAAAAATCATGCAGCGCTGGCGCTTGCACAGCGCATCCCCGCCCTGCGCGCCGGCGAGCGGCGGCAATTCGATTGACGGGACGCGTCGCGGACGATCGTTTCGAACGCGACGGCCGGCGCGGTCGTCGCGAGGCGTTTCTGGACTACCGCGAATATGCCCCCTGCGCACGGCTCCGTCCGTACGTCGCTTGTTACTGGAGCCTGAGCGCCGATCAACCGCAGGCTACGCGGGATCGAATTTTGCCCGACGGCAAGCTGGAACTCGTCTTTCACCACGCGCAGCCCTTTCGCCGCGTGACCGGCGGGGATCGTCTGGTGGATCAACCGGGACTGCTGCTGACCGGTCCGATGCAGACGGCCTTGCTGCTTGAGGCGCCGCGGCGCATCCGCTTGATCGCCGTGCGTTTTTTCCCCTGGGGCCTGCGCGCGTTTCTCCGCGCGCCCATCTACGAGTTAAACGGCCTTTACCTGGATGCCGCCGAGGCATGGGGACGCGGAGCGGCGGAGTTGGCCGAGTCGCTCGCCGGCCACGCCGCTCCGGAAGATGCCATCGCCGATCTGAGGCGCTTTTTATTGCAGCACTTGCGTGAAGGGGATCTTACCCTGGCCATGCGCTGCGTGCGCGAGCTCGAATACACGGGCGGTCTGGCGACCGTGCGGGCCCTTGCGACGCGGTACGACGTCAGCGAGCGCCAGTTAGAACGCAGGATGCGGGACGCGGTCGGACTTTCACCCAAAGAATTCGCGCGCGTCGTACGGCTGCGCCGATTCGTGCAACTGATCCAGACCGAGCCGGGCGGCCTGGCCGATGCGGCGCAGGCGGCGGGTTTTTACGATCAGCCCCATTTGAATCGCGAGTTTAAAGCGCTGGTCGGGCTGAGTCCGCGCGAATATCTCTGCGAATTAAATCCGATGAACGCATTGTTTTTGTGATCCACAGCCGCCGCCCTTCGTCGGGGGCGCCCAAACAATGTCGGATTTTTACAATACGCGCGTTGCAATATCGCAGATACTCCGACCCGAAAAAACGGAGGTATCCTGTGATTCAAAAATTTACTCTGGTCTCGGCCGCGTTTGCGTTGTTGTTCTGCAGCGTCGCGTGTAAACCGGGCGAGTCCGGTGCGCCGCACGTGATCAGCTGGGTGGAAATCCCGGCCCGCGACTTCGAGCGCGCGCGTAAATTTTATACCGCCCTGTTGGGCGCCGAGCTGCGCGTCGAAAACATCCAGGGCGCGCAGATGGGATTTTTCCCGAACGACGGTACCAATATCAGCGGCGCCATCGCCGCCGGCCCGGACTATGAACCGAGCGCCTCCGGCGCGCTGGTCTACCTGAATGCGGGGCCGGATCTCGCGCCCTTCCTGGAGCGCGCCGCAGCCGCTGGCGCGACGATCCTGGTTCCCAAAACAGAGATCAGCCCGGAGGCGGGTTTTTTCGCGCTACTTGTTGACAGCGAGGGCAATCGCATCGGACTGCAATCGCCGCAATAACGCATTGCGGGTCTGCGCCCGTGGACCGCGTTACGGGGAGCGCGGCGCGTCCGTAGCGAGGCGCTTAATTACATAGCGCATGGGACTCATGTCGCTGGCGTCGGCGTCCGGCCGGTTCACCGTCGGCGGCGGCGCCGCCGCCGGCTCCGTCACGCGCACCAGGCTGATTTCGATGCGCCGATTTTTTGCGCGGCCGTCGCGCGTGTCGTTGCTCGCGGCCGGGCGATGCGGGCCGTAGGTCACGGCGGCGATACGACGCGGGTCCACGCCTTCGCGTTCCGTCAGATAATGCACCACATTAATCGCGCGCGCGGCGCCCAGTTCCCAGTTTGTCGCGTAACGTCGCGCCAGCGGGCCGCTGATCTTCACGCTGTCCGTATGACCTTCCACATAAAATTGCATGTTGGGGAAGCGGCGCAGCAGTATCGCAACGTTGCCGAGTATGCGCACGTCCGCCCGATCCAGGCTCGCGACGCCGGAGGGAAACACCGCCGTTTCGCTCAGGGACAGGCGGACAATGCCGTCCATGCGCTGAATCTCGACCGCGCCCGACTTTAATTCCGGCTCAAGGGCCGCCGCCAGTTCTTCCACGGCCTGATCCATGCCCGCGTCGAGGGCGGCCCGGCTGCGCTGGAGCCGTTGCAGCTGGGCGAGCAGGCGCGCCGACTGAGCGTCCAGCCGATCCCGCTCGGCTTCCAGCGCGGCGATGCGCTCTTCCAGGCGCGTGCGCTCCACGCGCACCTCTTCGCGGACTGTTTCCGTTTCCTGGCGGATCGATTCGTTTTCGTTTTGCAGCGCGCCAATGTCGCGCGAGGTCTCTTCGCTCTTTTTCTGCAGCTCGCCAAGTTGCGTGCTGAGCCGCTCGATTTCGCCAGCCATGCGCGCGCGTTCCAGTTCCAGGTTCGCGGCCGCCTCGCGCGCCTGATCGCGTTCCTGTTCTGCATTCTCCAATCGCGACGCGCTGACGCAGCCGCTGAACAGGCTGAACATAAGGGGCAGGGCAATCAGAAATCGCATAGCTTCGCCTCGGGCGCAGTTTGTCCTGGAATCCGCGGACCGCGCACTTTCTTAACTCAATAAGACGAAATCAAACGGGAAGGCGGACGCTTTTTTTCGTCGATCCGGTGCACCCGCGCGGATTACGTCGCGTCAGCGCCGCAGGTCGGCCGGCAGGGCCTCGAGCAAAAGATCGGTTACGTTCGGAAAGCAGGCGCCGCTGAGATGAAACGAATCCACAAAGGCGCGGCAGGTCATGCGCGGGTCTTCGTTGGGGTTCACAACACGAACATAAGCGCCGGCCGATTCGCGCTCAATCGAGGCGACCGCGCGCTCCATGGGCGCCTGCACAGTCGCGAGAATATTGTATCGACGATACTGCTCGTAAAATTCGCGAGCTACGACCGGCGAATACACCAGCGTGGGAATGTTTTCCTGCGCCAGCCGGCGCGCCATTTTTAAAAAGAAAAGCGTCTGCGTCGGCGACTGGCGGTAGTTCGCCAGGTGCCGCGCGGCGCGCATTTCGGCGTCCTTCTGCATTTCCTCCGGACTGACCTGAAAACTCAAAGGATTCGGAATGCCGCCCAGTTTGATCTCATTCGCCATAAAGACGATCGGTTCGACCTGCTTGCGGAATTCGCGGGCGCGCACCGGGATCGGGAGGGGCGCGGCGTTCTGGCCCGGCAGGGGCGGCAGAAGAATCGTCTGATTGTTCGCGCGCACGACGCTCGGGTCGAAGGGATAACGATACAGCGCAAAGGCGCGCAGGAGAAAATAGTCTTCGCTTTCCGAATACGCAAACCCGCGGCCCTGGATCTCCCAGATATTCGCGGGCGTTCGCCGGAAAAGGTCCGTATGCGTCGCCACAAAACGCGCATCAAAAGAGTATTTAAGGGCGTATTCGAGTGAGTCGGCGCCCAGGGTCATTGCGTCCGACTCGATCAATACAAAAGCGGGGCGCACGCCCGCAGCGAGAATTCGATCGAGCCAGTAGTAATAATAAGCCGGACAGGAAAAGGGCGCGCTGAAATTGTAGGTATAGTTGTTCTTCAAGCGAGATTCAAAATATTCGTGATCAAATTCGCCGGCGCGGGAAGAACCGAATATGAAACCTGGCTGCAGGTTCGCCTGACGGCGCTCGGTTTGTTCCTCGATCAGCTGGCGGAATAAATGCTCGCGCGAAGAATAAAATAGAGGTTCAATTTTGCGCCAGTCGACTGTATGTTCCTGGACGACAGGCAGGTAAAAGATCTTATCGATCGCGAATACGACTGCGAAAGACAGGAGCGGAATCCAGAGGAAACGTCGTTTCAGTAAATCCACATTCGTCTCCGGTCAGAACTGAAAATAGATGTAGTCCTGCGCGCCCGGGGCGTAGCGACCGAGCAGCGCTACAGTCAATAGACCGAACAGGGTCAGCAAGACGTACTGCAGCCAGCGCGGCGGGAGCTTTACATCACGTTTGGTTTGCAGCCAATTGAAAAACAGCGTGAGCGCAATCATGCCCAGCAAAAAGTCGATCATGGGCGACCTCTCGCCGGCCGCCAGAGTGAAGATGCGCGCGATGATCGTGTGCGCTACGCCCAGGTTTGCGGAGTTAAAGTAAATTGCGCCCACGGCGAACACGCCGAAAACCGCCGTCCCCTGGACCAGGGCCAGCGCGGCGCGGCCGACGCGCCCGACAAAAGCGCGCGCCGGCGCCTGAGCCTGCGCATCGAGCGGAGAAAAATCATCCGCGCCGCGTTTTGCGCCCAGCCCCAGCCAGCCGCTGAAAAGTCGTTCCAGCGCCAGCGCGACGCCGTGGATGAAGCCCCACATAATGTAGGTGTAATTGGCGCCGTGCCACGCGCCCACCAGGGTGAACGTGAGGATCTGATTGAAGTAATTGCGCGCCGGGCTGCGCCGATTGCCGCCCAGCGGAATGTAAATATAATCGCGCATCCAGGTGGTGAGCGTGATATGCCAGCCCTGCCAGAGTTCGCGCAACGAAGTGCGCAGAAAGGGCGCCTGGAAGTTGTCCGGAAAATGAAAGCCCAACAAATAACCGATGCCGCGCGCCACGTCCGTGTAACCGGAAAAATCGCAAAACACGCGACAGGAAAAGGCTGCCGCGGCGACAATATGCGTCCACGCGCTGTATTCTTCCGGCGCGGCGTAGATCTGATTGATCGGCGCGATCATGTTATCCGCGATTACAACTTTTTTAATCAGGCCGAGCAGCAACAGGAACATGCCCTTGCGAATGTAATCTTCGCGCGGCCGGATAGTCGCCGCGTCCAGCTGCGGATAAAAGTCGGGGTAACGCAAAATCGGCCCGGCGACCAGTTGCGGGAAGGCCAGAATAAATACGAAAAACTTGAGCGGTTCAATGTTCGTCTGAGTCTGCCGACGGTGCGCATCGACTGCAAAGGCGATTAACTGAAAGGTGTAAAAACTGATTGCAAGCGGCAGCGTGATTTCCGGATAGCCGATCCGGTTTTCGAGCCAGAGATTAAACGCCTTTGCTGTGAAGACGGTCGCGTCAGTCGCATCGTGCAGCGCCGTGAGCAAGAGATAGAAGTACTTGAATAAGAAGAGATTCGTCAGATTAACTGCAACCGTAAAGCCGAGCGTCAGGTTGCGCCGGCGTCCGTCGGGCAGAGCCAGCAATCGGCGCACCATGAAGTAGGTGAAGCCGACCATGGCCAGGAAATGCAGCGCGAAGGGAATCGACCAGACCGCATAAAATCCGATCGATGCAATCAGGAGCGTATAGAGCTTTGCGCGTCCCGGGACGCTCCAGTAGACGAGATAGGTCAGCGCAAAAAAAACCAGAAAGCCCAGCGTGGTGAACAGCATCTCAGTTCGCCTTGCCGAGAATCACCGGCGCAAGCGGGCGCAATTCCTTCGCGATCTGCTCGGTCCAGGCGCGCGCGCCGGGCGCATTCAGGTGCAAAAGATCGTAATAGTAGGTTTGATTCAGCGGGCCGTCGAGCGAGCGGCGCATATCGATCAGTCGATACGGACGATCGCCGTGTATCTTCGCAAGCTCGCGCTCCCATACGGCTTTGCGGCGATCTTCGTTTAAATGCAGCACCAGATCGGAATAGGGCGGGAAAGCCGTCACAACCAGGCGATTATCGCCGGCGATCTCGTCGTAAAACTGATCCAGACGCGAAAAGAAGAGCGCATTCCACTGCACGCCGCCCAGCTCCGGCACCTGCGCCTCCCAGCGCGCAATTTCGCAGGTTTGGAAGACTGCGTTCTGGTGATGTCGGTCGGTCAGGTTTTGGGCGATCAGATCGGGACGGGCCGTGGACGCTTTTTTGGCGCAGTCTTCCAGATCAAGTGCGCCAAAAACAGCCATGCTGTAATCGTATTCGTTTACATACGGATAGTCGAAGCGGCGCTTGCGTTCAAAACGCGTGAGCGCCTTGATGCGCGTGAGCGGGGCCAGGGTGAAGTCGCGCAGATCGGCCTGGTAGGTCGCGGAACGTACATTGTAGTACACGTAATCCCAGGGCTTGAGATCAAATTGCAGACGGTGCAATATATCAAACGTGGTCCGGCGCGGAAACTGCGCGAGCATGCTGCGATTGGCCGTATCGAGCGTATGGCGCGCTTTCCACGCCAGCGCGGTTTCGCCAAAGTGCAGCACCGCGCGCACTCCGGTCAGCTCCGGGCCCAGGGTGCGATACAACGCATACTGGGTTTCCACCATGCAGCCCTGGCAGGCGGCGCTCTGAACGACAAGTCCCGTATCTTTTACAAGTTCGTTAAGATAGGGAAGGTTCACGCCCTGGTAAGCGACAGAAGTGCCGAGAATCAAAACATTCGGCCGGACCTCGGAAGCCTGCGTGGTGCGCATGATGTGGCGTACGCTGGCGGCGTACGAGTTGGGTTCGAGCAGCCGATTGTAGACGCCGCTCTGCAGAAAAATCTCAAAGCCGAGTACGATTGCAAAAGGCGCAAAAAAGCGCGGATCGCGTAGGAATTTAGAAAGTTCGCGCATCAGAATTGGAAATAGATAAAGTTAGGCGATTCAGGCGGCGCGAATATTATCACCGCAAAAATCATCAATGTCAACATCAGGATCAGTTTGCCGCGGTTTTCTTCTTTCCAGAAGTATTCCAGTTGCAGCCGATCAAACAGATACTCGTAGGCCCACAGAAGGCCCAGGAAGATCCACCAGCCGGCGTAGATCGGCTCCGGATACGCGAAATCTTGCGGTCCGTGCACTGCGAGGCTCAATGCCGCGGCCGGCCCGGCATGAAACAGAAAGTCCCACGCGGCGCGCATCAGCCCGGTCAGGTCGAACACGCCGAGCGCGCGCCCGTGCATGGTCCAGGCCGTGTGCATGTCCGGAGCGCGGAATAATATAAATCCAAACCACAGCCAGAACATGGTGAAGACTCGCGCAAATCCGGCGTACGGCCAGCTGCCGTGCGCATGCAGCCAGGCGCGCAGCCGGGTGCGCGAATATTCGCGATACACGACCAGGTAGGCCGCCTGCGAAAGTCCCCAGGCGATGTAGTGGTACGCTGCGCCGTGCCAGGCGCCGGTCAAAAACCACGCGACAAAGACGTTTACCTGCTGCCGGAACACGCTGACGCGCGAACCGCCGAGCGGAATATACAGGTAATCGCGGATCCACGTGGTGAGCGAAAGGTGCCAGCGCTGCCAGTGATCGCGAATATTACGCGCGGCCATGGGATAAAGAAAATTGATCTCAAATTCAAAGCCGAAAAAACGCGCTACGCCGCGCGCAATGTCGGTGTAGCCGGCGAAGTCAAAATAGATCTGAAATCCAAACGCAAACCCGACCGCCCATAAGTCGATCGGATGCAGCTGGGCGTGATTGGCGAAGCCCTGATTGACAATCAACGCCAGGTTGTCCGCCAGGACGAGCTTACGGAAAAACCCGACCACAATGCGCGTGAGCCCGACGACCATGTCCTGCTGCCGCACCTCGCGGGTGCGATCGAGGTCGGTAAAAAAGGTCGTGGCGCGCACGATGGGTCCGGCGACAAGCTGAGGAAAAAAAGCGACGTAGAGCGCAAAATCGACGAAGCTGCGCCGCGCCGTGAGCTGACGCCGATACACGTCGATGGTGTAGGACATCGACTGAAACGTGTAGAACGAGATGCCGACCGGTAAAAGTATGTTCGCCGCCGGCCAGGCCAGCAGGGTGTCGCCGTAGGGCGAAAGGTCGTTTAAGATCTCAATGCCGAAATTAGTATATTTGAAATAACCGAGCAGCGCCAGGTTCATCACGACCGAACACCAGATCCAGGCGCGGGCGCTCACACGGGCGAAAACGGCGTCAAAACGCTCGAGCGGTTCGCCGTCCTGAAGCTTGTGTCCGGCCTGGATAGCGAGGCCCAGGACATAATCCAGGCCGGTAGAAAGCAGAATCAGCGCGAGGTAAATCGGTTCAAATGCGCCGTAGAAATAGTACGATGCGAGCAGAAAGAAGATCTTCTGCGGGCGGTTCTTCAGCGCGTGCCCCAGAATCAGGGTGACCAAAAAAAATCCCGCAAAGTGCAGCGAGGTGAAATTCATGGGGCAAATACCAGGTGCGTCCCGGTAGACGCCGGGTCAAGCAATCCTGGCGGCGGCGCCGACCCGCGAAGCCGGACTTGACAGGCCCGGTAGTAGACGCAGGCTGGGCGGCATGAAGAGCAAAATCGTCCTTACGCTGGCGGCGCTGACCCTTGCGGTCATTCTCCCGGCGTGTAAACAGGAATCCAAACCGGACGCTTCGAAATACGCGGAGCTCTGCGCTGAAGTCGCGCGTTGCGATAAGAAAATCGGCCAGATCCCGAATGGCGAACAAGCCTGCGGTCAGATGATGGCCGGCATCGAAGAGAAATATCCGGCAAAATTGCCCGAACTGACGGCCTGCATCACTTCGCAATCCTGCGAAACTAAAGATGTGAGCGTCTGCTTCGCTCAAGTGGTTCAGGCCATGGGCCTGCCCGCTCAATAAGCGATTTGATTCTTCGCCCCCGGCGCCCGGGGGCGAACCTTTCGGTTCAACCGTCGGCCGGCGTCCGGCGTGTTGCGGCGCGTTCGCGGGCCGCGCCAATCAGCGCCGCCAGTTTTTCCGCTCGAGTTTCCCAGGACCACAAGCGTCGATTTAAACGCGGCGCTCGCAAACGACCCGCTCGTAATTCGCGCGCGGCCGCAATCAACTGCACTCGCCAGACGGCCTCATCGCGCGGCGGCGCAAACATGGCCAGCGGCGCTATTTCTCGAAAGATCGGAATATCCGAAACCAGCGCCGGCGCGCCCAGCTGGTAGGCCTCCAGGATCGGCAGACCAAAACCCTCGTGCAGGCTGGGCAGAATCACCAGCCCGGCGTTTTCATAACACCAGACCAGGCCCGCGTCGCTCAGGCCTTCCAGGTAGTAGACGCCTTCCGACTCCAACGCGCCGGACTTCAGCAGTTGATAAAGGTCTTCTGCGCCCCAGCCGCGCCGGCCGGCGAAGACGAGGGGCGGCAGTTCGGACCCGCCGGCGCGGGCGGCGCGGTAGGCCGCCAGAAGCGTGCGTTGATTTTTGCGCGGCTCAAGCGTGCCCACGCATAAGAAAAATCCGCGCGCCGGACCGGGCCAATTCGCCGGTTGTTCCGCGCTCGCAGCGATCTCGCAACCCGGGTAAACGACTTCCAGTTTTTCCGGCGAAAGTTCTGGAAACACGGCGCGAATATCGTTGCGCGTCGCTTCCGAAAGACACAGTACGATGTCGGCCGCTTCCAGCGCGGCGCCGTCGAACAGGCGATGTTGCCAGCGGTTCCAGCGCACCATCGTTTCCGGCGCGCGCCACGCGTTCAGATCGTGAAAGTTTACCAGAATCGGCGCTCCGAGGCGTTCGCGCACGCGGTGGGGCAGTATGCCCAGGGTGCCCCAGAACAAATCCGCGCGGCGTTCGCGCGCGAGGCGCGGCGCGCGCAAGTGCAGCCACAAGGGGCCCAGTTTTGCGAGAGGGCCGGAGTCAATCGCCAGTTCAAAACGCGGCGAACTCAAGAGATCGGCGTAAGCGCCGTGTACGCCGCGGTGGGAGAGGAGAATCCAGGTATCGTCCGGACGCAGTCGCGCCAGCGCGCGCAGCATGCGGTGCAAGTAGGTGCCGTTGCCCGTGCCCGGAAAAGCGAGCGGGCGCGCATCTACGGCAATGCGCAGGCCCGAGTCCGTTAACGGCGGCAGTTCAGACGACATGGGCGAATCGCTTTTGGGCGCGGCGGCCTGGACGCGGCTTGTTTTCCGCAGCAAGCGAACCGATCTTACTCAGAAGATGGCAGATATGGACGATTTCCCGCCCGAACATCGGAGCAAACCGCCGCGCGTCATTGAAAATCATGCCTTTCTTCACGGGCCGGCTGCGCGGCCGCTGCGAATCCTTGGCGAGTACCTCTATCCGGCGACCACTTTTCGAGACGAGCGCGTGACGGATACGGTCGCGTTTTTCGGGTCCGCCCGGGTGCAGCCGCCGGCCTCGATGCGCCGCGCCGGCGACCTGTCCGGCCAGGACTACGCCGGTCCGCCCGAGGCCGTCAATCGCTACTACGTGCACTCCCGGGAGCTGGCCCGCCAGGTCACCGACTGGTCGTTGAAAAACGCCGAACCGCGCGGCCGCCGAATCCTGGTCGTAACCGGCGGCGGCCCCGGCATCATGGAGGCGGCGAATCGCGGGGCCCAGGACGCCGGCGGCCAGAGCATTGGTCTGAACATCGAGCTGCCCCACGAGGCCACGGCGAATCCCTACATCTCGCCCCATTTGAACATCAGCTTCCAGTACTTCTTCATGCGCAAGTACTGGTTTCTGTATTTTGCCCGCGCCCTGATCGTGTTCCCCGGCGGCTTTGGCACCCTGGATGAGCTGTTTGAGACGCTGACGCTTCAGCAGACCCGCACCATCAAAAACGTGATTCCGGTTTTTCTGTTTGGACGGGAGTTCTGGAATCGCTTGATTAACTTTGAGTACATGGCGGAAGTCGGATTGATTTCGCCGAACGATCTGAAACTGTTCACCATTGTAGACAGCGTCGACGAGGCGATGGAGCGGCTGGCGGACGTATTCAATCAGCTATTTCAGGAATGAGCGTAAACCCGCGGCAACGTTATCCTTTTCTGGAAATCCTCCGTGAAAGCGAGGCCCTTGCAAAAGGCGCCAATCTCTCGGAGAAGATTCCGCACGCCGTATTCCGGAGCATCCAATCGCTTTCCAGCAGTCAGAGCGCGCGCCGCAATGCGCTGTTCAATTTGAGTACGCCCGTCCCCGACGTGGTTAACATGACGCGCAAGGATCTTGCGCACGTGGTCGGCCGTCTCGCGACGGATGGCGTTATTGCGCAGATCTTTCGACTGGACTTCGAACCGGGCGCGGGCGGCGCGCAGCTCGTGTGTTGTTACATTGCGCATCCCGCGGACGACCGCGACACGGTTTATCATATTTTTTCCGAGACCATGCTGGGTTCGACGCGCGCCCTCGGCATGTTCATGGACGCCTTGCCGCCGCCCTCCGCCGACGACTTTCGTCGGGATCTTGAACGTGATTTTAAGTCGGAAAAGACGCTGCCGGTGGCCGAACTGCCGCACTCAATTGTCGACCCCTTTGATGCGGTCCATGCCAGTAAGTTTGATCTATTGCCTGCGCCGGAATTGATTCAGCGTACGGTCGAGGATATTCGCACTGAACTGGTCAAAAACGGCCGCGTCGTGGACATACTGAACTACGGCCTGATGCCGCTGCGCGACGGCGAGGTTCTGATGCGTCTCGAAACCGCCGGCGACTTCTTGCTGCAGAAGATCATTCCGAAATACAAAGGCCTGGGCGGGCTCAAGCGTCAGCTGGAAGAGATCGCGCTCGAAGAAGCGGCGTATTATATGGACGAGTACGTCGCGCAAACCGGCGACTTCATCGCGCGCCGGGCGGAAGCCGTCAAGAAGGCGATCCAATCCGATCCGCAACAGCGGGGCGCGCGCTTTCCAGGGCAGTTGACGATTGAAACGGCGCTGGCCTTTGCGCCGCTGGCTGGAA
Source organism: Leptospirales bacterium (assembly GCA_036170535.1). GTDB lineage: Bacteria > Spirochaetota > Leptospiria > Leptospirales > Leptonemataceae > SSF53. The sequence goes on along the minus strand of JAVHPJ010000124.1, from coordinate 22,669 downwards.
ATCTCTACGAGGACCGGCGGCAGAAAGAGATCGATAAGGCGATTCGAGACCTGCGCGAGGGTCTTTCGCGGCCGTCCAACGACTGGCGCACGCGCATTCTTTTCTATACTGAAGCGGAAAAAGACGCGTTAAATCCGGACGTGTTTCGCGAACTGACGCGCGATCCGGCGCTCATTTACGGAACCTGGCAGCGCCGCGACGGGATCGTCCATTGCCTGGTCGCCAATGAAAGCGCCGCGTTTCGTCAGCTTGTACAGGGCATGGCGGAAGCGCCGGCGGGTCTGGAGTGGCAGGCGCTCGCCATGAAGTCTCTGCTGGAAGCGCACGAACGCGCCTTTGGCGATTTGTTTGAAGATCCGCAATTCGTCTCAGCCTACGGGCGCATGCTGCGCAACGTCTACTTTCATTACATGCCCTGGTATTATCGCCTGCTTTTAACTTTCAATATTCGCATGTTTGTGGATCAGTCCTTTCAGTCGGCGAAGAAGAAAATCCAGGAAGAGCAGACCGGTCTGGGCCGGCGCAATGAAGAGCGTCTGGCCGACTATCGACAGAAGCGCGATCTGGAACGCGCCGAAAAGCGCCGGCAACTCGCGTCGGTCTCGCGGACGAATCGGATCATTGAGGCGTTGGACCGGATATATATGGAAGAAGGTCGGATCGCCCTGATCCGACCGGTGCGCGACGCGCTGGAAGAGCCGGACGACGCGGCCTTTCGCGAAGTGCTGAAAAAAGAAGGCTTCCAGGTTCTGCCGCCGGCCGGCAAAGACGCGCCGGCCGACGAGGCGATTATTCTGTATCCCATGAATCACGAGTGGCGCGTGCGCGCGGCGCGCCTGCGGCGGGCCCTCGATCGCATTCTGCAGAACGAGGCCAGCGCCGATCCGGGCGATCTGGCGCGCGCCCGGCGCATCTTAAAGCACATCAGCAAGCCCGAGGAGGCGGCGAACGCTAAGACGCCCGATCCAGAGGACGCCTACCAGCGTTTTGGCAAAGAATTGGAGCGCTACGAAGATCGCGAGAAGAGCGGCGCCGGCGCGCCCTGACCCGCAGTCGCCGCCGAACGTCCGCTTCCGAGTTTGCGCGTCCGAGACAGGCCGCGGAAAACGGAGTTGGCGCCACGCTCGCGCGCCATAAACCGGAAAAGCGCGGGCGAGCCTGCGCCTCGATTACACGCCAGGAGCCCGTCTTATGTCAAGCGCCGGTCTGGAAGGTCTCGAACAACAGGTGGATAAGCTCCGCCGCGAAGTTGCGCTCTTGTCCGAAGAGCTGGAGGCGGTGCGTCGCTCGCCGTTTATCCAATCCTCCATCGCCAACCTGAGTTATCAGGTCACCATTGATCGCGAAGAGGTGGTTCAGAAGGAGCTGCATCATCGCATCGATGAGAAGCTCGGCACCATGTTTGAAATTAAAAACCAGGCCAAGCGCTTTGCGCACCTGCTGGGATTGGATCAGGACATGGTCCGGCTTATGGTCACGGAGGCCCTGCAGAATTTGATCGAACATGGGCATGGCCGCTACGCTGAAGTGCGTTTTGAAATTAAGAACGATGCGGTGAATCCGATCTTTGTCGCCAGTTTCAAGCACGAAATGCCGCCAGGCGAACGTTACACCATGTCGGATATTAATCGGAATGCGCTCAAGGCGGACATCAATTCCGAGTTTTTTGACTTTGAAAGCTCGCGCGGGCGCGGCGAGTTCATCATGAAGCAGCTGACCGACGAACGCCGCATCATCAACGGCATGGAAGTGAATCGCGACGGGCAAAAGATTCACTACTTCAAACGCATACTCATCAACTACAAGAATCCAGCCGGTCCGCGCGAGCGCGTGACGTTCCGCGAACTCAAGGACGAGATCGATCGACTGGACTACCAGGACGTGATTTGCTGCTTTCACGTAGATTTTCGCGGCGACGCTCCGGGACTCGTGACCATCGCCTGCGTTCGGTCCAATCTCCCGAGCGTTGCGCAATTGATGGCGCGTCACGGCTACGAATTGCAGGAGCAAGAGCAATATTACCGCACGGTGTTCGCGTCATTTCGCACGCCGCCGGACGCTGATCGCGATCAGCTCTTAAATCTCTTCGCTCAGGTGAAACAGATTGTGGATCAGGAGCGCGACGTGCGCGTGGACGAGGATGCGCCCGCGCGTTAAGGCGCGCGCCGTTTTTGTATGAAGTCAATAGTAGCCGGCCTGAAGCTGCTGCGTCCGCATCAGTGGGTGAAAAACAGCTTTGTGCTGACCGGGATTCTGTTCGGTCATCGCTGGAACGATCTGGATAAGGTCGTTCAAACGCTTTTGGTGGTAATCGGTTTCTCGCTGGTATCAAGCGCGGTCTACGCCCTGAACGACGTGCGCGACGCGGAGCAGGACCGCCAGCATCCGCGTAAAAAGCTGCGACCCGTTGCGAGCGGCGCGATCCGACCTGCGACGGCCGTTGCGATCGCTGCCGCGCTGCTGGCCCTGGGCTTCTCCATAGCGACGTATGCGAGCTGGCTGGCGGCCGCGCTCATCGGCGTCTACATGACCTTAAATCTGGCCTATTCTTTCGGTCTCAAACACATTGTCATACTGGACGTGTTTATTATCGCCGCGGGCTTTATGCTGCGCATCCTCGCCGGCACGGTTGGCATTGATATTCATCCCTCGCACTGGCTGTTGTTCTGCGGCCTCACCATGACGCTGTTTTTGGGCTTCGCCAAGCGACGCGCGGAGCTGTTGCAACATTCCAGCGGCGGCGGAACGCGGCGGGTGCTGGAGCACTACAACGCGCAAATCCTGGATATCATGATCGCCGTGACGGTCGCCTGCGTAATAATCAGTTACTCGCTCTACGCAATGAATGAGCGCACGATTGAGATTCACGGCACGGAAAACCTGATCTACACGGCGCCCTTTGTCATTTATGCGATCTTTCGCTACGTCTATCTGATCTACAAAGAAGGCGGCGGTGAAGACACGGCGCGCGATCTTGTGCGCGACCCCCATATTCTGGTAAGCGTGCTCTTGTGGGGCGCGGCGATACTCTGGCTGATTCTGTAAACCGGCGGCTCGCGTTACGGGCCGGCGATAAAGCCGCGCGCCAGCAGTTCGACGCGGAGCTCTGCCCAGCGGCCGCGCAGATCCGCCAGCGCTGCGTCAGCGCCGCTTTCCTCGACGACCGCCGTTAACGCTCGTTCGGCCGCCTGCGCCAGCGGCAGTGCGCCCAGATTGGCGGCGACGCCTTTCAGGTTATGCACGTGCGCGCGCACGCCCGCCGCATCGCCGTCGGCAAGACAGGCGCTCGCTTTCCGGATCAAATCGGGCGCCAGGTCGTCCAGGCCGCCGAAAAGCTCGCGCACAAACGCTTCGCCGCCGACGCGCAACAAGTCGTCGAGAATTCGGGTTGAGAGCGTCGGCGGATCCTGCATCAGGCGCTCCGGCCGGACCCGGCCAGTCCCGCGAGCAGAATATTCAGTATGATTTTCAGCGTCGCTCTGCGATCCGTTTCAAGCTGATCGAGCAGCAGGCGCGGGTGATGAAAGCTCATCGTCGCCTCAAATAGCGTCTGCGCGATCTGATCAGGATCGCGTCTGGCTATTTCGCCCGCTTCGATGGCGTCGGTCGCTAACTGGCGCAACTGGCGTCGCGTTTCGTTCAGATGATCGACAATGAAAGGCCGCTGACGTTCGGCGGACGCGTTAAATGCGCGATAGAGTTCCGGATCCTGCGAAACTTTCTCGCGTTTCAGGCGGTACAAAGTTAAGAACCACTCGTGAATGCGCGCGCTCGGCGACGTTTTGCGAGTCGTAACCTTCGCCAGTTCTGCGTCGATGCGGCGCAGCCATCGTTCGGACACGGCGTCAAATAACGCCGCTTTGTCCGGAAAAATCCGATACAGGACCGGATGGCTTACGCCGACTTCTTTTGCAATATCGACGAGGCGCGTTTTTTCAAACCCGAAGCGGCGAATCATTTTTTCCGCCGCGTCCAGCGCGACGGTCTTCAGGTCTTCCGATGTCAGGCCGGTTCGGGGCATGCAGCATCGACGCCTCCGCTATTTTGCGACCATTCCCATCAGCGCAGTCGGATAGCGATCGCCGACGATTGCGCCAGCGGGAAACGAGGCGTCCAATTCCGCCAGTTCGGCCGGGCTCAGGCTAATTTCAAGCGCATTCAAGTTTTCCGCGAGTCGCGTTTGATTCGTAGTTCCCACAAGGGGAATTACGTCTTCCCCGCGCGAAAGCACCCAGGCGATTGCGATCTGCGCCGGGGTCGCCCCGCGTTCTCGGGCGATCCGCTGCAGGACCGTCGTCTTTTCCAGGTTGCGCTGCAACGTTTCGCCCTGAAAGCGCGGCAGGTGTGCGCGAAAATCTTCGGCGGCCAGTTGTTCCGGCAATGCGCCGGTCAAAAGTCCGCGCCCAACGACGCCGTACGCAATGACGCCAATGCCCAGTTCCCGCACCGTTGGTAAAATGCTCGCTTCAATGAAGCGGGTCGCCAGGGAGTATTCGATTTCCAGAGCGGCCACTGGATGGACGGCATGCGCCTTGCGAATCTGATCCGCGTTCGCTTCGGAAATCCCGAGGTAGCGCACCTTGCCCTCCTGAATCAAATCGGCCACAGCGCCGATCGTGTCTTCGTAAGGCGTCGCCGGATCCACGCGCGAGGGCTGGTAGATGTCAATGACGTCCACGCCCAGGCGTTGCAGCGAGTAGCTCGCAAAATTCTTTACCGAATTTGGCCGGCCATCGTAGCCCAGAAAGGCGCCGCCCGGCGAACGCAGAGCGCCGAACTTGACGCTGATCAGCGCCTGATCGCGCCGACCTTTGAGCGCCCGCCCGAGCAGGGCCTCGTTGCGCCCGCTGCCGTAAAAGTCGCCGGTATTAAACAGGGTTATGCCTGCGTCGAGCGCGGCGCGGATGACCGCTTCGTTTTCGCGATCGTCGCGCGTCGCCGCCGAACCGTAAAAATCCGACATGCCCATGCAGCCCAGCCCGAGGGCGGACATCTGCGGGGCGTGTTTGCCAGGTTGTTTCGTTTTCAAAAAGAGTTCTCCCATGTATCAGATTACAATATATATAATCTGTAACTTGAAAGATGTCAAGAGCCGGACGGCTATTTTTCCTGATTCCGGCGGGGAAGCTTCCGCCCCGCCGGCCCGGCCGGAGTTCAGGGGGCGTCGAGCAGGGTGAAGGAGAGGATGTCTGCGGGTTCCACAGCGACCGGTCCGGCGGGGGTCTGAATCGCTTCGCCCGCCTCGGTGCGCACCAGGAAGCCCTGCAGAATCCGTCCGTCGCGCAGCGTGAATTCGCTGACCGAACCGTAAATAGCGCGGATTTCCTCTAAATTTAAGGCGGCCGAGGAACGCGGATCGATGAGCGACGCGCGCACCCGTTGCAGGGCGACGCGGTCCTCTGGTTCGAGGGCGAAGGCGCGTCGCTCGACTGCGTTAAAGGCGCTCCCGGCCCCGGCGCGCAGCTCGGCCGAGGTCGCATGCAGGCGCACGCCCAGGGCGCCGTCCAGCACGCGCAGAACTTCCGTTCGCGCCGGCGCCGCCGAAACGTGCAGCTCAGCCATGGTTCCCAGCAGTCGATACTCAGCGCGCGCGGTTTCGATGCGGAACGCGGCATGCGCTCGTTGCTGTTCGGCGAGTTCCGCTCCGCTCAGACGGTCGGCGCTGGCGAACAACGCGAGGCGGCCGGCCTCAAGCGCCAGTCCCGTCGCCCTTACGCGAAAGCGCGCCGGACCGATGATGCGCACCGTGAAGCCGGGGGCATATTGCAGATAAAGCAGTCCGTCATCCGCCAGTGTAAACGTTTCGCCGACGGCCAGGCCGTCGCCGCTCTCCGTGCGCGATTCAAGAATCTCGCCGTCCCGGTCAAGGCCGCCGCTCAGGCGCACGAGCTCGCCCTGCAGCGGCGCCGGGCTCTGGCGCAGCGCATACCAGCCAAAGCCCAGCGCGAAAAGCGCATTGGCCGCCGCGGCGCCGTACCAGACCCGCGGCTTGCGCCAGACGGCCGGCGTTCGTACGGCGGACCGTGCCGGCGGCGCCGACTGAGCGGACGCTGCAGTGCGGATCAACGCAAGCGTACTGGCGTCAAGATCTTCCGGGAGCGGAAGCGTATGCAGAGGTGCGCGAACGCGCCGGATCGCTTCCGGAATCGGCGGGTCCGCGTTCGTTGGGTCGTCGCGCATTGTGGAATCGCCTGGATTATTCATCCTGTTCACCCATCCTCGCGGAGCAAGTCCGGCGTCAGACCAAGTTTTTCAAATTCGCGACGCAAATATGCAAGCGCGTGGCTCAGATCCGCGTACACCGTGGGGCGCGACACCTGCAAGGTGCGCGTAATGTCGGTAATTGTCAAATCGCAAAGATAGCGCAAGCGTAAGACTTCGCGCGTTCGTTCCGGAAGTTGCGGATCTTGCAATGCAGCCAACAGCACCGCGGAAATGCGCGCCGATTCGTCAGCGTGCTGATCGCTGGAAGCGATCGCGGCGAGCATGTCGCCGCCGGCCTGTTCCCAGCGGCGCGTGCGGCGCGAATCGATGAAGTGATTGTAAGTAAGCGTAAACAAAAACGAACGCAGGGTCGCGCGTTGTATGTAGCCGTCGCGCGCCTTTTCTACGACTTTTAGAAATACTCCTTGAAACAGATCCGCGGCTTCGTCAGAGTTGCGGCAGAGCGACACCAGAAAACGCCACAGATCGGTCTTGTACTTCTGGTAAACTTGTTCCACCTCTGCAAGGGTGACTTTCTCGGATTCCAGATTCATGTTGCCCGGATCAGCGCCCCACAGAAGAACCCGACCCCTGGCCTGGTCAAGAGCTTTCTGGCGTACTGCCGCCCTCGTGTTAGTTCTCGGAATCCTATCGAGCGCAGCCGGTCTGGCGGCGGACGAAATTACGCTGACCGACGGCGAAGTACTCGAAAACTCCGAGTTCCTTGGCGTGAAACCCGACGGCCAGGCGCGTATCCGGCGCAGCGACGGCGTGATCGTGACTTTACCCATGTCGCGCATACGCTCCATGCGCCGCGCGCCGGTCGATGCGCCGCCGGCCGCCGACCGTACGCCAGAGGCGTACGAACGCGCGCTCGAACCGCTCCGGCCGGACTGGCCGCATCCCCCGCCGATTCGGTTTCCCGGTTACTCCTGGGTTCCGGGTCTCGCGCAACGCGACGAGGGTCGGGCGACGCTCGGTTACGGTCTCATGACCGGCTTCGCCCTCGCTTTTTTGAGCGCGCTGTATCACTACCAGCAATGGGAAAGCGTCGCCGCAGATTCGCGCAATGACCTGCTGTACAGCCTGGGTCTGGATAACTCCGTGGCCGATCGTTTTGCAGTCGCGCGCACTCGCACCTACGCCTCGGCGGGCGCGCTGGCATTGCTCGGCGCGGTCCACTACCTGAGCTATCCTGGCGAGCCGGGCGGCGCGTCGGCGGAGGGGGCTGCGAATCTTGAGTGGCGCCTGACGCTGCGATTTCATTTTTAGGCCGTCTCAGTTTTTCTGCACAAAGACGCCCAACGGGGCGCTCGCGTCGCCGACGCTCATGTATAAATATTGGGCGCCGCCGTCGCTGATGTTTGCCGAGCTGTAAAATCGCCGGCGCACGGTTGGAAAGCCAAAGCCGTCCGCGCCCGCTTGTTCAAAGTCTGCGGCGCTTGCCGGATCCGCGACGCCGGGTCGCGTGCGCCACAATTCGACGCCGGTGACCGCATTGTCAAATCCCGCATACAGCCGGCCGGCCTGCGCCGCGAGCAGGGTGATCTCGCGATTATTCGCGTCGCCAAAGTTGGTCACGTCGTTCAGCGGTCCTCCGCCGGCGACGAGCGCCCAATCATCCGGATCGCATTCGTTTGCATCGCCGACGATTTCCGGCCGGCATTTCCAGAGCTGCGGCGCGGGGTTGGCGCACGTAACGGCGTCGTCGGAGCACAAATACGTCCCTTCGCGACAGGCGAAATTGGACATATTCGTCGTGCAGGCGTTGCGCGCCAGATACAGCGCGCCATTAAACTCGGCGTAAGCCGGAAACGGTCGCTGATACGGATGCAGATTCGCCGAAGTCGGCATGATTATGGAAAAGTTCCGTCGAAAGCTCAGCGCGGATGGCGTTGTGTCGGCCCAATCGGAGCACAGCCCCGGTCCGCTGCACGGCGCCGGATGATCCGTTTCGGATCGCACCAGGCCCCCGTCGTTTTCGCAGGCGGGGTAGGCCGAGTTGATCAAACAGTTCACGTAACTTGCGCCGTTGCGCACCGAGCCCGACGAGGCTGCATAGATGCGATTGCGAAACGCCGCCAGCAAGCCGCCCAGGCGATCGCCGTAGGCCGGGCGCGGATGTGCGGCTGGATCCAGAAAAGACTGACCCATTCCTGGCGCCAGATTAATGTACATGAACTCGCTGTCGACGCCGGCGTTTGATTCGGCGTTCAGGTTGTTTAGCCGGATCAGGTAGGGCCGATTGATGTTATCGCCGGGCATCATGACGTAGGCGCGATCATTAAAGGTCAGGATGGATTCCACGCCGCGATTCGAATCATTGGGGCCCGGGTTGGTTGTGTTTAATACGGAGGATAAGTCTACGTAGGAAAAACTCAGCTGCGAGTTCAGTTCGCGCGCATAGTAGATGTAGTCGTTGTTGCCGGCCGTCGGCCGCGATCCGGTCAAAAACAAAATGGGCGCGCCGCCCAGGGTCCCGGATGCAAAAAGTCCGCGGCCGTTTTCGTTGTGCGGCCCGCAGTTCAAAGCCGCATTCGCCTGACCCGGGGTGCAACCGGGAAAGCCTATGCTGAAGAACGGACCGGGATTGGCATGTTGCACAACGCCGCTCAGATCGCGCTGGAATTGAAACGATGTAATGCCGGGGCTTGAGCCGTCGGCGTAAAAATAAGCCGCCAGATTGCCGCCGGCGCCAGGTCCCGTAAAGATGCGATTGGCAAAACTTACCAGAAATCCAAAATAACTCCCGTCGCCGTAGGGATTGAGATTAATCGGGCCGGAGTCGGGCGCTTCCGGCGCGGTCCCGCAGCCCGTAAATGCGACCCGATCGTCCGGCGCCGCGCCCAAACCGTTCGCGCCGGCCGCCGGCCGCAGGTCGCAGCTCGTCCAGCCGCAACCCGAATTATCGAAGCCGTCGCCGTTTGCATTGTTGGCTGCGAGCAGGGCGTACACGCCGCCGCTCTGAGGCAGGGCGTGCTCGAGGCAGAAGCGCAGCCCGCTTGCATCCGCCGCGGCTCCGTCGCAGTTCGTACCGTCGAGCGGCCGTACGGACAGCACGTCGCCCGCCGGCGTGGGACCGGCTACGCGATAGCGCAGACTGCATTCAACCGCGTTGGAACAAGTGACTGCGCCGTCCGGATGCGGGGCGGCGTTGGCCCGCAGCATAGGCGTCGAGAAGGTCAGGCGCACCTGAGTCCGGTTGGCCGCGCAGCGCGCTTCGAGCAGCCGGGGGGCGCCGGCCCACTCCACGGCTGCGCCATTAGGACACGCCAGCGTGTTGGGCGGACTGGCCAGATCCGCAAGTTGATCGCGATCGGCGTACAGATAGTAGCGCTTGCCCGGCGCGAGCGCGCCGCTTAACTCCAGATCGACGACGCTTACGCTTCCCGCAGCGACGTCTTCGGGCGCGTCAGCGGCGGAAATGGTCGCATCGGCGGTCGCGGGCGCGCTCAGGTAATTTGCATTCGCGCTGCATACGCCGGCGCTCTCGCTCAGTCGATACCGTCCGGGATTCAAAGCCGAGGCCGTTTGCATGCCGCGCGAAAAGAATACGCGCAGACGCTGCTGACTCAGAGCCGCGACGCCCGCCAGCGTCGGGCTCACGCCGTCCGTACACTGCAGCTCCGGCGGGGCTGCGCTTGCGTCGCCGTGCACGCTGACAACGTTCAGGGTGCAGGTCTGGTCAGGCGCGGTGGGCGCACTCAGTATCGACAGGCTGCGCACTTCGCCCGGCGCCAGCGCCGCTGCGAACGCATGCACGCCGTCGCGATCGATGTTCAGGCGTTCGCCGCTGGAAAGCGCGAGAACCAGGCCGCGGCCCAGGACGCCGCGGGCGAGCACGCGCGGCGCGCCGATTGACGCCGCGAGGTCCACGGCAGCCGGCGCGCCCAGCGCCAGGAAAGCCTGCGTCGCCTCATAACGCGCGCAGGAGCTGAAACTTGCGAGGATCACCAGCAAATACGCGCATCGGGATTGAGACGAACCGCCCATCCGGAATGCTACGAACGCAGCGACGTACTGTAAGGCGGATTATTCGCGGGCGCGGCTCAGGGACCGGTGGGCGTGACAAAAAGCGACATGCCGCCGGCCGCCTGGCCGGTCGTCAGGTAGAGAAAGTTTCGTCCGGCCCCGCTGATGGCGATCGAGCTGAAAATGCGCCGCTGCAGGAGGGGCGCGCCAAACCCGGCGCCGCCGACCGGTTCAAAATCCGCGCTCTGGACGGGGTTGGTCGCCCCGCTGCGCGTGCGCCAGAGCTGAACGCCCCCGCTCAGGTTATCAAAACCGACGTAGAGTCGATTCCCGCTGACGGCGAGCAGGCTCGCGGCGCGGTTGTTCGGGTCGCCAAAGTTCGTACGCCCGCCGGCGTCCATGGCGACCGGCGACCAATCCGCGCTGTCACAACCCTCGACGGCGCCGCTGAGGCCCGGTTCGCATTTCCAGAGCTGCGGAACTTCGCGGCCGGCCGGACAGGTGATGTCGTCCAGGGCGCAGTCGTGCCGGCTCAAATCGCACATCGAGCCGACCATATTAACTTCGCAGGCGTTGCGGATTACGAAAAAATTTCCGGAATATTCAGCCGCCGCCGGAAAGGGCCGCTGCGCGGGAATCAGATCCGAAAGCGACGTAAGTACCACGGAAAAGAAGTTAGTAAACCAGGCGTTATTCGGGGTAATGTCGAGCCAATCGGCGCAGCCGCCCGTCGCCGGGTCGCAAGGGCGCGGATCGTTATTGACGGAGCGCACCATCCCGCCGTTGTTGATGCACTCGGGCGCCTCATCGCCGGGCCAGCAGCCCGCGTAGTGACCGGTAGTCGTCTGCAAGACGGAACCGGAATTCATCACATATACGCGATCACGAAACGAAAAAACGGAGCCGCCGAGATGGTCGGCCATGGCGATTTTTGGCCAGGCGCGTCGACCAAAGCCGGGCGCCAGGCCCAGATGCATCCAGGCCCCCGAATCGCCCTCGACGATTTCGTTTTCCAGGCGGTTGACCTTCACAAAGTAGGGCCGATTCATGTTGTCGCCCGGCATCATCACGTACAGTCGGTTGTTGTGCGCGTGAATGGATTCCACGCCGCGATTGTCGATATTCGGGCCGGACCAGATGTTATCAAACGAGTCGGACAAATCCATGTAGCGAAACTCGGTGCGCTCGCCGACGTTTTCCGCAAAATAGACATAGTCGTTGTCGCCCGCCGAGCGCGCGCCGGTTAAGAAGAGATACTCGCGTCCGTTCATTCGCCCGGATGTAAAGTAGCCGCGCCCGTCTTCGTTGTTCGGGCCGCAGCCGCGCAGGGGATCGGCGTTGTTCGCCTGACAGCCCGTGGCGCCAATACTGCGATACGTCGCGCCGGCGCCGCCCAGGTTGGCATGCCGCGTCTCAAGGCTGGCGCCAGTGACGTCGCGTTCAAAACGAAATGACAGGATTTGCGGATCGGCGCCGTCCGGACGAAAGCGCATGGCGACATTGCCGTTTGCGCCCGGTCCCGTGATGATGCGTCCGTCGAAACTCGCCAGATAACCAAAGGTGGCGAAGTCGGCGAAGGGGTTCACCGCCAGGGCGCCCTGCTCCAGCGCGGGCAGGCGGCCGCCGCAACCGGCGAAGGTTGCCCGGTCGGCGGGAGGATCGCCGGGGCTCAGGGGGATCGTTCCGCCGGGGCTTGCGTAGTCGCTGACGATAGCGCAGACTCCGTCGCCGCAAGCGGAATTGTAAAAGCCGTCCGAGTCGCGATTGTTGGCGGCGATGATTGTGTAGTTTTCGCCGCCCTGAACTCCCGCGTGCGTCAGACACAAGCGCGTGTCGCTTGCATCCGCGGGCATGCCGGCGCAGTTTGTCCCGTCCGGTCGCGCCGCCGAAAGTATTTCAAAATTCGAAGTCGCACCCTGCATGCGAAAACGCGTCGCGCAGGCGGCGCCCGTGCACAAGGCGGAACCGGGCGCATTCACGGGGCGGGAGAAAGGTCGCGAAAAAGCCAGAACGACGCTCCGTGCATCGCCGCTGCAGCGCGCTTCGATGAGGCGCGGCGCGGCGTCCAGGCGCAGCTCGGCCTGGTTGGAGCACCCCAGCAGGTTGGGCGTTTCCGCGCGATCGCGCACGCGGGTCCGATCGGCAAAAGCAGTGTAGACCACGCCCTCCCGGATCGGCGCCGAAAGCTGAAGCTCGACGTAGTTTCCCGCCGCCGCCGCGCTCTGGACGACGAAGTCGGCCGTCGGAATCGCATTCTCAAAATTTGAATTGTCCGAACAAGAACCGAGAGTCGTCCCGGCGGCGATACGATAGGCCGCGACGGCGCCCGCATCTTCGGCCAGATACCGCGTAAAGTGCAGGCGGATGCGCCGCGGGTTGACAATGGCCGCGCCCAGCAGTTCCGGCGCGGCCTCATCGGCGCAATGAATTTGAAAGGCGTTGCCCGCCTGGCGCGCCACGCGACAACTTTGATCGGGCCGTTGGGGTTGCTGCAGTATGCGGATCGAGGGAACTTGTTCGCCGTCGTTCCAGCCGACGGCGAAGGCCCCGTCGCGATAGATCGACAGCGGCGGGGCCTCGTTGACCTGCACAGTCAGGCCCTGGCCGGCGATGCCGCTGACTTCGGCGCTGATCAGGCCTTGTTCAGGAGCGGCCAAACCCGGCAGCAGCAGCAAAAGCCAATTGCCGGACCGGCCGGCCAATTGGGGCAGGGCGGAGCAGGCTCCCAGACTCAGGCCTAAGCCGAGACACGCCGTGCGGACTTGAACTCTAAAATGCAAAGTGTTACCCGGACAGGGGCCGGTCGCGTGCGGGGCGCAGCCAGTATCTCTTACAACGCGCCGGCCGCCTATCTTTGAAAACTTTTTTCTTGTTTCCCTGCGCAATTCGTAGCGTCGCCGGGCGATCCGACCGGCGGGCTCCGATCCGGCGACGGCTTTTCCAGCTTACAATTCTGCGCTTCGCTCGTAGCATCGACATGGCATTTTTCAGGCCGACCGTGGGGCTTGCGCTTACGGCGCTCTTGAGCGCCGGCTTGCATTGTCTGGATACAGCCTGCGCAGCGTTGGACAGCGCCTGTACGACATCGGCCGCCGCTATGTTTCTGGCGCAGGCGCCGCCGTTTTCCGAGCGGCGGCTTATGGACAGCGGGCAAAGCCAGTGTTACGATGCGGCCGACGCGCCGATCCCCTGCGCCGCCCTTACGCCGGGCGCCGCGGCGTACGGTCAGGATGCGCACTACATCAATTTTCCGGCCGGGCGCGATCTGCAAAGCGGCGGCGACGGCACAATTCTCGACCGGCGTGCGGGCCTCCAATGGACGCAGTGCTCTGTGGGCCCCGGGAACGCTCTGCTCAGCGGCCCGGGCTGTGATAACGACGCAAGCGCTGTGCCGGCCGCTTACAACCACGCCGCCGCCCAATCGACATGCAGCACGCTTGAGCACGCGGGCCATAGCGATTGGCGCCTGCCGCAGATCCAGGAATTGCTGCGGCTGGTCGATGCCGCGCCGGCGACCGGACCGCTGGTGGATACCGCGCTTTTTCCGAATACCTCGGGCCTGGGTTACGCAAGCGCAAGCCTGGATCCGGCAATTGCAAACTCTAACTTCCAGTTGCGGGCGGACGACGCAGCCGTGGTATTGAACAGCGTCTTTACCTCTTCGTATGTGCGCTGCGTGCGCGGCGAGGTCAGGGACTATGGTCCCTACTGGACGCGCGGCGCCGGCGCGACGCTTGATCTGGCCAGCGGTCTCTACTGGCAGGGTTGTGCGCGCGGGCAGGCGGGCGCCGCATGCGACAGCGGCGCGCCCATCCTTGCAGGCTGGCTGGAGGCCCTGGATTACTGTGAAACCTTACAGTGGGCGGGGCGCGACGATTGGCGTCTGCCGGCTTATGCGGAGTTAAGCTCGCTTGTCCGCTTCACCGCGAGCGGCGTACGGATTGACGCCGGCGCCTTTCCCGCGGCGGGGTTCTCGGTCTGGAGTTCCACGAGCAACCCGGACGCGCCGGCTCAGGCCGTGACAGTCGATTTTGCCAACGCCACTATCGAGACGGCGCCCAAGTCCGATGTGTTCGCCGTGCGTTGCGTCGCGGGTCCATAGTTTTTTTGCGTCGGCGGTTTACAGTCGGCGCCGCGGTTCGTAACATACTTTGTGTTACGTAAGATTACGCGACCCACGGTCGCATTGATCGTCGGCATATGCATGGTCGGCGCCTGCGGGGCCGCGGCGGGGCCCAATCTTGCAACGATTGTACTGAGCGTGCTTGCGGCCCTGGGCGATCCGGCCGCCGGATCCGGAACCGGTTGCACGCCGCTGGCCGGCGCCTTTCACGAAAGTCATGCTCACGCGCATCCGGATGCGCGCCAGGTCGCGACGCAAGCCGCGGTTGAGGAGCGCCGCTCGCGCGCCGGCGCCAGTCTGGCCTGGTCCGATCCGCAAACCTGGCAGGGCGCGCCGCCGGCCGCCGGCGAGCGCGTGCGGATTCCGGCGGATTCGTCGGTGATTCTCGACGGCGCCACGCCGGATCTTGAAGGACTTACTATAGAAGGCGAACTGCGGGTTGCTGATCAACCCGTGCATCTGACGGCCGATTGGATTTACGTCGGGGACGGGGGCTTGTTTCAGATCGGAACGCCGGCCGCTCCCTATGCGCACAAAGCGATTCTGACATTAAACGCGCCGGACCCCGCAAACTGCGGCCCGCACGACATGGGCGTGCGCGGCCTGCTGGTCATGGGCGGAGCGCTCCGACTGTACGGCGCGGCGCCGGCGACAGCATGGACCCGGCTGAATGCGCACGCTCCGGCCGGAGCGACCATGCTGCAACTTGCGAGCGTCGTCGACTGGCAGGCCGGCGATGAAATCGTCGTGGCGCCCACGGATTTTTACGGCGTGGCGACGGCCGAACTGCACGCCCTGAGCTCCGCCGCCGGGTCGAGTCTGACGCTCGCGTCGGCGCTCGCCGCGCCGCGCTGGGGCGCGCTGCAATATCCGCAGAATTCCGGCGTGGGGCTCAGCCCGGATGCAGCTTATGCGCCGCCGATCGATCCCGCAGCGCCGGGCGCGAGCGCGCCGACCGTGATCGATCAACGCGCCGAGGTCGGATTGCTGACGCGCAGCATTGTTGTTGAAAGCCCGGATGACGCGCTGTGGCGCGAACAGGGCTTTGGCGTGCATACGATGATCATGGGGCCGACTTCCACGTCCGTCATCTCGGGCGTGCAGTTTCGCCGGGCCGGGCAGCGCGGGCGCACGGGACGGTATCCGGTGCATTATCATGTGAAGAGCTATGATTTGCAAACGGGAGCGGCGCTTGCCGACGCAACCGACGTCATCGAGAATTCGACGGTTCAACACTCCAGCAACCGCGGAGTCGTGATTCATGCCACAAACGGCGTGCGCGTTGATAACAACATTCTTTACGATATCCGCGGACACGGGTTCTTCCTGGAAGACAACGCGGAGCGTCGCAATGCGATCGAAGACAACCTCTGTCTGCACGTGCGCAATCCGACGCAACCCTTGAAGCAACACGAGGCCGATGGCTTCCAGATCGGCTCCAGTTGTTACTGGATCACCAATCCGGACAACGCCCTCCGGCGCAATGTCGCTGCGGACGTCGAGGGGCCGGGCTTCTGGCTCTCGTTTGCGGAAAACACGGTCGGCATCAGCGCACGCGTGCCGCTGCGGCCCCGCGTAATGACCTTCGGCGTTTTTGACGACAACACGGCGCATTCGATTAACAAGCCCTGCCTGAATCTGGACTGGGCCCAGGTCGACGAAGCGGGCGCCGTTGCGCCGCTGCAGTATCAGCCCCGGCCGAATCCGGATCAGCAGGTCGGCTACGGCAACATGTACAACTCGACCTTTCGCCGATTCACCGGCTACAAGTGCCGCGAAGAGTGCATCTGGAATCGCGTGGCCGGACCGATTTACGAAGAATTCGTCTGTGCGGACAATCAAAAGACGTTTTTCGCCGGATCCAGCGGCGGCGGTCGCATCACTCGCGCCCTCGTGGTGCGCGAAAGTCTGAACAATGCCAATCCCGCCGTCGGCGATACGGCCGCGCTTAAGAGTTATCACAGCGGCGTGGACATGGACCACAACACGTTCATAAATTTCTCTTACGATGTCGATCGCGACGAGTTCTGCGGAGCGTTGAACACCAACGATTATTATCTGCGCCCGGTGGATCTGGGTTTTGTGCGCAATCCCGGCAATCAACTGATCAACAGCAACTTCGGCTGCCGCGTGGCGCCGCCCGCGCACGGTCGTTCAACGTTGGCCGGCGCCCTGCACGATCCGCATGGCAGCGTCGGCGCGGCCGGGGCCTACTGGACCTATGATGCGCCGTTTTTCACGTACGGCGCCGGATTTCCAGCCTGCACGGAAGCGACGCCCGCCGGCGCCAACGGACGCAGTTGCGCGGGACCGTACTTCGGCGTTCTGGAATTTGTACTGAACCAGGGCAATGATCGCTTTGATGCGCGCATGCCGATCGAGGCGCGCCGTCTGGACGAAACGTTTAACGATGTGAACGCGCGCACGATCGTCGGGACATGGAGCGTGCTCCAGGGCCTGCCCGAGTTTCTTTTACCCAATATGCGCCACTTCGCCGCTCGTCAGGGCGGCCGCTACGAGTTGTTGTTTCCAGGCGTAGCGCCCGCGGGTCTGACCGACGTCGGACTGACCCTTGAAAATATGCAGAATTCCGGCGACTGGTTTATCCTGGGCGTCCAATATTCGGGTGATACGCCGGCTCGCGTTTACAGCACGGGTTACGAAAACTATTTTTCCTACGCGCAAACTCCGGACGGTCCTTCTAAACGCAACTTTGCCGAGGTCGCGAGTTTCGCCGCGCTGATCGCGCACGCCGACGACGCCTACTGGCAGGACGGCGCCAACCAGCGCGTCTGGATGAAACTCCGCGGCGGCATGACGGATCCCTTTATCGTCAACGCCGATCCATTGGGAGACGAGCTGCTCTATAAGCCCCTGTATCTTCGAATCCATCCGGAATAGCCGCGCGACCTGATTCCGATTCAACAAGTCTATGCTGGCGACCCTGGGTTCCGTACTTTCGCGCGCAATGCGACGCCTCCATATGCGGCGTTACGGCGCATCGCGTTCGGCAAGTTTACGCGCGTTTGCGCTGATCGTGGCCTGTTTTCTGGTCTATGCGGCGATTATCGCCTTTGAAGTGCGCGCCGCGGGCGAAGCGACGCGGCAACTGCACCAGGTCGAGGCGCCGCTGCTTGATGTTGCGGCGGCCATTGTGCGCTACGATGTAATTCTGACCGACTCGGCGCGCCTGTATGCGCTGACCGGCGACGAGCGTTATCGCGCGGAATATGACAACACCGTCGGAGCGCTGGATGCGGCCCTGGAGCGCACGCAACGCCTGGGCGACGCTCAGGATCGCAAAATCTTCGCCGCGGTCGCGAATGCCAACGAGATTCTGATCCGACTGGAGACCCAGGCTTTTCGCCTTGCGGCGGCGGGGCGAAAAGGCCCGGCCTACGCCGCGCTCAGCGGCGCGGAGTATCGCACGAACAAGCAACTCTACGCGCGCGCCGTGCAGGATTTTTTTGAACGTCAATCGGCGCGCATGGCGGCGGCCCTGGCCGCGCACGAAAGCCGCATTCGTCGACTGATCCTGGGAGTCGCCGCGGCCACCCTGGCCTGGATCGCGCTCGCGGCGCTTATTTTTCGCGGACTCTCGCGCGGATTGTTCGGACCGCTGCAGATCGCCGTGGAACGCGCAAACCGCATGAGTCGCGGCGATCTCAGCGAAGCGAGCGAAGTCTCGACCGCCGCCGCGCGCGGAGAGTTCGCGGAGCTTTTCCCCGCCCTGAATCGACTGCTGTGGAGTTTACGGCGGGCGATAGGCGCAATTCGTTCGGCGGCGGGTCGCGTGCAGGCGGCCGCCGAACGTTCGCGCGCCGGCGCAAGCGCGCTTAACGAACGCATGCAAACCCAGGCGAGTTCCATCGAAGAAATCTCGGCGACGCTCGAAGAGCTGCACGCCGGCGGCCAGTCGCTGGGAGATCTGGCGCGCGCCCAGACGAATCAACTGGGACGCCTGGCGCAATCGACCGATGAGTTGGACGCCGTAAATTTATCCCTGCATGATTTCATTAACGAAGCCAATCTGAGCGCCGCAGAAATCGCAACCAGCGTGAACGCCGGCGAATCGAGCCTGATTGGTCTTGAGACCTCCATGCGCGGCCTGACCGATAGCGCGCGCGAAGTTTCGCAGATTATTCTGATGATTCGCACCATCGCCGACCGGGTAAACCTGCTTTCGCTGAACGCCGCCATTGAAGCGGCGCGGGCGGGCGAGTCGGGACGCGGTTTCGCCGTGGTCGCCGAAGAAATTGCGCGGCTCGCCGGACAGACGGAAACCAGCGCCCGATCCATTGAACAGGTGATTGGCCGTAACGCTGGAATCGTGCGCGAAAGCGCGTCCAATCTGACCCGGGCCGGCCTGCTGCTCGCTTCCATCGCCAGGGAAGCGACGACGCTGAACGGCGGGATTCAGAAGATTCGCGCGACAGTAGGCGACGCCACGCGCGCGAATTCGGCGATCAGCTTGTGTTCAGCGGAGTTTCGCCGCATCGCCGCGCTCCTGGACAGCTCGGTGCAGGAACGCGCGGACGCCCTGCGCGAAATAGTGCGCGCCGTGGAGGCGATTAACGCGCTTTCCCAGAGCAATGCGGTCCTGGCCGAGTCGCTGCACCGCGATTCGGGCGAACTCGATGCAACGGCGCTCGGGCTTACCGAGAGCGTCAGTTTTTTTCAGTCGGTTTCTGCGGATGCAGAACCGGCGGCTCCGGAAATTCCGCCGGCGTCAGACGAATCGTCGCCGCTCTTTGATCGGCTGGCGGCGGGCGCGTAAAGCGCCTGCAGCTCGCGCGATATCCGCAGCATGTCTTCGCGCAGCTCGGCGGGCGCAAGCACTTCCGCCGCAGCGCCGAGTCCCGCCAGCGCCTGGATCGCCCACTGGCGCGTTTCCAGATCCGCCTCAATCAAACGCTGACCCGGATGCTCCGGCGCCGGCTCGTCGGAAATCACATGCAAGTGCATCAACGAAGCGGTACGCGCAGCGGCCGCGACGCGCAGACGCACGCGATAACTCGGCAGGCCGGCGCGGAAGTCTCGCATGGAGCGCTCCCAGTGCTCCGCCAGAATGAAATCCGGCGGCCGCTCAAAACGTTCGCGCGTGGGGGCGACGGAAACAATGCGAGCAATCCGAAAGGTTCGTACGCCCTCGCGCCCGTTGGCAACCAGATACCAGGCGCCATTCTTGGCCACCAGTCCGAGCGGCTGCACGGTGCGAACGCTTGTCGTGCCGTCGTGTTTTGCATAGGTGATGGCGGTCTTAAAGTCCGCCCAAACCGCTTCTTGCAGGAGTTGCAGGTTTTCCGCCTCCTTGCGCCGCACTTCTTCCACGCGCCCGGCGCTCGCCGCCGAACGAAACCAGCCGGCGCCGTCTACATGGATGCGCTCGCGCGCCAGCTCCGCTTCGCGTTTGTGCGCCGGCGGCACCGCGGCGAGCAGCTTGGTCATGGCGCGATCAAAGTTGCGCCGGAAGCCCGGCGCGCCCGAGCCGCTCGAAGCCGTTGTAAGCACCAGCGATACGATCTCTTCGCGGGTCATTCCCGTAAGATTGGTGCGGTAGCCCTCCGCCAGTTCCCAGCCGCCGCGGGCGCCGCGTTCGGCGTAGACCGGCACGCCCGCAGTGGAGAGCGCGTCCATGTCCCGATGAATCGTTCGATCGGAGACCTCGAGCTTGCGGGCCAGCCGCCGCGTCGTGGTGCGTCCCCGGGCCTGAAGTTCCATTAAAATCGCCAGCAGTCGATCAGCGCGCATACGACCAGTATAACCGACATATATGTCAATTTGCGTCATATATCTGCAAACCGATTTCTCAGCCGGAAATACCGCGCGCACCTAATATGACACAGGATGTCGCGCGCCGATGTCATGCTGAGCTCTATGAAATCGAAACAAGCAATGCAATGGACGGCCTACGGTCTCTGCCTGGCCCTGAGCGGAGTCGGCGCCTGCCGGTCCGAATCTGACGAGGTACGGGGCCCGGCCGGCCGGCTCCATATCGACGACGGCGGCGGGGGCGCGGCCCCGCCCGTAGTTTTTATCCACTCCTTTGCTGGCGATACGAGTCACTGGCGCGCGCAACTGGCGCATTTGCGGCCGCGCCGCCGGGCGCTGGCGCTTGATCTTCGCGGTCACGGCGCTTCCGATCCGGTCCTGCGTGCGACGATTCCCGAGCTGGCCGAGGACATTCGCGCAGCCCTCGATGCGCGCAAGATAGAGCGGGCTGTGCTGGTCGGGCACAGCCTCGGAGGCCTCGCGGCGCTTGCCTTCGCCAACGCAAATCCAGAACGTGCGGCCGGACTGTATCTTGTCGATTCCGCCGGCGCGGCGCTGCTGCTGCCGGAAGATCAGCGACGCGCCATTCTGAACGCGATGCAGGTCGATGGCGGCGAAACCAGCATTCGCACCTACTGGGAAACTTTGCTGGTCGACTCGAAGCCGGCGGTTCGCGCCCGGGTTTTTGCCGGCTTAGAGCGCATGCCATCCGCCTTGCGACTGAGTTTGATGGGCGCGTTGTTCGAATATGATCCGCGTCCGGCTCTCGCGCGTTATCCCGGACCGATTGCCGCCGTCATTACGCCGGCGAACGACGGCCCCTACGCCCTGCATCGTCTGCGACTGGATATCCCCGTCGAGCGTGCGAACGGCGTCGGTCATTGGTTGCAGCTCGACCAACCCGAGTCGTTTAACGAAGGTCTGGATCGCTTTTTGCAACTCGTCGACATGAATCAAGACCGGGATGCGGCCGGTGTTATCGAATGAATCACACTTTTATTTTGGAGAAAACACTATGCTGGATCATATGACCTTTCGCGTAACTGATATGGCGCGCACCAAAGCGTTTTACACCGCAACCCTGGCCCCCTTGGGCTACAGCGTCCACCTGGAGGGCGCTCACGAAGGTATGAACTACCTGGGCTTTTCCCATCCCGATGTAAACGAAGCGGATGGGAAAAAACTGGATGTATGGTTTGTCGACGGCGCCTCGCCCTATGGCGGAGCCCCGGCGACAACGAGTTGCCATCTTTGCTGGAGGGCGGCGAATCGAGCGGAAGTGGATGCTTTTTATCATGCGGCGATTGCTGCGGGCGGCAAAGACTACGGCGCCCCGGGATTACGGCCGCACTATCATGCGAACTATTATGGAGCCTTCGTTATAGACCCGGAGGGCAACAACATCGAAGCCGTTTGCCATCTGCCTGAATAAGCGATACGCAGAATAACAACGTCCTGAAATTCAGACATGCGCGACCGAAATTCCGGAGTAGCGGAAAACGCCGACGAGGGCGGACTGCTTTGAGAATTCACGTCGCGCTTTTTCGCGGCGAAACTGAAACGGAATTGCGCTCCGGCGAAGTGCATAGGGGGCTGAGACCTCGCGCGAAACTAAAAGAAACATAATATTGCGCAGAGGTTCATGCATGGGTCCTTCAACTCGCCGGGTTAAATGGTACAAGAGCCTTTCGTTTCTGGGTCTTCTGGGTCTCAGTCTGATTCCGCTCTGGGACATGGCCGGCATCTTTATCATCATGCAGACGCGCGGCCGCGATCTGGTAGTAGAAGAGAGCGCCCGGCTGATTGAAGAGTCCGGCAATACGGCCATAGCGGAAATCGGCATTCGTTCGCGCCAGATCAGCGCACTGGCGCGCAGTCTGGCGACCATGGGCGAGGCGCTGCCGCGCGATGCCGCGCTCTTCCAGCGCGTGTTGCCGCGCGTGATCGACTTTAACGGCGACCGCGACGTGGCCGGCGGCGGAATCTGGCCGGAGCCCGGCGCGTTTACGCCCGGCGTAGACCGCCGGAGCTTTTTCTACGGACGCGACGCCCAGGGCGCGCTCAAGTACTTCGACGACTACAATCACGGTCGGGGTTATCACAAAGACGAATGGTATCCGGTCGTGAAGTACTCGCGTCCCGGAGATTGTTTCTGGTCGGAGTCCTATATGGACCCGTATTCGTATCAGCCGATGGTGACCTGCACGGCCGCCATGCACAGCGCGGGCCGCTTTATTGGCGTATCAACGATCGATCTCAAACTTGAAGGCCTGCACGATTTTATGGAGAAGATCCGCGTGCGCACCGGCGGCTACGTGTTCCTTCTGGATCGTAACAACAAATTCCTGACCTTTCCGTTTCCCGATCGCGTTCGACTCGTCGGCGCGGACGACAAGGGCGCGCGCACGGAAGAGTTTATGTCCGCCGCGGCGCTGGCCGAGATCGAACCGACGTTCAAGCCGATCGCCGCCGCCCTCCACGAGATGAATCGCGAAGCGCTGCGTCTGGCGGCGGAGTCGCCCGACGTTAAACCGGAAACCGCCGCGCAACTGCCGCAGGACAGCGACCAGATCACAAAAGAAGAAGCGGAACTTAACC
>JAVHPJ010000123.1:0-2442 GCA_036170535.1 Leptospirales bacterium | reverse complement strand
GCCGAGCGCAAACTGCGCAAAAAACGGCCAGTGCGTCGGCCAGATCTGCGGCGTTAGACTCAGCCCGGCCAGACTGGCGGCGAGCAGTACGGCGCCCGTGTCCAACAGGGCGCGCGCAATACGGCCGCCGCCTTCGGTGGCAAGCAAGGCGTGCGCAATATCGCGCGGAAACTGGGCGTCCCGCAAAAGGCTCCACTGGCGCCGGAGCGGCAGCCAGAGTTCGAGCAGGGCGATGCCGACCAGGTTCGCGACTGTGACGACAAACAGGGCGAGTCCGTCCGCCAGACCGCCCGCACTACGGAGCAGGTAAAAGCCGGCGAGCGACGCGGCGATTACGCCGGGCCACAACAACCCGCGCGCAAGAGTGTTTATGCGATTCATGGGCGCAGAATAAAGGTTTGCGCCGCGCCATTCCGCTTGATTTCTACGCAGAGCTGATCGATTTCAAAATCGATCGATAAATATCGCAGCGCCGCCTTGCAAACCATGCCTCAAACTATCCCGTTAGCTTCCGCCCTGAAGTTTCTCTGCATCGGCATGCTGCTTTTGACGGCGCTGGTGCTGGCGGTGCGCCGCCGGGATGCACGCGGCTATGCCGGCGCATTTTTCGCCGTGTGCGTGGCCAATTATCTACTATGCACCTTGCTGCATGACCACGCGTTGTACTGGCCGGCGCTGCTGTTGTATGCCGGCTGTTTTGCCGCGCCCTTTGGGCTGTGGCTTTATACCGGCGCTTTATTCGAGGATCGCTTCGTGTTGCGGCCCTGGCAGGGCCTGATCGGCGCAGCGCTGATTGTATCGCAATATGCGGCGTTTCTGGCGCCGCGCGAAGCGGGCGGCGCGCTGGATCTGCTCGTCACGCTTACGCCGCGCCTTGCGAGCCTTGCGCTGATTCTGGCTGCCCTCGCGCGCGCCGTGCGCGATTGGAGCGTCGACCTGATCGAACGCCGCCGGCGCTTTCGCATTCTCTTTACGGCGATCGTCGGCGCGTATTCGCTCCTCGTACTGGTGATTGAGCTGACGCTGCAGGGCCGGCCGCCGCCGCCTCTGGTCGATCTGGGACATACCCTTTTGATGGGCGGCTTTACGGCATTTTCCGCCCTGCGCATATTCACGGTGCGAACGGATCTGTTTCCGGCGGAAGCCGGAGCGTCCCTGGCGCCGATGAGTGCGGAGTCGCTCGAATCCACGGAGCGCCACGCCGTCCCCGAAGCAGTCGTCACTTCGCAGGCTGATGAGATCGAAGACCCGGCTTTGCTTGCGCGACTCGCGACGCTGATGGACGTCGAGCGCGTCTGGGCGGAGGAGGGCCTGACGATTCGCAGTCTCTCTGAAAAGCTGCTCGTCCCGGAGTATCGCCTGCGCCGGGCGATCAACGGCGCGCTAGGATTTCGCAACTTCAACGATTTCCTGAATCGCTTTCGCGTGGCCGCCGCCTGCCTGATCCTTGCCGATCCGGCGCAACACGAGCTGCCGGTGCTGCGGATTGCGATGGATCTGGGCTACGGATCGCTTGCGCCCTTTAACCGCGCGTTTCGCGCGCTTACCGGCCTGACCCCCACCGAATTCCGGCGCGCGCCGGATCCCGCCCGGGCGATTACCGCGCCGCAGATGCAAAAGGCTGATTGATTTCAAAATCGATCAGCGGAATGCCGGAATCGACCGGCAGCCGGGCGCTGGATTGCGCTATAACCTCAGCGCACACGGGGTTGATCCCCTTGCGGAGGCGGTTCCAATGTCTTTGATACAAGAATACTATGGGTTCTGGCTGCAGGCCCTGCCGGTCGATTTTTTTCGATACTTCATCGCTGCGAGCGCGGCCTTTGCGCTGCTCTACGTCTGGACGGATCATCCCTGGAAGCATAAGCGCATCTTTCCGGAACTGCGCCAGAACCGCGCGCAGTTTCTCGCCGAGTTTGCGCGCAGTTTGCGCACGATACTCGTGTTCTCGCTGACCGGCGGCGGCGTAGCCTGGGTCCATGCGCACGGCTACACGCAGATTTATCTGGCGATCGGCGAATATGGTTGGGCGTATCTCATTGCGAGCGCCGTGGCCGCCATTCTCTTGCACGACGCCTACTTTTACTGGACGCATCGACTGATGCACACGCGCGCCCTGTTTCGTGTGTTTCATCGCGCGCATCATACGTCGATCCAGCCCAGTCCCTGGGCCGCGTATTCGTTTTCCCTGCCGGAGGCGCTGGTCGAGGCGGCGATCTTTCCGATTGTGGCGCTGCTCTTTCCCATGCATCCGCTGGCCTTTCTCGTCTGGATGATTTTCATGATTGTAAAAAACGTCGCCGGACATGTCGGCTTTGAACTGTTTCCGCGCGGCTTTATAGGTCATCCGCTCACGCGCTGGAATACGACAACCACCCATCACGAACTGCATCATCGCCACTTCCAGGGAAACTACGGCTTGTATTTCACCTGGTGGGATCG
>JAVHPJ010000122.1:0-2447 GCA_036170535.1 Leptospirales bacterium | reverse complement strand
CGAACGCGTCTGGAACATCATTCCGAAAACCACCTTTCTCGATCTGAAATACATCCTGGTGATGGCCCGCAAGTTGCTCTCGGATGAGATCTTTGGCGTGGCGCACTACTTCCCCGGCGCCCGGCTCGAAACCGTAAGCGTTCCGGATATCCACCGCATGCACCGACGACGGGCGGAAGAAAAGCTGCCGCGCGACGTATTCTATTCATGCCGCATCAGCACGGCCGGCGAGAACAACGCCGTTTGCGATCGCATCAGCGATTTGTTGATCGACCAGGGCGCGCCGTCGGCTCTGCGAATGGTGCTGGAAGAACTCGCCGCCAATGCGATGATCCATGCGCCCGGTAAAGATCGTCCGGCGCCGGACCCCGGCCTGAGTCCTGAAAACTATCCGATGGCCGCCGAAGACGCCTTTGATATTGGCTTCGGTTTGCTGGAAGACAATGCCGTCGCCTCGGTCACAGATTACAAGGGATCGCTCAATCGCGACGAAGCGCTGTATCGCCTGGAACGCCAGACTACCGCCGATCCCGCCACCGGACTGCCGATCGGTCTTGTCGATTCCCACGGGCGCGGCCTCTACATCAGCCGCGAAAATGTGGATCACTTGATCTTTAACATCGACCCGGGGTGCAAAACGGAAATTGTCGGCGTCCTGCCCCTGGACAGCATTGTGCGCACGCGCGCGATCTCAATCTTTCAACGCGAGACGTAGCGAAAGAACTCGACCGCTTGCGCGCTTTCCACGGCGAAAACGCCCTCGACGGCGCCCGGTAAAATCCGCCACGGCGCTCCGCCCGTGCGGCGTAAACGGGGCGTCGCCAGTTCCCGACCCGCGCGATCCAGCAACACCAGCGCGTCGCCTTCCCCATAGGCGAAAAAATCTCGATCGGCGTACGCCGGTCGATAAACGGCGGCGGCGGCGCCCGCAGCGCGCGGCTTTTCGTACGACTCGCCGCTTTCCAGCGCAAAAAACAGGGTGCGATCCGGCGCGGCCGCCAGCACGCCATGCGCGTTTACGGCCAGGGGCAAGAGATGCGCGTAGACTGCCGGCAGCGGAAACTGCTCGAGTTCGGAGCTCTTGCCCTCGTCTTCAATGCGCCAGACCCGGATAAAATCGGTTTCGCCGTCGTGAAAATGCACTGCGACCAGCCCGCCGTCCGGAGAGATCGCGGCGCTCTTAAAAAACGCGGCGCGCGTCCCGTCGCCTTCACGAATGCGCGCCGTAACCGCCCCGCTCTCGTTGATCACGTAGAGGTCGCCGTTCAGGAATGTCAGCGCCGCACGGGGCGCCCGCGCCGCAAAATCCGTATCCGTCAGATAGTTGCCGTGCACCTGGCGCACGCCGGCGGGGCTGCCGTTGGCGTCGATCAGGTCCACGCGATTGGAATCGCCCGTGAGCATCAGCACGATGCGCCCGGCGGGATCGCTGTAAGGATAGGCGAAGAATTTCTTACGCCAGAGTTCCTCGCCATTACGGCTGAAAAAAGCCGTTTCGTAGCCGATGGCGGAAAACAAAAAATACCCGGCCCCCAGAAAGGGCGCTGTGGCCAGCTGGCCTTTTTCCAGCGGCTGCGGGAGGAGCCCCGGGCCTTTGATCCAGCGCTCTTCGCCCGCTTGATAAAGCACGGCGTTAAAGGGCGCCCGATCGGCAAAATCGGCGGGCCGCGCCGTCTCCGTATCGGCGGCCAGATCATACTGCCAGAGATAGTAGAAGCCGTCCGCTTCGTGGACGCCTCGTGGTATGCGAAAGAACAGGGCGGAAAATACGATGAGGGCCGGGAGCGCTATGCGCAGCATAGGGACGAGCGTGAATCCCCGCGGGATCCAGGCAAGTGAAAGCGCTGCATCTGAGGATTATTCCTGGCCCGGAATATTCCACGAACCGCGCACCCGGCCGCGCCGCAGCACAAGCGGCGCGCCCCGATCCCAAAAGAAGGCGCGGCCTGCGCCGCGCCCCGGTCCCGGCGGCGCACTGGCGCGCCGGAGTTTCCGTTCTTACCCGATCAGAGATAGGCGCCCAGATACTGGCCGCACTTACCCGTACGAATCTTGCGAATGGCCTTCTTCTCAATCTGGCGAATCCGTTCCTTGGACAGGCCGATCTTCTTGCCAATCTTCTGCAGCGAAAGCACGGGACCGCCATCCAGGCCAAAACGCATCGAGAGAACTTTGCGTTCGCGGTTGGTCAGCCCGCCCAGACAATCGGCAATGTCGCGCTTGAGTTCTTCCGTCTCAATGTGCGCATCCGGCTGCACCGCCGAGCCGTCTTCGATGTTGTCGCCAAGCGAGAAATCCTCGCCGTCCGCCATGGGCGCATCCAGGCTCAAATGGTCCCGACTCATATTCAGGAGGTGGCTTAAGTCCTCCGGCTTCATGTCGAGCACGGTCGCGAGCGATTGGAGATTGGACTCCATGTTCTCCTGGTTTTGAATCCAGCGCTCCGC
>JAVHPJ010000121.1:0-11705 GCA_036170535.1 Leptospirales bacterium | reverse complement strand
CGCGGGCGCGCGCCAGCGCAGCTGCGGGACTGAGGAACCGGGAGCGAATCTGCACAACGCCCTCCCGGACGGGAACTCAGTTTCCGTCCTGCGCCGGGGCGCCGCCGGATTTTAGCTCGGCCGGCCAGGTGGTTTCATCGGTGAGTAAAAAACCGACTCCGCCCGTTCCTTCCGGGCCGTGGCTGCAGATCTGGCCCGGCTGACCGTCGGGGCTGTTGCAGATATAGAAGGGATTACCCCACGGATCAGTCACGAGTTTTTTATCCACCGGCGACCAGGTCGGATCGTTCGGGTTGCGCTGAGTGAAAATCTCGAGGCTGGTTCCCTCTTCAAGCGGAGGGTTTGAGAGCTTCCACACTTCGTATTTGAGCGGCAGGGTTTTAGCCGCTGTCTGGAATTGGAGCAGTTTCGCCTTGTTCAGGACGGAAAAATCAAGATTGGTAAAAACAATGACCATGATGATGCCCAGCACCAGAATAACAATGGCCAGCTCGACCAGGGTCAAGCCCCGGCGCGAAGGGTCGCGGCGCAGCTGCGCAAATCGCCCGGCGCGACGCAATCCGGCCTGAATGGAACGGCTTCTAAGAAACATGGAATTCCCTCCGTAACGCTTGAAACCGGGGTCGTCAGTCCAGCCGGCGGCCCCGCCCCAATCCTTACATCTGCAACTGGCGCGTCAAGTTATACATGGGTAAAAGAATCGCCACCATGATGAGCATGATCGCCAGACCCATGATGATAATCATCATCGGTTCCATCAGGGTGGAGAGCTTCTGAATGGTTGAATCCAGATCCGTATCCATCACGTCCGCAATTTTGCCGACCATCTGCGGCACCGTGTCCGAAAGTTCGCCGGCCGACAACATGCCGAGCGTCATCTGGTTCACGATGATCGAATCTTTGAAGGCTTCTGAAAGGCGCGAGCCCTCTTTGATGCGGTCGATGGCGCGATTAATTTCCTCGCCAAAAATGGCATGATCCACCACGCGACTTACGACCTGCAGCGCCGTTATCAGGGGCACGCGGTTTTCGAGCATTACGCCCAGGTTGCGCGTAAAGCTGGCCAGCAGCGCCTTGCGATACAGCGTTCCGATTAGCGGCGGCCGTAAGAGCGAGCGCTCCCAGACGGGCCGGCCCTCCGGCGACTTTTTCCAGCGGTTAAAGAAATACCCGGCGAAGCCAAAAGCGGCGAACATCACCAGCACCTTCCAGGAGCCCACAAAATCCGACACGGCCAGCACGATGCGCGTGATGAGCGGCAGTTCGGCGTCCACCTGGGTGAACAACTGCTGAATCGCGGGAAAGACCCAGCCCAGCAAAAAGAACATGATCGAGCCAAGCAAGAGAAACATAATCAGCGGGTAAAACGCCGCCGAAGTGATTTTGTTGCGCAGCCGCTGATTGGCTTCTTCGAGATCCGCCAGTCGCAACAGGGCCTGCTCGTAGGCGCCCGTCTTTTCGCCCACGGCGACCAGGTTGTGATACACCGGCGGAAAAATGGCCGGATGTTTTTGCATGGCGTCGGACAGCGTAGAGCCCTCGACCACTGCGGCGCGGCATTCAATCAGCGCCTTTTTGAGGTATTCATTTTCCGTTTGTTCGACGATATTCGCGAGCGAACGATCGAGGGGCAAACCGGCGTCCAGCAGCGTGCCTAACTGCCGCGCAAATAAACCTACGTCCCGACGCGGCACGCGATACAACATCTGCGTGAGCCACGGAAATAGCTCGCGCTCTTTTTTTTCCTGATCCTGGGCGATGGTGCGCACATACAGGCCCTGGGCGCGCAGGTTTTTGCGGGCCTGGACCGGATTGGGCGCGTCGACAATGCCCTTCTCTTCCTTGCCCTTGCGATTGAGGGCGGTATAGCGGTAAATCGGCATCAGGTGACTCGCAGGACTTCTTCGACCGTCGTCATGCCCTCGACCACGCGAATACGTCCGTAGTCCTGGAGGGTGACCATGCGTTGTTTCTCCCGGGCCGCGGCGCCGATTTTCTCGGCGTCGTCGCCGCGCAGCACGGAGCGTTGAACCTCGTTATCCATGAGCATCAAGGAATAAATCCCCGCCCGGCCGCGATAGCCGGTATTCACGCATTCGGGACAGCCGGCGCCGCGGTACAGTTTGCCGCCGACCAGATCGCTTTCTTTTAAACCGATATCGTGCAGTTCTTCGCGAGTGGGCTTGTAGGCGGTCTTGCAATGTTTACAGATGACGCGCACCAGACGCTGGGCCAGCACGCCGCGCACGGTGCTGGTAATCAAATACGGTTCAATGCCCATATCCACCAGACGCGTCACGGCGGAGGGACTGTCGTTGGTGTGCAGCGTGGATAGCACCATGTGACCGGTGAGCGAGGCCTGGATGGCGATGCGCGCGGTTTCCTGGTCGCGAATTTCGCCCACCATAATCACGTCCGGATCCTGGCGCAGCATGGCGCGCAGGGCCGTGGCAAAGGTCAGCCCGATCTTTTCCTGCATCTGCATCTGGCCAATGCCTTCAATTTCGTATTCGACCGGATCTTCGGCCGTCAGGATATTGCGTTCTTCCTGATTCAGCTCAGTCAGCACGCCATAGATCGTGGTCGATTTACCGGAACCCGTCGGGCCGGTCACCAGAAAGATGCCGTTGGGCTCATTGATGATTCGCACGATCTGCTCGTGCATTTGCGAGATAAAACCGAGCGTGGCAAGGCTGTAGCGAGTGTCGCTTTTATTCAAGAGACGCATCACGACGCGTTCGCCATGGCGCGTTGGGATTGTGGAAACGCGAATATCCACCTCGTTGCCGGCGAGCTTGATCTTGATGCGACCGTCCTGCGGCATGCGATTTTCGGCGATGTTCAAGTTCGCCATGATCTTGATGCGCGAAACCAGGCCGGCGTGAATGACGCGCGGCGGCGTCAGGCGCTTGTGCAACATGCCGTCGATGCGGTAGCGCACTTCGAGCGTCTTTTCGTAGGGTTCTACGTGAATATCGGAGGCGCGCTCCTGCACGCCCTGCGTGAGAATCGCATTTACCATCCGGATAATGGGGGCCTCGTTGGCCATATCCAGGGTGTCTTCGGAGAGCTGACTGAATTCGGAGTATTCGTCCTCGCGAATGCCGTCCATCACCTCGCGCGCCGCGGCCGCCGCCTGATCAAAGCCGCCGTGAATGACGCGCATGATCTCGGCTTCGGGGGCCAGCACAAAACTCACGCGATAGTCGCGCAGGCACGAGCGCACGTCGTCCATAGGATGCAGATCGGTCGGGTCCGCAACGGCGACGGATATCGCCGCTTCTTTGCGCGCCACCGGGACAATACGCGAACGGTGAATTAAGTTGACGGGCACCCGGCGAAAGGATTCGTCAAAAGCGAAGGCCAGCTTGTTTTGATATTTTAGCCCGAATTGCCGTGCGAGTGCCTTCAGTATCACGTCCTCGTCGACGAGCCCCTTCTTCACCAGGATCTGGCCGAGTTTGAGCGGCGATTTTTTTTGAATCTTCAGGGCGTCTTCCAGCTCATCCCGGCTGATCGCCCCTTCCTGCATCAGAATTTCGCCAATTCGTTTTCTCATAGTGAACCCGGAGGCTGAGGAGGGATTGCGCCCGTCGAGCCGGCCGGCCTTCACAAGCCGGCCCCGCCCGATACGACAGTTTTATTCGATCTCGTTTTCTATTCTATCAAAATCCTGCTCCCGACCGCCTTCCACGCGGGTCTGGGGCCAGAGGATAATGTCGTTGTGGCGTTCGCGCAGGGTGCGTTCCTGTTCGTCGCGTTTGTATTCGGTAATCCGATCCGCCTCGGCGCGATTGTCGAGAATGTGCGGCGTGATAAAGAGCATCAGGTTCGTGCGTCGCACGCTTTCCGTGGTCCGGCGAAACAGATGCCCCAGCAGCGGAATGTCGCCCAGAATCGGGATCTTCGTAACCTCGTCGGTGCGTTCGGTGAAGACGAGGCCGCCGATTACAATCGTCTGTTTGTTATCCACCGTGACAAAGGTCTTGATGTTGCGTTTGTTGAAGGTCGGATTGGATGTGCTGGTTGCGCCGCCTTCAATGCTCGTTACTTCGCTGAACAGATCAATGCCGATGCGGCCTTCCGCGTTGACGTACGGCGTGAACTTGAGCTTGATTCCGGCCGGGCGATATTCAAACGAGTTTACCGTCGCCTCGGCGGTGCCGCCGCCGGAGGTGCGTTCCTGAGTGCGCACTGGAACGTCCTGGCCCACGTTGATTTCGGCCTCCTGGTTATCCAGGGTAAGCACCTGCGGCGAAGACAGAACGTTAAAGTTCCGATTGTTCATGTTGGCGTTCAAGATTGCGAGCAGGTCGCCGCTGGATCGCAGAAAACCCAGACTGAAGCCGTTGAGCGTATTGTTGCCGGTGATTTGGCCGGTTTCGGCGTCGACCAGGCCGCCCGCCGCGGCGAGTCCGGTGTTAAATTGTCCGACCGGCGCATTCGGCTGCTGGGAGCGCCAGTCGATGCCAAAATCGTTCAGATTCGACGACGTTACTTCGGCGATCAAAACTTCCAGCAGGATCTGTTTCCGCTCGCTGTCGAGGCGTTGAATGATTGCAAGAATCTCCTGCCATTCCGCCGAAGTCGCCGTAACGACGATTGAGTTGGATTCTTTGTGGGCCACCGCGCGAATCTTGCCGCCCGCCGGACGCGGTTGCGTCGGCGCCGGGACGGGAACCGGCGCGGGCGCGGCGCCGGGTTGGCTGGAAGGCGGCGGCGAACTCTCCGGAACGACCGGATTGTCCAGGCGTACAAGCACGTTGGCCAGACTTTCGGCCGTCATGTGACGCGCCCGATAAATGTGCACGGTTTCGGTGCTCAGGCTGCCCTCGGTCGAGCCCGGACGCATGGTGCCGAGCACTTCTTTCATCACCTCCACTGCGCGCCGAACGTTCACCGCGTAGCCGGTCAATACGATCGTATTGGAAGGCGCATAGGGAATCACCAGCGTGTTCTTACCGGCGATCTGGCGCAGCACGTTTGTCATCTCATTCAGGTTGACGGAACCGGGCAGCTGGATCACTCGCGAAACGACGCCGGCGTCGCCCATTTGCGGATCTTCGGCGGTCGGCACGGAGGCGTCGCGCGCCGTTTCGATCGGCACCACTCGCAGGAGATCGCCTTCTTCAATCAGACCGTAGCCCTTGACTTCAAGCACCTGCTTGAGAAATTCAAGGGCGCGCGAACGCGGAATGCGGCGGTGCGAGACGATCGTGATCTTGCCCTTGACGGTATCGTCGATCAGGATATTGCGGCGCGTAATGTCCGCCATCGTCTTCAGGAAGTCTTTAATTTCAACGTCCGGGAAATTCGCTTCGAAGGTCTCTTCTGCGCGCCCGCCGCGCGGCTGCGGCGTGACAGGTTCGAACACCAACAGGCCTGTAAAGACCAGCAGGAAGCTGAGGGCGATAGTACGCTTCTGGCGCAGAAGTTTCTTCATGGTCGCGCAAATCCAGGCTACGTAACCTATCGGATCGCGGAGCGGCAGGATGCAACGCCGGGTGTGCGAAAAACCGGCGCCTCGCTTTTTTTTCCGCCTCTCCCGACGGGGAAGCCCGAGCGGCGCGGTCGGCGCGGACCTACTGAATGGTGATTTCGAAGCTGATAATGCGCCCGCTGCGCTCGACCTCGACGGTTGCATTGCTGGCCGTCTGCAGGTTTTGCCAGATTTCAATCAGCTTGTTTTGATTCTCGAGGGGCTGCCCGTTATAACGCCGGATTATGTCCTGATTGCGTGCGCCGATCTGGTACAGAAAGTTGTTCGGCGGCACATAAATGAGCTTCAAGCCCAGGATCTTGTTATCGCGGATTACCGGCTGGAACTTGTTTTCCATAATCGCGCGCTGATCGCGGAGCATTTCAAGCAAACGCGCGCGCTGAATTACAATTTTTTGGACCGATCCGCCGCCGGCCGCGGCGCCTTCGGTCGGCGCGGGTTCGTTCGCGCGGGCCTCGCCGCTCTTCTCGCCGACCTTGATGCGCAAACGCCGGCCGCCCTGGTCGACGACAATGTGATCGCGGCCGATGGCCACGACTTTAAAGCCGGCCACCGTTTGACCGCGCTTGTAACTCTGCGGATCGGATTGCCCGGTCTCCAGAATCAGTGCGCGCGCAAAATCCGGCGAACCTGCGAGGGTGCCGACCAGAGTGATCTCGCCCGCCGGCGGCGCGCCCGCATCCGGTCCCTGCCCCGCCGCAGTCTCGCCGCTGCCGCGAAAAAAGCCGCCGGTGGGAATGCCGAGGTACTCATCCAGACTGCGAAACGTGAGCGTAGCCGGTCCGCTGCGATCGCCTGCCCGCGGCGTTCCCTCGCCCGCCGATCGCGATTGAGGGCCGATCAATGCGAAACGCAGGCCGGTTGACGCCAGATAAGCCAGCGACATGCCCAACACCGCCGCCGCGGCGGCTGTGATCAGAAAGATATTCTTCTGTAGTTTTAGAATATACTCTGACACAGTCTCGTCCTGCCGCAGCCGCGATTACGCGCGCGACCCGGCTCAGTTGCGCACAGCCACCTGATCGGCGCGCACCAGTTCGCGCATATTTAATGCGCCGATCGGATTGATCGGTTGGCGCCGCTGACGCACTTCAAAGTGCAAATGCGGCCCGGTGGCCGAGCCTGTGCGGCCGACCAGGCCCAGGTCCTGGCCGCGCTTCACCACGTCGCCGACTGCAACGAGGTTTTTCATATTATGCGCATACACCGAGACATAGCCGTTCGTGTGGCGCACAAAGATTGCATTGCCGTAACCGCCCATGCGGCCGGAAAAGATCACCACGCCGTCGCGCGCAGCCTTGAAAGACTGTCCCATCGGGGCGCCAATGTCGATGCCTTTGTGGTAGTTCGTCATGTGGCGAACAAAAGGATTGTAGCGGCGACCAAAGCCGGAAGTAATCACGCCGCGCAGCGGCCAGTCGAAAAATGACTCATAGCGGTAACCTGCGGGCGGGCCGGCGCGGCGGCCCACGACAAGTTGCTGACCGGGCTGAATGCCCGTGGTGCGCAGCTGATTCAGCGATTTTAAGCGGGCCACAGTCAAACGATGGCGCCGCGCAATTGCGCTCAGGGTGTCGCCGCGCTTGACCGTGTAATAAAGGGGCTGAGACGCGGCGACGGGCGCCGGCCGCGAGGCCTCCGCGGTGACCAGGATCTCTTCGCCAATGTAAAGCGCTCGCGACTTGAGTTCCGGATTGTGTTCGAGAATCGAATCAGTAGTAACGTTGTAGCGCCGGCTGATGTTCCAGATCGTATCGCCCTGTACGACTTTGTGCGAAACAATGCCTTCGCTGGCATCGGCGCCGCGATTGGCAAAGCTGAAAGCGCCGGAGTCTTCGGCAGTGCGCGCAGGCGGCGGAATCGGCGCAGACTCGCTGGACCCGAAAAGCTGCTCCAGTTTGCGACTATCCATGTCGGTACTGTGCGCGTCGGAGGCGTTTGAGAAGTAACGTTCGATCTCCTGATCAATCTCATCGCTGTCCTGGTGCCCGGACAGCCCGCTCTGCACCTCGGCGGGCGCCTGGACGGCGGGCCGCCGGAGCAGTTCTTCGAGACTTTGCGAAGACAGGCTGAACGCGCCGGCGACCAGCAGGGGCAGGAGGAACAGCGCAAGGCGACGGCGGGACATAGACAGATTATCGACTCGAAGGTTCATGTTTCTACAGGTCTCAGGGTCCGGCCGGAGCCAGAATTCTCAGGATCTCGGCTTCGAGCTTTTCGCGAGGGTAACCTTCCTCCGCGGCCGCTTCCGCCTGCTGCTCAACGAAGTCCCGGAGGACGTAAACTACGACGCGCCCGGGATTATGTTCCCGTTGTTCATCGGCCGGGATGGCTCGCACGCGAATCCACTCCCGGCTGGTCTCCACATACAAACGCACCCGTTCGCCGCGCTTGATCAGAACCTCGCGACTGGCCTCGTCGCGGTTATTAAAGGGCGCATAGATATCCTGGCGCGCCGTGTAGGTGCGCTCGCGAAACCCGGCATTCATCTCCTCAGCGTCGGACTTACGCAGAAGGTCGGCGTAGCAGGCGGGACCGGCAAGCAGGGTTCCCAACCCGCAAATCAATAGGAGGCTCAGGCGAGCGAGGTGGCGCGGCACCGGACCACGAAAACGATGCGCTAACAAAACGGCAACTGCAATCAAAAAGCGCGGCACGATGCGCTCCTTGCGGACATCTACGCGCATGGAACGCTACGCCGCACTACGCACGCTCGCCCTTGACGACGGACTGTTGGCCGCGCCCCTGCGCGTCGAGGCGAGCTTCCGCCGCGGGCTCTTCAAACTGCAGTTTACCGGCCTGGGACGATCGGAGGCCGGCGAACTTGGCGACCGCCTGCGCGCTGCCCTGCACAACATTGGCGTGCGCTTGCCGCCGGCCAATCTGGTGGTCAGCGTTTTTCCGGCGGGTCTGGCCCGGCGGGGCGGCCTGCATGAACTGGCCCTCGCGGCTGCCGTGCTTCTGGCGCTTGAGCCGCCGCCGCCCGGCGCCCTTCTGGCCGGATGCGATCTGGAACGCACGCTGTTCGCCGGCGAGATTTCCCTGTCGGGCGCCCTTCTGCCCGTGCGCGGACTGGCCGCCGTGTTGTATGCCGCGCGCGCTCACGGTTTTGATTCCGCGGTTGTACCGGCCGCCCAGGCGCAAGACCTCGCCCTGAGCGAAGAACTCAAAATCTTCGCAATCGCGTCGCTCGCAGACCTGCGGCGGCCCTCGGAAGCCTCGGCGTGGACTCCCGCGCGACCGCTCGAATGGCGCGGCGTGCGCACGCGAGCCGAGAACGATCCAATCGAAGCGCCGCCGCGCGCCCTGCGCGCGATCACCGCGGCGGCGGCGGGCTGGCACTCCGCTTTATTGGTCGGCCCGCCCGGCGCGGGCAAAAGTGCGCTCGCGCGCGATTTGATCAGCCTGATTGCTCCGCCGGACGCAGACGAACGTCTCGATATCCTCGCCGCCAGCGGCGCCGCGCCGCCCCGCGCCCGGGACGGCGTGGTCGAAGTTCGCCGCCCCGTACGTTCGCCCCATCATTCGTGCACGCGACGCGCCCTGCTCGGCGGCGGTCAGCCGCTCAGCCCGGGCGAGATCACGCGCGCACATCGCGGCGTCTTGTTCCTCGACGAAATGGCGGAATTTTCGCGGGATGCGTTGCAGGGTCTGCGCGAACCCATGGAGCGCGGCTATGTTGATATCAGTCGCGGTCGCGAAGAGCGGCGTCTGCCGGCCCGCTTTCTGTTAATTGGCGCAACCAATCCCTGCGCATGCGGGCGCTTTGGCTCGCCCGCGCGCGGTCCCTGCGTCTGTTCCCCGGTCGGCGTTCAGCATTACGCCGCACGCATACTCGGTCCGCTGCAGGATCGCATCGAAATTGAGATCGATCTGGGCGTCAAAGCGAACGAAACCCGCGCAAGCATGAAGGTCGTCGAGTTATGCGCATTAATCGATCGCGCGGCGGAGCGGCAGCGCGTACGCTACGCGGCCAGCGGACTCAGGTGGAATTCAGATCTTGATTTTGAAACGCTCGAACGCTTTTGCCCTTTGACTACCGCTGGCGCAAAACGCGCCTGGCGTAGAATTCGCGAACGTCAGGATCGCAGTCTGCGCGGTCTGGCGAGCGTTCGGCGCGTAGCGCGCACGCTTGCTGATCTGGAGGACTCCGAACAAATTGAGGAGGGGCATCTTCTGGAAGCGCAGAGCTTCCGCTGCGTGGAGCGCGTATTGAAGAAGGAAAGCTGGAACGCTCGATGAACAGAACTGATCTCAGGCGATCCTGAGATCAGTTCGTATTCAACGTGCGAACGTCAACGTGCAATGAAATGCATGAGTTCCAGCGCGATACGATCGATCGCGTGATCCATGTAGTCCATGTCCTGAATCTTTTTTTTAAATTCGGCTATATTGCGACGTTCATACGGAAGCCCGCGTTTCTTCATCAGAATGGGGTCCGGTCCGAAGTCGCTTCCCTCTACGGGAATTTCCTGGTCCAGCAGCGTTTTCATGGTTACTTCCCTGTAACATTTTTTCCATCCGTGGAAAACCGGGAGTCTTCGCTCCCGACGTTTTCTAAGTTCGACTGTACGCGGAATGCCGTTCACAATAAAACCGGGGCCGCGCGAAATTCCGAGTCCGGCGGGAAGGACCTTCCCTGCCAGCGCCGCGCGCTGCGCGCAATATCGTCCCGGGGCTCGCCGGTTTATGTCGCGAGACTTCGCAGGCAGGCGAGTGCATGCGCTCAAGTCCGGCGAAAGTCGGCCGAAAATCCGAAGTCTCAAACATGAACGCCTTCAAACCATTCGCATTCATCCGACTCGCGCACCCACACCAGATCGATCGAGCGCGCAGTATCACCACGTTGCAGGGCTTCCAGAAACGCAGCGGGACAACGACTTCGCAGCGACGCCACAGTCGCATCGCTCCCGGAGGCGCTGATTTCCTGGCAGAATTTCTCGAGCGCGCGCGCCATGCGCTGGAGCTTCAGACGGGTTAAGGACTCCAGGGGATGGACCGCCGGAGCGGCGCCGGCCCAACGTTTCACTTCGACGGCGTGCAGGGTCAAATCGGGCGCGAGAGTAATCAGATCAATTTCGCCGAAACCGACGTGGTAGTTGTGCCGGAGCAAGGCATGCCCGCGCGCCTCGAGAAACAAGGCGGCGGTCGC
Source organism: Leptospirales bacterium (assembly GCA_036170535.1). Classification (GTDB taxonomy): domain Bacteria; phylum Spirochaetota; class Leptospiria; order Leptospirales; family Leptonemataceae; genus SSF53. The sequence goes on along the minus strand of JAVHPJ010000121.1, from coordinate 1,053 downwards.
TTCGCCCGGCGCGCGAAAGACGCGGTCAAGCCGTCCCTTCAGAAACTCAGGTCTCCGACTCCAGATCTACGCCGGCGCTGGACGCCTCCAGTGCGCGCACGATGTACTGATCCGTTTCTTTCATAAGGTCGACCAGCAAAATGGAGCTGAAGGGCAGGCCCTTGTCATCCCGCATCAGGCGGACAATCGGGCGGAGCGGTTTGTCCGGACGACAGGCGACCACCATCGCGGCATGATTGTTGGAAAGTTGCACGAGCGAGCCCAGGGGATAAATTGATATGCGTCCCAGGAAGGCGCGCAGCATTTTCGGATCAAAGCGATTCATCTGCGCCGACAACATGTGCTTCATGGCGTCGTAGGGCAAAAACGCTTTGCGATGCGCGCGCTTTTCGATCATCGCCGTATAGCAGTCTGCGATCGCGGCAATCCGCGCCGTTTCTTCAATCTGGCCGGACTTCAGCGACTGAGGATAACCGCCGCCGTCAAACGCTTCGTGGTGCTGGAGCGCCACCGTCGCCAGGGAGGCCTTAACCTTGCCGTTTTTTACCAGCAACTGATACCCGACGAGCGGATGGGTCTTGATAGTGGCGCGCTCGGCCTCGCTCAGCTCGGCGTTTTTTTCCCGAACGTGGCCGGGAACACGGAACATGCCGCAGTCCATCAGCAGCATTGCAAACATGAGTTCTTGCAGCTTTGGCCGCGAGTAGCCCAGCGCCTGAGCCAGCAGCAGCCCGTAGGCGCCGGCGTGCATCGCATGGAAGATCTGCGCCGAACCGGGATAACGCATGCCGTGAAACGCCAGGAGCAAAAGATTCCGCGCCGCAATTTCATCCACCAGACGAACGGCCACGCGCATGATTGACTGGTTATCGAAGGCCTTGCCGTCGATCAGGGTTTGAATATTGGTTTGCAGGGTTTCGCCGCATTCGATTACGAGGTTACGAAAGTTCCGCTTGCTCTTGCGAAAGGCGTCGTAGTCCGCGAGCATCTGACGCAGTTCGGGATCCGCCGCCCCGCCGCCTGGCGGAACGGCGCCAGGCGGGCGCGCCGCAC
>JAVHPJ010000120.1:0-11724 GCA_036170535.1 Leptospirales bacterium | reverse complement strand
CATGTTTTCATGAATAATCCGGGCTGACCCGGCCCGAGCGCCGGGTTCAGCGCTCGCCGAGGTCTTCCGGCCGGAAACTCGCAGTCCGCCCCGGCAAAAGTCCCAATTGCTCCAGACTCAACGCGCCAATTGCATAGCGTAAAAGATCGTCCACCTGAACGCCGACGGCGCGAAACATCCGACGCAGCTGACGCTTCTTGCCCTCCGCGAGGGCGATGTCAAATTCACGGCCGCGCTCGTCCAGAGCGGCGACCGCCGTGGCGCGCAGGAGTTCGCCCTCGTCCTGTACGCCGCGCAAAAACAGCCGCCGCAATTCGGCCGACGGCAAGCGCAAGTTACGCGCAAGACGCACGCGATACCGTTTGATGATTTTTCCGGAGGGATGCGTGGCGCGCTCAATAAAGTCGCCGTCGTCGGAGAGCAGTAAAAGACCGCGGCTATTCTTATCCAGGCGACCGGCGTAATGCAGATCGCGCATCTCCGGCGGCAGGAGTTCGTAAATCGTGCGATCCTCCGCGCCCTGGGCCGAACGCGAGACCACGCAGTCGACCGGCTTATAAAACGCGATGTAACGGGCCGCGGCGCCGCCGGAACTGCGCGGGGCGACGGCGCGGCCGTCCACCAGCACGGAGTCTTGCGGGGCGATCCGCAGATCCAGACGCTCGACAAGGACCCCGTTCACGAGCACGCGGCCCGCATGAATGAGTTCCTCCACTGCGCGCCGCGAACCCAGGCCGCAAGCGGCCAGGTACCGATTTATGCGCGGCTGTGAATCGGAGCTCATGAAGGGCCGCTATTGCGCTGCGCCGGGCGGCGCCGCCGCGGGCGCGCCGGGCGAAGCGCCTTCCGGCGGAGCGTTCGGGTCCGGCAGGATCTCGCCGTTTTCGTCAGGCTCGGGGGCGTCCGGATCAAGGAAAGCGCGCCGGAAGGAAATTTTGCGCTCTTCGTCTTTGCCGATCAGTCGCAGTTCCACGCCGAGTTTCTTGATCTCCACGGTCTCGCCGACGCCCGAGGCCGGCGTGAAACGTATTTCCGTTTCAGAGACGATCTCGTAGGTTCCTTCCGGAATATCTTTAATTTCGACCTTGCCGTACGAATATTTGTACTTGCCGTCGCTCCAGAAATACAGGCGGCGCAGGCCGGTGGTGCCGTCATTGCGCACCTCCCACCATTTTCCAACCAGACTGCGCTGGAGCATTTCTTTATCGAAGCCCTGACCCGCCTGAGCCGCAGAGTCGCCAATGGACAGGTTTGCGCCGTAGATCCAACCCTCGACGCCGTCCTCCATCCGAATGCGATACCAGTACTCGCGCGCCCGGCCGATGGCGTAGCGCTTTTCCGTGCGACCGATCAATTGCACGCTCACGCCCTTGTCCAGAAAGTCGATCTCAGATGACGAGGTTAGGGGGTCGATGCGCAGGCTCGCCTTGTCGTTGATGACGCTGGCGAATTCGTTGGATTCCTCCGTCGGCGCATCATCGCCGCAGGCGGGCAGGACCAGGGCGGTTCCGCAAAGACAGAGTGCAAGCAGGATCGGCTGCAGCCGAAAACGACGGGCCATAGGCCAGCCTCGGCGGGGGCCGCTTGCCGGCCAAGTAAATCCGCGGCCCCTCAGACTGCGAATCGACCCGACGAGACGACCGGGCGCGCCGGGCTCAGTAATTTACCGGCAGAATATTGTCCGTCTCGGCGTTATGGATCGCATCGTGCAGTATGGCGCGAATGCTCGGATCGCCCTCGATCAGTTGCGCCGCACGGAGATTCTCCACCGATTCGCCCATGCCCAGATCGCGCAGGGAAACGGCCGCGCGCGCCCGGATGGTAATGGAATCGTTCTCAAGCAGCTTGAGCAAATCCAGATAATACTTTGAACGCGCTTTGTCATTGACCAGGATCGCGTAACAAATTGCGCCGCGAACTTCGTCGTCCTTTTCGTTCGCGTAGTTCGCCTCAAGCTCGGAAAGCGCTTTCAGCGTGCCCACGCGTCCCAGAGCGAGGGCCGCATTTAAACGCACCATGGGCATTTCATCTTTCAAGTACGGAATCAATCCGTCCACCGCCGATTCATCGGAGATCTGACCGAGCGAAATCATCAGCTGACGCAGGAGGTTCATGTAGTTGTGGCTTTGCAGCCGAATCCGGTGCCCTTCGTCGTCGTAGTCTACGGACATGCTTTTGAATTCGTCGGAGACGCTGTAAAACATGTCGGGGCTGTAACCGAACTGATGACCCGCCTGATTAAAGGGGCCGGGACGATCCTGCGCCAGATAGACGGGCCCGTATTGCAGCTCCTCGGGTTTCGCCTGATCGCGCTGCTGCGCCTCCTGACGCGCCCGGCCCTGGCGCTGCTGGGCCAGTGTCAGGCTTTCGCGGATGACGCCGCGGGTGATCTCAAGCGCCTTCAAGAGATGGGGGACCGCCTGCTTGTGGCCGATGGAGCCCAGGGCCCAGGCCATTGCGCCTTTGACATAGGGATCGTTGTTGGGCGCGCGGCGCAGCTCCGGACTTTCGAGGCCGTTCAACAACTCCTCCGCCAGAGGTCGCACGAACATGAACTTGCGATGGGCCCCCATCAACACGGCCGCCTCGGTCTTCTCCTCGGCATTGCCGTTGCGAAGGTCCTTTACGGCCTGCTCATAGCGCAGGGTCCAATAGCGAATGGCGTCGTCCTCGGAACCGGCGAATAGCGGCCCGACGACCAGGGCCGAAAGTACGGCCGCGAGCATGAGAAGACGAGTTCTGCGCGTGTGCATGAGAGATCCCCTTTGACGTCACAATCGGACCCCGCCCGGAGGAACTTTAGGGCGGGCGCTGAATTATCGGCGATCGGGGAACGACTTGCGATTACTTTTTCTGGATTTCGCGAATAATTCGGGCCATCTCGTCGAGCTTGGACGAGAGTTCCTCGACTTGTTTGTTACGCGAGTTGAGCAGTTCGTTGCGGATCATGCCCAGGCCTTCCTCCGCCCGGCGCTCCATGCGTTCGCTGTAGTTTTTCACCTGCCCCAGGATGCGGTCCAGGTAGTCAGTCTTCTCGGTTACGTTGATTTCGCCCTGGTCGACCATGCCCTGGACGATCTTTTCCAGGCGTTCCAGCGTCAAAGCTCCAATGCCGACGCCGCCTTCGACCAACTGGCTGAATAGCCGCGATACGTTGCTTGAAACCTCGCGAATCAAGGCGGTTAACAGGAAGGTGCTGAACTCCAGGTTCTGCTGGTCTGTTGAAACTTTCAGGAAAGTTTGTCCCAAAACGCGCGCGGTTATGTCTTCGCCGGTAATGTTGTCGACGACCCGCACCTCGCTGCCCGCTTTGATCAGTTCGGCCACGTCATCCAGAGTGATCGTCTTGCTGGTTTCTGAATCGTAGAGCCGACGATTCGCGTATCGTTTGATGAGTTTCATGGATTGGGACGTTCCGAATCCGACATTTGACGCCAGTTATGCGCCGCACAAGTAAAAAATTCCGGCGCCTGCGCTTCCGTCCCCTGGGCGCGGCGATATCAGCACTTTGCCTGGCATGCGCACTGGCGCCGACGGGCGCTTTGTTCGCCGAAGACTGGGATGACCTCGAGCCGACCCGCTACTACGGCAGCCAACGCGAGGAGCGCATGCGCATCAATGCGCTGGTGGTGGAGGAGGAAAACTGGAGCGATCACTATTCGCTCACGGTGCTTTTCGGCTTCTTCCGCTACACCTCATATCCGCGTTTTCAAGAAGTCTCGTGGTTTCCCTTCTATAGTAATCTGAGCTCGCGCGTCGACGGACGCCGGCGCCGGCATATGTTGCCGCTCTTTTACTGGCGAACCGACGGCGTGCGCTCTTTGCTCCTGACGCCCCTCTCGTTGCATGAGCTGGCCCCCGACCAATCGGACCATCACCTCTTGCTCCTCGGCTACCTGGGTTCAGAAGGCGGCGAAAGCAAGCAGGCGCTTTTTCCATTCTTTTACCACCGCTCGAATCCCGAACGACAGAGTTCACGCTGGCTGCTTTTGCCCCTGCTCGACTACGAACGGACCAACGCGGACGCATTTTCGTTCCTCGCGCCGCTGCTGTACCTGAATCGCGACGCCGCGCGGGACGAGTGGACCGTGCTTGCTCCCGGCTTTTTTCGATCAAGCCGCGGCAGCGACACAGCCGCAACCCTGGTCGGCCCGGTGTGGCGCAGTCGGAACGACGCGGCCGACGAAAGCGCATTTCATATACTGCCTTTGATATACTCCGGCCGCGCGGGCGACGCCGGTTACCTTACGATCGCGCCGCTCTTTTCTTACAGTTACGAGGCCGATCGCCAGTTCAGTTTTATATCGCCCGTCTTATATTTTGACCGCAATCGCACAAGCGACGCCGCCACGATACTCGCTCCGGGTTTTTATCGTTCTACAGTCGGCGAAGAAAGCGCGGAAACTCTGGTCGGCCCCTTCTGGCGCAGCCGCGATGATGCGGCGCAGACCAGTTCCTTTTTCGCCTTGCCCTTGTTCTACTACGCTCGCGACGCGGCGGAATGGTCGGCGACGCTGCTGCCCCTGTTTTATCTGCGACGCAGCGTGACCTACGAGGATCTGAGTCTCCTGGCCGGCCCCGTTTATTATAGCGCACGCGAATCCGCAGACGGGACGACGCGCGCGCGCGAATGGTTCGCTCTCGCCGCCTGGGACGAATCGTCGGTGCAACAACACGGCGCCGCCGTAACGCGCGAACGCCGGCACATTAATCCCCTGCTCTACTATCAAAGCGCGATCAGCGTAGACGGAGTCGAACTCGAATACGAGCTGCGCGTGTTTTTTCCAATCGCGCCGGTCTTTTATCGACATGTCGACACAAACGAGGGCGTCGAGCAACTTGTGTTGAATACGTACTACGACTCAAAAGCGGACGGGTCCCTCGACCGCTTCTGGTTCATGCCGGTTGTATTTTTTCGCAACGAAAGTTATCTGCACGTTGCGCCGCTTTACTTCCATCCCTACAATCGACCCGAGCGCCAATTGAGCTTCAGTCCGCTGCACTATTATTCGCGTCGTGATGAAGACTATCGATTAATTACGCCCCTTTATTATCGCAGCAAGACGGCTGAGTCGGAAAGTTCAGCGGAACACATTCCGCCGTTGTTCTACTCCTGGGAATCGCGCGAAAGCGTGGGCGACCTATTGCTGCCCGTCTATCTGCGTTATGAGGATCGCTCGCGTTATGTGCGCATTACTGCAATCGGCCTGAGCGTGCGCGAGCAAACCGGGCTCTTTATTCCCGGCGGCGGTCGCAATACGAAAAACGAATGGTACTACGATCAGGATCTGGCGTTTTTCTACAGTTTGTTTCGCCTGTCGAGCCGGGTCACGTTTCAGCGACCGCCGGAGGCAGCCGCCCCGTCCGAAGTTGAAAGCGGCCCCGCATTGTTTGAGGCGCCGGATTTCGAGGGAACCGTGACCGGCCCCGTGCGACCGGACAGCCCGTACGATCAGAAACCGGGCGAAAGCGCGCCAGGGCTGCAACGCCGTACGGAGTTCAATCGCGACAACTCGCGTCAGTTTCTGGGCCTGACCTTGCTCTTCGGCTTGTGGGCCTATGAACGCGCGGACGAACAGCGCCACCTGCGCGTGTTGCCGCTGTCCTGGTTCACCTGGGAAGAAGGTTCCGAAGACGGGATATACTTTATGCCCGGCGTATTTCTCTCTTATCAGCGCGACGCGCTCGAGTATTTTGCAATTTTTCCCGCCTTTGTTCCGCTTTACGGCAAACAACGCAGCGGGGACTCCTTTATCGAAGCCTGGCTGGCGATCGCCTTTTTGCGAGAATACGACGCCGACTCCGACGAACATGAATATTCCGTGTTGTGGCCGCTCGCGAACTACTTCGAATCGCCGACGCGCGCCGGCGGACGCCTGTTGCCTCTGTTCCATTACCGCCGCGAACAATCGCCGGCCGGCGAAAACGCACGACTGATCACGCCCTTGTATTACAGCTCCAGGACGCCCGCGGAATGCGGCGAGGAGACGCTGCGTTTTTCACCGGTATTCTACTATTCCGCCTGCGCGCCGGCCGCGGCTGGAACGAACGAAAACAGCGCGGCCGAGCGCTGGACCCTGCTGGGGCCCGGCTTCTACGCGTCGCGTGAGAACGACGAAACGCATGGAAATGCGCTCTTGCTGCTCGACTGGACCGACGAACCGGATCGCTTTCGTTTCTCGCTGTTTCCCGTATTCAGTTTCGCGCGGGGCCGCGACGGGTATTTCTGGCTCGCGCCGATTTATGCGAGTTCCAGCGCAGATTCCGGCGATGCGACCTTCGCCATTCCGCCCGTGTATTTTCAAAATCAGAGCGGCGCGGATGAAAACGCGTCCTTCTACAATATATCCCCATTGCATTATTATGAGAGCGATGCGCGGCCCGGCGAAACGGAAATCCTTTATGATCGCACCCTGTTCGGTCCGCTGTACTATTGGTCGCATTCGGCGCGGTCGGAACGGGAATCCGACGCGCATTTGAATCTCGCCCTGATCCTGGATTATCGCCGCCGAACCGGCGAGGATCCGTGGACCCGCTTTCAAATTTTTCCCGCGTTCGGCTTTCGCACCGGCGCGGACGCCTGGACCTATGTGGGACCGTTCTATTTTAATCCGGAAGGACCCGAGTCCTGGACCTTCCACATTATACCCGCGCTTTGGAGCTGGAAAACCGAGCGCAGCTTCACCCTGTTTCTGGCCGGACTTTATGTGCACCAGGCCGAGGATGCAAGCCGACAGAATTTTCTTTATCTCTTTGATCGGGAGCGTTACGGCGACCAGGTCTCCTACGGCCTGGCGTTCGACGCGTTGCATTTTGAACGCGACAGTGAGCGCACAAAATTCGAGCTGTTGTACGGTCTGGGCGCATCGTTTAAGTTCACCCCGGAAGGCCGCGACTTGAGCGTGCTCTGGCTCTACGATGAAACGGGCGCCGACTATCGACACTCGAGTTTCGTGCCGCTCTGGTACTACGAAAGACGCGGCGAGTCGAGCGGTTGGTGGGTCCTGCCGGCGCTCAGCTACGGCGAATACCGTCCGGGCGAGGAAGAGACCTGGCTCGCGCTGGGCGCCCTCTATCAACGCTCCCTCGACGAAAGCGCCGGCGAAGGCAGTCGCCGTATTCTCGCCGGCGTCCTGTACACGGACGTGCAGGAGGCGGAGCGCGGCTATCGCAGTCGCGGCAGCCTCTGGGGACTGCTCTGGGATTATCAAACGGAAGAATCGACCGACTTTCAAAAGATATCCGTACTGAAGTTTCTCTACTCGCGCACGCGCTACGAGGGTCGCGTGACGCATCGCGTGCTCGGCGTGCGCCTGAGCGAAAGCGACGCGCAAGAGTAGCCGCAGTCTCGATCAGAACGGGGTCGCCGCTGCAAAAAGGCGTTGATCCCGGGACGCTGCGCGTCAGGCTGGCAGCCCTTATGGCGCTTCCCCGTTTAGAAAATGCGCAGGTGAATAATCGCCGCGCGCTGGTGCGAGCCGACTTCGAACTGGCGCTCAATGCAGCCGGTCAGGTTCAGTTTCCGGCCGCATTACACGCGCTCAAACCCACGGTGGAACTGTTGCGCAGTCGCGGCGCATCGATAACGCTGATTTCCCACGGCGGCGCTCCGGACGACGCCGCGTCTGCACGCCAGAGTTTTGCGCCCCTAGCGGAACCGCTGACGCAGATTCTGGGAGCCCCCGTTCGTCTCGCAGAATTGGCCAATGCTGAACCCGCGCCAGGCGAGATCACTCTCGTTGAGAACTTGTTGCAGCATGACGGCGAACGGACTGCGACCGGCGCCTTCGCCAAACAACTCGCTGCTAAAGGCGATCTGTTCGTGAACGACGCCTTTGGCGCCTCGCGCCATACTCTGGCTTCGACGGTAAAACTGCCTGAACTGCTGCCCGCGTGCGCCGGCGTCGCTTTATATAAAGAAGAAGACGCGCTTCAGCAACTGCTGAATCGCGACCGGCGGCCGCTTGTGGTAATCGTCGGCGGAGTGCGCCTCGGGAACAAGATGAAGTTTCTCTTAAAGCTCATGGAAAAAATTCAGACCGTGCTCGTCGGCGGCGGGGCGGCGTTCACCTTTCTGAAGTCGCGCGCAGTCCCCGTTGGCGCGAGTTTTGTGGAACGCGACCTGGAAGTTCCGGCCTTTCAAATGATTGAACGCGCGCAGCTGGCCGAGACTGATTTTGTTCTGCCGGTCGATTTTATCGCCGCCGATCAACTCTCGCGCGATGCAAAAACTAAATCGGTTGCAGCTAATGGCGTGCCGGCTCGTTGGATCGGGCTGGATATCGGCGGCAAGACCATTGCGCGCTTCGAAAAGGAAATCAAGAGCGCCGGCGCGCTTTTCTGGTACGGGCCGTTGGGCGCCATTGAACTCGAGAAATTTTCCAAAGGCAACCGGGCCATCGCGCAGGCCGTTTCAAAGTCAAAGGCCTTCCGCGTCGCCGCAGGCGCCGATGCGATTAATGCGCTGTATGAGTACGGTCTCGCCGATCGCTTTGACCATCTGTGCATTTCCAGCGCAGCCGCCCTCGAGCGCTTGAGCGGCGCGCGGCTGCCGGGGCTCGTCGCCCTGGATGACGCCCAACCGGCCTGAATCGGGCTTGCCCGCCCGATCGCGCCCGCGAGACTGGCCTGCGATGCAAATCATCCAGACCATTGTGCTGATTCTTTTCTTTCTCTGCTGCGCCGCGCTCTGCTTCTTGATCTTGATCCAGTCCGGCAAGGGCGGCAGCGTCGCCATTTTCGGCGGGGGCGGCTCGAACTCGGCGTTTGGCTCCTCGACCATGGACATCGTCGCCAAGTCGACCTGGTGGGCGGCCGGGATCTTTTTCGCCCTGGCGATTCTTGCCGCCGTTGTCTTTGCCGACTCCGGCCCCGCGCTCGACGAGGAGGCCCTGGACTCCGGAGCCCCTGCAGCGCCGCTGAGCTCCGATCCCGCGAACCCGGCCCCGGCCGCGAATCCGGGCGCTGCGCCCGCTCCAGCGCCCGCCCCCGCCCCGGCCGCCCAGCCCTGATCGCCGCGCAGGCGCGCTGGACCGCCTCGCCGTGTCGTACGGGGCGCGCCGCGCAGCGGCCGGCGAGCCCGTCCGGCCCCGGGAACTCCGGACCTGGCCGGCCGGCGCCCCGAAAAAAAAAGCGACGCGGCCGCGAAATCACGCGAAAAATTCTCCGTCTCCTTAAATTGGAGAAGGCGTTTTACCAATAATGATAGGGATCGTATCCATTGCGGGATCGTTCTATTGAATTCTGGAAAGGATGGCAGAAACCATGAATCGCACAAAGCTGATCACTGCCGCTCTGGGCCTTATTGTAATCGGCTCCGTGAGCGCGCAGCCCCGACTCGTAGACCGCGAGGCTGAGAAGCGGGATTTTCCCGATCTTCAGCGCACGGAGCTGGCCCAGGAGCGCAACATCGCCGACGCCTACAAGCGCCTGAGCGAAATGGGCTTCCTGGTGAGCATGTCTCAACAGGACCGTACCACGGCCCAAAAAGAAGCGGAACCGGGCGGGGAATTAAACTTCCGCAACACGTTCCGTTTTATCAAGTACACGCCGCGCAACACCTACATTCGCTACGTTAAAGAAGATCCTCAGTTCCTGCTGAATACCTTCGGCACCGTGGAAGAAGTTCGGGCCCTCGTGGCCGAACAGGTCAGAAAGGCCCAATCGCGCGGCGTAAAGGCGACGGAACTGCAATTCCAGACCCGCGACGGCATCGAACTTACCCAGTTCGATTTTATCTACTCTAACGATCCGGATGCGCGCCGCGCCGTCGGTTCGCGCCGTAAGACCCTGAGCTTGTTCTTCACGCAGACCAATCAGCAAGCGGACACCGAACAAAAGCTTCAACTGAGCCTGGTAGTAGGTCGCGTTGTGGAAGACAACTTTCGCGAAGGCGTGCGTAACGTGCAGCTGATCATCGACATGACCCCGTCCGGCGATCCGGCCGACACGAACATGGACGACGTGATCATCATCGATCGCTACAATCAGAAGCCGACCAACGCCGCCATACTGGGCATGATGTCGAACACCGCGAACTTCCCGCATCGGGTTCGCTTCAAACAGCGTTATTACATCAAGATGCTGGATCATTTCCATCGCCTGTATGCGATGGTCGCCAACTACGCGACCAAAGACGACAACGACTATAACGAAGAAATCATCGAAAAAGTCGAACAGAGCATGGACTATTGATCCTCAATCCGGCGTCCGACCCGCTTACGAGCGGCGGCGACGCCGGCCTGAGCCGCCTGTGATCAGCTGAGTTTCGAACCGTCGCCCTGCGGCGGGTCCCTGAGAGCCGCCCGCCTGGGCGGCTTTTTTATTTGCCTGCGCGGCGCGGTGCAGATTGTGGGCCCATGAAAAGCGGCGACGCATCCCCGGACAACGGGGAGCTCTTGCTCAACCAGAGCGAGCTGCAGAACGTATTCGAAGCGGCCGCCCTGCCGCACTATGCGATCGACGCCAGCTTTCGCGTTCTGGCCGCAAACAAGGCCGCCCGCGACCGAAGCGGTCGCGACCGCAGCGGCCCCGAGGCCGATCCGGTGGGCGAGCGCTGTTATTTCGCGCTTTATCATCGCTCCCAGGTTTGCCCCTACTGCCCCGTGCTGACGGAAGCCGACTCGCTGGAACCCGATACGCGCCCCGCGGAGAAGCTGATCCAGTGGCGCAATCGCGAGCGCGAGGAGAAGTCTTTACGCCTGCTTTTTTCCTACCCGGCGGCCGGGCGCATCAAGATTCTTGAGACGCTTGAAGACGTCACCGCCCAGCAACAACGCGCCGAAGAGACGCTGCGTAAAGAGAACCTTGCTTCGCTCGGGATCATGATCAGCGGCATCGCCCACGAACTCAACAACCCGCTCACCGGCATGGGCCTCAACCTGCAGAATCTTGAAGCCAACCTGAGCGCGATGGCTCCGGAAGAGATTCAGAAACGCATCGCGATATTACGCAAAGACTTGCATCAGGCCTCGCGGATCGTCTCGGACATTCTGAGTTTCAGTAAACCAGGCAATCTGCGGCTTACCACCGCAGATATTTTCGATGTAATTGAAAAGGCCCAGGCGCGCACGCGTCGGCTCTATCCGGTGCTCACGCGCCAGACCCAGTTCAGTCTGGAGGGCGAACGAATCAATTTTTCGTTTGATGCAGAAAAAGTCGAACGGCTTCTGATCAATTTATTCCGCAACTCGATTCAAGCCCTGGACTACGCGCCGGGGTACGTGCGCGTGGACGTGCGCAGCACGCGCCTTTACGCCCACATTGTAGTCGAGGACAACGCCGGCGGCATTCCGCCGGAGCAGCTCAAGAACATATTCAAACCCTTTTATTCCAATTCGCGCGACGGCCGGGGCAGCGGGCTGGGCCTCAGCATATGTCACAGCATCGTCCGCGAGCACCGCGGGCGCATGCACGTGCGGTCCCAATCGCCCCGCACTCGCTTTTACATTATGCTGCCGCTGCAACCCGGGAACGACTGATGAACTCTGAAAGAAAATCCGTTCTGGTAGTCGACGATATTGAATCGATCCGGTTTGCGATCAAGGAGTATCTGAATCGGGAGTTTCGCGTGTTCGCCGCCGAAGACGGCAATGCCGCGCTCGCGCTCTGCGAAAAAGAGCCGATTGATCTGGTTATTACAGACATCCGCATGCCCGGCATGGGCGGCCTGGCGTTAATCAAGCGCCTGGGGCCGATGTTTCCGCAGATGAAGTTTGCGCTGAT
>JAVHPJ010000119.1:0-2479 GCA_036170535.1 Leptospirales bacterium | reverse complement strand
GAGGATCGCCTCGTTCGCTTCCGTGGCGGCGGTGTTGCTGGCCTTGTCCCAGATTTTGGAGACGGTTTTCAGCAGGGCGGCGTAGGTCGGGGGCATGTTGAATTTTCGCACGTGGACCGTGCGGAGTCAAGGACGGGCCTACCGGAGCGCTCGCACGGGAACCCGTCCGCGCCCGGGCCGCTGTCAAAAAATGGCGCCGATGGCGCCCGGCTTATAACAAGCAGTTGCAAAAGATCGTCGGCTGGCTGCTTGTGGAGCGTTCGCCAAATGCGACGTTTACGGAGCCCCTGCTTGCACTGGATCGCACCCTCGGAAAAAGACAACAACGCCGCCACGCTCGAAAAAAACCTGTGGTCCGCCGCCGACCAGTTCCGCGCCAACTCGGGCCTCAAGGCGCAGGAATATTCCGGCCCCATACTCGGTCTTATTTTTTTGCGCTTCGCCGCCGTGCGCTTTGCCGTGCAACACGCCGCGCTGGCAAAGGCCGGCGCCTCCAGCCGCCGCGGCGCGCGCGCGGAAGATCCGACCGCCTATCACGCTGCGGGCGTGCTGTTTCTCGCGCCGGAAGCGCGCTTTGACTATCTGTTGACGCTGCCGGAGGGCGCGGACGTCGGCACGTCGGTCAACGACGCCATGCGCGTCATCGAAACGCACAATCCGCAGCTCGGCGGCGTGTTGCCTAAAACCTACAATCTCTTTACGAGCACGCTGCTCAAGGAACTGCTCAAGAAGATTTCCGAGATCCCCGCAACGGTGGACTTTGACGCCTTTGGCCGCATCTACGAGTATTTCCTGGGCGAGTTTGCGCGCACGGAAGGGCAAAAGGGCGGCGAGTTTTACACGCCGTCCAGCATCGTTAAGCTGCTTACGGAAATTATCGAGCCCTATCGCGGCCGCATACTCGACCCGGCCTGCGGATCGGGCGGCATGTTTGTGCAGTCGGCGCGTTTTGTGGCCGAGCATCAGAAAAACCCGGCGGCGGAACTCTCCATCTGCGGCGTGGAAAAAACGGACGAGACCGGTCGGCTCTGTCGCCTGAACCTCGCGGTCCACGGTCTGGAGGGCGATATTCGCCACGGCGGCAACGTCAACAGCTACTACGACGACCCGCACAAAGCGACCGGCGCCTTTGACTTCGTGCTCGCCAATCCGCCGTTTAATGTAAACGCCGTGGACAAGGAACGCCTCGCGGAGGTCGTGGGCGCCGGTCGGCGCTATCCCTTTGGCCTGCCGCGCACGGATAACGCCAACTATCTCTGGATTCAGTTGTTTTATTCGGCGCTGAATGCCAGGGGCCGCGCGGGTTTTGTGATGGCGAACTCGGCCTCCGATGCGCGCTCCAGCGAACAGGACTTGCGCCAGCAGTTAATCGAAGCGTGCGCCGTGGATGTGATGGTCGCAGTCGGCCCCAACATGTTCTACACGGTGACCTTGCCCTGCACCCTGTGGTTTCTCGATCGCGGCAAGGCAAAAACCCAACGCGCCGATTCCGTGCTGTTTATCGATGCGCGCCACATCTACCGCCAGGTGGACCGCGCGCACCGGGACTGGACGCCCGCGCAGATTGGCTTTCTTGCGAATGTGGTGCGTTTGTATCGCGGCGAGGCGCTCGACTTAAGCGTCGGCGGCAAAGACGCCGAGGCGAAACTGAAAGAAATCTTTGGCAAAAAGCCGGCCTATGCGGACGTGCCGGGTTTGTGCAAGGTCGCGTCGCTTAAAGAAATCGAGGCGCAGGGTTGGTCGCTCAATCCCGGTCGCTATGTGGGCGTGGCGCCGGGCGAAGACGTCAGCGACGAAGATTTTAAGGAACAACTACAGGCGCTGAACGAGGAACTGGAAACGCTCAACGCCCAGGCGCGCGAGTTGGAACAGACGATCGCTGCGAATGTGGCGGGGATTTTGGGGGCGTGAAGATGGTAGACGTCTGGCAAACCGTCACAGTCGCTGACCTTGGCCGCATCGTAACGGGTAAGACACCACCAACAGCCAGACCATACCTTTACGGTGATGGCTACCCATTCATAACGCCAACTGACATCGGCAGCCTGCGTTACTGCGAGCCATCTCGCCAACTATCGGAAGGAGGTCGTGATTCTCAGCGCAATCTGCTTCTTCCCGAGAAGTCAGTGTGTGTCACTTGCATAGCCTCCGTTGGCAAGATGTGCATGACGGATCGGCCATCGTTCACGAACCAGCAAATCAACTCGATCGTCGTTGATGGGGCACGCCATGACCCGTTCTTTGTTTACTACCTACTGCAAACGAGAGTTGAGCACCTTAAGGCAATCGCAGGCGGCGCAGCGACGCCAATCATTAACAAGACGGCGTTTTCCGAAATTGAAGTAAGTGTTCCCTTGCTGCCGACCCAGCGCCGCATCGCGGGCATTCTGTCGGCCTACGACGATCTCATCGAGAACAGCCAGCGGCGCATCAAGATTCTGGAGTCGATGGCGCGCGCTTTGTATCGCGCGTGGTTTGT
>JAVHPJ010000118.1:0-2499 GCA_036170535.1 Leptospirales bacterium | reverse complement strand
AAATAACGCAAGTTCGCTTTCGGGACCGAGCTGGGCCGCGCGCGCGGGTTCGGCGAAGTCGCGCACCCCGCGCGCCGCGCGCGGATCCAGAAGCAAGGTAAAGTCGCCGCTGCTTGCCGGGCGTTCGTGTCGGGCGGCCAACGCGCGTTCGAGGTCGAGTTCGGCGTCCACGTGCGGCAAGACAAAGCGTCCCGATTGCACGGCCGCTTCCATGAGGATGCGCTCGCTGCGTTCGCGCGCGGCGCGCTGCGGAGTTGAGCGGGCCAGGCGCAGGGGCGTGATCGTCGTCGCGCCCAGTTCCGTCGCCTTTTGCAGCAGCCAGTCGGCGCGATTGCGTTCGGGCCAGGCGCAGTAGAGCCGCACGCGCGGTTCCCGCCGGCTTTCCACCGGCATGGCAGGATCGCGCATCCATTCCCGAAGCCCGGCCGCCAGACGCCCGGAATAGCGACGCCCCAGGCCATCGCCTACAGCCGCGCTGGCGCCGTCTTCCAGACGCCGGGCCCGCGCGTGCCGCGTTTCTTCGGGCGCGAGTGCGATACGATCGGGCGTACCGCTCAATTCGCGAAAGAGCAAAAACATTTTTCTTTACAGGGAATCCGGCCCGCGGACCCTGTCAAGCAGGCCGAAGTGGCGGAATTGGTAGACGCAGTGGACTCAAAATCCACCGGGAGCAATCCCTTGTCGGTTCGAGTCCGACCTTCGGTACAGCCTGCTTGTTAAATCTTCAGCGCATCCGGCAACGCCGCCGACGACGGCGCATCCAGATCGCACTCCTTCAAACCAGTTTCTTCACGCAACGCGCATTGGGACAACGCGTGTAATCAATAATGCAGTCGCGGAACTGAACGCCGGTGAGCGCGTCTTCGCCGCGCAGTTCAATCAGACAGGACAGATCGCCGGCGAAGTCGCGGGCGTCTTCTTCGCGATAATCCGCGATCTCGGAGTAGGGACGAAAAATCGTTGCCGACCTGGTCATACGCGAACCCTCCCTGGTTCAACGAGCATCGCCGCGCAAGCGCGTCGGCCGGCGCTCGACCGGTCATTCGTCGGGAGTTTTTGTTTGTGTAGCGCGACGCTTCGGCCGCAGCCGCTCCCACGGCCCCGGGGCGGAATCCCGCCCCTCTTTTAATATCGGCTCAGCCCATGTCGGGTCTGTAGATCTGAACCTGGTTTCTTCCGCCCCGTTTGCAGGCGTAGAGGGCCTTATCGGCTCGCTCGATCATGCGTTTGTTGGTCCGGGCGTCCTGCGCTTCGTCGTAGATGGCAATGCCGACCGAGAGGGTCACTTTCAGTTCGACGCCTTCGTGCTGGACCGTGGCGGCTTCCACCTGGCGACGCACCTGCTCGCCCATCTCCAGCGCCTTTTCGGCGTCGAGGCCGGGCAGCACCAGGCAGAACTCTTCCCCGCCGTAGCGCGCCGCAATGTCCATTTTGCGGGCGGTCTGCAGGAGCACGCGCGCGACGGCCTTCAACACTTCGTCGCCCGCCTGGTGGCCGTGACTATCGTTAAAGTTCTTAAACTTGTCAACGTCGGTCAATAGCAGCGCGAGCGGCAGCTTGCGCTTGGAGGCCTTTTCCCGCTCTTCGCGGAACCGACTCTGAAAGTACGCGTGATTCTTGAGCCCGGTCATCATGTCGACCGTGGCGCGTTCGTAGAGGCGCGCGTTTTCGACGGCCACGCCGGCCAGGCTCGCCAGGTCCACCAGGAAGGACTTCTCGTCGTCCGGGTAGTCTCCGCCGACTACCTTCTCGCCCAGAACGATCAGCCCGATAACTTTCGCCTTGGCCTTGAGCGGCACCACCAGTTCGGCGCCCATTTCGCGAATCATACGCGCCGCGGGATCGCCCTGAACTTTTTCATCAAGTTCTACGAGCGTCAGGGACTTGTTATGACTTTCAAAGAATTGCACGAGCTGCGAGGCGACCGGAATCCGGTAGCGATCCGCCCCCTCGGTAAGTTCAAAACCTTTGTATCCGTCGACCAGCGACAGCTGATCGGAGTCCATGTCCGGAGTCAGAAAGAGCGCTGCGCGCAGCGTTTGCACCTGGGCCAGGCACATATCCAGGACGGCTTGAATCAGATACTCATAGTCAAGGGTGGAGTTAAGGGCGCGCGAGATCTCAAGCAACTGTCGAAGATCGTAGATCTTTTTTTCGTAGTGTTGGATCTCATCGGGCAGCGAATAGGACTGCGACATAGTACAGCGCACCTTCCAGGACCGTCGGGCGGGACGTCCTCTGACGCCCCCGGCGACCCGGCGAATCTTGTTCCCCGCGCCGCACAGCCCATTCCGGCTGGTCCACGTTCGCCGTTCCGGCGAATCGCTACTACTAAAATCGGACCGGGGCGGACGCGCGGCGCAGAATTTTCCGGGCGTTCGTGCCGGTCGGCGCGGGACAGGCCAAACGATCTTGACCGCAGAGGCCGGCCAATTAATGTGGTTCTAACACCGCGCGGTAGAGCAGTTGGTAGCTCGTTGGGCTCATAACCCAAAGGTC
>JAVHPJ010000117.1:31023-45492 GCA_036170535.1 Leptospirales bacterium | reverse complement strand
GCAGTCGCCTGCGCGCGCCCGACCGCCATGGTATCCTGGGTGATGCAGATTGAGCCCGGGCCCATGCCGATGCGCAGCGCGTCCGCGCCCGCGCGAATCAAGTTATGCGCCTGATCGGTGGTGACCACGTTGCCGGCGATAACGTCGAGTTCGGGATAACTCTGCTTGAGCCAGCGAATCATTTCGATTTGATAGCGGCTGTTGCCCTGGGCGGAATCGATCACAACTGCGTCGAGGCCCACGCGAATCAGCTCCTGAACGCGATCACGCGAATCCATTTGCGTGGAGATCGCCGCGCCCACGCGCAGACGTTTCAGCGCGTCTTTGGATGCGTTGGGGAATTCGCGGTGCTTCTTGATATCGGAGCGGCAGATGAGCGCAACCAAACCGCCCTTCTGATTGATGATCGGCAGCTTGCCCTTTTTGCTGTCTTTAAGTATGCGATTGGCTTCTTTGAGTTCGACGCCTTCGGCGGCGGTGATCAGATCGCGCGTCATGACGTCGCGCAGTTTGATGGTGGGATCCTGTTCCAGATCCACGTCGCGGTTGGTGACAATGCCGATGAGACGCGAATTGCGCGTGCCGTCTTCCGTGATCGGAATGCCGGAAAAGCCAAAGCGTTCTTTAACCTTGAAAAGATCGGCGATGGTATGTTCGGGGCCCAGGGTTATCGGGTCGGTGATGAAACCGTTTTTGTAGCGCTTGACCTTTTCGACGAGGCCGGTCTGCTCCTCAATCGAGTTGTTATAGTGCACGATGCCGATGCCGCCGAGCAAGGCCATGGCGATCGCCATTTTGTCCTCCGTCACCGTATCCATGGGCGACGAAACAATGGGACGTTGCAGGATGATGTTACGCGAGAGGCGCGTGGACAGGTCGACTTCCGTGGAATGAAAATCAATAAAGCCCGGCAGCACGAGATAGTCGCGATACGTGATGCCCGTGCTCCCGGCGAACAGCTGCTCGCCGGTGCAGCCGTCGAGCGGCTGGTCTTCTTCGGATTCGGGGACCGTTTCACCGGCGACCAGAGCGCGGACCTCTTCTTCCAGCCGGCGACGCTCCGCTTCGACTCGTTCCCAATGCTCTGTTAGTACCGACATGCCTGTCTCCCTGCGCTTTATATAATTACATAACAAATGCGGGTAGCGACCATATCTCAGATTGCGCGTTTT
The DNA here is from genome assembly GCA_036170535.1 of Leptospirales bacterium. GTDB lineage: Bacteria > Spirochaetota > Leptospiria > Leptospirales > Leptonemataceae > SSF53. Next base: position 44,320 of record JAVHPJ010000117.1, on the reverse strand, counting down.
TTGCGCAACTCTTGCCGCTCTTCCAATCCGAAGCCCAGTTCCTCGAGAATCGCTTCCGTGTGTTCGCCATGGCCCGGCGGGGCCCGGCGATAGCTGCAGGGCGTGTCGGAAAAGCGAAACGGCGAGCCGATCAGGAGTATCTCCCCGAGGCTCGGGTGGGCCAGAGTCTGCACCATGCCGCGTTCGCGCAGTTGCGGATCAGCGAAGGCCTCCGCGACGGTGTTCACCGGCGCAAGACATACATCCGTGTTTAGAAACAGGTCGCGCCAGTCGTCGCGGTTGCGGGAACGAAAAATACGTTCAATCTCGGGCTTGATTCGAGCGAGGCCCGCCGGACTCAGCTCGACGCCCTCCAGCAGTCGCTCCTCGCCCACGGCGCGCAAAAAGCTGCGAAAGAAGCGCTCTTCGAGGGCGCCCAGGACAACATAGCGGCCGTCTTTACAGGCGTAAACGTGGTAATTCGGGATGCCGCCCGACAGGGTCATTTTGCCGCGTTCGGGCGAACGCTGCGTGGCGATATACTCGCCGGCATGCAGGGTCAGCAGACTGAAGGCGCCGTCCATCATGCTCACGTCCAGGAACTGCCCGCGTCCGGTTTTTTCGCGCGCATAGAGCGCGGCAAGGATCGACGACATGGCTGTCAGGGTTCCGCCGGCGATGTCGGCGACCTGGAAGCCCGGCAGCACGGGCGGCCCGCCCGCCTCACCGGTGATGTCCAGCAGGCCGGAGTAGCCAATGTAGTTGGCGTCGTGACCGGCGAGCTTCTTGTAGGGACCTGAGGCGCCGTAGCCGGAGATGGCGCAGTAGATCAGTCGCGGGAAGCGATCTTTGAGTTCCGGGTAGCCGATGCCCATTTCCGAGAGGGTGTCCGGCCGAAAGCCTTCGAGCAGAATGTCGGCGGTTTCCAGCAGTTTTAACAATACGGCGCGGCCTTCGTCGCGCTTGAGATTCACCGTGATGGCGCGCTTGTTGCGGTTTACCATCAGGTAAAGGCCGCTCTCCCCTTCGCCGCCGTCCGGACCGCGGACGCGATCGCCCATGAGGCGCGTGAGGTCCGGCATGCGCGGGTTTTCGACCTTGATGACGTCCGCGCCCATGTCGCCCAGATACATGCCGCAGAGCGGTCCGGGCAAAAGCAGGGACAGGTCGACCACGCGTACGCCGCTCAGCGGTCCGTTTTTCTGGAAGGATTCGGGCGAGACGTTCTGGGACATAATGCCGGGGTACGCAGCCCGCCCGGCCCCGACCGGGCGGTCAATCAGGTACAAGGGCCGCGCGGCGGTTTTCGATCCAGCGGTGCACGGCGGTCCAGACGTAAAAGACCGGGATGCCGCCGACGGAGATGAGTATGGCGCGCAGGCAACTGGCCGGATCGTCCATAAACGAACCGACCATGATAAAGATCGAGGACACGATGAACACGAGCGGCGTCAGCGGGAACCAGGGCGTGCGGTAGGGCCGCTCAAGATCCGGATGTTTGTAGCGATGAACCACGAGTCCGATCACCGTCAGCACCGGAAAGATCAAGAGGGAAAATCCCATGTAGGTCATGATCGAGTCGTAGGTGCCGGTAAAGATGTAAATGATACTTAAGATCGCCTGGAGCGCGATGGAAACCACCGGCGTGCCGAAGCGCGGATCAATCTGCTTTGCATAACTGAAAAACAAATTGTCGCGCGCCATGGCGAAATACACGCGCGGGCCGATCATCACGTAGGCGGAAATCGACGAGAGTAAAATCACGCAAAACGCAAGGTTAAAGAATATGGAAATTTCCGGACCAAAGATGCGCCGCGCGGCGATGGCCGCCACCGTATGTTTGCCGGCGATCTCGGAGGCCGGCGCCGCCCAGTAGTAGACCAGGTTCAGCGCCAGGAAGAGCCCCATGGTCGCCAGCGTGCTGAGTATCAGCGCGCGCGGCAGGGTGCGCTCCGGTCGCTCGACTTCTTCCGCCATGTACGCCGCGCCGTTCCAGCCGCTGTAGGCGTAACTCACCCATAAAAGACCAATCGCCAGGGCCGACCATTGCAGGCCGCCAGGTTGGATGGGCGGCAGCGCGGCCGCCTCGTGGGTCGCGCCGGCGAAGAGCACCGAAAAACCCGCAATGGCGAATACGCCCACGATCAAAAGCTTTACAATCGTAAGACCATTTTGCACCAGGCTGCCGCTTTTCACGCCCACTATGTGCACGCCGCTGAACAATAAGATCAGCGCCGCGGCGTAGATTTTGCGATTGATCGGATCGCGAAAAAAAACGGCCAGGGGCGACGCCGGATCAATGCTCACAAAAAGTTCATAAAGATATTCGCCGGAGACGATCGCCGCCCAGGCCGCCGGCGCCGCAAAGCCGACGATGAATGAAACCCAGCCGGAAAGAAACGACCACAGCCGCCCGAAGATGCGCTTGAGATACACATACTCGCCGCCGGCGTGCGGCCAGAGCGTCGCGAGTTCAGCGTACGACAGAGCGCCGGCCAGAGCAAAAACGCCGCCCAGGGCCCACAACAGCATGACAATCCACGGATCGCCGACGTTCGACTGAATCTCGCCCGTGTTGCCGAAGATGCCGGCGCCGATCATGTTTGCGACGACGACGAGACTCGCCGTCGTTAGACCGAGCTGACGCTTGAGATTGGGATGACCTGTGCCCGAAGAAGGAGACATGGGGGCCGCAAAGGGATCAGGCCAGATTTGGCTCGGGCGGCCCGGGGTCAAGTCAAAGCCCGGCCGCATTCGAGGGCGAACTGCATGCAATGCAGGCGCCTGGCCCGGGCCCGGACGCCTGCGCCGTCTGCGACGTCAGTGCGCCGCGGCGGGCGCATCAAAAAGTCGCGCGAAAAATTCAGCGCTGCGCCCCTCGAGGATCTCCAGTTCAATCGGCAAGGTGAATATGCGGGCCTGGTCGGCGGCGCTCAGCGCGTAGCTCGAAAGCCGCGCGCTGTCCTTTTCCGTCGTGATCCAGCAGGGCGCCTGAGCCAGCAGGCTTTGCAGTTCGCCGGGGCGAAAGGCGTAATGATCGGGAAAACTGCGGCGCACTGCGGGCGATACGCCAGCGCGCTCCAGGGTGCGGTAAAAAGCCTCGGGATTGCCAATGCCGCAGAAGGCGCCGAACTCTGCGCCGGCGGGCGGCGCGGGTTGGATCGCGCCGGCGCGATGCAAACACTGAAAGACCGGCGCCCGCGCTCCGCTGGCGCGAATCGCGTCCAGCCACTGCGCCAGCTGCGCGGGCGGCGCCTGATCAACGCGCGTTAAAACGATTGTATCCGCGCGCATAAGCGCTTCCAGACCCTCGCGAAATTTGCCCGCCGGAAAAACGCGCAGCGCCGCGAGCGGCAGACTCGCATCGATCAGCACAACTTCGTGATCGCGCGCCAGCGAAGGATTCTGGAAGGCGTCGTCGAGCAAGATGCAGCGCGCGTCGCCGGCGAACAATTGCACGGCGCGCACGCGGTCGCGGCCGACAAATACGCGCGCATTCGTGCGACGGGCGATCAGCAGCGCTTCGTCGCCCGCCTCCGCCGCGCCGAGCAGAATGCGCGCGCCGTCCGAAACCAGGGCGCCTGCGGCGGAAGCCGAACCGCCGTAGCCGCGCAGCGCGACCGCGGCGGGAATTTTACGCCGCTCGAGTTCCCGGGCGAGCGCGATCACCAGCGGGGTTTTCCCGGAGCCGCCGGCGGAAAGATTGCCGATGGAAATGACCCGCGCCCCGGCCGCGCGCGTCGCGCGGGCCTTGCGCCGCCGGTAAAGCCAGTGGTGAATCGCAAGGTACAGCCGTTCCAGCCAGCTCCGGGTCATGCCGTTCGCCCCCGCCCTGCTTCGTCTTCAGGACGAAAACTGCATTTCGTAGAGTTTTTTGTAGATGCCGTTCTGTTCCAGCAGGCCCTGATGATCGCCGCGCTCCACAATGCGGCCATGCTCCAGCACCAGGATTTCATTGCAGCGATAGATGGTCGAAAGACGGTGCGCGATCATAAAAACCGTGCGGCCGGTCAGCAGTTTTTCAATCGCTTCCTGAACCAGGCGCTCGCTCTCGTTATCGAGATTGGATGTCGCCTCGTCAAAGATCAGAATGGGCGGGTTTTGCAAGAGCGCGCGCGCGATGGCGATGCGCTGGCGCTGGCCGCCGGACAACATGACGCCGCGTTCGCCAATCGGCGTATCGTAGCCCTGGGGCAAGGCGCTGATGAATTCGTGCGCGTTCGCCGCGCGCGTCGCCTCAATCAGGCGTTCGTGCGAAACATTCGGCTGCGCGTAGGCGATGTTTTCGCCCACGGTCGCGTTAAACAGGAATACATCCTGGCTTACGACGCCGATCGAGGTGCGCAGGTCGCGCAGCTTGAGCTTACGCAGATCGACGCCGTCGATTTCGATGGCGCCGGCGGAGACGTCGTAAAAGCGCGGGAGCAGATCCATGAGCGTGGACTTGCCCGCGCCCGAGGCGCCCACAAGCGCCACCGTGCCGCCCGCGGGAACGCGAAAGCTCACATCCTGCAAGGCCGGTCGTTCCGCGCCGGAGTAGCGGAACGTAACACTTTTGTAGACGATGTCCTGCTTCACGCCGGAAAGCGGCTGCGCATCCGGCGCATCCACGACTCCCGGCGGCATATCAATAAATTCAAAGACGCGCGTCGCTGCGGCGACGGCCGCCGAAAGCAGATTCGCCAGCACGGACATCTGTTTAATCGGCCGCATCAAGAACACGAGCGTGATAAAAAACGCCATAAATTCGCCGGTATTTTTGATGCCGACGCCGGCGCCGCCGTTGGTCAGCGCCCAGGCGCCCCAGGCGACGAAGCCCACGACGATCAGCGTCGCGGTGATTTCCGTAAGCGCCGGACCCACCTGATGATAGTAGTGGCCTTTAAAGGTGTCGTCTTTGAGGCTTTCGTTGATGCGACGGAAACGATCGCGCTCAAAGTTCTCCATCGAGAACGCGCGAATCACGCGAATGCCGCTGATGACTTCCTGAATATGGCCGCCGAGTTCCGCCAGACGCGCCTGCTGACCGGCCGCCGCACGGCGCACACGTTTGGCAAAGCGGCCCACCGGCGCGGTGACAATCGGGACGATGACCAGCGCAAGCAAGAGCATCATCGGCGAAATGAACGCCAGCAGGGCGAGGTGCGTGATGATATAGAACACGTCGATTACGGCGTCGTTAAACTCGACCGATAGCGATTTGCCCACGACTTCCACGTCGTTGATCATGCGGCTCATGATGATGCCCGTGCGTTCTTTATGGAAGTAGTCCATGCCGATGCGATTCATGCAGCCGTAGAGTTCCTGACGCATGTCGCGAACGGCGAGAAAGCCGGCCGTGCCGATCAGATACACGGTGCCGGTAATGGCCAGCATCTTGAGCAGATAAATCGGCAGGACAAATGAGCAAATGAGGAGTATGACGTCGCGCGCGGGCTTGCCGGCGACGGCGGCGTTGGCGCGCACCTTGCCGTGGGTGATGGAGGCGCGCACGCGATCGCTGTTAGGCAGAGGCGCGCCGCTGGACCAGCGCTCGTAGACGGCGCGTTCCTCTCCGCCAATATTGAAGATCCGCACCTCGCCTTGCTGGCCAAAGGCGTTAAAAATCGGCACAAAGGCGGTAAGCGAAACCAGATTGGCGATGGAAACAAACAGCGCGAGAATCATTCCGCCAATGACGCGGAAACGATAGCGCAGGACGTACTTAAAAAGGCGCGTTAAGATGCGACCGCGGGGCGGCGCGGGAGGCGTCGCTGTTACGTCAGAAGCGGGCATCGCCAATACCAAACACGAACTCGAAGTTGTCGCGACCGGGGATCGGCTTGAATTTTCCGCCGCCCGCGTAGTACATCGTCTGCGCGAGATAGAGGCGCAGCGGTAGCACCGGGATCTGCACGCGGAAGCCGAAGCCCCACGAATACAGCGCGCGATCCAGGGCGACGTTGCGCTGGCTGAAGACGGCGCGATAGGGATTATTCCAATCGTAGCGCGACTTAAAGTGAAACTCGCGCGCGAAGAAGGTGTTCGCATCGCGCGTATCGTTGAGGTATACGAGCAGCGGATCGGACTGAGCGCGCTGCTGATTGAGCAACTGTTCGTACGCCAGGAAGTCTTTGAGGTCGCCCGTATATTCGCCTACGTTGTCGTAGAGCGAACCGGCGTCGAAAAACACCGCCAGCCACAGCAGCGACGGTTCGATCGGGAAGCGCAGCTCGGACGAGCCCAAAAGCATATGCGAGCCGCCGTCCTGCCAAACGGCCGGAAACAGCGGATCGGTAAAATCAAAGCCGCGCAGCTGATTGTAGCCGCCGAGATACAGCCGATCTTCCGGTTCAATGTACGGATTTTTCTCCGGATCCTGGCCGGAGCTGATCGGCGCAGTCTGGTGCGTGAAGGTTCCGCGCCCGCGAAACTCCTGAACCACGCGCCAGCGCTTCAGAGTGTTGCTGCGGAACAGACCGCCGAAAGTGTAATCGAACCACCAGAAATAATACGCGCCGGAAACGGTGTACCGGTTGAAGTGATCTTCGCCGCCGAGCAGGCCGCCGGTCGTCTCGATGGACGTGTTGAGTCGGAAACCTTCGGTCGGATTAAATACGTTGTCCAGCGTGTTGTAAACCAGACCGTTCGTAAGCGTCGACTTGAACTGCCAGCCCAGGCTGACTTCCTGCAACACCGCGTCGTTTACAAGCGCAGTCGGCCGGCTCGCAATCGACCAGGACGGCGAATAAGAATGGTAATGCGCCCAGTTCAGCAGGAAGGCGTGCGAGGTGCCGATTTCCAGACCGATGCGATTCCGTTCAAACGCCGCCGGCTCGAACAGGTCCGTCGAATCCAGACTGATTTGCAGCGGGCTCACGTCCTCGAAGATCGTGGACTGGTAAAACGCGCCCAAACGCAGGGCCCAGGGCCGCGGAAAGCTGCGGAAACATTCTTCTTCTTTTTCAACAAAACCCTGGATTAACTTACGCGCGCGCGACTTCACAATGTCGAGACGCTCAACGGATTTGTCCGTCCCCGCCTCGTCCACGTACGAGCGCATAATCTTGCCGATCTCGGTGTAGTCGTTCTGGAACGACTCGGCCACGAGCAGGATTTGCACGTAGTCCGTGGCGTTGTCGATGGCGCGCAGTTTGTTGCGCCAGAAGCTGCCGGTGCTGTCTTCGCAGGCCTCGTAAAACCAGGGATCGCTCCACTCCAGACCAACGGAGCGGCGCAGCGGGCCGTATTCGAGACGTCCGGAGATGCGCTGGCCCGTGCCGTTCAGATTGTTTTCGCCGACTTCCGTAAAGATCGAAAAACCCGATTGCGTGCCGTAGCCGCCGCCGAGCGAAATCGTGCCGGTGGGCTGCTCTTTGACGTCGATGATAAGATTCATCTTGTCGTCCGCGGAACCCGGACGCATTTGCAAGTTCACCTCGCGGAAATACCCGAGGTTGATCAGTTTTTCGCGACTGCGATTCACCAGCGCGGAGTTAAACAACTGGCCTTCTTTTACCAAAAGCTCGCGGCGGATGACATATTCCTGGGTTTTGCTGTAACCCTTGATGATGATGTTTTCGATGTACGCCAGGCCGTTCTCGCGCACGATAAAATGGATATGACGCAGGGTGCGGCCGCGCATCTCGGGATTTTCTTCGAGCGACGCGCGCATCGCCGTGAGGTTCAACGACTCGGCTTCGCGCTTGCATCGCTGCTCGGCGACGCTCGCCGGGTTTTCAACAGCCGCGCATTGCTCGTAACGCGCGATAGTTTCTTCCGTGAGCGGGATGTTAACGGTCAGCGGCTGGATTTGAGAAAAGACATAGCCCTGCGTCGAATACGCTTCTTGCAGCAGAGCGCGATCGCGAAAGAACTTCGTTTCGTCAAACACCTGGCCCACGTCGTCCGGCTGAAACTCCAGACCGAGCAGCAGCTGCGCCGGCGTATAAATGGGGCGCAGTTGTTTATCCGGATCCGTGATAACGCGTTCCGGCGGATTGTATTCCTGATTGAGGGCCGCGCGTTCGTGTTCCAGGGAGTAGCCGCCAAAATAACGGATCTCGCCTTCGATCAATTTATACGTAATAACTACGACCCGGCCGTCTTCCGGTTTTTCCGGATTGCGGTAGCGAATTTCAAAGCCGGTGGAGCGCGGATCAATCTCCGCATCCAGATAGCCGCGACTCTTGGCGAAAGCGAGGATCTTGAATTTATCCTCTTCGAACTTGCTTTCCTGGAAACCGCCCTCTTCAAACAGGCCTTCTTGTTTTTGCTCAAGAATGCCCATCAGGTCTTCGGGATCGATTTGCCGGGCGCCAATGATGTTGATGCGCGAGATCGGCATGTTCTCGCCTTCGTCGACAATGTAGTTGATTGCGATGCGATTCGCGTCCGAGACTTCGCCGATCTTATAAAAGACTTCCGCGAGAAAAAAGCCCTCTTCGCGATACTTGTTGCGGATCGCGTCCATGCCCTCTTTGACGCGCTGCAGATTGTACACGTCGCCTTCGCGGAAGCTCAAGAGCGACTTCAGGTCCTGGACGGGAATTTCGTCCACGCCATGGAAATCGATCAGGCGCACCCGCGGCAGTTCTTTGAGTACAAAAATCAGTTCCACCCGGTCGTTGGCGGTGAGTCGCGCGCGCATCACGACGTCTTCAAAATAGCCCGTGTCAAACAGGGCCTGCACGTCGCGATTGTAGTTCTCAGATTTCAGCGGTTCGCCGCGGCGACTGGCCAAAAGCGGCTCCAGATCGTCCGGGGAGACGTTCTGCAAACCCGTAAAGCGAATGTTATCGATGACTTTGCCGCGCAGGCGCGCGTCCTGGGAAAAGAGCGGCAGCAGCAAAAAAAAGCTGAAGAGGACCGCCACAGCCCCGACTCCGCGCGCTGCATGGGGCCGGGCCCGAAAGAATTGTAAAATGCGCGCCAGGAGCTTCAAACCAGACAGCCGTGGAATTTCGATTCAGGGACTTTTTTCAGGATGCCGGGGTAAATTATCCCGCGGAATCCAGAAAATAATCCTGTGAATCGCCGTCATCCTTAAAATAGCGCTCAGCCGGGGATCGGCGGCTGAGGGCGGGCTATGCGCCGGATGGCGGGCGCTCACGCCGGCGCCGGCAGCGCGCAGAGCGGACGCCATCAGGACGCCGCGCTACGCTGCAACAACTCGCGCGCGTGGGCCAGCACCGCGGCGCTGCCGCCCTCGCTGCCCAGCATGCGCGCCATTTCGCGGATCCGCTCCTCCCCGTCCAGACGGCGCAGGCGCGTGCAGGTGCGGCCGTCGCCGGGCTCTTTGCGCAGCCGGTAGTGCTGACGTGCAAGACTTGCGATTTGGTGTAGGTGCGTGACGACGATGACCTGACTGCGACCGGCCAGGCCGCGGAGGCGCTCGCCGATAGTGTGCGCCACTTCGCCGCCCACGCCGGCGTCCACCTCGTCAAAGATGAGCGTGGGCGTGGGCCGGTGTTCAAAAAAGATCGTCTTGAGCGCGAGCGTGATGCGCGAGAGCTCGCCGCCGCTGGCGGCCTTGCGCAGGGGCGCGAGATTTTCGCCGGCGTTGGCCGCGAGCATGAACTCGACGCGATCCAGGCCTTTTTCGTGGATCAGATAGCGCGCGCCGCTGGCGGTGCGAATGCCCGCATGTTCCGGCGGCGCGACCGCCTCCTCCTCGCTGGCGGCCGGGGCCTGGCCGTCCACTTCGCGACGCACCGCGATGACAATGCGCGCGCCGGGCATGCCCAATTGGGCCAGTTCTGCGGCGATTTTCTCCTCCAGGCGCGCGGTGACGGAGCGGCGCAGGCGCGAAAGTTCCTCCGCTTTTTCCAGGAGCTCCGACTCGCACACGGCGAGCTCCGAACGCAAAAGCGCAAGCTCCTCCGCGCTCATTTCGATGGAAGACAGCTCGCGCAGATACTGCTCGCGCGCGGCCAGAACGCCGCGCGTATTGCCGCCGTATTTTTTATGCAGACGCGCGTAACCCTGGGTGCGTTCTTCCAGATCTTCCAGGCGCTCCGGGCTGAATTGCAGCCGCTCGCGTTGTTCGCGCAGATAGTCGGCGACGGCTTCCAGGTTGTAGGCCGATTCGCGCAAACTTTGCAACTGCTCCACCGCGCCGCCCAACAGATGGGCATGGGGCGCCAGGGCCTGCTCCACATGGACCAGCAAATCCAGGGCGGAGCTGTCGTTTTCGCGCAGAGCGGCGTAGGCGGCGCATAAATCGCGAAACAAGCGGCCGCTGTTTTGAATCAGCGCTTTTTCGTTTTGCAGCTCTTCGAATTCGCCGTCGCGCGGATCAAAGTCGTCGATTTCTTCCACCGCGAATTTTAGAAAGTCCAGGCGCCGATCGCGTTCGCCGGCTTCGAGCGCCACGCTTTTGAGCCGCCGCCGCAGGCTGGAATATTTGTGATAGAGCTCTGCGACGCGATCGCGCAGCGGCAACACGCCGGCGAACTGATCGAGACTTTCCAGATGCGTGTCCGGATCCAGGATGCGCTGGTGCTCGTGCTGGCCGTGGATTTCGAGCAGCGCGCCGCCCAACGCGCGCAGTTGAGTCAGGGAGACGGATTGTCCGTTGACGTAGGCGCGACCGCGCCCGTCGAGATTAATCTCCCGACGCAGCTCCAGACAGTGATCCGATAGCGTAGCCGCCCGCTCCGCAACCAGGGCCTCCACCGCCGGCGCGGTCGAGAGATCAAACAGGGCCTGCACCGTGGCGCGCGGGGCGCCGTTACGCACGAGACCCGCGCCAGCGCGCGAGCCCAGCACCGCTTCGATCGCAGTGAGCAGCAACGTCTTGCCGGCGCCGGTCTCGCCCGTGATGGCGTTGAGACCCGGCCCGGGACGGAGACGCAGATCCTCGATGATGCCGAAATTTTCAATCTTGAGTTCCAACAGCATGGGCGGAACATTATACTATTCATATGTTACGCAATCAAATTTTTACTCAGGGGCTATTTTTCGCGCGTCCGGCGGGACGACAACCCATTGATTCTAAGGAATTGGCGGGCTAATTTCCACCGGGAGGTCGGTCCGCCGAATTCGGGGATGACGTCGCCGCCTGGCAAAAAAGAACGGATGAAGGACATGAACCACGACACGCAAGCCGCCCCGGCGCAGTTGGGAACGGACAGGGCAGATGCGGCGCTGCAACGCCTGCGGCTGCTGAAACGACTTTCTTCAATAGTAATCGGATTGTCTCTGGTGACAATGTTTCTGGGTCCGCTGGTGCGGGCGGAGAGCGCGGGCCTCGCCTGCCCCGACTGGCCGCTCTGTCACGGGTTGGTCGTACCCTGGGGCCACGGCTACCAGGTGTTTCTGGAATGGATTCATCGCGTGGCCGGCGGCATTACCGCGCTGGCGCTGGCGCTGGCGGCCTGCGTGTTCGTCGCGCTGCGCGATGCGCAACTGCGCGCGGCCTTTGCCGTACCTGCCCTGCTCGCACTGGGGCTGATGATTACCCAGATCCTGCTCGGGATGCTGACGATTACCAAGCAGCTCGACGCGTATGTCGTGAAGTCGCATCTTTTGAATGCGATCTTGTTTTTGAGCGCGGTCGTGTATATGCGACAGAAGGCCCGGCGCGCGATTGACGCGGGCGCGGCCGAGCCGCCGGTGCGCACGCTCAGCGTGATCGCGAGCGGCGTCTTTCTCGCGCTGATTTTTATCCAGTTGTTTCTTGGCGGACGCGTGAGCACAAACTATGCGGGCCTCGTGTGCCCGGCCTTTCCGGCCTGCTATGTGGCGGAAACGACCGGCGCCGACGGCGTAACCAAACGCGATCCGGTGTATCTGCCGCCGCTGATCGGCGCGACCGAGATGCACATGACCCATCGCTTTATGGCGTATTTGCTCTTCGCGCTGTCCGTCGGTCTGGTTGTGCTGGCGGAAGTGAAGCGCTGGCCCGCGGCGCGCGCCAAACTCGCGTGGCTGTTGTTAACGCTGATACTTTTGCAAATCTTCATCGGCGTGGTGAATGTGCTGAACTACGTGCCGGTGACGATTACGGTGCTGCATAGTTTTGTGGCGTATTTGATTTTTCTCGCCGCGTGGATCTTGTGGCTGGAGCTGCGCTTTGACCGCGCTTCTGGCTAAAGTCCGCGGCGTGACGCCGCTTTTAAAGCCGGGACTCGGCGCGTCGATTTTGATTACGATCGCGCCGGGGCTGATGCTCGGCGCGCAGTTGCCGGATCTGCGCCTCGTCGTCTTTACGATGGTCGGCACCTTTCTGGTGGCGATTGGATCGTTTGCGTATAATCAGATACTGGAAGAACGCACCGACGCGCTGATGGAGCGCACGAAGGGCCGACCGCTGCCGTCGGGACTGATTACGACGCTGCAGGCGCACATCATCGGATCGAGTTTGCTCGGCATTGGACTGGCGCTGCTCTTGATCAACGTCAATCCGCTCGCGGCGTTTATCGCGCTGTGTTCGTTTGTGTATTACGTGTTTATTTATACGGCGTGGCTCAAGCCGCGCACCTCGCTCAATACGGCGCTCGGCGGCATGGCCGGCGCGGTGGGCCCGCTGATCGGCGAAGCGGCGATCCGCGGCTCGATCAGCCAGGCGAGCGTTTATATGTTTTTGTTATTATTTCTGTGGCAGCCGCCGCACTTCTGGTGCCTGGGACTGAAGTACAAGGACGAATACGCGGCCGCCGGCATACCGATTCTGCCCGTCGCAAAGGGCGTGCCGGAAACCCTGCGCCAGATGATCGTCTACGAATGGCTATTGCTGGCGGCGATCTTCGCGGGCTGGATTCCCCTGGGACTCGCCGGGCCGATCTTTGCGATCCCCGCCCTCGCCTACGGCGGCTTTGTGTTGTTTTTGATGTATCGCCTGAAGGCGAGCGGCGGGACAGCCTCGCCCCTGCGCGTATTCTTTTTGACGATTGGCCATATGCTGCTCTGGCATATCGCTCTCGCTGCCGATCTCTACGTCCGTCGCTGGTTGCCCTGAGGTCGGATTATTCACAAACCTCAGAGGCTGCTGCGGCAGCGAGCAGCGCCGGCCTCTTCGCACGAACCTCCCTGTCCGAGCGAAGACGCGCTTCGGCATCCTTGCCTTCGCCGCGGCGCCGCGCGCCGCCGCAGCACACGGTGTTTCTTGAACAATGCCCGACCTGGCTCGAAATTGAAGAAAAACCGCCTGATCAGGCGGTTTTTCTCGTTATCGCCTGAAATTCCTGAGCAATCCGGGCCGGGACCTGCAAGCTTTGTCGGAACTATTACACGCGCCACTGGCTGCCGTAAGATCGGATTATTCACGAAACTCAGAGGCTGCTGCGGCAGCGAGCAGCGCCGGCGTCTTCGCACGGACCTCCCTGTCCGAGCGAAG
>JAVHPJ010000117.1:0-31013 GCA_036170535.1 Leptospirales bacterium | reverse complement strand
CCCCCCGCTTCGGCATCCTTGCCTTCGCCGCGGCCGCGCACGCCGCCGCAGCACACAGTGTTTCTTGAACCAAGTCCGACCTGCCCCGAAAATGAGGAAAAACCGCCTGAGGGTCGGTTTTTCCTTGATATCGCCTCAAACTCATGAAGAATCCCGGCTCTCCCGGCGCCTGAAATCTGCGCAAGTTGCAAGGCCCTTCGCCGCGCCGCCCACTGGAGGCCTGGAAACGCCTCAAAAAGCGGCGCCCGCGGCCAGTTTGGGGCCTGGAACGCATATTGCAGTAAAAGAAACGCCAGCGGAGGAATTGCTCTCCGCCCACGACGGCGCCCGGGCGTCGCGTGCAAGCGAGCGTATCATGCTGATGTATTCACAACCCTACCAACGCAATACCGGACGCCTGAACGTGCGTCTGACCCGCCAGAACGGCGCTTATCTGCTGACGGCCGAGAACCTGGTCGATGCGCCGGAGCTGTTGTATCGCCTGTGCGCGGTGTTGTATGTGCACAGCTGGAACATCCAGCGCGCGGATATCTGCACCCTGGAAAACTTTCAGATTCAGGATAAGTTTATCATCAAGCCGATCGCCGCCAACGAACTGGTCGACGATCTCAAGATTGAACACATGATGGACGACTTTGAGCGCCTGCTCTTTGACCGCCACTCCGTGCTCGACTTCTTGAACGAACGCGGCCTGGCCACGCCGCGCCACGGCTCCGGCGAAGGCGCCGTCGAGTTTGATCCGGACGTGGACCGCCCGCGCGTCATCATCAGCGGCCGCGACCGTCCCGGCTTTTTGCTCGCGCAGACGATGATTCTCGCGATGATGGAAGTCGACGTGCTGGAAGCGCGTATCAACACGGAGGCCGACGGCTCCGTGCGCAACGTCTTTGTAACGAATCCGAGCGACCTGCGCTTTCGCGATCCGCGCTTCCGCGAGAAGTTGTCCGACGGGATTCGCGGGGTGCTTTAAGGCGCAGGCGGGGCGACAGGCTCCGCCACTGGCGACGTCGCCAGGTAGCGCCCCAGCTCGTCGCGCATTTGCGCCATAAGAGGATCGTACACAGCGCTGCGGTGAGGCGTACTCGTGCCCGGGAATTCCGATCCATACGATACGTTTTTGACTTCCTCGCCGGGCAAGAGACCCGACCAGGCGGATTGCACAAGGACGTAGTTGGTGCGCGCCTGAACCGTCCCGACATATTGCAGTTTTGCATCAAATACCACGGCCCGCGCGTAGACATCGTGCTGGTCCAGCACCGGCAGGATGCCGAAGCTGAACATGGACATCAGACGCATAAACGGGAGCATGGGCGTCGCCGTCGGGAAAGCCGGATTAAAATACCCGAAGACGTAGTAGTCGACGTCTCGCTCTTCAAAGACAATCGGACTGTCTGCGCTCTCTTTGGTGAAAATCTCCGCCAGTAACTCCACCGCTTCGCGCTTCAACGGCCCGCTTAAGTGCTCCACCAGTCGATCAAAGGTCGCCTTATCGTATTCCGTATTGCGCGCCACAACGGGCAAGGCGCGCACTGGCGTACCGCAAAGTCTCCGGTAGCCATGCACCGGAGTCGAACTCAGATGCGCCGCGTACGTGGTCGTGCGCACGTTACCGCTTTCGCTGGAGCTATGATACCGGGGTTCAAACGAACGAAAACCGATGAGCGCTACGCGGGCCGGGTTACACGTGACGGTCGAACGGGCGGCAATCGCTTCCGCATCGTCGAGAATCATCTGCACGCGGCAGCCCGCCATTGCCGTTAGCGCAAGGCTGAGCCAGAGGAGCTTCGTGAAATACATCCGCGCAGGGGATAGGATCGCAGCCGCCCCGTCAAGGATTCCGCTGATGCGGGTCCAGTAACAAAAATGAGGGACCGGGCATTGCGCAGGCGTGGCGCTGCGACGGGGGCGAAGCGGCGGGCGGATCGTTTGTAGCGCGGCGTCCATATGGGGCCGCGGGCAGGTGCGGCGCACCAGTAATAACTTTCCCGTTTATAAGCAGATCTATTGAATTTTTGATTGATTTATAACCGGCCGACCGCGACAAACCCGTCTGCGGCGAAGGAGCGGCCCAACGCTGGTCAACCGCCTGAACGAAACTCAAGCCATGAAAGTCATCACAACAATCCTGTTCATTTGCTGCCTTACTCTTTATTGTCGTCGTCCGCCCGAAGAGATGGCATCTTTAACCGCGCCAGTCGCATATGCCCTCGCGCGCAACGCGCTGGAACAAGACAGAGCCGCCGGCAGCCTCAACATCGTAGCAAAATGGCAAAACCTGCGAAACTCAAGCGGTTGGCCTGAAGGTAGCGTTCAATTCGAGGTTCAATCTCCGCAATTCCCCGGGAAAACAGCAACCATCGACTACGTACTGAATGGCTCCCATGTCGCCACCGCCATCGTACGACTGCCGGACGAACCATCAAAGCAGGTCTCGGTAAACTTGTATGAAAGCGCGGTCATATTCGGTCAAACCAAATCGGTCGAACAGCATTTAGAGGAACTTGCGGCGCGCCTCGCTGCCAATGCAACTGCAAATGACCGGATCGCAGTCTTCGACTTCGAAGGCATCAATCGCGAAAAAACCGCCCTGGGGAGACGGATTGCAGAATCCCTGGTTTCCCACCTGACCGAACGAGACGTCACTGTAGTCGAAAGACGATTGCTGGAACCTGTTTTTCGTGAGATGGAATTTCAGAACAGCGGGCTCACAGCGGAACGAGGGCAAGAACTCCGCGCGAGGATTGGCAGCTTCCTTGGCGCTAATGCGATCGTTGTTGGAACGTTGAAAAATGAAAAAGAGGAACTGCTTCTGAACGGACGATTAGTGCGGATTGAAACGGGTCAAGTTCTGTCCGCCGGGCAAGTCATAATTCCAAAGTACCTGATTGCGGAGCGCGACCTGCGCATTCTGGCGCAATAGTACAAGCAACAAAGTAAAAAACGATGCTCACGAAGCAATGCGCCGCAACCCGGCGGGAGCCGCGAATCATGACTCTTGCAGAGGCAAAGGGTCCGAGTGAACACCTATTTGCGTAAGTGTTTTTTTGATCGACGTGGGTCGGTCCGGGCTGCGGGGTATACGCGAGACTGAGGAAGCCGACGCAATGGGCGCCTCGCACTCATGGGCGTCCACCAAACATGTTCCGCAGAGAGCGCCGGGAAAAAGCACACCGTGCGGCTCGCTTCAGCAATCCATGTAAGTCGCATCCATCTAACTAACCGCCATGCCAAATTCCGCTGAGAATAACGACGCACCCCACGCGCCCGCGGTCCTGCGAGAAGGCGGCATCGAATCCAGCTTCATCGGAAAGCTTCAGCAGCTCAAATATGAATATCGCGCCGACATCACCGACCGCGCTTCATTGGAAGATAACTTCCGGAAAAAATTCGAAGCCCTGAACCGCGTTAACCTCACAGATGGCGAGTTCGCCCGCCTGCTGGATGAAATTGTAAGCCCCGATGTCTTTACGGCGGCAAAAACCCTGCGGGAAATAAACGCCTTCACGCGCGATGACGGCACCCCGCTGAACTACACCCTGGTCAACATCAAGGACTGGTGCAAGAACACCTTTGAGGTAGTCAGCCAGCTCCGCATCAACACCGACTACAGCCACCATCGCTATGACGTGTTGATCCTGATCAACGGCGTGCCCTGCGTGCAGATCGAGTTAAAAACGCTTGGCATCCATCCGCGCCGGGCCATGGAACAGATCGTCGAGTACAAACACGACCCGGGCAACGGCTACACCCGAACCCTGCTCTGCTTCCTGCAGCTCTTTATTGTAAGCAACCGCGACAGCACTTACTACTTTGCAAACAACAACGCGCGCCACTTTGCGTTTAATACCGAGGAGCGCTTTTTGCCAATCTATCAATTCGCGGACGCAGCGAATAAGAAGATCACCCACCTCGACGACTTCGCCGACACCTTTCTTGTTAAATGCACGCTCGCCCAAACTATCAACCGCTATATGGTGCTGATAGCCAGCGAGCAGAAGCTCATGATCATGCGGCCGTATCAGGTGTATGCCGTGCAGCAAATCGTAAACTGCATTCAGCAGAACAGCGGCAACGGCTACATCTGGCACACGACGGGCAGCGGAAAAACGCTGACCTCGTTTAAGGCCTCCACGCTGCTGAAAGACAATCCCGACATCGAGAAATGTCTTTTTGTTGTGGACCGCAAGGATCTTGACCGTCAGACGCGCGAAGAGTTCAACCGGTTTCAGGAGGGCTGCGTCGAGGAAAACACCAACACCGGCGCGCTTGTGCGCCGCCTGCTCTCGGAGAATAAAGCGGACAAGGTCATTGTCACCACCATTCAGAAGCTGGGTCTCGCGCTGGACGAAAACAGCAAGCGCAATAAACACCAAAAGAAGTCCGACCAGCCGACGTACAAAAAACAGCTTGAGGCGCTGAAGGATAAACGCATCGTCTTTATCTTTGACGAGTGCCACCGCTCGCAGTTCGGCGACAATCACACGGCGATCAAAGAGTTCTTTCCCCGCGCGCAGCTCTTTGGCTTCACCGGCACGCCCATCTTTGAGGATAACGCATCGCTGCCAAAATTCGAAGACGGCCAGGCGTCCCTGCGCACGACGGAAGATCTCTTCCAGAAGCAGTTGCACGCCTATACCATCACCCACGCCATTGAGGATGGAAACGTGCTGCGTTTCCATGTGGACTACTTCAAGCCCAAAGCAGATGCCGGCCAGCCGGCGCCCCGGCCCGGCGAAGGAATTGCCAAACGCGCCGTCATTGAGGCGATCCTCGCCAAACACGATACCGCGACCGCCGGCCGCCGCTTCAACGCCCTGCTGGCCACCGCATCGATCAACGACGCAATTGAATATTATAATCTGTTTAAGACGCTGCAGGCGGACAAACTGGACGCCGATCCCGAGTTCAGGCAATTAAACATCGCCTGCGTGTTTTCGCCGCCGGCCGAGGGCGATCGGGACGTGCTTCAGATTCAGGAAGATCTGCCGCAGGAAAAGGCGGACAACAAGGTCGACCCGGAGGGCAAAAAAGCCGCGCTGAAAGCGATTCTCGCCGACTACAACACCCGCTACGGCAGCAATCACACGCTCGGCGAGTTTGATCTCTATTATCAGGACGTGCAGAAGCGCATCAAGGACCAGCAGTGGCCCAATGCCGATTTCCCCCATGCGCAAAAGATCGACATCACGATCGTTGTGGACATGCTGCTGACCGGCTTCGATTCTAAATACCTGAACACGCTCTACGTAGACAAAAACCTCAAGTATCAGGGCTTGATCCAGGCCTTTTCGCGCACCAATCGCGTGCTTAACGGCACAAAGCCCTACGGCAACATCCTCGACTTTCGCCAACAGCAGGACGCCGTAGACGCCGCCATCGCACTTTTCTCCGGGGAAAAAACTGGCGAAGCGGCGCGGGAAATCTGGCTGGTGGACAAGGCGCCCGTCGTCATCGAGAAGTACAAAGACGCCGTGCAAAAGCTGGAAGCATTCCTGAAATCCCAGGGCCTCGACTGCGCCCCGGACGCCGTGCCGAACCTCAAAGGCGACAGCGCCCGAGCGGCTTTTATCAATCACTTCAAGGAAGTGCAGCGACTCAAAACCCAGCTCGACCTGTATACGGACCTTACCGAAGAAAACAAACACGCAATCGAGCAGACGCTGCCGGCCGAGCAGCATCGCGGTTTTAAGGGCGCGTATCTGGAAACGGCCCAGCGCCTCAAAGATCAGCGGGGCAAGGGCAAAGGCGACGATGCCTCCGCGCCCGTCCCGGCCGACCAGCTCGACTTCGAGTTTGTGCTTTTCGCTTCCGCCGTCATCGATTACGACTACATTATGGCCCTCATTGCGAAATTCTCGGCCAGAGGCCCGGGCAAGTCGCTGATGAGTCGGGAAGCGTTGATCGGCCTGATCAGCTCGGATGCGAAGTTCCTGAACGAGCGTGCGGACATTGCCGCCTACATCGGCACGCTGCAAGCGGGCGAGGGCTTGAGCGAAACTGCCATTCGCGACGGTTACACGCGCTTTAAGGCGGAAAAGGACAAACGCGAAGTCGCCGCTATTGCCGAAAAACACGGCCTCGCCGCCGACGCCTTGCAGAGTTTTGTGGACGGCATCCTGGAGCGCATGATCTTCGATGGCGAACAATTGAGCGATCTGATGGCCCCGCTGGAACTCGGCTGGAAGGCCCGCTCCGAGGCCGAACTCGCCCTGATGCAAGACCTGCTGCCTGTGCTGAATAAACGCGCTCGGGGCCGCGACATTTCAGGACTGCGCGCGTATGAATGACTCACGCGAAGACGCGAAGGCGCGAAACAACATTGAAGACTTGTCCGCCATCGTGGTCGATTGCGGCTACAAGCTGCATGTGGAAGCCGGGCCAGGTCTTCTGGAATCAGTTTACGAAGCGGTTCTGGCAAAGATGCTTGGCGATCAAGGACTGTCGGTGAAACGGCAGGTTGCTGTTCCAATCAGGCTGATGGGCATGACGTTCGAGGAAGGGTTTCGAGCGGACATCATCGTCGAAGATAGGCTTTTAATTGAATTAAAGTCGGTGGAAAACCTTCTTCCGGTTCACTCGAAACAAGTCCTTACGTATCTCCGTCTGCTCAAGTTCTCTCTCGGTTTACTTATTAACTTTGGGGCGCCCGTATTCAAAGATGGCTGCAAACGGATTGTGAATCAGCATACCGAGACTCAATCGTCTCGCCTCAGATTGAATCAGGGGTCTCACGCGAAGACGCTAAGCAGCGAAGAAAAACGGGACAGCATGCAATGAAAGACAAAGCTAAGTCCCTCCGCGACTTCGCGGCTTCGCGTGAGGCCAAAATGGAAACGCCAGCGCCCGCATTTAAAGATGGCCAAAAACGGACTCGTAATCGGCATACCGAAACTCAATCGTCTCGCCTCGGATTGAATCGAGGGTTTCACGCGAAGACGCTAAGCAGCGAAGAAAAACGGGACAGCATGCAATGAAAGACAAAGCTAAGTCCCTCCGCGACTTCGCGGCTTCGCGTGAGGCCAAAATGGAAGCATCAGCACCCGCGCTGACGCCGAAGCTGCGCTTTCCGGAGTTTCGGGGGGCGGAAGGGCGGTGCCAGACCAGGATCAAAGACTTATGTGAAAGGATCATGGATGGAACTCAATCGTCTCGCCTCGGATTGAATCAGGGGTCTCACGCGAAGACGCTAAGCAGCGAAGAAGACGGGGGAGGCGTGCAATGAAAGACAAAGCTAAGTCCCTCCGCGACTTCGCGTCTTCGCGTGAGGCCAAAACAGAAACGCCAGCGCCCGCATTCAAAGATGGCCAAAAGCGGACTCGTAATCGGCATACCGAAACTCAATTATCTCGCCTCGGATTGAATCAGGGGTCGCACGCGAAGACGCTAAGCAGCGAAGAAAAACGGGACAGCATGCAATGAAAGACAAAGCTAAGTCCCTCCGCGACTTCGCGGCTTCGCGTGAGGCCAAAATGGAAGCATCAGCACCCGCGCTGACGCCGAAGCTGCGCTTTCCGGAGTTTCGCGGAGCGGAAGGGTGGCGCCAGACCAAGATCAAAGACTTATGTGAAAGGAGCATGGATGGAACTCAATTGTCTCGCCTCAGATTGAATCGAGGGTCTCACGCGAAGACGCTAAGCAGCGAAGAAGAAGCGGGAGGCGTGCTTTGACAGATAAATCCAAACCCGTTCGCGACTTCGCGTCTTCGCGTGAGGCCAAAATGGAAGCATCAGCACCCGCGCTGACGCCGAAGCTGCGCTTTCCGGAGTTTCGGGAGGCGGGGGAGTGGGAAACCGAGCAATTGGGGGCACTTTTTTCTGAGAGACAGCAGTCAGGTTTTTCCGACTTACCGCTTCTTTCGCTAATGGACAAGGAAGGAATAGTTCCGCAGGAGCAGAGTAATCGCAAGAACAACTCCAATAGCGATAAATCCAAATACCTCAGAGTGGTTCCAGGTGATATAGCTTACAACACAATGAGGATGTGGGAAGGCAGAAGCGCATACGTAGGCATAGAAGGGTTGGTCAGCCCAGCATACACTGTGTGCCAACCCAATATAGGAGTCCAAAGTTTATTTTTTTCATACTACTTTAAGTTGCCTGAGCTTATTGAACGATTCCGCCGATATTCGCAGGGTCTCGTCAAGGATACCCTCAATTTGAAGTATGAGGCTTTCTCGCAAATCGCTGTAATCACGCCCAAATACTCCGAACAACAAAAAATCGCCGATTGCCTGAGTTCGGTGGACGAGCTGATCGCCGCCCAGGCCCGGAAAGTGGAGGCGCTTAAGGCTCATAAAAAGGGGCTGATGCAGCAGCTTTTCCCGCGCGCTGGCGAAACGCAGCCGCGCCTGCGATTTCCGGAGTTTCGGGGTGCGGGGGATTGGGAGATCGATTCCTTTGACAAGCTAATAGAAGTGATTGATGGAGATAGGGGTCTATACTACCCGAAAGCGCAGGAGTTTGCCCAATCTGGATTTTGTCTTTTTCTCAGCGCAAAAAACGTGACGAAATCCGGCTTCAAGTTCGAAGAAACGCAATTCATATCAAAGGAAAAAGACGAAGTCTTGCGAAACGGAAAATTGATGCGCGCAGATGTTGTTTTGACTACCAGAGGAACCGTCGGCCAGGTCGCGTATTATTCTGATGGCATACCCTACGAGAATATCCGAATCAATTCGGGCATGGTCATTCTCAGGTCAAAATCGAAAAAAATTATTCCTAATTATTTGTATTGTTTTACAACATCGGAATCGTTAAAACTATATATCAAAAACACAGCGTTTGGAAACGCTCAGTTACAGCTAACCGTAGGAGAAATTAAAAAGTTCAAACTCAATTATCCCGAGCCAGACGAGCAGCAACACATTGCAGACTGCCTTCACTCCCTCGACGACCTGATCGCCGCTGAATCCCAAAAGCTCGCAGCCCTCAAGACCCACAAGAAAGGCCTGATGCAGCAGCTTTTTCCATCCCCGGAGGAGGTGGAGCCGTGAGCGGCATACGCACATATCAGAGCTTGCGCAAATTGGTAACCCGGTTGCGCGACGATTTAAACAATGCAGAGCTCGTCCTCCTTTACGCTTACAACCGCACCGGCAAGACGCGCCTCTCGATGGAATTTAAAGATGTTGGCAAGCGCCAGAATAACGGCGCCGCCGACACCCTCTACTTCAACGCCTACACCGGAGACCTATTCCGCCTTCTTATTTACGACTTTGTAACGACATTCCAATTCGCGCTGCCCGAGATGCCGGCGAACGCACCCGCTGCTGCGCACCGTTCCGACAACTACAAGCCGGCCCTCGCCCCATGAGCGACCTGATTCTGTACACCACCGAGGACGGGCGCAGCCACATCAAGCTCCGCGCTAAGGACCAGAGCGTCTGGCTCACCCAGCGGGAGATGGCTCAGCTCTTTGACGTGAGCACGGACAATGTAGGCCTGCACCTGAAGAATATCTACGAGGACGGGGAGCTGATTCGGGAGGCAACTACCGAGGAATCCTCGGTAGTTCAAAACGAGGGCGGACGCGAGGTGCGGCGACCGGCGACGCTCTACAAACTGGAAGCCATCCTGGCCGTCGGCTATCGGGTGCGCTCCCCGCGCGGCGTACAGTTTCGCCGTTGGGCCTCCACCATCCTGAAGGAATACCTGACCAAGGGCTTCGTGATGGATGACGAGCGGCTGAAAAACCCGGATGGCCGCCCGGATTACTTCGACGAGATGCTGGAGCGCATCCGGGACATCCGGGCCTCCGAGAAGCGTTTCTACCAGAAGGTGCGCGATCTTTTCGCCCTGAGCAGCGACTACGATAAGACCGATCAGGCTACGCAGGTTTTCTTCGCTACGGTGCAGAACCAGCTGCTCTTCGCCGTGACTGGCAAAACCGCCGCCGAACTCATCACCGCGCGGGCGAATGCCTCCGATCCACATTTCGGCCTGCTCTCCTGGAAGGGCGACAGGGTGCGCAAGGCGGACATCGTCATTGCCAAAAACTATCTGACCGAAGACGAAATCGACACCCTGAACCGGTTGGTGGTCATCTTCCTGGAAACCGCCGAACTGCGAGCGAAGAGCAAGCAGGAGACGCGAATGAGTTTCTGGAAGGGCAATGTGGATCAAATCATCACTTCCAACGGCTTCCCGCTGCTCACCCATGCTGGCTCCATCAGCCACGAGCAGATGGAGGCCACAACGACCGCCCTTTATCTGGACTATGACCGGCAGCGCAAAGCCCAGGAAGCCAAAGCAGCCGACGCAGAGGACGAGGCGGAACTCAGAGCCATCGAAGACAGCATCAAGCGCAGACAATAAGCAGCGACAACATGACCGAAGCCAACCAAAAACAACTGGGCAAAACCCTCTGGGCCATCGCCGACCAACTGCGCGGGGCGATGGATGCGGACGATTTCCGCGACTACATGCTATCCTTTCTCTTTTTACGCTACCTGTCCGACAACTACGAGACCGCGGCCAAAAAGGAATTGGGCAAAGACTACCCGGACTCAGCGCCGGACGATCTACTCAAAACTGGCGTCGCAACACCGCTGCAAGCCTGGTATAAGAACAACAAGACGGATGTGGCCGCCTTCGAAAAACAGATGCGCCGTAAGACGCACTACGTCATCCAGCCGCCGCATCTCTGGAACAGCATCGTGCACCTGGCCCGCACGCAGAATGGCGAACTTCTTAAAACTCTGCAACTGGGGTTTAAATATATCGAGGAAGAGTCCTTTGAGAGCGCCTTTCAAGGGCTTTTCTCGGAAATCGATCTGGCGTCGCCCAAGCTCGGCAAAACGTACGCCGACCGGAACCTCAAACTCTGCAACATCATCCAGAAAATCGCCGACGGTCTTAAGGAGTTCTCCACCGACAGCGACGCGCTGGGCGATGCGTATGAATATCTGATTGGCCAGTTCGCTGCCGGCTCCGGTAAAAAAGCGGGCGAGTTTTACACGCCGCAGCAGATTTCCGACATCCTCTCCGCCATTGTCACGCTGGACAGCCAGGAGCCCAGAACCGGGCCAAAAAACCGGCTGGAGAGCGTGCTGGACTTCGCCTGCGGTTCCGGCTCCTTGCTGCTCAATGTACGCCGGCGGCTGAAAAACGCGGGCGGCGCGATTGGCAAAATTTACGGGCAGGAAAAGAACATCACCACCTACAATCTGGCGCGCATGAATATGCTGCTGCACGGGGTGAAGGACACGGAGTTCGAAATCTACCACGGCGACACCCTGACGAATGATTGGGAAATCCTGCGCGAGCTGAACCCCGCAAAAAAGCCGTATTTTGACGCCGTAGTCGCCAACCCGCCCTTTAGCTACCGCTGGGAACCGAGCGCAGCGATGGGCGACGATGTGCGCTTTAAGAACTACGGCCTCGCGCCAAAATCCGCCGCCGACTTCGCCTTCCTGCTGCACGGCTTTCATTTTCTGAAAGAAGAAGGCGTCATGGCGATCATCCTGCCGCACGGCGTTCTGTTTCGCGGCGGCGCCGAAGAACGGATTCGCACCAGGTTGCTCAAGGACGGCCATATCGACACCGTCATCGGCCTGCCGGCGAACCTGTTCTACTCCACCGGCATTCCCGTGTGCATCCTCGTGCTGAAAAAATGCAAAAAACCCGACGACGTGTTATTTATCAACGCCGCCGAACATTTTGAAAAAGGCAAACGCCAGAACCAACTCAAGCCCGAGCACATCACAAAAATCATCGACGCTTACCAATTCCGCAAAGAAGCACCGCGCTATTCGCGCCGGGTTGCGATGGCGGAGATTGAAAAAAACGACTTTAACCTGAACATCTCCCGATATATCAGCACCGCCGCGGGCGAGGAAGAAATTGATCTGGCGACTACGCATGCCGCACTCTCGGAAATCGAGCGTACAGTTGAGGCCGCAAAAGCCAGGCACAATACATTCCTTAAAGAGCTGGGGTTGCCGCCGTTGCCGTGATGGCGGGGATTCATGTCAGCATTTTCCGCCGTGGAATTCCCAGGCGACGCCGGCCATTCCGGATAAACCAGGCCCGGGTTTTCTGCTTGCCTTTCACTTCCACTACGCCATACTCTATTTCCATGGATTCCCTGAAAGAGCAGGCAATTGACCTTATTTCGAAGATGCCAGATACGGCTACGTTTGACGACATATTGTCCGAGCTCTACGTAATTGAAAAGATCCGCAAAGGTCAGCACGCCGCAAGGGCCGGCGATTTTTTGACCGAGGAACAAGCCCGCGAACAAATGAAATCATGGTGATCTGGACCGGCCCTGCTCTACGGGATCTACATGACATTCATGATTACATCGCGCGCGATTCGGCTAAGTATGCGAGAATAGTCGTCTCTGCGATCTTTGAAAGAGCGTCCATTCTGAATCAATTTCCGCGGATTGGACGTATCGTTCCCGAAGTCCACACTGAGACGATTCGGGAACTCTTGATCTACTCATACCGAATCATCTATGAGATCGCCGACGATCGCATAGAGGTGCTTACCGTGATTCACGGACATCGAATTTTGGATCCAGAAAAATTGACGTAGATCCGGAACCGGTATTTTTCACGCCCCCTCACCCATCCACCAAAGCCCGCAACCAATCCGCAAACGCCGTCCACTTATACTCCACCACCATCCGCTGAATCAACTCCAGATCCGATTCACGCCGCGGCGCTTCGAATTCAATGCGCGACGTCGGCAAAAAATTAAGTCCGGAATTGTTGCGCTGTATCTCAAGCAGAATCAACCCCACGCCCAGGGTCTTCGCCAGCGATTCAAACTCGGCGCGGGCGGCTGTCTCCAGTTTGGGCGCGACCACGTAGCGGTAATTCGCCCAGGCGGAATTGGAGGCGCATTCCTGGATCGCCTCGCGTGCATCCCGGGCCTTCAGATCGCGTTTGAGTTCAAAGCTGTAGAGATCCACATAGCCGCGGCCGGTCTTTTCGGCGACGCCGCGAATAAGCGGATCGAAGTTTTTGCGAAAATCCGTATAGCCGACCACGTCGGGATAGGCCCAGCGCCGAGCGCCGTTGCCCGCCTTGCGATCGCCCGGACCAATCGGCAGGGCCCGCGCCACGATGTTATGTTTCTGACTGAGCCAATGGATCAGCGGTTCGTTCAGTTCGCTCTCATCCAGTGTATTGCCGCCGTCGGCGACGCGCAGGCTGTATTCGATCAGTTCGCCGCGCCGGGCGCTTTCGATGATTTGTTTTTCTTCGAGCGCATCGAGCGTGCGTTTGATCTGACTCGCCTGATAGTTGCCTTCCAGGAGACCGTTACGGACGGCAATGTCGGCCAGTTGGGCGATGGACAGGGGATACGCGGCCTGCTTGAGCAGATCCAGCAACTGATCGGCGCTGAGCGTGCGTTTCACGACTTCTGACTCAAGAGACTGCCCGGCATTTTTTTGCGTAATTCCGCGAGCCAGAGCCGGTTACTTTTTTCAGATGCGGAGAGATTGACAGCCGCACTGCCCCGCTCCGCCATCCGCGAAAGCCCCGCAAGCTGGCTCAGATCTTTGCGCCGCTCGGCCGAAAGTCCGTGGATGCGCTGGAGGGCGCGCCGCTCGTCGCCCTCTCTTAACTTCGCCAGCTCCGCTTCCAGATCTTTGACGCGCTCCCGCGTTGTCTGCCAGACCTCCTCCAGACGCGCCAGATAGGCGCGCATCTGGGCCGGGCCTGCGTTTTTGGACGGCTTTTTCAGGTTGCGCGCTTTGCAGGCCGCAGCGAAGAGTTTTTTCGCCCGCGGGGGTACGGTCGCTTCAAACGCCGCGATCTCGCTCGCGACGGTTTCGCGTTCAATCAGATCCAGATATTTTTTCAGATCGCGACCGAGCCGGTCGAGCTGGGCGCTGCTTAAGGCCGCAAAAGACTGCTGGTCCAGCTTGCGCAGCAATGCGTGCAGGTCTTGTTCCGTCATACTATGGGCTCCGTTCCTGGAATTGCGGCTCACTCAAGGATCTTATCTACCATTTTCTCAAACTGCATGCGCGTCTTATTGCTGCCGGCGTAGTTGTACACGCTCTGAAAATTTTCCACCGCTTTGGCCACATCGACCGAACGATGCAGGGCCTCTTTGTCCCAGAACTGGCAGCCTCTCAGAATTTGTTTAAAACGGCTGCTCTTTTGCCATTCGTTATGCAATTGATTGGCGATCTGGTCCATCTGCGAAACGTAGATGCTGCCGACGCTGACCATCGTCGGCACAATCGCCTTCAGGTGTTTTTTCTGGCCAAAACTTTCAAACTGATCCGCCAGGGTGAGGATTAACCACGTAAGCCCCGAAACCGAAAGCCAGTCCGGAATCACCGGCACAATCACGTCGTCCGCGTAATACAACGCATTCGACGCCACCTGGTAGATGTTCGGGGGACAATCGATGATGATATAGTCGAATTGGTTTTCGACGTCGCGCAGCAAGGCGGCCAGCACCGCGTACGCCGGAACCGCCTCCGCCATGCCCGGAAATGCGACCTGTTTCTGACTCTGCAGTTTCGCTTCCGTCCGCGCAAGATCGTAGTGCGCCGGCAATAAGGCGAGGCTGGGCCAGTCCTGGGCCTTGCGAAAGATCCCGGAATCGGGCCCCATAAGCAGATCGGTCGCCGCGATC
This sequence comes from Leptospirales bacterium, assembly GCA_036170535.1. Classification (GTDB taxonomy): domain Bacteria; phylum Spirochaetota; class Leptospiria; order Leptospirales; family Leptonemataceae; genus SSF53. The sequence goes on along the minus strand of JAVHPJ010000117.1, from coordinate 16,410 downwards.
GACGTGCGCTTTTGATCCAGCGCATCGGCAAAGATTCCGGACAGCGCCCGCGCGGAGTTGGGATAGATGCGCTGCTCCCACTCGGCTTTGCCCAGCATATAGGTCGAGGCGTTGGCCTGCGCGTCCGCGTCGATCAACAGCACGCGATAGTTCCCGCCGTGCTTTTTTACGCGGCGGGCGATGCCGGCGGCCAGGTTTACCGCCAGTACAGTTTTTCCCACCCCGCCCTTAAAATTACAAATCGCGATCTTACGGACAGCCATGGCGAGAAGGCATTCGGGGCCGGCGCGGGTCGGGTTGTCAAGAATTGTGAGGGGGAAATACGGGTTTGATTTTCCGGCCGGGAGTTAGATTTTAGCTGCCTCTGCCACAGATTTGAGTAGACCGGCGTATTATGGGATTTACGCTCGGGGCGCCGGATATAACCGACTCAAGGTGAAGCGTGCTTCGGTCAAGAATGCGAGCATGGTTCCCACTGCAATTTTGCAGAGCGCCAGGTCGAATCGATTGCCGCACATCTTAAAACTACCGCGATAGAATTACTATGACCTATACCGTACTGGATTTTGCTGAAGATGTCCTGAAACAATGCAAACAACCGCTTGTTTACCAGGACATCTGGGAGGCCGGCTCAAACACTGAATTCGCCCGGAAGCTGAACCTGAAGGGAAAAACCCCCTGGCAAACACTGGGCGCTCGATTGTATGTAGATGTGAGGGATAAGCCAACTTCTAAATTCATGCGCATAGGAAAGAATCCGGTGCGCTTCTGGCTGCGATCCAGAGCGAAAGAACTTCCCCCGGATATACTTGAACGCCTTGCCGAAGACGAACGGAAGCCGCAAGACACAAAGACAAAATCATCCTTCAGCGAAAGGGATTTGCATCCATTTCTGGCGTATTTTGCGTATTCAAATCCATCTTTCAATCGCGGACGCAGCGTCTTAACCAAGACCATTTATCACGAAAAATCAAAAAACAAGGCTGCCGGGCTCAGCGAATGGATTCATCCAGATATGGTCGGCTTCTATTTGCCGCTTGAGGATTGGAATGAACATTTAATTGAGTTCAACAGAATAGCCGAAAACAATGCGCTGCGGCTCTTTTCTTTCGAAATCAAGAAATCTATCGACCGTTCCAACTATAGAGAATCGTTCTTTCAAGCGGTCTCCAATTCTTCGTGGGCCAACGAAGGCTATCTGGTAAGCGCGAATATCAAGCAAGACGACGATTTACACGCCGAGCTGGAGAGGCTTGCGAATTCCTTTGGCATCGGACTGATTCAACTCGATCTTGCCGATCCAGATAGCTCATCCGTGCTTTTTCCCGCCCGGCTAAAAACCGTGCTGGACTGGGAGACAATGAACAAGCTTTGCGAGCAAAACATTGACTTCAGTCAATTCATTCAAAACGTGAAAATTGATTTTCAATCAAAGAAGATTCATTCATCCGAATACGACAAAGTAGAAGATGAAATAGAAAAATATATAGCGCAACTGTTAAAATAAGTCCGTGGCGACGTAGGATGAATCCCTCCCCCCCGCAACCGGCCGCATTCCAGAAAACTTTGATTTGCCAGAAATCCAGAATCAGGATTCCTCATACGTATGGCGAAAAGCAGACTCATGGAAATGCATAATGTCGGGATTGTTGTCGAGTCCCTGGATCAGGCCATCGCATTTTTCGAGGAACTCGGACTGACCCTCGAAGGCAGAATGCTTGTGGAAGGCGAATGGGCCGGACGAGTCACCGGCCTGGGCGATCAAAGCGTCGAAGTGGCGATGATGATTACGCCGGACGGACACAACCGACTGGAACTTTCGCAGTTTATCGCCCCGGCGATTGTATCTGATCACCGCACCGCGGCGGTTAATTCCCTGGGATATCTGCGCGTCATGTTCCGGGTGGACAATCTGGATGAAATATTGGGCCGATTGCAGAAATCTGGCGCCCGGCTGGTGGGCGAGGTCGTCCAATTCGAGAATATCTATCGCCTCTGCTATATTCGCGGCCCGGAAGGACTCCTGATCGGATTGGCGGAACAGCTCGGCAATACAACGGCCCGGGACGTTCTGGAGACTGCTTAAGGGCCGGCGTCGCCTTCCGTTGCCGGCGGCTTTTGATCGCTTCGCACAGGAGCGTTGCCGTTCATCGCCTCGCTCGCGCTGCAAGCGCCCTCCTGTTCACGCAGCTGATTGATAGCCGACTGGTATTCCGACGTACCCTCGCCGTATTTCAAGACCGCCGAGCGCGTCTGATGGCGGCAGGCTCGTTCCCGGAATGCAGCCAACCGCTCCGGCGCCATCTGTCCATGGGCGACAGAGATTGTATTCAAGAACGCATACGCGTTGCCCATGAGTACGTGAAATGCATATTCCCCTTCGGCCTCCGGATTGATTTCACTGTAGCGGTTGCCCAACTCAATCGTTGCATCGTAATTCATTAAGCCGTATTGGTATACCAGCGCATTGCGCAGAGCAGCCTCGTAATATGCCACGGCTTCCGGAGTCAGCGGTATTCCAGCACGGCGGACGTCTTCCAGCAGCGATATTGCCAGATACAGGTAGGCCAATTCAGCAAATCTGGCGTTGTTGAGACTCGTCGGGTCATCGGAAGGTCGCCCCGGATCGTGCACAAAACCCGCGCCGGTGCGGTAGGCCTGTTTCGCCTGCGAAATCTGGAATGCGGCAAACTCGTCGACCGTGTCCTGCAGTTCTAGCGCACTTGCCGGAATCGGCTCAATGCCGAGAACGGCGGCCGGCGTAACACACAGCAGCCACGCAGAAAAGAGCGTCGTTCAAAGAGAAATTCCATTGCCGTCGAACTTCATGGACAGAGCATAGGAATCTGCTGTAGGCGAACAAACAAAAGCCGCCGCAGTCGAATCCGCACATGTTGAAACAAATTCTTCTCATTCTTCTATTCGCCGCAGCGACGACCGGCTGCCTGACAATCGGAACCGTCGCCGAAAACATTGCAGAGCGCAAGGTCGCCACCAATAAAACGATCGTCTACTCCGGAACGCGCGCGCGGAATCCGGTGCTCCCCGGCGGCTTTTATATGGGCGGCGGCCCGCTGATTGTGATACTCTATCTGGGATTTGCCCTGATCGACCCGCCGCTCAGTTTTGTTCTGGATACCGCGCTCTTGCCGGCGACTATTCCCTGGGCGCTCTACGAAACGCACCGCGCCCAGGAGTTTCAATGCGATTGTTTTGATAGCCACGACGATTTTGTAGACTGCCAGCGGGGCGGCGCTTGTAACAATCCGAACCAGACGCCGCTGCCGGACGGCCGCGAGTGTCATCCTGTACAGAATCCAGCGCGCGCCGGCCCCGCCTGCGTGTTGCGGTATCGCCAGGATTGAGCGACGCGCGCCTAAAACATAAAATCGTTATTCAAAAAATTCGACCGCCGCTCGCGCACAATCTGTGTGATAATCCCTTTATTCAAATCGTTCTCGCGCGCCGCCACCAGCGAGCGAATCGAAAAGGCGCGCAGGGCGTCGCTTACGGAAAGCGTGCCCTCGGCGGAACCCTTGCGACCGGCGAACGGGAAGCTGTCCGGTCCGCGCTGACACTGGCTGTTAATATTTACGCGACACACCTGGTTAACCAGCGGATCAATCATCGCCGCGAGCGTCGCCGGATCTTTGCCAAACACGCTCACCTGCTGACCGTAGTTGGAGCGATAGACCCAATTTAAGGGCTCGCTCACGTCATCGAAGGGGGCCGTGGGCACCACCGGGCCAAACTGCTCGTCGTGATACGCGCGCGCCTTTGTATTCACGTCGGCCAGCAGGGCCGGATAAAAAAAACTGCGATTGTACGTGCCGCCGCCGGGATTGACCAGCGTGGCGCCGGCCGCCACCGCCTCGTCGACCAGCCCGCGCAGATACCCGGACTTGCCGGGCACAGGCAGAGGCGTAATTTTTACACCCGGGGTCCAGGGCATGCCGCAGACCAGCTTGCCGATTTCCGCCGCAAAACGTTCCAGAAACTCGGCATAAATCGCGCGGTGAATAAACAACATCTTTAACGCCGTGCAGCGTTGACCGTTATACGATAGCGCCCCCGCCAGACATTCTTTGACCGTCGCGTCCAGATCGGCCTCGCGCAGCACAATCGCCGCGTTTTTTGCGCCCATGCCGAGCACGCCGCGCAGCTTGTGCGGATGCGGATGTTTCTTCTTTAAAAGATCCGCGACGCGGCTGGAGCCGATAAACGCGAGCACGTCGACTTCGCCGGATTCCATCAAGGGCGGCACGATGACTTCGCCCTCGCCGTAAATCGTGTTGATCACGCCCGGCGGAAACGAATCACGAAAGGCTTCGAGCAGCGGGCCGTACAATAACACGCCGTGTTTGGGCGGCTTGAGCACGCACACGTTGCCCATGATCAGCGCGGGGATCAGGGTGGTGAAGGTTTCGTTTAAGGGATAGTTAAACGGCCCCATGCACAACACGACGCCCAAAGGCGAACGACGCACCTGCGCAATAATGCCCTCTTCAATCTGAAACTGCGAGGCGGCGCGATCGACATCTTTCAACGCGCCGATCGTGTCGCGGATGTACTGGACGGTGCGATCAAATTCCTTTTCGGCATCGTCGCGGGACTTGGCGATCTCCCACATCAAAAGACGCACCACCTCCGTGCGACGCTCCGCCATGCGCCGGGCGAAGCCGTCCACGGCGGCGATGCGTTCGGCCACGCTCAGGGTGGGCCAGCGGCCGCGGCCCTCGTCGTAGGCCGCCAGCGCCGCGCGCAGGGCGGAAAGCGCCGTTTCGGCGTCCATCGCCGGCGCATGGCCGACAACTTGTTGCGTCAGTTCGCCGCCGCGTCGCACATACACGGGCGAAAGGATCGGCGTCAAAGCCCCGTCCCAGCGGCGCAGCTCGCCGCCCAGGAGATACTCGCGTTGTTCCGTCGGCGTTGCGATCGCAACATCCGCCGGGATGGCGGCTTCGTCGGGGAAAATTGATGCGATCCGTTCTGCTATGTCCATAAGCTCCTGCCGGCGCGGACTCCGTTTGCCAGGTTGAAAGGCAACGAATCCGACGCGGCAGGCGGACGACAAGTGGAATTGCCTGGCCCGGGCTTACTGGCGATTCGGCATGCGCACGCCTTCGACATCCATGCGATGGCGCCGCGTGCGAAACTGCTGATCGTAGGCCCGATCTTCCGCAGAATACGGCAGCGCGCGTATGGTAAAGCTCTGCGGCAGGGGCGGCATATCCGGATTGGCCGGGTTGGGGTTGCGCAGGGCCGCTTCGTAAATCGAAATCAGCTGACGCCGCAGCGCCGTTTGTTCCATGCCCTTGAGCTTCGCAATGCGATCCTGGGCCGGCAGCGCGCCTTTCGTAATCAGAAAGCGCGCGAATTCGATTTCCGGCTGGTAGTGTCCCCACATCTCGGCGAATACATTGCCGGTCCGCACGTCGATGGCGTTTTTCTCCACCATGTACTTCGCCAGATCGTACTGTTGATAACTCACCGCCCACGCGAACTCCGTGAGTCCGCCGCCGCAGCCCTGGGTTTGCTCGTTGCCCGCGCGCGCGCCGCTGTCGATCAAAAGCCGCGCCATTTCCGTGCGCGATTTTACCACGGCGTCGCGCAGCGGCGTAATGCCGGCGTAGCTTACCGGCGAGGGCTCGGCGCGCGCGGCGAGCAACAGCCGCAGCGCTTCGAGTTGATTGTTTGCTGCGGCATAATGCAGCGGCGTGAGTTTAGAACGCTCTTCGGCTTCGTTCACATCCGCGCCGGCGGCGATTAACTCGCGCAGTGCGGCGACGTTGCCCGTCTTGGCAGCGTAGTGCACGGTGCGGCGATAGGGCGCCGGGTCTTTGCCTTCCAGCACCAGACCGACTTCGACATGTCCGCCCAGTCGCGCGTAATCGGCCGGAGTGCCGGGATCCCAGCCTTCTTTCGCCTCTGCGTTGCGGTCCGCGCCTTTGCGCAGTAACAACTGCACCAGTTCCAGATCGCCGTGGCCCGCGGCCAGATGCAACGGCGTGCGGCCGGTGATGGGCGCCTGAAAGTTTGCGCGCGCGCCTTTTTCGATCATGCGCAACACGATCTTGCGAAAGACGTCGCTCGGCTCGGCCGAGTCCATGCTGCGCATGGCCCACATCAACGTGCTGTAGTCGTACTCTTTAAAGCGATTGGGGTCCGCGCCAACATCGAGCAGATAGTTGGCGATCTCGGGCGCGCCGCCGTAGCAGTAGCTGGCCAGTTCGAGGGGATACTGACCGCCGGTCATGGGTTGGTTCGCGAGGCGGCCATTTTGCAGCAGGGCCTTCACGCGACTCAAATTGCCGCCGCAAATCGCGTCGTGCAGCGCGTCGCCTTCTGCAGCCAGCCCGATCGGGGCGCCCAGCGCGGCCAAAAACATAAGACTGCCGGCGATGCCGCGCCGCAAGATCTGCACGGAATTCTGATTCATTGTATTCTCCGATTAGCCGGGCGAGCGCGGGGCCGGCCCTGGATCGTGATTGTTAAGCAACCGTCGTCGCCCCCGGGCGTCGGCGGCGTCCACTCCAATTGACGGGCGCTTCCGGCCTGCGGTTCGTCACCTTTTTTAATTGCAGACGACTCAGCGGCCGCGAGCCGGCAGCCGGCGACCCTGTGGAGTACCGCACCTATCCCCCGCATCCCGATCTGGCGCCGCTACAATCCGCGCCATGAGTCAAATCAACAGTTGCGTGTCGATTTTTGAAATTCCGGCGACGGACAGAACGCGCGCCATTGGCTTTTACGAACCAGCGCCGGGGATAAAAATCGAAAAAGCGGACTTCCCCGGTCTGCAGATGGGCGTTATGCCGCACGAAGGCCAGGCGGTCGTCGGCGTCATTGTAGCGGGCGAAGGCTACGAGCCGGCGGCCGCGGGGGTGACGGTCTATTGGAACGGCGGCGACGATTTGCAGCCGGTCCTGGACGGAATCGCCCGCAATGGCGGTGCTATACTCGTCCCCAAAACTCCGCATGCGGACGAGAGCGGGTACTACGCGGTGTTTCTCGACAGCGAAGGCAATAAGTTGGGCCTGGCCTCGCCGCAGTAAGACAAGCGCCAGCCTGATCGGCGCAAGACTTGCGAATAGAATCATAACTAAAACCTCGTCGTAGCATTGGACACTTCGGCTTGACGGCGCTTCTGCAATCGGGCCGACTTTCGCATGCGCAACCCTGCCCGCTGTTCGTCCCGACGTCCGTCGCTTTCCGGCGCCTCGCGTCGGCGCACGTTCCTTACCGCCGCCGCGCTGGTTCTTTCGCCGTGGCTTTTCAGCTGCGCCCTGGAAAACAAAGACCACGCGGCCGGGGCGGCCCATTTCAGCTACGACGCCGCCGCCGCCCATGGCCCCGCACATTGGGGCGAACTCGAAGGCGCGGATCTCTGCAACACCGGACGCAATCAATCGCCCGTCGACATCAGCGGCGTAACTCGCGCGTGGCAGCCCGCTTTTAAAATCCTCTACGGCGCGACTCCGCTCGTCATTGCCAATAAGGGCCACACGGTGCAAGTCGACTACGCTGGCGGCAGTTCATTGAATCTGGACGGCAAAGCGTTTTATCTGGCGCAGTTTCACTTTCATGCGCCCAGCGAACACCAGATCCAGGGGCGCGGGACGGCGCTCGAAGCGCACCTGGTGCATAAGAGCGACACGGGCGAACTCGCCGTGCTGGGAGTGCTGATCCGCCGCGGACGCGAAAACGCATTCTTGAAAAAGTTCTGGGATCGCATGCCGGGAAAAGACTGCGGCGATAACTGCACGGTGCGCGACTCCGCGCTGCAAATCAACGTGCGCGAACTTTTGCCGGCCCGCCTGGATTTTTACCGCTACTCGGGTTCGCTGACCACGCCGCCCTGTTCCGAAGGCGTGCGCTGGCTTGTGCTGAAAGATACCGTGGAAGCCTCGGCCGAACAAATCGAACGCTTCCATCAAACGATCGGGCCGAGCGCACGACCGGTGCAGCCGCTTCACGCGCGCAACGTCCTGGACATACGCTGAGCTCGGATTGCAAGCCCTCGACGCGCGCGCTGCGCCCGCGAGCGGCTTGCCGCCGCCGGCCGGGCGCCCCCGCTTTTTCCCGCCGACTGCTTGACGACCCCCTTCCCGCTGGAAAAGTCGCGCGATACCTGCATGGACATCGTCTATAACTTGATTTCCGGCGTGGAAGGCCCGATCGCTTACGGCGCGGTCCTGGGCCTGCTGTTACTTTCCGGTCTGGGCATGCCTTTGCCGGAGGACGTAACGCTCTTCGCCGCTGCGCTGCTGGCTTATTACCAAAAAGCCGACGTACATCTGATGGTGCTGGTCTCGCTGGTCGGCGTCATGGTCGGCGACAGCTTCGTTTTTTACATGGGCGCGCGGTTCGGCCGGCAACTGTTGCGCCATCGCCTTGTGGAAAAAATCCTGCACGCCGAACGGCTGGGGCGCATTCAGGACGAGTTTCACAAACACGGCGCAAAAATTCTCTTCGCCGCGCGTTTTATGCCCGGCCTGCGCACGCCGACCTTTTTCTCCGCCGGCATGATGCACATTCCCTACTCGCGCCTCTTGATTTACGACGGCGGCGCCGCCCTCCTGTCCGTGCCCGCAATCATCTACATCGTCTACTTCTTTGGCAGCCAGGTGGACCGCGTCATTGGCTACATTCGCAACGTAGAAAACGCAATCGTCCTGACGATCCTCGCAGTCATTCTGCTGGCGGTCGGTCGCTGGCTGTATTCGCGCTGGAAGCGGAAGCGCGAAGTCTCAGGCGATTCTTGAACTCCGCACGGGCGGCGACGAGCGGCTGAGGCGCGCATCCCCCGCGCTGCGGGGCGGCGCCGGCTGCAGCGCCGGCTGAAGCACCAGTTCCGCCGCCACCCTCCGACGCGGACTGCCGCTCGCGGAATGGTCGTTCACTTCGTACAAAAATGCAGCGCCGCCAAATTGATTCATGGTGTTTTGCACGATGGTCAGTCCGATGCCCATGCCTAACTCCTCGCCGCGAAAACGCTCATCGTAGGTGTTTTTCATGCGAAAAAACGGCTCAAACACGGCGTTTTCCAGCTCGGCCGGCACTCCCGCGGACCCGTCGGCGGCGACTTCGAGATCGTTCAGTACAATTATTGATACTCCGTTGCTGGAACGATAGCCGGCCACGTTCACAACCGAGCCGGCGGGCGAATACTTGTACGCGTTGGTCAATAGTTCGCGCATACACAGCTCCAGCGCAGCCGGCTCGCCGCGCAGCCGCGCCGCAGGCAACAATTCCTCCGTTACAGTCTGGCCCTTGATCCGGCGCAGTCGTTCGGTTTGTGCGATCGCATTGCGGACGCAGGCCTGCGCCTCGTCGCTCGTCATGGGACGCGCTTCGCATTCGCGCGCAAACGCGCCGGTAATCGTCTCCAGGCTGTCGAACCACTCGCGCACGGCCTCGCCCGAATCCAGCAGTTGCTGGAACATCTTGCTGCACACGCTCACCCGGTCGCCCTCGCTGCGCGACGCGAGCGCCAGCAGATCAATTAATGTCGCCAGGCCGCCCACGCCCAGGCCCTGCGACAGCGAATGCTTGATGTTGTTTATCAACGTGCGCTCCGCGGCGATGCGATCGCGCGACTTGCTTTTCTCCTTCCAGAGCAGCCACTCCAACTTGCTCTGCATGCGCGCCGGCTGATCGTACATCTCCGCCAGCGCGGCGCTGCGCTCGCGACAATACGCAACGCCTTTGAGCGCGGCGCCCACTATCTCGTGCGGGGCGGCCGCACGGTCGAGGTATTCGAACGCGCAGCCCAGGCGGCGCTCTTCGCCGACTCGCCGCTCCGTGCGCTGACTGTAGACGATCAGCGCCGCCTCCGGACGCATGCGATGCAACGCGCCCAACAGGGCGGCGGCGTCGCGCTCCATGCCGGAGACTTCGCAAAGAATCACGTCCGGAGCGTTAAACGCGGCCGCTTCCAGGGCGCCGCGCACATCACGGGCCGCATCCACGGCGAATCCATTTTCCATCAAGAGCGTCCCGAGTTCGTGACGCACGTAGGCATCGGGTTGCAAGGTCAGTATGCGTCCGGCCGTCGCCTTCGTTTCGCCGGCGCGCTTTGATAGTTCCGTTTGCTGGCTGGTTTCCGTCATGGTCTTACTCCAGCAACTGACGAACGATATCCAAAAACTGCGCCGGCCGAAACGGTTTCACCACCCAGCCGTTCGCGCCCGCCTGCGAACCCTGCCGCTTCATCGCGTCCTCCGATTCCGTGGTCAGAGTCAGAATCGGCACCGTGCGATCCAATTTGCGCAGCTCGCGGATAAAGGTGAGCCCGTCCATCACCGGCATGTTAATGTCCGTTACCACCGCCTGCACAGGACGCGTGCCGTATTTTTCCAGGCCGTCAAGACCGTCGGATGCAAGCAGCACCTCGTAGCCGCCTAATTCCAGGGTTTGCTTTACATAGTTTCGCATGGTCTCCGAGTCGTCGACCGCGAGTATTACTGCGCTCATGATGCTGATCCCTCCCGATTCTTCTGTGTAAAAATTGTAACCGAACTGTTGTTCAACTCAAAGTAACGCGCCAGTCCGCATTCGCGCACGACATAGTCCGTGCAATAAGCGCCCAGCGATTCTGACGATCCCAGAAAAAGCACCCCGTCCGGCTTGAGACAATGCGCCATTCGTTGAAAGACGCGTTGGCGTTCCTCATCGGAGAAGTAAATGCATACGTTGCGACAGAAGATCATGTCGTAGGCGCCCGGAAACGAGTCCGCGATCAGATTGTGCGTCTGAAATCGAACCATGGCTTGCAAAGCCGGATTGATCAGCCAGCCCTCGTCGGTTTTTCGGAAGTGCTTCTCCCGCAGCCGCTCCGGCATGCCGCGGTCTATTTCGAACTGCGTGAACGCGCCGCGCTGCGCCCTTGCTACGGTCGGCTCGCTGATATCGGTTGCATGGATGCGCGTGATGGGCAGTAGCTGCGGAAACTTCTCCGCTATCATGATTGCAATCGAAAACGCTTCCTGGCCGGTGGCGCAGCCTGCGCTCCACAGGTCGAGCCGCGCTGAGCCCATCGCGCCTGGCGAAAGATTGCGCTTTTGAAACCATTCCGGAATCGCCTGCAGCACCAGCGCGTCGAACACGCTTTCATCCCGGAAAAAACTGGTTTCGTGCGTCGTTATGCGGTCGACCACCTGATTGACCAGGTTCGCATCGGCGGAGCTTTCAAACGCGCGGGCGAGATCGTCGTACGACTCGAAACGATAGTCGCGCATCAGATCGTTCAGGCGACTTTCAATCAGGTAAGAGCGATCCTCTTCAATCACCACGCCGGTGCGGCGCCGGATCGCCTGGCGCAAATTCAGATGCGCGCCGCTCATCGCAGAGCCTCCATCATGCGCTGGCTGATCTCGTCCGGATCAAGCGTTTCAGCGGCCAGGCCCTGCTCGACGGGTTTCGCCGGCATGCCGTACACCAGACAGCTGGCTTCGCTCTGCGCGATCACAAGCGCGCCGGCCGCGTGCAGCTCCTGCAGGCCCTCGTAACCGTCTGCGCCCATGCCGGTCATTATTACGGCGAGCGTTCGATCGCCGGCGACGCGCGCCGCCGATCGGAACAGCACGTTGACCGAAGGCTTGCAGTTCAACTCCGGCGGGCCGTCGTGCACCACGGCATAATAGCCGTCTTTATCGCGCGCAATCTCCAACTGGGCGCCGCCCGGCGCAATGCAGGCCAGCCCCGGCCTCAGCCGCAAACCATGCGTCGCTTCTACGACCGTGACCGCCGAAATTTCATTGAGACTCTCCGCGAGGTGCGCCGTAAACACCGGCGGCATATGCTGCACCACGGCAATGACGCCGCGCATGTTTTCCAGGCGTGCAAAGATTTCGCGCAGCGCCTGGGGCCCGCCGGTGGATACGCCTATCACGCACAGATCCAGGCGCCGGTCCGCCGACTCAACGCGCGGAGTCCTTGAGCCGGCGCGCGGCGCTTTGCGTCGCGAAAGCGCGCGGATTCTGGACGCCAGTTCCGTCGCAACGCTGGCCGCCGCCGGTCCGTGCGCGCCCGCCGGAGCGAGGCCGGGCTTTAATACAAAATCGCTGGCGCCCAATTGCAAGGCCTGCACGGTAACGCGCGCACTGTCCGGCGAGGGCGCGCAGTACATGATCACCGTCGACTCCGGGCTCTCTTTGCGAATCGCCGCCAGCGTCTCCAGACCGTTCATCTCCGGCATCTCCTGATCGAGCAGAATCACATCGGGTCGCAGATGACGGACGCGCGGCAGCGCCAGCCTTCCGTTCACCGCCTGCGAAACGATTTCGATATCCGGCTCTGCGCCCAACGCATCGCGCAAAAGTTTTCGCTGCACCGTCGAATCGTCCACAATCAACACCTTGATTCGGTCCGCTTTCACAACCTACACCTTGAATTGGGCGACTACCTGCGCTAATTCATCTGAGAGTTTCTGCAGTTCAATCGCCATGGTCGATGCGCGTTCCGCGTCCTGGGCGCCGGACTTCGCGGCGGAGGCGATGCCTTCGATATTCAGCGCGACTTCGCGCGATCCCGCGCTGCTCTGCGCCACGTTGGCCGCGATTTCGCGCGTCACGATCGACTGTTCTTCAACCGCCGACGCGATGGCCCCGTTAATTTCGTTGATCTGGGCGATTACGCCCGAGATTTTCTGGATCGCGCCGGCGGCGGTTTGCGCGCTCTGCTGAATCGCCCGGATTTTTTCTTTAATCTCTTCCGATGCGGCCGCCGACTGGCGCGCAAGCTCCTTGACTTCCTGCGCCACCACGGCGAAACCTTTGCCCGCTTCGCCGGCCCCGGCCGCTTCGATCGCTGCGTTTAAAGCAAGCAGGTTCGTTTGCGCCGCGATCGCTGCGATCGTCTCGATTACTTTGCCCACGTCGGTAGCGTTTGCGCCCAACTCCTTGACCACCGAATCGGTTTCGGCCGCCGCATGATTGGCTTCCGATGCGATGCGCGCCGCGTCTGCGGCTTTGCGCGCCACTTCGCCGATGGAGATCGACATCTCCTCCGCGGAGCTGGAGATCACCTGCATGTTTTGATTCATCTGCGTGGCGGAAGCGGCGATGATCTGAGACTGCTGCGATGATTGCTGCGATCCGGCCGACAGGGATTGACTTGCGGTTCGCAGCGCCTGCGCCGATCCGGCCAGCCGGTGCGTGGATTCGCGAATGCGCGCAATTACGGACGCGATATTAATCAGCATATTCAGCAGACTTTTCTGCAGTTCGCCGACCTCATCGTGTCGATTGTGTTGAATCGAAGCGGTCAGATCGCCGGCGGCGATCCGGCGCGCCAGATCAATCGCATGCCGCAAGGGACTCAGGATCACGCGCAGCAGGTAGAGATTAAAGCCGAATATCGCCGCGCCCAATCCGATGTTCGCCCAGAAGTTCCACGCGCCGTCAAAACCGGCCACGTGCAGCCCCTCCGCCACGGCGACATAGAGCGCCGAAAGCGTCGCTGCGCCAATCAAGCGCATGCGAATGCTTAACGTACGCCGCGCGGTCCAGGGAAAGCGACGCCGTCCGGTCATTACGTCGCTGTAGATTGCGGCGGCCTGTTCCACCTGTTCGCGGCGCGGCTTGCGGCGCACGGAGGTATAGCCGACGACCTGACCGCCTTCCATGCGCGGCGCCACATTCGCATCGACGAAGTAGTGATCGCCATTCGAGGCCCGGTTTTTAACGATGCCGTTCCACGGATCGCCCTTTTGAATCGTCTCCCAGAAATCCTGGAAGGCGCTGCGCGGCATGTCCGGGTTGCGAATAACGTTATGCGGTTTTCCAATCAGCTCTTCCGCGTTCATCCCGCTGATCTCGCAAAAATCCTGGTTCGCATACGTAATACGGCCTTTCAGGTCGGTCATGGTGACCAACGCGCTGCCGTCTTTCATTACGCGCTCGGTTCCCGTGAGCGCAACGGCCATGGGTTTCGCTTCGCCCGCGCCGGCTTTTAGTTTACCGCGCTGGCCTCCGCCGGCGGCGGCGTTTCCGTCAATGAGTAACATACAGCAGCTCCTTGTTCATATTTTGAATTCTTCAGGATTCAGAACTACAATCAGTCGCGAACCGACCAGAATCACGCCCTGCACGTAGCGCCGTTCCGCCTCGGTGAAATTCGCCGGACGTTCCTGTTGCGCCGACTCGTTGGCGTTCAGCACATCGAGTATTTGATCTGCATAAATCGCCGCATCGCGGCGGGCGTTCTTGAGTCGAATGATCGCTCCATTGACGGAACGCGTGGAAGCGGCGCCGGCGGATTGCGGCGCGCGGCCCAGCAGCGCCGGCAAATCAAGAACGGTCACCACGTCGCCGCGCAGATTCATGATGCCGGCGATGCAGGCGGGCGCGTGCGGCGCGGACTTAAGTCGCGGACACAGCGCAACTTCCTGGCACACGCCGAGTTCCAGGCCGTAGATCTGGTCGCCGCTGATCCAGGTCATTATTTCCATGCGAAGTCCTCCTCAAGCGCAGCGCGAATCGCAGCCAGGGGCTCGACCACCAACGCCAGGCGATCCTTCCAGAGCGCGCGCCCCGCCAGACCCGGAACGCCCGCCTGCGTCTGCACCGGACCGATTGCGGCCACCGTCAGCGCTTCTTCCGCGGCAATGCCGGCCGTCCCGCCGGCCCATGCAAACAGCAACAGATGACGAATCTCACCGCCCGTGCGGGCGCTGCGAAAAAGCGCGTCGAGCCGCACGACGGCGACCAGATCGTCGCGCACACGTACAACTTCGCGCTGCGCCGAACGCTGGATGTCCAGGGCGTTGATCGGGAAAATACGCGGCGCCGCGGCGATATCGATGGCGTAGAGCGTTTCGCCGGCGGTGAAGAGCAAATACTCGCGCGAGCTTTCCGCAGTCTCTTGAACCTCGTCCGCAAACGCTGCGCCGAAATCCTGGTGTTCGATGCCGCAGAGCCGCGCAACGCCGGCGGGATCAAGAATCAGCGTCGGTTCGCCGTCGCCGGCGATTGCGCCGCCGGCGTACAACTGCACCTCGGAAAGGCGTCCGCTGAGCGGCCGGATCACCGCCTCTTCCGGATTCAGAATGTCGTCCAGCGACAGAGCGAAGTTGCGTCGATCGGCGCGCACGACGGCCAGATAGCGTTCCGTCGCCGCGCACTCGTCTCCATACAGCAGAGCCGTCGCTGAAATCAGCGGCAGCATGCGCCCGCGCAAATTGTACATCCGGCGATCGTTGAGGCGTTGCACTCGATCGGGATCCAGCAGCGCCAGCTGGACCAGATGTTGCCGGGGAATCGCGTAACGCTCCTTGCCGCAGACGACCATCAGACACGCCGTAATGCTCAGCGTCTGAGGCAAAAGCGCAGTGATCCGCGAACCCCGACCGCGCTGACTGGTCACCGCAATCGAACCGCCCGCCGCGCGAAAGCGTTCGCGCACAACGTCCATGCCCACGCCGCGACCGGAAGTTTCCGTAATGCGGTCGGCGGTGCTGAAGCCCGGCTCAAAAATCAACTCCGTCAGTTCGGTCTCGCTCAGGAGATCCGCACGTTCGCGCTCGACGAGACCGCGTTCGACGGCGCGAGTGCGAATACGCTCGAAGTCGAGTCCGCGACCGTCGTCTTCGATCGTCAGGGCGACATGGCCGCCCTCCAGCGCGGCGGAGATGCGCAGGCGACCGGTTTCATTTTTTCCGGCGCGCACGCGCTCCGCAGGCGTTTCAATGCCGTGATCAACGGCATTGCGAATCAAATGCAGCAAAGACTCCGCGATTGAGTCCAGCAGCGTGCGATCCAACTCGACGTGACCCCCTTCCGCTTCAAAGGCTACGCGCTTGCCGCAGACCTGAGCCGCGTCCCGGATGATGCGGGGGATTTTTTGAAAAACGTAGTTCAACTCCTGCAGTCGCGTGCGCATAAGGTTTTCCTGGAGGCGCGACACCAATTGTCCCAGACGGCGGGCCGATCCAAGAATCGATAGATCGCCGAGTTCCTCGGAACGCAGCAGCAACTCATTGCGCGCAACGACCGCTTCGCTCGCGGCCTGCAAAAGCGACTCGATCAGGCGAACCGGCACGCGAAAGTGCGCATCTTCGCCGCTGGCGGAGGCCGCTGTCGGCGGAGGGACGGAAGACGCTGGAGCGCTCGACGCCTGCGGCGGGCTCGGTTCGACGGCCGGATCGTACACGATCTTGACGCGCGCCTTAACAATGCCGGCGGCAAGCAAGGCGGGTTCCGCCGCTCCCACAGTTGATAACAGAAGATAATAAGGCAGGCTGCGCCGACCATTGAGACCGGTCAGCGGCGGAAGTTTCGCCGCATGTACGGAAGCCAGTTCGACCTCCGCCAGTTCGCGCAGGCGCTCGATTTGCGCAGCAAAATCGCGCAGGCCGCGCGCCGTTTGCGCGGCCGCGTCAAACTGCACCAGCGTCAGGCGACGTCCGCG
>JAVHPJ010000116.1:59895-129086 GCA_036170535.1 Leptospirales bacterium | reverse complement strand
TTTGAGAAACCAAACGCGGCTGCTTGAGCTGTCCACTGAAGTGGCAAGGGTTCAATGCTGGGTAGTTCTCGATTCTCGCCCGGAACTAAGTCAACCGTTTCAGCCACCTTTACCCATCCCGATTCCTCGCGTATTGGTTCCCCGGGCGTTGTTACAAAGGCTACCCGCTCTGGCGGCGCCAGAATTAGCGCAACGTCTAAAATTAGTCTGGTTCTTAAGTTAACACCTACTTCCAGTAGTGAGAACCTATTGCCGTAGCACCACCAGCACGTCTCCTCGGTGCCCGGAGAAAAACTGCCGACGGTTATACGCACGGGAGCGTATCCATCGAATAAAACACTTTCCGTGGACAAACATTGAGTCGTGCAAATGCTAATTGAAGTTTCCATTGTATTTTCCCATCTTAACGCGTAATCGATACCGCATGGATCAATGCAGGCGCACCTCCATCGTAGGCTCGCTGAAATACAACTTCCCACTGCCCAACTCGCATCTTCTCACCAAAGCGAATCCCGTTTGCGACTGCTATATTAAGTAAGTTATGAAAGGTTTGTAGATAAAGGGCATTGCTGGTCGGCGTTGCAAATGTCTGGCTGCGACCCAACCATTCAGTCAAATGTTTCGTGGCACTCGGCAGAATTCTGAACAATCCCAAAACTCTGATTCCTGTTTCGCCTCTCCCGACCGGCCGCGTTCTGCGGTCGGTTTGCTACTGGCCTCCGGGCTGGTGCGCTGCGGAGTCGCCTTTTCCTCCGCGCCCATGCCGAACACTCTCATCGTCTGGCGTCCGAAATTCACCAGAGTCGCCTGTGAGAGATACTGTCTGGCTGTTCGAGCCCACACCGCCCTTCCTGAGCCGCTTTTTGACGAGGCGGTTTGTCAGACTCTGACGCATCGTTGTCCGCCCGGCGTCCGGGGACAATGTTCTTGACCAGGATCTTTTCAGCGACTCACCCTGTCTGCATGTCGCCGCTGCACGGCGGACTGGATGATGGCTGCGCCTGCCGACGAGACAGTTGGCGCGTGAAGGAACCCTATGAGCGAAACTCGAAGCAAAAAGAAGCGCAGCGCCGCGGGCGGCGAGGCGCCGCTCGCACTGGATCAGTTGAGTCTGGAAGATCTGCGGCGCTATATCGCTGAGCGCGAGTCGCGCGAAGGCGCTTCGTTTGCGGACGCAAGCGCTGGCGCGCAGGCCGGACGGCCACCGTTTGCGGAGTCGCGCCGCTCCACGGCCGCGATTGCGGATAGCCCGCTCAGCGTGCGCGAAACTCTGCGGGGCAAGAAAATCCTGGTCGTGGGCGGCACCGGCTTTCTGGGCCGCGTCATGCTCTACATGCTGTTCAAATATGCGCCGGATATGGAGCGAATTTATCTGCTGATTCGACCGACCCACGGTCGCACCGGCCGCGACCGACTCAATCACGAGATTCTGAACTCGCCCGTGTTTACGACCCTGGACGGCGACGCGGAGATGTTTCGCCGACTGGCGGAAGAAAAGATTATCGTGGTCGAAGGCGACGCGGCGCGCCCCGGGCTCGCGCTCAATCCCGAGGACCGCGACGAACTCAAGAAGAATGTCGATATCGTCCTGAATACCGCGGGCAACGTGGAGTTTAATCCGCCGCTGGATTTGAGCCTCAACGCCAATACGATCGCCACGCGCGAGGTGTTGAGTCTGGTCTCGGAAATGGAGCAGCGCCGCTACGTGCATATTTCCACCTGTTACGTCGCCGATCGGCAAAAGTATCGCGACCGCTCTCCGGAAGAAATCGTCTCAGATCGCGTGATTACGTCCTCCGGCAACGAGGTCGTCATTGACGCGCCGCGCGAGATCGAAGATTCTCTGCGCGCGGTAGCGGAAATCAAAGCGCGCTACGATCGTCCGGAAACGCTCGACGAGTACCGGCGTCAGGCGGCCCAGGATCTCAAGCGCATCGGACGCGAAGACGTATCCGATCGCCTGATCGAAAAGACGGCCAAAAATCTGCGCACCATGGCGGCGCGCGACGAACTGATTCGCGTCGGGCGCGAACGAGCGGAACGCTACAATCGTCCCAACGTTTATACCTACACCAAGACCCTCGCCGAACTCACCGTGAAGTCGTTTTCGGATCGGGTCAAATGGACGATCGTGCGCCCTTCCATCGTCGAAACTTCGGTGCGTTATCCCTTCCCGGGCTGGAACGAAGGCATCCAGGGATCGGCGCCCTTGATGTATTTGATTTACAAAGGGCACCGCATGTTGCCTTCGCTCTCGGATGAGCCCGGTGAACGCCGCGAGGCGCAGCTCGACATTATCCCCGTCGATTTTGTGGCCGCCACCTCCGTGCTGGCGATGTGCGCGCTTTTACGCGACGAGGCCGCGCCGGTTTACCAGGCGGCCGCCGGTCCGTTGGACACGCCCATTACGCCCAATCGGATTTTGAACGTGTTGCAGAGCAAGATGCGCGATCGCGACGGCGAAGACCAGACGCCGCTTGAACGCTTCATGACGCGCAATCTCCAATCGTATCCGGTAACCAAGCGCGCCTATCAGCGTTTTTCCAGTCCGCGCATGTTGGGCTTTCTTACGCGCGCGCGCGATCGCATCGAGAACTTTGATTCCCGTCGGTTGCCGCCCTTTGGCCAGGATCTGTATCAGCGCGTGCAGGGGAACGTGGAGCGCTTTTATCAGCTGAGTCTGATGAAAAATCGGATCTTCCAGGAGTTTATGCCGTTTATGAATCACGGCTATCCGGTTTTCGAAAACCAGAACGGCATTGATCTCTGGCGCCGTTTGCCTCCCGAAGAAAGCGGAATTTTCTACTTTAATCCGCCGGCGCTGGATTCCATCGAATATCTTGCGGATTTTCATATCGACGCGGTCTTTCGCTGGATATTCCCGGTGCTGGACAAGCGCTTTAAATCAATTTTACAAATTGGCAAGCGCAGCGGCGATCGAAACGGCTCGGGCTTCACGGAAACGTTGCGCGCCGCTTTTGCGCAAGACGACCTGGAATTTCGCGATCGGCTGCATCTTTTGCGGCGCACCGCGTTAAAGAGCCTGCGGGAAGCGCGCGAACGCCAGCGTAAACGCGCCGAAACGGAGACGAGCGTCCCGCCGGAATCTCAAAGCTGGGCCGCCGATCATCTGGCGCGATTTAACGATAATCGCGCGACCAAAAGATTCGCTGAACTGTCGCCGGAGGCGCTCGCGCGTTTCGCCGATCACGTTGAGTTCATCAGCGGCGGGCGCGTTACGCCGGAAGCCTTGCTCGAAATGGCGACGCCGCAAAAGCTGCAGAAACGCCTGGTCCAATGGCAGGAAGAGCTGGGGCGCAATCGGAAGCGCGGCCCGCTGCATTTGCCGGAAGAAGGCGTCGAGCTGCCGGCCTGGATTCAGCGACCAACTTCGGATTTTCTGTATCAGCTTCAGATGTGGTTTTATCGCCGCGTATTAAATGCGAAAATCACCGGTCGCGACCATATTCCGCTGAATAATAACCACGTGGTCGTCATCGCCAATCATGCCAGTCACCTCGACTACGGCCTGGTGTGGTATGCGCTCGGCGAATACGGACGCGACATGGGCATTCTCGCCGCGCGCGACTATTTCTTCGATCGCTTTGTCAAGTCGACGTTCTTCGGGAATTTCTTAAACTTGATACCGATTGAGCGCGGTGAAACGCAGAGTTATGCGCGTGCCTTAAAAAACGGCATGGACTTTCTGAATCGCGGCGGCCCGCTGTTGATCTTTCCGGAGGGCACGCGCTCTCAGGACGGCAAGATGCAGACCTTCCGGCATGGCCTGGGCTATCTGGTTGCCCAAACGCGCGCGGACGTGCTGCCCATGCGGCTTTATAATACGCATGTCGCCTTGCCCAAGGGCAAGACGGTGGTCATGCGGTCGGCGGATGTGCGCGTGGAGATCGGCAAAGTCA
The DNA here is from genome assembly GCA_036170535.1 of Leptospirales bacterium. Lineage (GTDB taxonomy): Bacteria > Spirochaetota > Leptospiria > Leptospirales > Leptonemataceae > SSF53. Next base: position 125,166 of record JAVHPJ010000116.1, on the reverse strand, counting down.
TACCTTATGAAGAGTTGGAGGCGGAGACGCGCGGTTTTTCGCCCACAAAAACCTACGCGCATATTTCGCGCCGCCTGGAAGAAGCGGTGCGTCGAATTCAGAGGTAAATCATGAGGATACTGATTGGTTCTGTTCTGGCCGCGCTTGGCATGTTTTTCTGGGGGTTCGCCTACTGGGCTGGAGGCCTGGCAGATCCCTTTACGCACGTTTCTCCGGAGGCGGAGGCCGCCGTATCCGCAACGCTCAAGGCGCAATTGGCGACGGCCGGTCTGTACATGATTCCGGATCCGAAAAACGGGACCATGGAAGAGTCTAACGCCCGCTTCGCCGCCGGTCCCTATGCAATGATTCACTTTCGCCCCTCGGGCATTCAGATGGGCGATCCGGCTACGATGGGCGTCGGCTTTTTGCACATGTTTTTGTGCAGTCTGCTGCTCGCGATTGTATTGAGCCTGGCGCTTGCGTTTCGGCCGCCGTCGTATGGCGAGGCGCCCGCGTATATGGCCGTGTTCAGGCTGGGCGCCTTAATTGGCCTGCTGGCGACAGTATTCGCCAACCTGAGTCAACCCATCTGGTGGCACGCCGCGTGGGACGTCGCCCTTAAGTTTGCCGCATATGATCTTATCGCCTACGTGATTGCGGCGGCGATCCTCGCGCACTTTGTGCGTCCGGCGACGACGAAATAAACGACGCTGCGCTACCAGCCTTCGCGCGATGGCGTGGGCCGCTTGTCCTCCCCGCGCGCGCCATCGACCGCATCGGCCGGATTTACGGACGGGGGCGGGGACGCAGACTCAGCTCCATGAGCGCGCGCAATCGTCGCCGTGGCGCCGCCCGCGCGTTTTGCGTCGTAGAGCGCATGGTCGGCGGCGTCGCCCAGGGCTTTGGCGTCCGCAAACTCCGGAAATGATGCGACGCCCGCCGAAAATGTGCAAAAGAATTCGTGCGCGTCGTAACGTTGTCGAATCTGCGCAAACGCATTCTGAATGCGCAGTATCGCCGCGCGCGCCTCTTCGGCGCCAGTTTCCGGCAGGATCACGCCGAACTCTTCGCCGCCATTGCGACCCACGACATCCGTCGGCCGCACGCGTTGTTTGATGGCGCGCGCGAGATTTTTGATAACCTGATCGCCCGCCGGATGACCGTACGCGTCATTCACGCGCTTGAATTTGTCGATATCGGTCATCACAAAACTGAACGGCCGCCCCGTGCGGCGCGACCGTTCCACTTCCGCTTCCAGCTTCTGGCGCAGCGCCGTGTGATTTAAGAGACCGGTGAGGCTGTCGCGAATCATCAAATTGCGCAAAATCTGCGAGCGCAGCACGCGCGCCGTCACTGAAGAAATCAGATGCTGAGGTTGAATGGGATGCACCAGCACGTCGTCGCCGCCGCGCCCGATCGCCGCCAGCTGACGCTCGCGATTGGTGTCGCGCGAAATAAAGACGATCGGCGTGGACACGTACTGTTCATTCTGGCGAATAACCGAGGCCAGCTCGACGCCCAGGCACTCGTCATAATACAGGTTCATGAGTATCAGCTCGGGGTTGACTTCGGCCATGGCTTCGAGGGCATTCATGGGATCCAGCACGCCGTAGGCGTGCATGCCGACGTCCGAGAGAATCCGCTCGTAGTGCTGCAGAAGCGTCTGATCGCTTTCAATGATCAAAATGCGATAAGAGGGCGTCTCGCCCGCGTCGGTCACGCGGTCCAGTGCGCTGACGATGCGATTGATATCCGGAGGCTTGGGAAAATACGCCACGCCCCCGAAGCGAATGGCGCGCAGTCGCAAAGCGAGCAGATCCTGTTCGGCCAGAAAGATAACGGGCAATACGTGGTCCGTCATCAACTGGATTTCGGAAATGATCATCGCCGTATGACCTTCCGGAAAAGTCAGCGTTACGATCATTGCAGCGGGATGGCGCAAACGCACTGCGTCGCGCGCAGCGGCGACGTCCGGGAAGCCTTCCGCTGCGTAGCCAAAATGCCCGATCTGGCGGGTAATGTCTTCGCGCAGAACGGCGTCCGCTTCCACGACATAGACGAGTTTTCCGGAAAATTCGGGCATACGGAGGGCCGTCCAGGCGCCGACGCAGAGTCGCCGCAGGGCATGATGTTGTTTCTGAATCGAGAAAAACGCCCGGCGTCCGGCATGCAAAGAAATATTTGACGCTCGCGCGCGTAGATTAAAGCTCCCCGCAGTGCGCACGCTTGCCACGTTGATATTTACGCTGCGCCTGCTGCTCGTTTCGGCGGTCGTCTACAATTCGACGCGTTTCCTGCCGGCGGACGTGCGGTCCCGACTGCGCTACCAGGCGACGCGCCGCGGCGCGGCCCGTATTGCGGACTACTGCCTCGCGAAGGGCGGGATTTTCTTAAAGGCCGCGCAGTACCTTTCGACAGTCAGTAATCTTTTTGACACGGAGTTCACCGAGATTTTCGCGGGGGTGCCGGATCGCGCCGAGGCCCGGCCGTACGAAGAGATTCGCTATCGCTTCCAGAGCGAATTCGGACGCGAACCGGAGGCGATGCTGCTTGAATTTGATCGCAAGCCGCTGGCGGCGGCTTCGCTCGGTCAGGTGCATGTAGGCCGAACGAAAGACGGGCGCAAAGTCGCCATCAAGCTTTTACATCCGAACATGGAGACGCTGATCCGCCAGGATTTGCGCGCGCTGCGCTACGTGGTGCGTCTGATTCTCTGGTTTTACAGCCATCTCGATTTTCGCGGGCACCTGTCCGAATTCGCAAATATGGTGCAGCTTGAGATCGACTACGAAAACGAAGCGGAAAGCATGCGCCGCGCGCGCGACCAATGGAAAGACGAGCCGCGCATCATAGTCCCGGCGGTTATCGACGAACTATCGCGTTCAACCGTGCTAACGACCGAGTACATCGAAGGCGTCTCGATCAATGATCTGGATCGCCTCGATCGACTGGGAATCAATCGGCGGACAGTCGCGGAACTCTTGCTTGAATCTTATGCGCGCATGGTTTTGTCGCATCGCTTTTATCATGCCGATCCGCATCCGGGGAATATTTTTGTAATACCTTCGAATAGCCTGCACCCGATTCGACTGGCCTTTGTGGACTTTGGCGCGACTCAAGACGTTACCGAGCGAACGCTCACGCTGCTGCGTCGTTTTCTGCAACTGGCGCGCGCCCGCGATATACCGGGAATGGTCGATCTGGCGCTGGAATCCGAAATGCTTTCGCCGGAAGCGGACCGGGAAGTCTACACGAACTTGTTCGAATTGATACACGCGCGCTATGGTTCTTTCAAGGTGGAAGACTACTATCGAATTAATCCGGTTCGATTTGGCCGCGTCATAAAGATCCGCGATTTGCAAACCGTCGGGCTGCGTTTACGAGAAGTGATCGCCCAGATCAAGCTGCCGCGTCGCTATATTTACCTGGGGCGCACTATAACCATGCTGATTTCTCAGGCCATGCGCCTGGACGATCGAGTGAATGTCTTTCTCGTAGCGAAACCGCACGTCGATCGATATATCGGGCGACGCCGCGGGGGAGTGTTGCAGTTCGTAAAGGCGCGCGTCGCAAATGCGGCGGCCCTGCTGGATGATCGTCGGCGCGTCGCTCCCGCGCTATCGCGATACGACGAAATGATGAATCGGCGCATGCAACACCGCATCGCGACGGAACTCGCGCTCGGCGGCATGGCCGTCGCCATGGGCGCACTCACGACTGTCCTGTATATCTTTCAGGGCGATCGACCGGCCATTTACGCGTTGTACGGCGCGCTCGCTTGTCTGGCGTTTTACGCACTTTCCGCCCTGAGGCGCGTTCGTTAGGCGGCGCACGTATGCGTGGGACGCGCCTTGCACTCCTGCCCCTCGCTTTGCTGTTGTGCGCCTGCGTCGCGCGCAAGCCGGTCTATACGCCCAACGCGCCGCGCGTCGTTGCTGGCGTGCTGGATTTACGCGGCGCAAATCTCGATCCGGACCGCGAGATATCGTTGGACGGAGAATGGCGTTTCGCCTGGCGCACACTGCCGCAGGACGGCCGCGTTTCGCCTGGAGATATCTTTTTCCCGATGCCCGGATTCTGGAACGGTCGCAGGGTCGGCGATCAGGAGTTAAGTCCGGAAGGTTACGCAAGCTACGCGCTTACTGTTTTCACCGATCGGCCGGGTCTGTATGCGCTGCGTGTAATAGATATGGAGTCGGCCTATGCGCTCTACGCCAATGGTCGACTGATCGCCGCGAACGGCGTCGTCGGCCGGTCCGCGGCCGAAGAACGGCCGGAGTGGCGGCCGCTGACGGCGCTCGTCGAACTTGATTCCGAGACGCAACTGACGCTTGCGGTTTCCAATTTTCATCATCGACTGGGCGGAGTCTGGCAAGGCCTCGCGTTGGGGTCGCCGGAATTGCTTCTGAAAAGTCAGCGCGAAGCGATCGCATTGCAGCTATTTCTCGCCGGGTCGTTGCTGATGATCGCAGTGTATCACTGCGTCGTTTTTTTTGTGCGTCGCCAGGGGCGCGCATTTCTGTTTCTGGGGTTGTTCTGCTTGTGCATGTCTTTGCGCACCCTGGTAACGGGCGAGCGCTACATCACTTCGCTCTGGCCCGATCTCAGTTGGGATTTGCTCGTGCGGCTTGACTATTTGACCGTCTCAGTCGGCGTAATGTTTTCGCATTTACAATTAAGCGCGGTTTTTCATCGGAACTATCATCGCCCGGCGCTATATCTGCTGATTTTGATTTTCGGTTTCTGCGCGCTGGCCGAAGCCACGCTTGAGCCGCGCGTGTTTTCAAAGCTCCTGCCTGTGCACGGGGCGGTCGTAATTTTATGGAGTCTCTATTTTCTCGGCATATCCTTTGCGGCCGTCCTGCAAAAGATGCCCGGCGCCGCGGTGATTTGGGCGGGTTGGATCGTCGCGATCGCCGGGGGCATACATGATGCGTGGCTGGTGCAAACCAGCGACCGGTTTCAGTATCTGTTCGCCCTGGGGCTGCAGGCGTTTGTGCTGACGCAGTCGTACTACCTTGCCACGCAGTATGCGGAGGCGTTTTCGCGCAGCGATTCTCTGACGGAACGTATGCAGAGCCTTCTGACCCTCACCCGCGAGCTGGGCCGTTCGGGGGACAGAACCATCGCAATCGAGCGCGCGCTTCAAGCGCTCTGCGCCGCATTGCAAGCCGATCCGGCCCGAGCCGCAGCGTACCTGCCGGACCGGGACGGCCGATTTGTGCAAAAACTGCAAGCCGGCCGACCGCTGGAGGCGCTGCCGCGGGAAATTTCCGCCGGAATCTTCACCAGTGCGCGCTTCGCATTCGCCGGGGAGACGTTGCGTTTTGCAGTGCGGACCGACGAACGACTGCTTTGCGCGCTCGAACTCAGTCCGATCGCTCGCCCGGCCGAAGCGCGCACGCCGTATCCCGAAGCGGAGTATGTCGAAGGCATACTGGACTCGTTGCAACTCGTCCTGGAGAACATCGAACGCGTGGAGCGCGAAGAGCTCGCGCGCATCGGCCAGGCGGCGGCGGAAATCGTGCACGATATAAATCACCATTGTCACATAATTGGCGCGGGAGTGCGCGCGTTTCGCGAGTCGGCGGATGGGAGCGCCTCCGCCATCCAGACGATTGAGCGCGAAGTCGCCTTCATGATCCATCTCGCGCAAGACGTGCTCGACTATGCGCGCGAGGAAATCCCGGTGTACCCGGAGGAGATCGAGTCTCGCGAACTGGCTGCGACGATTGCGGACGATCTGGCCGGCGTGTTTCGCGACACGGCTATCGCTTACAGCGTAGTGCGGCGGAATGACGGCCGCCTGCGAGTCGATGTGGAGCGATTTCGTCGGGTTGTGTTAAATCTCGCGCGTAACGCGCTCGCGGCGCTCACTGCGCTGGATTCAAGAGACGACGCGGGACGCTTTCAGGTCGTCATCGAAAGAGGGGCGGGCTGCTGGCGTTTTCAATTCGAAGATAACGGTCCCGGCCTGTCACCTGATGCGGCGGCGCGCTTTTTTGAACCATTCGCTTCGAGCGGTCGTGGCGCGGGACTGGGTCTTGCGGTCGTTGAGCGGATTGTCGTCGCGCACGGCGGGGCGGTGCGAGTTTCTTCCGGGCCTGAGGGCGGCGCACGTTTTGAGGCGGAGATTCCCGACTACTAACCGGGATTATTCATGAAGCTCCCGCCCCGCGGCGGCGCCGCGGCAGTGGGCGCCAACAAATTGATTAATCGCATCAAAATATAAGTCCGCGCGCGCGAGCAGATTGTTATGCCCTGCATCCGGGATTAAGAGCAGTCTTTTTTTATCGTGCGGAATGGCGGCGAAGTTTTCGCGAGCGTTTTCCGGCGGCAGCAGATCGTCGCGGGCGCCGTGCAAAATGAGCGCGGGCAGGGCGGTCGTTTCCAGTTTCACATTGTTTGAGAACTGTCGGTGCAATTCCAGGGTCTGCGATCCGGCGTCGATGCGAAACAGGGCGAGCACCGGGCGCAAATCTGAAAAGCCGCTCTCCAGCACAAGCCCGCAAAACGAGTCAGGATAGGCTGACGCCAGCGACACGGCGGGGCCGCTGCCAAGTGAACGACCAAACAAGATCGGTCTCGGCGCGCGCACATTGAGCGCCGTACTCCGGCGGGCGAGTTCGGCGAAGAAAAACTCCGCCACGCGGAGCGGATCGTCGCGATAGCCGCGCAGGGTCGGTGCGCCGCCGCTCCAGCCGTAGCCGCGATAGTCCGTCATGAACAGGTTCAGGCCGATATTTGCATAGGCCTGGGCGATTGAGTCGTAATCGGACACGGTTTCGCCATTTCCGTGGAAGGCAAGCACGCTGGGATTGCGCAGGTCGGTTATATGCCAGCGCGCTCCGAGCGTTACGCCTGGCGCAACGGGAATATCGTAGTCGATCGCCCCCGGCGGCGTTCGGGTTCGTTCGCGCCTCGAGAAAAAAAGGCGGCCGTCAAAATCAGGGCTGTCGAGAATCTCGTCCATAGTTCGATCCATGTTCAGTCCCGGAAGGGGGAGCGCGCGTTCGCAGCCGCAGGCGGCGCTGGAAAGAACCCCCGCCAGCGCCAGCGCGAGCCACGCCGGTTTGCCTGCGCGACGAGCAACCTGCCGGCGCTTCATGGCGTGAATAAGTCTCCCGGCAAAGTATACGGCGGATCGCCGCCCCGGTCAAGGCTGTTGACATTGTGGTGGAAACCGCGCACGGAAAGAAAACCGACGACGCGAAAGCGCACGTCGCCGCGCGGCTTTACCAGAAGGCTCTGATTAAAGAAAAACAGTATCGGCGAGTCTTTGTAATCTGCGGCGACGCTGCGCAGCACGGGCGCAATTTGATCCCAACGACCATAGATGTCGATCGAATTCGCGGCGCGCAGCACGAGGGGTTGGCCGGGACGCGGCCGCGCAGGTTCGCGATCGACAAGCCGCCAGGCCTCGTTCGATTGCAGCTGCGCGTAGAGCGGCAAAAAACCGTCGCCGGCGACCAGATGCAGATTTGAAAAGGCGCGGATGCGGTCCTGATTGGCGCGCGAAACGTGCCGAAAATAAAAATCCATTTGCCCGGGCAGGTCAAAGGCGATGACCCGCATGGCGGGGAAGTCGCGCGCAATGCTCTGCGTTGTCACGGCGGGATTGCTGAGATTGGCGATGGCCGGACCAATGTCGACAAAGACCAGGCCACGGCCATCCAGCGAGGCGGAACTGCCGACCAGCATGTCGCGCAGGCGATTTAATCCGGGCGAACTGCGCTGACGGTCGTTGAGCAGATCAAAAAGCAAAACGTTCGTATCGTCCAGGCGACCGGCGTAAGTGCGCGACACAATGCCCTGATGATGTCGTTCAATGCGAAAGGCGCCGGTCCAGCCGCGCACCTGATCCTCCTCTTCGCGCGTAAAAAAAATATCGCTCGGGACCGGCGCATGTTGCAGGAGCCGGAGGCCGGCGGCGCGCATGTCATCAATGTTCAGGATGCTGCGTGTTAGCGTCCAGCGACGCTTGTAGTCGTGACGCAGGGCCCGACGCGCCTGCAGCGCAAGCCGGTTTGCGTTGTAGCGATCGCCGCGCAATGCGCGCAGTCGAGCCAGGTTGGCGAGCGTCGCCGGATAAATCGAAGCGTTCTCCAGACCCAGCATGCGCAGCTGCAAACGCGCGCGCTCCAGCTTCGCTTCGGCCTCGTCCAGAGCGCCGGCGCGCGTCTCGGCGATCGCTTCATTAACAAGCGTCTCAATATAAAGTTCCGAGTTCACCCACCCGTTGCGAAAGAAAATGCGGCGCGCTTCCGCCAGGTCGCCGCGCACGAGCGTTGCGTCGCCGGCCGGTCCGCGCAGTCGCACCAGGGCCCGATTGTAGCGCAGGAGCGCGCCTTCTGCGGATTCGTTCTGTCCGGTGAGCGCGTACGATTTTTCCAGGCGCGTGAAGGCGTCGAGGGCGACCGTGCGCTGTCCGGCCAGGCTTGCGGTCGCCGCGAGAGCAGCGAGATTGTCGTCGTTAGTTGCGCTTGAGGGAAACGAGTTCAGGTCGAACAGCCGGCGCGCTTCCGCCAGATAATTGTAGGCGGGAACGTAGGCCTGGCGATCGAGTTGCATCGCGCCCAGCGCGTTCAGACACAGCGCGGCGTCCGCCGATTGACCGGCGCCGGCGGCCCGCAGAGCGGCGAGGGCGCGGGCAAAGAGCGTCCCGGCGCCCGCGGCATCGCCGCCGTATTGCCGGGAAAAGGCCAGCTCCGCAAGCATGGCGCCGTAGTTCACCAGATCCGTTCGCCCGGAGCGAAGCTGGGCGGCGTAGTCGAGATTCAACATTCGTGCGGCGAGCCTGGCATTGCGCGCGCTGCGGTATCCCGTGAAAAAAGCGCGGTCGCGGGCTTCCAGAAAATAGGGTTCCAGCGCGAGGGCGCGACGGTACTGGCGCGCCGCTTCTTCGGGCGCATACCGCTCCCGGGCGAGACCGCGCGCATAATGCTCGAAGGGTTCGCGCGTGGGGCGAAAGCGTCGATCCAGTTCGCGTTGTTCGTCGGGCGTGAGCAGCGTCGGCGTGAGATTTTCCTCGGCAGTTGTCTCAAAAAAGGCGGCGGCGATGGCGTAGACGAATTGTCCGGGGGCCGAGCGGAGTCCTTCGATTTCGTCCGCGACGTACTTGCGACCGCTGCGCGCATTGGTGATCGTCAGTTCGCCGCGCAGCCGCTCTTGCTCCGTCTGATAGCGCACGGCGACGACTAAATCCGCCCCGAGCAGCCGCGCGCGCGCCTCGCTCGAAAGATTCTGCGTTTCCGGCAGCGCGTACGGCCGCGCCAGAGTTATGCGCCCGGCAGCGCTGAGTTGCGCCTGTAGCAGGCTGGCGAAGGCGGGCCCCGCGTCGAATTCCGGGGCGGCGGCGCCAGCCGCGTCGGCCCGTCCAAAGGGTTCCACCAGGATGGACGGCGCTGCAAAGGGCGCGCGCCGCTCCGCCGCCGCGGCGCTTTCGGCGCGACTCGCTATTCGCCACGACGTAGCGGGAATCGCCAGCAGGGCGCCGCCGACTATGCAAAGCGCGATCGTGCCGGTCGCATTGCGCCGGCGGCTTAACTTGCTTGGGAACAAACTTAACGCTCGTGCGCGCCGTACTGCTTCTTGAGATCGTTGGCGATATTCTTTTGCATGGCTTCGTTGGTGCCGCCGCCGATGCTCAGGAGAATCGCGTCGCGCAGGAGCCGCTCCACCGGATATTCGCGCGTGTAACCATAGCCGCCCAGGACTTGAATCGCATTGCGCGCGACGCGTTCCGCCATGCCGGTCGCCACAAGTTTCGCGGAGGCCGCCGCCAGGGAATTGCGCGCGTCCGGCCGCAGGGCGTTCGCAGTTTCGTAGACGAGCGCGCGCGCAGCCCGCCAATCTGCGTAGCTTTCCGCCACGAGGCGCTGGATCTGACCCAGATCAATGAGCGGCTTGCCAAAGGCCTGGCGGTCGCGGGCCGCATACCGCGCCATTTCCTCGATGCAGCGCTGCGCAATACCCAACGACTGAGCGGCGAGCGTCACGCGTTCGATTTCAAGATTGCGCATCATCGAAGTCAGTCCGCCATTCTCCGCGCTGAGCAGGTTCTCCGCGGGCACTTCCATATCTTCGAAGTAAAGCACCGCCGTGCTGGACGCGCGCATGCCCATCTTTTCTTCTTTTTTGCCGACCTGAAAGCCCTTGTAAGACGATTCGATCAGGAAGCTGGTGATTTCGCGCCGTGCCGGCGTTTCCAGTTTTGCATAGACAATGAAGTAATCGCCTTCGTAGCCGTTGGTGATAAACTGTTTGGCGCCATTCAGGACGTAGCGATCGCCCTTGCGCACGGCGACAGTCGTCAGGCCCAGAACGTCGGTGCCGACCGAAGGCTCCGTCATGCCCATGCCGCCGATCTTCGAGCCGTTGATGACGCCCGGCAGGTACTGTTCCAGATGCCGGCGCTCGGCATTTACAAACAGGTTGTTAACAAAGAGAATTTCGTGTGCGAGATACGAGAGCGTGAAGGCCGGATCAAAGCGACTCATCTCCTCGTGGACGATCACTTCCGCGACGGCGTCCATGCCGGCGCCGCCGAATTCTTCCGGCACAGTCAGTCCGAACAGACCGAACTCCGAACCCACGCGACGAAACAGTTCGATATTGAAGCGCTCCTCTTCATCGAAGGCGCGCGCCTGCTCGGCCAGCGGGCCGGCGCTGAATTTTGCGACGGCGTCGCGAAGATCGCGGTGCGCCGCCGTAGGATGAAACATGTCGAAACGATCTGCGCCGGAAGATGTGCGGGCGTCGGATTCAAGCAGGCCTTTCATAGCGTCAACTTACGCCTCTGTCAGATCCAGGGTGAACCATTTTTTGGTCCCTGCGGGAGCGCGGCGCGCCGGCGTCGCGGTGCGGAAAAAGAACTTTACGGTGCGCCCGAGTCCCGGAGCGTGTACGTCATTCGCCGCGCGTCCCCCCGGGGGCTCGCGTATGCGACAAAACGCCTCAATGTCCAGCCCCTTCTTCATCGTCGCCCTGTTTGATCTGGCGCTGGTCCTTGGACTTGGCTTCTGGTTTCGATTTCGCTACCAGACGGCGCTGACTTCCATCGAAGAAAAGAGCGCCGGCCCGATCGGCTACTACGGCGCCTGTATTTCGCGCCTGTTGCGCGGCGAAATCACGGGCGAGAACGCCCTGGCTCTGGTCCATCTGGCCGCCCTGCACCTGGCCGTTCCGCTCGGGGGCTTTGGCCTCTTTTTGCACAGCGACGGCAACTTCCTGGTTGTGATCGCCGCGGCTATTGCAAGCTCGCAGATCTTCCAGCGCGTGTATCCGGGCCCCCAGCGGGATTCCGCGCCCGGCGCCACCGGCGACGGCTGACTGCGGCGAGCGTACCGGACGAATTTTATTGACCGGGTCGGCTGCGCCTGAGACCCGGTCTGAGGAGCGCGGGGAAGCCTCCCGGCGCGATCGCGGTTGCATTTGATCCGCGGACCCGGACCAACCACAGGAAGGTTAATCTAAAATGAATATATTCGTACTGGTAAAGCAGGTTCCGGATACGGAAACTCGCATAAAAGTGAAGGATAAAGGCATCGACGAGGCCGGTATCAAGTGGATCGTTTCGCCCTTCGATGAGCACGCGCTGGAAGAAGCGCTGCGCCAGAAGGAAAAGACCGGCGCCACCGTGACCGCGGTTTCTTTTGGCCCCGAACGCTGTGTGGAAGCGCTGCGCACCGCTTACGCCCTGGGCGTCGACAAAGCCGTCCTGGTGAAAGACGACGCTTACAACGTATTCGATGTCGCGTACGCCGCCGCCGCACTGTCCAAATACCTGCAAGGCGCAGGCGCCGACGTGATCCTCGCGGGCCACATCGCGATTGATTCCCAGTCGTCCAGTGTGCCCGGCATGATCGCCGAACACCTCGGATGCGTCAGCGTGAACAATGCTATTGAACTGACCGTCGACGGCGCGAACGTAAAAGTGAAGCGCGAAATCGAGGGCGGCACAGGCATGATGGCTTCCGCAACGCCGGTAGTAATTACGGCCTCAAAGGGCTTGAATGATCCGCGTTACCCCTCCCTGAAAGGCATCATGGCTTCCAAAAAGAAGCAAGTCGAAACCGTCGACGCAGCCTCGCTCGGCGTTACTGCTCCGCGTATCGAAATCGCCAATATGGAACCGCCCGCGCCGCGTCCGCCCGGCCGCGTCATCGACGGCGATTCTCCGGAAACCAAAGCGCGCGAATTGGTTAAAGCGCTTCGCGACGAAGCGAAAGTCATCTGATCGTAGCAGCGTAGAGAGGAAATTGAAATGGCAATATTAGCAGTTGCAGAACTCAAAGGCGACGAACTCAAAAAGATTTCGCGCGAACTCGTTGCGGCCGGTAAGAGCCTGGGCGGGCCGGTAGTGGCCCTGCTGCTCAATGGCACGGACGCGCATGCGAAAGAACTGTTCGCCGCCGGCGCAGATGTCGTTGTAAAAAATGCTCTGCCCGAATACAGCCCCCAGGGCGTGGCGAATATCGCTGCGGAAGTTGCAAAAGCAAAAGGCGCTAAATTCGTTCTGGCGCCGCACTCCATCCAGGGCCGCGATTTCGCCGGACGCCTAGCCGTGAAACTGGGCGGCGCGCTGGTCGCGGACGTCGTCTCCCTGAAAGGCAACGAAAACGAAGTCGAAGTGAAAAAGCCGGTCTATTCCGGCAAAGCGTACGCAAATATCAAAGTTAAGTCGCCGGCGGTGATTACCATCCGTCCGAACTCCCAGGAGATCGGCAGCCACAGCGGACCGGAAACGATCGAAGCCGGCTCCTATGCGCCGGGCGACGTGAAAGCCGCCATTACCAACGCGGAACTCAGCGGCGGAACGAAGGTTCAGCTGGGCGACGCCTCGGTTATCGTATCGGGCGGTCGCGGCATCAAAGGACCGGAAAACTGGCCGATTCTGCAGGCCCTTTGCGACGTGACTGGCGCAGCCCTTGGCGCAAGCCGTGCGGCCGTCGATGCGGGTTGGATTCCCCACGCCCATCAGGTTGGCCAGACCGGTAAAACGGTTTCGCCCAACTGCTATATCGCCTGCGGCATCTCCGGCGCCATTCAGCACCTGGCCGGCATGGGCTCGTCCAAGGTAATTGTGGCCATCAACAAAGATCCGGAAGCGCCGATTTTCAAAGTCGCCACCTACGGCGTGGTGGACGATCTCTTTACCGTGGTGCCGGCCCTGACGGACGAATTCAAAAAGGTTCTGGGCTGAGATTTCGCCGGGCGGGCGCCTCTGCGGGCCCGCCCAGCGCGCGTGAGACTGACGTGAACGGAAGCGGAACAACGACAGTAAGAGCGGCGGCGTTTGCGGCCGCTTTTCTGTTTATCGCCCCCGGGTCTGTGTTCGCCCAGGCCCCGGCGCAGGTGCAGGCCGTGGTTGCAAAGATGAACAGCCTCGGCGGCTTTCGCGCCAATGTGAATATTAACGGGCAGAGCGGCGTATTGTCGTATCAGGGCGGTCGTTTTCATTTCCAGCTCAGCGACGGGCGTATCCTGGCTTCAAACGGCCGCAGCATGGTGGCCTATAATCCGGGCTCGCGGGTGGCGGGTCGCCAGACGGCTGCGCCCGGCGGCGGCGGCCTGGGCTGGCTTTTGTCCGGCTTTGAATACCGAGTGAGCGGCATGGAAGCGGTCGGTCGGGCCATTGATCCCGGCGCCTCGATGCGCGAGGTCAAAGTCGCCTGGGGACCCGACAATATTCTGCGGCGGCTGAGCATTCGCCACCGCGACAGTGAAACCTGGTTTGTAATTTCCCTTTCCAATGTGCGCCAGGTGAGCGGCTTCTCCACGAGCCTGTTCTCCTACAAGCCGCCGGCCGGCTCGCGAACAGTGGAAAATCCTCTCGACGAGAGCAATTGATCTTCAACCCATAACAACGTAGCGCCGCGCAGTGAGCGCGCCGCTTTCGTTTGCGCTCCAATGGATCCCACGCTGACCACAACCGAGGCCCATCGGGTCTTCGGCGATCTTTATCGAAAGTCGCGTCCGCCGGAACTGCAAGAGCAGGTGGACGCGATAGTCGCCGAAACGCCGGACGTCTTTGTTCGCATCCGGCGCATTGAAGATCTCGACGCCGGTTACAAGCGTAAAATCGACGAAAAGGACATTGCCAGCGCGCCCAAAAAAGCGGTACGCCGCGCGGGCGGGGGCGGCGGCACCGGGACCAGAAGCGGCGCCGGTGGCGGCGGCGCAGGCGGCGGCGCCAAACAGGCCCGGCCCCAGCCGCAAAAGCGCGACGAAAAGCCCGGCTTCTTTGCGCGCCTCTTTGGCGGCGATCTCGCCTTCTGGGGGAAAAAAACCGAGACCCTGGTTTCGAGCGGGTTGTTCTCAACGAACGTTAAGCTCTCGCCGGCCGCTCTGCGAATGTTCTCAGAGCTGAAAGAGGACACGATTGTTGAAACCACCAAGGCGTTTCGCGCAATGGCGGGTTTTGGCTGGGAGATTGTGGAGCCGGCGCGCTATAATTGCACCATCGCGGCGTACCAGTGTTTTAATGAGTTCATTAAACAGAATGCCGCGCTGAAAAAAACCGAAAACCCCGAGGAGTGGATCACCGCGAGCATCCGTTTGCAAAAATACTACGCGATGCTTTTGCAATTTCCCAACTACGCGCGCATTATCACCGAAGATTTTCCAGAAACGTTGAAGCAACGCGAGCAAAGCGCGCCCTTCGCCGCCGCGGCGAAAACAACCATGCAGTTTCTGGTTTCTCTGGATTCGCGCACGCCTTCGCTAAAGAACGTGATCCTGGCCTTTTACGCCCTGGCGCGTAAGCGCACGATGACCTGGGATGACGTTGTGCGCGAGTTAAAGCTCGGCCGACCGGCCCTGGACGAATATCGCGCGCCGCAGCAGGTGATGGATATCATCAACCGAAAGATCTCAGACCTGCGCAGCAAGTACGTCCAGTCTCGCGAGAACCTGGCCGAGATCAGTCGGATAAAAAACGAGTTTTTGAAAACCGACGGCAGCGGTCGTCTGAAGACGGACTTCCTCGATCAAATCGTCGAAGATTCAGTGCGACGGACTTATGGCGAGGCGCACGTAAACGACGCCAACCTGGCGACATATAAGCGGGAACCGCATCGCTTGCTGTTTGCGCTCTTGAAAGATTTTGACAGCGCCTGTTTGAACATCCTGGCCGGATCGGTGAGCGTTCGCGGCGAAGGTCATCAGACGCAGGAAGTGCTGGTCTTTAAGACCGGACTGTTTAAGAAGCACATTGATCTGTTTAATCCGGTCTATCGCGACATTGAGAATTTTGTTAAAAAATATCGCGACGTGACCTACAGTTTTACGGACTTTATCGCGCACGCCAAAAAGCCGTCCCAGGATCCCATCGTGCTGGCCTTTCACGACATTGTGCGCAACACAAATCGGGTTTTTACGCTCCTCGCGGCCGATCTGAACACGGTCCTGTATAATGACCGCAGCGCAGCGGACGTCGAAAAATCAAGCGGATCCAGCGACAAACTGGCGAAGACCCGCGCAATCCCGATTGAGAATCTCGACATTGGCGCGCGCTATATTGCGTATGGCAATCGCGAGATCGTGTCGGCCAATCGACAGAATGGGAAGACGGTGCAAAAGGCGATCTGGGAAATCGTGCGCAACCTGTATAATTATCTGTATATCTTTCGCGATCCTGAGCTGACGCGCATTTTGAGTTCCGGCGCCGCTTTAGAAAAAGAACTTGGCGTCATCAAAGAAGAATTGACGCGTTTGGGCGCGCCGGCTGAGTAAAGCGGTCATATTTGCATACGAGGTGGAGCATGGCGCTCAAGAAGATCGGGATTCTGACATCGGGCGGAGACTGCGGCGGCCTGAATGGCGTCATCAAAGGCGCGGCCCTGACGGCGCTCGCGAACGGCATCGAAGCGCGACTGATCCCTAACGGCTACGCCGGGTTGTATAACCTGGTCGATTTCGCTGAGCTTCCGCTGCTCAATGTGCAACGGCTTGAGCAGTTCCATATCTATCTGGCCGGGAGCGAGGCGGGCAACTCCCGCGTAAAAGTTTCGAAAATTAAAGACGAAAACAAATACGAGCGCATTCGCGAGGGTTTAAAAAAGCACGCATTGGATGCGGTGGTTATCGCCGGCGGCGACGATACCGGCAGCGTCGTTGTCGACCTGGCGAGCAAAGGCATTCCGTGCCTGCACGCGCCCAAGACGATGGACCTGGACCTGATGACCTACAGCGTTGGCGGCGACAGCACGATCAATCGCATCGCCGAATTCGCTCGCGACCTATATACCACCGGGGAGACGCACAATCGCGTGATTGTTATGGAAGTCTTCGGTCGCTATGCGGGCCACACGGCGTTTCGCGGCGGTCTGGCAGCGGAGGCGGACGCAATTCTGATACCCGAAGTCGCCGTAGATTTTGATGTCTTGTATCAACACATCAAAGCGGTGTTTCTGCGCCGGATTAACGAGAGCGACAATAAGGCCGGCTGTGCGATGGTGATCGTCGCCGAGGGCCTGCGCGACTCCTCCGGGGAAGAACTCGTCGACAAGACTGCGACGCCGGATTCTTTCGGGCATCGTCCGCTTATGGGCGCGGGCAAATATGTGGCCAAAGAGATCGAAAGCCGCATGAAAAAGGATCCGGACATCAAGGCGTTCATGAAGGCGACCGGTCAGTTTGTCGAGGGCGTGTACGAAATTCCGGAATGCCGCGAAATCCGTCCGAGTCATCTTGTGCGTTGCGGGTTCACGAGCGTGCTGGATGCGGTCTTTGGCCTGCAGGTGGGCGCGGGCGCAGTAGAGCTGGCGCGTCAGGGCGTCTTTGGAGTGACCGTTGTGGATTACCGCGAAGGCAAGGTGCAATACATGGACAGCGCCGAGGCGATCAAGCAACGGCACGTCGATACCGCCGAGATCGCCATGTACGAGGCGATGGGCGTTTCCTTTGGCCGCAAACCTGCGGCCGCGCAACCGACGCTTGAAAAATTCAGCGGCCGCCCGTGGCGCGCTCATTGATGCGCGCGAATGCGAAGTCTCGGATGACCGAGAAGGCGGGTATAAGCATGGGAGTTTCGCTGCGGCTGCGGGTCTTGTTGGGCTTGATCGCATGCAGCGCCGTTCAGTGCGCATCGATAGCAAGCGACCATGTATATCGCTATCAGGTGGAGTCCGATCCGCAAGGCGCGAGCGTGACCGTATATGCGGATGGCGTCGCCGGCCCTGTGTTGACGACGCCCGGCGAAGTCATGTTGGATCTGGCGGACGATATAACGCTGAAGTTCGAACTGCCGGGGTACAATACTCACTTGATGGTGCTGCAGAAGGACATTGACATGTGGGCGATTGGCAACGTGGTTTGCGGTGGTGTAATCGGCATCGCGATTGATTTCGCCACCGGCGCCCTCTGGAAGCCGGTAAATCCGGTCATACTGTGGCGCTTCCAGAAAACGGAAAGCAGCGGCGCCGATCAGGCGACCGGCGCGTACACCGTCAGTCTGCGGGTGCGAGCGAGCGATGGTCGCGAATACGCGGGCGAGTTTGTCATGTCGCCTGGCGCTGAAACCCGCACCGAATTTCTGCGCAATGTAGTTCGCCCCTGATCGAGCGATCCGCTTTCAGCGACCGGCTGTCGTTCAGGCGTCGGTTTTGCCGTCCAGGGCGTTAATGACCGCCGCCATTTCGCTTAAAATCATGGCGCTTGCGCCCCAGACGACGGCGCCGCCTACGACGTAGTGCGGCACTCGCACCCTCCGTCCGTGCAGCTCCCATTCTTCCGTGCGGAGGTTTTCGGGCGCCAGAAAATCGTTGAGGCGGAACTCGAGCACCTGCGCTACTTCACGGGGATCGGGTTGGAATTCCGGCCGACGCCTGAGCCAGCCCACGTAGGGATACACTTGAAAATTACTCGGAGCCACATAAAGCGGCGTAAGAGCGCCGAGCAAGCGCACGTCGCCCGCCGGCACGCCGATTTCTTCCCAGGTCTCGCGCAGCGCCGTGTGTGCTAAACTCTCATCCTGGAGTTCAGCAGCGCCGCCCGGGAAGGAGATCTGACCGCTGTGCGGTCCGCTTTCTACCGGGCGTCGGATCATCGGAAAACATAGCTCTTCGCCCTGTTCATAGAATACGATCAGGATAGCCGCCGGACGCGCGTCGGGCGGCGGATGCAGGGCGGTCTCCGGGCCGGGGCGACCGTCAGGCGCGAGGCGATACTGCGCAAGCGGGCCCGGAAGCTCGCCCTCGAGGGCCAGCCGCAGCTTCTCCGAAAAATCCACAGGGACAATCTGGCGCAGGCCAGGAGCGGCCGACAAGCGCCAACGCACAAAAAAACCTGCGGAACGCAGAGGTCCCGCAGGTTTCTATAAGCCGCGAGGATCTTTCGATCAGTCGCCGTTTACGATGGTGCACGCCTTTGCGAAAAAGCCAAGGACGTTGGTGTAGCTATAGTCGACAGAGGCGACTTTGCTGATTCCGCCAGCCTGGGCGGCTGCTTCCAGGCTCATGTCGCCCGTCAGAATCATGCCCAGAATGTTGGAGGCGCAAGCCTCGCCGGTTTTGGAGCCAACAGCTTTCGGGCCGTCTTTGCCAACGCAGCTGCCTTTTTCGCCGTGCCAGCAGTTGAAGTTAGCTTTGTAGCTGCTGAACAGAGAGCCGGTTCCGCCCAGAACGCCGGGGGGCGTCAGCGGCGGGTTGAACAGAGCCACGCAATTCGCCATGGCGGCTGCGACGGCCAGAGCGGCCGCGATCGAGATTAAGCGCAATTTCATTTTCGTTCTCCTGATAAGTCCTTTATTGCCTGAATCTTATTCGCCGTTGACGATCGTGCAGGACTTCATGTACAGAGAGCCGAGAACGTTCATCGTGCTGTAGTCGATCGAAGCAACGCGGGAAATGCCGCCGTTCGATGCAGCCGTTTTGAGGCTCATGTCGCCGGTGGTGATCAGCATCAGGATGGTGCTTGCGCAAGCTTCGCCGGATTTGCTGCCAGCAGCTTTGGGTCCGTTTTCACCCACGCAGCTGCCTTCGTCGCCGTGCCAGCAGTTGAAGTTGGCCTTAACGTTGGTGTACAGCGAGCCGGAGCCCGGGGGACTCAGCGGTGCGCTGCCGCATGCGATTGCGCCAGCCAGAGAAAGTGCCGCCGCCAGGCTGAGCAGTCTCGATTTTTTCATAAAGTATTCTCCAATTATCCACACAGAGGAACGTGTGAGCGAAGTTTTTTTTAATCCGTCGCCAATTCGTATTCCGTTCGGAACACGTAAAAAGCGGCGAATCAGTCCAGAGTGGGCGACGGGCGAGATTTTTTGGCAAGTAAAATTGTGCGTGAATTTCCCAATCGCTCGTAATCTTCAGCTAAGATCGCGTCTCGATTAAAAAAAATTCGGCGGCCGACGAAGCTGCATGATAGAGATCGCAAAATCGGGCGAGACTTCGTCGTCTGGTGCGCCGCACTGTTAATGGGGCGGCGCAACCCAAACCCGTGCAAGCCTGCTTGGTTTACCTGACAGGGATACTTGCGCGCTTTTCTTCAATAACATACATGATGAACGCCATCATGCGCGTTTCGCTGATGGGCCAGCGAAAGTAATGGTCATTGCGCCATGAACCCCAGTTTACAGCTTCTGGAATGTATAGATCCGCAAGGAGCGAAAGTCCGTCGTTCGGACCGAACTGTACCAGATGTAGATAGTACGGGCGAGCGCGTTCGGTGACAAAGCGAAATACGGGGACGCCAATGATATTTACCATCAGCATATGATCCGGCAGATCAAGATCAAAATTCAGCGGCGCGCCTTCGCCTTCGCGCATTGACATCAGCCCGTCATAGTTGTAACCGTTCAGACAGAAATACGTACGCGCCTCCAGCCGCGCGTCCCATTGATTGTTGATTTCATTTGCGAGGATGCTGCCTCGGTTGATTCCGCCGATGTTGAGCCATCCGGCCACTTTCTGAAACGCGGGATCGGCGCCGCACAGTCGAATGGCGTATTTTATGTCCGCGCCGCCCTTGCTTGCGGAGGCCAGAATTAAGGCCGCTCCATCGTTGCGATTTCGGATGTAATCGCAGATCAGGGCTCCGTTTTCTTCTACGGTGCCGGTTTGTTCGAGCGGAATGGCATCGTCTTTCATGCCCATGCGGGCCGCAATGGTGCGCAGGCCGCGCCCGTCGGCGCCGGTTTCCGGATTATCCTTATAGAACATTCCCGGCGCCACCACCAGCGCTACATTCAGGTTCGAATAATCCGGCAGCCGGCGCTCGGCTTCCAGGCGTTTTTCGGTGGATTCGAGGTACGTGATCAGCTTTTGCGTCGCCGGTTCGCGGATGAGACGCGTGTAGAAGACGGCCGCCGCCTTGTCCACATCCTGAGTTTCGCGCGTGAAACGGAGCAGTGTTTCGCGGTTCAGATCCGCCATCCGCGGCGCGCGCGGTTCCGCTTCCGCCCAGTCCAGATATTCTTTTTCGTCGTCGCAGAGGTTTTCGACGTGATATCCGGAAATGTTGCAGACAACTCTGCGTGCGGCTTCGTCCGGGAGTTCGAGGCGACGGTCCACTCGACAGCCGCTGATTGCGAGCGCAAGAGCAAGCGCCAGCGCG
Organism: Leptospirales bacterium; assembly: GCA_036170535.1. Classification (GTDB taxonomy): domain Bacteria; phylum Spirochaetota; class Leptospiria; order Leptospirales; family Leptonemataceae; genus SSF53. The sequence continues at coordinate 104,634 of JAVHPJ010000116.1, read as the reverse complement.
CCTGAAAGGCCGCTGCGCGCCAGGCGGCCCGGTCTTGCGCGTCCGAGCGAAGATTGGCGCCCGATTGACCTGTAACGGAGCTGCAATCCGATTGAGATGATCTGACGCCGCTTGAATGAATTCATATTGAGTGCGCGTCAGTCTGAAGGCGCCGCAGTCAGAAAGCCAAGCATGATTCGCAAAAAAACTCAAGCGGCCCTCCGGCGACCGGCGGAGCTGGCGACCGAATTTGCGGTTGCCCATCGGCGCGCTGCGCCGGCAAACTGGTCGGATGCGGACCGGGCCCGGATGTTCATTTTTACGAAAACTCCGCACGGTCCTGTGCATCCTGCCAGCGCTCCAGATCGCCTGCAGCGTCGATCGAGCCGTCGCCCTTTCGCCGGCGCGCACGGACTGTAATCTGCAAGGCTTCCGAACATCCGGACTGTGCCAGGAGGAGTTGGCGCTCCTCGAACGGATCGCGGCCGAAACAAAATACCCGGATTTCCGCGGATTAAAAGCGGAGACGCTTGTTCATGCGGCGCAAGCGGAAGGCGGCCTGGATTACGCGGCAGCGCTCTTTTACCAGCGCCTGGTCGCCGATCCGCTTAACCGGGAACTGTACGATTATCTGGATCAAGCGGAAGCGCAGGCGAGCGATGCCGCGCAGGATTACGCGCGCCGCAAGATCCTGTTCGTGATTGTTCCAGGGATGTTCTACTACGACACGACCGCCGTGGATTCGCGCGGCGCTGCGCTGCGATCGATCGTTCGTCGAATGGGCGTTCGCGATATGGTCGCGCCGATCGAACAAACCGGAACCGTCACCGAGAATGGCGCGAGAATCTGCGAATTTCTGGAATTCGTTCAGGCGGACTATGAGGCGATTCTACTGGCGTCGATCAGCAAAGGCGGCGGAGACGTGAAGGAAGCGCTGCGTCTTTGCGGCACAGCGCGCGCCTTTCAGCGCGTGCGCGGATGGGTGAACATCGGCGGCATCACGCGCGGAAGTCCTCTGGTAAATGAAATTGAGGCGACGTGTCTGCCGCGCGCGGAGGCGCAGCTGTATTTTCTCTATAAAGGTTATCAATGGAGCGGTCTGACCAGCATGCGCGCCGGCGCGGATGCCCCGCTCGCCTTTGATGCGGAGATTCCGCCGGGATTGATTACTGTGAGCGTCGTGGGCGCGCCCTTGCGGCGCCATCTGACCGAACGTTCTGCGCCGTATTATGAGGCGCTGGCGCCCTACGGTCCCAGCGACGGAATTGTGCTTCTGGCTGACAGTTATGTGCCGGGCGGCGCCGTCTACGCGCAGTTCGGCTCGGATCACTATTTTGCCACGCCGCTTTCCGAAAAGCGGATTCGCGCATTTGTAACGTATTTGCTGGATAAAGCCGGCGTGACGCCGTAAAAAAAACCCGGCGCTCGTTGAGCCGCCGGGTTGCGCCGTTCATGGATCGAAACGATTCTGCGCTTACGCGATCGTCACCTGTTTCTCAAGATACACGTCCTGAATCGCCTGCAGAAGCGCCGCGCCGTCTTTCATGGGGCGCTGGAAGGCCTTGCGACCGGATATCAACCCCATGCCGCCGGCGCGCTTGTTGATCACCGCGGTTTTTACCGCTTCTTTCAGATCGCTTTCGCCGGACGAAGCGCCGCCGGAGTTAATCAATCCTGCGCGACCCATGTAACAATTCATCACCTGATAGCGAGTCAGATCAATCGGATGATCGCTGGTGAGATCCGTGTAAACTTTCGGATGGGTCTTGCTGTACTTCAGCGCGTTAAAGCCGCCGTTGTTCTCCGGCAGTTTCTGCTTGATAATGTCCGCCTGGATCGTCACGCCCAGATGATTGGCCTGGCCGGTTAGATCCGCGGCCACATGGTAATCCTTGTCTTTCTTAAATTCGTTGTTACGCGTGTAACACCACAACACGGTCGCCATGCCCAGCTCGTGAGCGACCTCAAAGGCCTGCGCGACCTCGACTATCTGACGGCTGGACTCGGCCGATCCAAAATAGATCGTTGCGCCCACGGCGACCGCGCCCATATTCCAGGCGGTCTCAATGTTGCCGAACATGATCTGATCGAACTTGTTCGGGTAGGTCAAAAGCTCGTTGTGATTGATTTTCACGAGAAAGGGAATCTTGTGCGCGTATTTGCGCGCGACCGAACCCAACACGCCAAACGTGGACGCGACGGCGTTGCAGCCCCCCTCGATCGCCAGTTTGACAATGTTTTCCGGATCAAAATAGATCGGGTTGGGCGCAAACGAGGCGCCGGCGCTGTGCTCAATACCCTGATCCACCGGCAGGATGGATACGTAGCCGGAACCGGACAGGCGACCGTTGTTAAACAATTGGGCCAGCGAACGCAATACCTGCGGGCTGCGATCCGCGCCAATCCAGACGCGATCCATGAAGTCGGGGCCGGGCAGGTGCAGCGTATCCTTGCTGACCCTGGGTTTGTGATTGAGCAGACTGTCGGCTTCCGCGCCCAGCAACTCCACGATTTGATTGTAGCTCATTTGAGGCTCCTGAGTCGAATATGAGATAAGAAAAACGGCGACGCCGTTATGGACTCAAGCTGTTTTCCAGCGGCGTTTCCGAATTGCGCGGATTCCCGCCGCCCGGCGGCCGGCGACGGACAGGAATCGTACGCATTCGTACGGACGTGCGCCCGGAACTACCGCGTTTCAGCGGCTTTCATTCTGCAGGCTTTCGATCAGCGCTTCGCGCGATATGCCTTCATTGGAGCGCGAATAGATGCGCACTTCAACCTGGGAATTAGGGTCATTGGCGATCCGCGTCTCAGCTGCGGAAAACAGACTTTCGTAGGCGACGACAAAGGCGTCGGCGCGCTCATAGAGATAGATCTTCTCGCTGTTCTGATTGCCCGCTTCCGAGGAGGCTGCGCTCAAGTCTCTTGTCCAGACCGGCGTGCCCAGCGCATAGGCCTGTTCCACGCCGCGCAGAAATGCGCTCACATTCGAACTCGAGTCGCGCCGGAGCAGCGCGGCAATCTTCAGTTGATCATTTTCAGCCAGCAGCGTGATCTGATAGCGTTCGGGTACGCCGGCGGCGGCCGCATCGGCCGGCACTTCCAGTTCGCTGGCTTCCGGCAGAATTAATGTGATTCGTTCGCCATCGCCGCCCGTCTTCTTCCAGCCCAGCTTCTCCAGTGCGCCGACGCTGGCGGCCGGACTCGCGCCCCACTGCAACGCCGGGTACGGCGGAGGTTCGGAGGGTTTTTGTCCTTCGCCCTTGCACTGCGCCGCGCCGAACGACAGCGCGCTGCAAACTGCAAAACCGACAAGGCTACGAAATGTATGCGACATAACTCGGGTATGAACGCTCGGCGATCGCAAGCAAGCAAAATTCCGCGCGATCGCGTTACGCTGCGGCTGCGGGCGCCGGCGATTTTCTCACATCTGATGGAAAAGGATTGCCAGGACAGAGCGTTAATGTGACATAATGCACCAGGTCTTTCGCATCCACGAATACTATTCATTCGTGAAGCGGTTTCCCGTCGGCGGGATTACAACATGAAGTACGACAAGATTCGCGGCAAGAGCGTCGCCGAGTGTATGATGAAGCTGCGCAGCGCCTACGGGCCCTCTGCAATTATACTCGGTACGCGCGAAGTGAAAGAGGGCGGTTTATTCGGCTCCGGCTTACTGGCCAGTAAGCTCTACGAAGTGGACTTTATGCTGCAGGAAAGCGCCGCCTCGCCGGGCCGCGCAGCGCTGGCCGGCCGGCTGGCGGAAAAATCTTCCTTGTTGGGTTCCGAGCGCGAAGTGCGGCGGCGGGCGGTGGTAGAAAAGGCGCTGCAAGGCCTGCGGGACGCTTCCGGTCGCGAGGAGCCGGCCGCCCCCGCGGGGGCCGCGCCGCCCTTGCCGGCCCGCTTTCCGCGTCTTAGTTCCGACGCGAGTTCGACGCCCGCCCGCGCGCCGACGGAGCGCGAACGCCGCCCGCATGAGGCGCAGGCCGCGCCGGAGGGGCTGAGTCTCAAAGCCTTCCAGCCAGGCGAAGAAGATCGCGCCGCCATTGATCTATTGCTTCAGGCGGACGATCCGGAAGAATCCGCCCCGCGCCCGGAGCGCGCCGCCCAGCTGCTGCGCGGCCTGGAGGAGCCTGGCGCAAAAGGGCGCGGCCGCAAGGGGCCCCGCGAAGCCGAAGATCGGCCGCTGTTCAGCGCCGAGGCCGAGGGCGACGAACGTTCCCAGATCTATTTCGAAAAGATGCAGGGCGAGCTGTCCCAGGCGGGCTTCAGCGACGACTTTATCCGGCGCTTGCTGCGCAAGGTCGATCACAGCCTTTCCCCGGCGGACAAGGGCGAGTGGCGCGCGGTCGAAGAGCGCACCCGCGAGAAGCTCACCGAGCTGATTCGGATCGCGCCGGACCTGGCGCCGGCGCGCGGGGAATGCCGCGCCGTGTTTTTCCTGGGGCCGCCGGGCTCCGGCAAAACCACGAGCCTGGCCAAGCTGGCCGCCAAATATCATATCATCGCCGGCCGCGAGGTTTCCATTTACAGCCTCGACCACTACCGTCTGGCGGCGACCGAGCAGCTCAAAACCTACGCCAGCGTTATGGACACGCCGTTCTTTGCGCCCTTCACGCCGCGCGAATTCGCCGAATGTCTGCGGCGGGACGGCGCGGAACTCATGTTGATCGACGCGTCCGGCATCGGGCACAAAGACGTGAACCGCATGGTGCAGCTGAAGGAGTACCTGGAGGCCTGCGAGGTGCGCCTGGAAAAGCACCTGGTTCTGCCGGCGACCGCCGCTCCGGCGCTCGCGGAAAAAATCGTGCTTGCCTATGACCGGATTGGCTTTGATAAAATATTGCTCACTCGACTGGACGAGTCGGATTTTCTGGGCGCCTTTGTTGAGCTTGCCGATAAGTACAACAAGCCGTTCTCATGCTTTGCGAACGGACAGGATGTGCCCGGCGATCTGCTTGAGCTTGCTCCCGCGGATCTGGCTCGCCTGGCTATTCAGTCCGAAGTTGCGGGGAAAGAACGCATCCACATCACTTGAGGCATCTGACATAAAATGGACATTATGGATCAGGCCGAAAATCTCAGACGGATGGCGGGCGAGCGATCCCGGGCCTCGGTCCTGGATCCCGACGAGGGCAGCGTGAGCGAAGAGACTGTCGACGAAACAAGTTCCAGCGCCCCGTTTGAGGAAGCGCCCGCTCGCACCCGCGTTATCTCCGTGACCTCCGGCAAGGGCGGCGTCGGCAAATCGACCCTGTCCGTAAACCTCGGCATCGCAATCGGCCGGCTGGGTAAGCGCGTGCTGCTCCTGGACGGCGACCTCGGTCTCGCTAACGTCAACGTCCTGATGGGCATCATCCCCGAGCATAACATCTATGAGGTTATGAAGGGGAAAAAGAAGATTCGCGACATAATTATTTCCACTTCCTTTGGCATCGACATCATCGCCGGGGCCAACGGGATTTCCCAGCTCGCCAACCTGTCCGACTCGGCGCGCGAAACCTTCCTGGAACAGTTAGGCGGCCTGACCGGCTACGACGTCATGTTGATCGATACGGGCGCCGGCGTGGGCGCCAACGTATTGGGCCTGGTAATGCCGGCCGACGAGATCGTGGTTGTAACGACGCCCGAGCCGACGGCCATCACCGACGCGTATGGCATGATCAAGAGCATTGTCGCCAACGGCCAGGAGAAGATCATTAAACTGATCGTGAATCGCGTGCCTTCGGCGATCGAAGCGAAGCGCGTCTCCGACCGGCTGGCGTCGATCAGCGCGCAGTTCTTAAAAACCGAGATCGACTGCATCGGCTTTGTATTCGAAGAGAATCTGGTGCAAAAAAGTATTCGGAGTCAGCGCCCGCACGTCGTCCAATACCCCGGTTCAAAGAGCTCGGCCTGTATGAACCATATCGCCGCCCGGCTCATGAATACCAACGTGAAAGACGAGCCCGACGGGATCATGGCCTTCTTCCGGCGGGTCATGGGCTTTGGCGAAGAGAAAAATGTGGGTGCGCTTTGACCGCGCCTGATCTGCGATGGGTCTGTTTGCGAAATTTGCCGTGATTTTTGCCGTTCTCGGGCTCCTGGTCAGCGTCGCGTTCGGCATTCTGGGCGGTAATCGGTTCAGTCCCTTAGTCGTTACTGCGATTATCTGTTCGATTCTCGCCGGGGCGTCGGGCGTGGGCGCCTACAAGGTTCTGGAAAGCCGCGTTCCGGAAGTTTTCGAACTCTTCGCCCCGCCGCCGACGGCCGAAGGCTCCGACGATGAGCTTTCTCTGAGCGACGGCGACGCGGATACGGGGGACGGCTTCCTGGTCGGCGATGATGTTGAAGCGCCGGCCCAAGCGGTCGGCGACGACTCGGGCAAGCGTTTCGGGGATCATTTAATTGTTGATAAAATTAAAATTAAGAACGAGCCTAAGCTGATGGCGGAAGCCATCAAAACCATGCTTGCGAAGGACAAGAGCTGAGCCTCGTCTCGCAGCGGTACTGACGCATGTCCTCCAGGATCTGGGAAAAATACAAAGAGCGCGACGAGCTTGAGCTCTGGCGCAACTATCGGAAAACCGCCGATCGTGAGATACGGGATTTTCTGGTGCAGAAGTATTCCCCGCTCGTGAAATACGTCGCCGGCAAAGTGGCGATCGGCATGCCCCAGAACGTCGAGTTCGACGACCTGGTGAGCTATGGCTCCTTTGGTCTACTCGACGCGATCGAAAAGTTCGATCCGGATCGCGACATCAAATTTAAGACCTACGCTATGACCCGCATCCGCGGGGCGATTTTCGATGAGCTGCGCAGCATCGACTGGATTCCGCGCTCGATTCGGCAAAAGGCCAAACAGGTCGAAGAGACCATCGCCATGCTCGAGAACAAGCTCGGGCATACGGTGGAAGACGACGATATCGCCAAGGAAATGGGCATTACTTCGGAAGAGCTGCAATCGCTGCTTACGAAGATTTCCGGCGCGAGCATGATATCGCTCAACGATATCTGGTATCTGGGCGACGATAACGACGAAGTTTCCTTTATGGAGACGCTCGAGTCGCCGGCGAATTTAAATCCGGATACGCTGATCGAAAAAGAAGAGATCAAAAGCGTCATTGTGGAAGCCATCAAGCTTTTGCCGGACAAAGAAAAAAAAGTCATCGTGCTGTATTACTACGAAGACCTCACGCTGAAAGAGATCGGCGAGGTTCTGGAAGTCACGGAAAGCCGTATTTCTCAGCTGCACACGAAAGCCATCATGCGCCTGCGCGGCAAATTAATGCGCATGAAAAACGCACTCAAGAAGTAGGGCGTCGGAAGCGGGATGCGGGCATGCGACTTCGGATTGCTGCAATCCTGGGCGCTGTTCTGACCGGAGCAGCCTTCTGTCATTGCCTGGACCTCTACTATGACATGGAAGATCGCGCCGACGCAGGGCGATACTCCCGCCACCAGGGACTGCGCAAAGTGCACCTCGCGTATCTGGCCAAATTTTACGAGTGCGAATCCTTGACGCCCGGATCGGGCAAGGGGTTTTTTATTCTCGCATCGAGTTATCCTTTCTCAAGCGCGCATTGCGCCGACGGTCACTCCTTGTGGCGCAGTTGCGAGCAGAGCCAGCGCTATGTGGAGAAAAGCGCGGTGCAAGCTTGCGTGATCGCCGTACTGGCGAGCCCCTGTCAGGCGCCGGACGGGGCGACGACGGGCGCATTTGGGGCGGCGTTGGCATGCGGCGCAGCCTTTGATCAATTGTTGATACTTTAAAATGAAACTGAGTCTAAAATCCGCGCTGCGTAAGCGCTATGCCGTGCGCGTCGGGCTCGCGGGCGCGCTGGCCGGTCTCTTCGCTTTCTCCGCTTGTTTTCTGGACCCGGCTTATGACACGATCGATTCCGCCGACACGGCTCTGATTACGCGCGGCGAAGCGATGCGCCAGGTCGGCGACGCATACGCGCTTAAAGCGGCGGAGTGCGGAACCAGCTTTGAGCCGGCCTTGCTCTGGAGCGGCGTCTTCTGGGGCCTCCTCCCTGATCCCGAGAACCGTCTGCTGGGTTCTGACGGGCAACAGAATCGATATGTGGAACGTTCAGCTGTGAGTCTGTGCACCAAGGCGATCGTACTCACGCCCTGCGTGGGGAGTCCGGCCTTCGTCGAATTTCGCGGCGTCCCCTATCTCCTGGCCGATCGCCTGTGTTCGGACGCTTTTGACACTGCCGGCTTGATTTTCGCCCGTACCCCTGATTCGGCTAATTGAGCGGCGGATTTCCGGCCGCCCCCTGCGCCGGAATTCTTCCAGAAAGCCGTATAATTACGCGCTGAACCCTAAAGGCCCGGCCCTCGGCCGTCGAAGGGGTGAATGAGGTGCGCATAATGGAACACGTCGCTATAGATCGCGTTCAGTTCGCACAGAGCCATGCTGCCAGGGAAGGCCTGCGCGGCGCCGTCGAGCCGGTTTCGCGCGAGCGGAACCGACCCGGGGACGCGCATACGCGTGGATTGCAGTACACGGATGTACAGGATACGCCGGAAAACCGCACGAAGATCGAAAACGCCATTAAGGCGCTCAAGACGGTCGCACATGCAGGGGAAACTCCGACGGATACCCGGTATCAATTCCGTATGCATTCCGAGTCGGGCCGTCTGCAGGTGGCGCTGGTGAATTACAAAACCGGCGAGACAGTCGAGGAGATCCCATCGAGCAAACTGCTCGAATTCTCCCGGGTGCTCGAAGAACTGAGCGGATTGATCATCGATAAGGACGCTTGAACGCGCTTGCGTTCGGCTTCAGGGATATCCGGGCGCCAGACCGGACAGCGGCGCAGGGCCGCGCCGGCTGGCTCCGTCTTTTCCGTGCGCGGGCTCCAGTTGTGGAAGTCCGGGGCCTGCTCGCGCTTATTTCATTGACATCTTGCTTCCTGGCGCTCTACTCCAGTTCATAATTCGATGAGTCTCCGGTTGCCAACTCGCAAAGTCGGCCCGGCCATTTCTGGAAGTCTCCATGCAGGCGATTTTTGAACCCGTTCATCCATATCTCGTAATCGCTATTTATGCGGTTGGCGGAATCATAGTCCAGCTGACGCTCCAGGCCTTCCTCAAACGCACATTTCTTACCAAGACCAATCTGGCGAATGTAGTCGCAGTTGGCGTCGTGGTCAGTCTGACCTACGCCGCCGGGTACTTCCAGGCCCCGCTGTGGCTGCTGGCGGCCGCCCTGGCGGCGTGCGCGCTTTTTTTTATGGCTTTGACGCTGCTGGTCTGGCGGCGCACCGCGCTGCGCCCGAGCAAGCAACTGCTGGTTTTGCTGCAGAGTTATGGACATGGCGGCGGCGACCTGACGCTGCGACTGGACGTCAATTCGAAGGATGAGTTTGGACGCATCGCGGAGCTATTTAATCGCTTCATCGACAAAATCCGATTTGTAATCATCCAGATGAAACATACCGCCGGCAAGACCGCGCTGGCCGCCGAACGTATGAACTCCAGCATCAACATCTTTGCAAAAAATGCGGAGAGTCAGGCGCAAATGTCGGAAGAGGTAATGGCCGCGACGGAAGAAGTCACGGCCGCCGCCGAAAACGTAGGGCACGTTATTGGCGAGCAGCAAGAACATATGCGCAGCGTCGCCGGCAATCTAAAGCAGCTTTCCACTTACGTCGACCGGATCGGCCGCAATGTAAACGATACCACCGTGGTAACCGAGGCGATCGCCCGCGACGCATCGTCGGGCGCGGAGATGCTGGAGACCATGGCGGACCGAATTGTTCGCATTGGCGAAAGTTCCGGTCAAATGACAGACATTATCAAGATCATTAACAACATCTCCGACCGGATCAACCTGCTTGCGCTGAACGCTTCGATCGAGGCGGCGCGGGCCGGCGAAGCGGGGCGCGGCTTTGCGGTTGTGGCGGACGAAATTTCCAAACTCGCCGATCAAACCGCGACGAGCATTAAAGGCATCGATCAATTAATTCGCAAGACCAACGCGGAAATCGGCTCCGGTCGCGAGGCCGCGGACGGCGTTGTGGCGGCAATTCGCAGCATTCTCACGGCGGTGAACAACGTCAACGAGCGCCTGGGTTCGGTGGCGAAGGATATTCCCGAGCAAATGCGCCTGAACACGGCGGTGAATTCATCGCTGGAAAAGCTGATGGATCGCTCGGAACAGATTCAGTCGATCAGCGAAGAACAAAAGCAGTCCATGGCGGAGGTGGCGAGCGCCATGTCCGTGATGAACGAACTCACGCAGTCCAATGCGCAGGCCGCGAAAGAGATGTTCGCTTCGTCTGACGAAGTGCAGGCCATGGCGGAAAAGATGCGCCACGAAATCGGATTTTTTACGGTGTAGCCCGAACTATTCATGCACACCGACACCGCTGCGGCACAGTGTGTCACAAAAGAGATCGGAACTTGCCGCCAAAATGGAAAAAACCGCCCGCTGGGGCGGTTTTGTTCAACGGTTCGCCCATTTGATAAACAAGGTTGATTGTCACTCCTCGCGCTTGTTCACGAGCAGCAAAACGTAAATCAGACTCGAAACCAGCATCAGCGTCCAGAAGCTGGCGTTGCGCAGGGGCGCGATCAGACGGCCGGGCGCGGCGAGAAATCCGCTGCTGACGAGCTTCAGCCCGGTCTCCGTGACTTCCAGGGTCGCCCCGACGGGCGCCGCGCCTTCGAAGGCGACCGCGCCCTCCGGCAGAATGGAACTGAAATTGACGACGGCGAGAAACACGAGGAGCACGGCGCCGTTAACCAGCAAGCCGACTTTCGCAAGAGCGCGTGGAACAAACATGCGTGCAGCAGGTTTGCAACTCGGGGCGCCGGCAAGGAAAATTCGCAGCGCGTCGGGCAGCCTTGCTGCGGGTCTTACTGATATAATATTTAGTTATGGGTGGAGTTAAAACTATCTATTTGCGTTATGCAGAGCGGCGTGTTACGCTCGGCGCATGAAAAAATCAACCGTAGAAGAAATTACCGAACGTTTTGACAATGATGTAGAGCGCTTCTCTAATCTTGAGACCGGTCAGGCCTCCGCTGTCGATGCGCCGCTGTGTCTGGAGCTGATTACTTCGGCGGCCGCCCGGCTTCGCCCCGACGCAACGGCGCTTCTCGATATTGGCGCGGGGGCGGGAAATTTCACCCTGAGGATGTTGTCGCGGTTGCCGGGCCTGCAGTGCACGTTGCTGGATCTCAGTCGACCCATGCTGGACCGCGCGGTTCAACGCGTCTCCGCGTCCTCTGCAAAAAGCGTCATCGCGATCCAGAGCGATTTTCGCGACGCGGCGCTTGCGCCGGAGTCGTACGATATAATTCTGGCCGGCGCAGTTTTGCACCATCTGCGCGACGACGCGGATTGGGAGCGGGCCTTTCAAAAGCTGTTTCGCATTCTGCGGCCGGGCGGATGTTTACTGATCTCCGACCTTGTGGCCCAGGATACGGAAGCGCTGAGCCAACTGATTCGAGAGCGCTACCGCGCCTATCTGGAAAATAACGGCGGCGCCGACTATGCCGCCCGGGTTCTTGAGATCGTGGACCAGGAAGATTCGCCGCGGTCTTTGCCGTATCAGCTGGAACTGATGCGCCGCGTCGGATTTCGTGAGGTCGAGGTTTTGCACAAGAACTCGTGTTTCGCGGCTTTTGGCGGAATAAAGTAATGTGAAGCAGCGTATAAGACGGCCGGGTCAGGGAAAGGATACTACAAAGACGTCCGTCTGGCCGTTTGTATTGCCCGGCACAAAATTCGATGCATTGGATTGCAAAGTCACATAACCGCAAGCGGAGTTTATATCAAGCGCCTGGGTCGCGGCGTTTAATTGCTGACCGTCCAGGCTGAGCGAGAGGCGCGTCGTTTCCGCCGTCTGCCGATCGTGCAAAAATACGTCGGGAACGCCGTTGGTATCGCCGGCGACCAGATTGGCGGCGCCCGACGAAAACGCCACGTAGCGGCCGTCGGCGCTGATCTGCACCCGCTGGGTTAACCCGTTCCCCTGGGCGCCGCCAGTGGCAACGGAGACGCGAGTTGTTTGCTGGGTCTGTCGATCGTGGACAAAGGCATCCCGGGTCGCATTCGTATCGCCTGCGACAAGATTCGTCGCTTCCGATAAAAAAGCCACATAGCGCCCGTCCGCACTGATTGCGCCGGAGTTACTCTCGCCGCCGATCGCTTCGCCGCCGCCGGTGGCGACGGACACGCGCGTGGTTTCGCCGCTCACTCGATCGTGGACAAAGACATCGGCCTGGCCGTTTGCGTCGCCGGCGACCAGATTGGTGGCATCCGAAGTAAAAACAATGTAACGACCGTCCGGCGAGATCCGCGGAAGCTCGCTGAAGTCATCCGCCTCGACGCCGCCGGCGGCGACGGAAGCGCGCGTCGTTTGGGCCGCGGTGCGATCATAGACAAAGACATCGTCGGAGTTGTTGGCATCACCCGCAATCAGGTTGGTCGCAGACGATAAAAATGCCGCGTAGCGCCCGTCCGCGCTCAGATCGGGAGCCTGACTCCCCGCGGCGCCGCCGGTCGATTCTACGCCGCCCGGGGCGTCGGAGGCGCGCGTAACCGTTCCGGAGAGGCGCTCCACTATATAAACATCAGTCAGCGCATTTACGTTCGGGGAGACCAACTCGTTGGCGTCCGCTTCAAACGTCACATAACGCCCGTCGGCGCTGATCCGCGGTTCTAAACTGGCCGCGCTGGTCTGTGCGCCGCCGGGACCCACGGACACGCGCGCCGTCTCGCCGCTTTGCCTGTCGTGCACAAAAATATCCGCCACGCCGCGCCGCAAAAGGGATCGTTTTTTACGCAGTCGGCGCGCAGGCACGCGGCGGCGGGCAACGCTGCGAGAACGAGCAGGGCGAGGGCGGGAGACGTGCGGCGACTCACTACGATGCGGTCCTGTCGGTATGGCGTATCCGGCGGAATCGCCAGTGCTGCAGTAATATACGTTCATTGGCCCAACTGGCGGTTGCACCGCAGCAGAAATTTTCCGGCGCCCGTTAAGAAAAATCCCCGCCGTCCGATTCTTTTTTTGACGGCGTGCGGGCTCCTTCCCGCCGCCCTCGCTACCGAGGATGTGCAGGTCCAATCACAATCTTCCCGGTTCCCCGGGCGTCGGCCTCCGGGCCGCACGGTCGGGACCCGCGTCGGCCCGGGAAGGGCCGCCGCGCCCCCCGGATGAACCCCGCGGCCTTTAGCGGCTCCAGAATTCCTTGAGCTTTTTTTGTCTCCGGCGGGAAAAAAATCCCCGGCGCCTATCAAGCTGAGTACCCCGTTTCCCGATCTCCAATGAAGGGGGAAAACCCCCCTGCGTCTGTGCGCCCGCGAATTCGTTCGGGGGCTGCCGGGGCGCGCCTGGATGCGGCAGTCCGAAAGGATTCGGATCGTCTCGTTCGGCGTATATATAAACCGGGGGCGACACCCTGGATACACATACGTCGTTTCAAGGAGGAAACGCGAATGATTATCAACCATAACCTCTCCGCGATCAATTCCAATCGCGTCCTCAAGTTCCAACACTGGGAAGTGGATCGGAACATGGAAAAGCTGTCTTCCGGCATGCGGATTAACCGCGCGGGCGACGACGCTTCCGGTCTCGCTGTTTCCGAAAAGATGCGCGCCCAGATTAACGGCCTGCGTCAGGCGGAACGCAATACCGAGGACGGGATGAGCATGATTCAGACGACCGAAGGTTATCTGGGTACGGCGGCTGATATTATTCAGCGCATCCGTACGCTCGCTGTACAGGCCTCTAACGGCATCTATACGGCCAGCGATCGCCAGATGATTCAGGTGGAAGTTTCGCAGCTCATCGACGAAGTCGATCGGACTGCATCGCAAGCTGAGTTCAACAAAATGTCCCTGCTTATGGGACACTTCGCCCGCGGCTCGCGGGTTGGATCCATGTGGTTTCACGTGGGCGCCAATCAGCATCAGCGCGAACGAGTTTACATTCAGACGATGACCGCTCAAGCGCTTAATCTGCGCCGAGTGGATTCCAGCATCGTAACGTTGTCGACTCCCGCGCAGGCCAACGAAGCGATCGGCATCCTGGACAACGCACTGCAGAAAATCAACAAGCAGCGCGCGGACCTGGGCGCCTATTACAATCGCCTCGAACATGCAGCGAAGGGTCTCATGAACGCTTATGAGAACACCCAGGCTTCGGAAAGTCGCATTCGCGACACCGATATGGCGGAAGAATCCGTAGCCTTCACCAAGAATCAAATCCTGGTGCAGACCGGAACCGCTATGCTCGCGCAGGCCAATATCCGTCCGCAAACGGTATTGCAGCTCTTGCGTTAATGGACTCCGGCGCGCTCTGGCGACCTGGTCGTCATGGCGCGGCGAACTTTCTTGTAAGCGATGGAGCGCAAGCTCCTCAGGGAGGATAACGCACTGATTAATAGATCCTGATCTCCGATTGCATTCTCTCTTCGCATGGCGCGCGTCCGGGCGCCAGTGCGCGAATCGCGTTACTGCGATGCGCGCGCTCCGGCCGAGCGCTGTTATTTGACAGCGGGCTTACGCTCGCCGTCCGGAGGGAGAATGCAAGACCGTCGCGCTTTTGCTGCGCAGCGGTTTTGCTTTCTTCGTTCGTCGGCAATATCTCCTGCGATTTGCCGGCGGTCGATGCACACGTCCGGGACCCTGCGGTTCCGGGCGCGAGCGTCGGGCCCGAGCCAGGGATGGCTTCGGCTTTAAACAAAGAGAAAGCAAAAGGAGTGCAGGATGATTATCAATCACAACATGAGCGCGGTTCAAGCGAATCGCGTTTTGAAGTTTAATCAGTGGCAAGTGGACAAGTCCATGGCGACCCTCGCTTCCGGCGTGCGCATCAATCACGCTGGAGACGATCCGTCCGGACTTGCGGTTTCTGAGAAGATGCGGTCCCAGATCAACGGACTGCGACAGGCGGAACGCAACACCGAGGACGGGATGAGTTTCATCCAGACCACGGAGGGCTACCTGGCGCAAATTTCCGATGTGATCCAGAGGGTCCGCACGCTGGCGGTTCAATCCGCCAACGGCATCTACAGTCGCGAGGATCGGCAACTGATTCAGGTTGAGGTTTCTCAGTTAGTGGACGAAGTGGATCGAATCGCTTCCCAGGCTGAGTTCAACCGATTCAAGCTGCTGCTGGGAGAATACTCCCGGGGCTCGCGCGCGGGGTCCATGTGGTTTCACATGGGACCCAACGCCAATCAGCGGGAACGCGTATTCATCGGCACGATGACCGCGCGCTCGCTGACGCTCAGGGGAGCGGACGGGCGCATTGCGTCCATCTCCTCGCCTGCGCAGGCGAATGAGACTATTGGAAGAGCCGACAAGGCGCTGGAGAAGTTGATTAAACAGCGCTCGGATCTTGGCGCGTATTATAATCGCCTGGAGCATGCTGCGAAGGGTCTGATGAATGCGTACGAGAACGTAATGGCGTCCGAGTCTCGAATCAGAGATGCCGACATGGCGGAAGAGATGGTTCATCTCACGACGAGCCAGATTCTGTCTCAGAGTTCAATCGCCATGCTGGCGCAGGCCGGCGTGCGTCCGCAGGGAGTTCTGCATCTGTTGCGTTGATCTGCGGATCAATGACAAGGTGAACGAATTCCACCGGCGCATAAAAAGAGAGCGTTTGTGCGGAGTTCGCGCAAATGCCCATTGGACCTGCACATCCCGGGGGGACGTCCCCCGGGATTTTTTTTGCCGCCGGCGGAATTCGCTCCCCATTCGTATCGGTATTGGACGAAGTTTTGTGAGATTTTTTTGAGCGTTTGACGATGCGGCCCGGCGTCTAACGCAGCGCTGCAAAAGCGTCTACGGCGCCCGCCGACCCCCGGCGTCAGGGCTGGTTCGCCTTCCCGCTCGTAGTTAGTTTCGTCGCCGCCTGCACCGCCCGCCGGAGCGCCCCCAGGTAGTCCTACTCAATCCTGCTGTATTGCTACTCTCCACCGGCCGCCGTTCTTGCAGTTATTGTAAGAGCCGTACTAAAAGACGCAATTTGATGCAAAGATTTATTGTCATGAATCTACTCGCTTCGTAATCCGATTCAGTCGGGCGTGCGCTGCGCTGCCGCCTGTAGCGAGTACGAGCCACACAAATAATAAGCGCCTTAGTAAATTATTGAGCGTCCGACGGCGAGCGAGGGGAATACTGATGTTGAGTGCAAGCCATGCCACGATACTGATTGTTGACGATGAACCGGCGGTGACAAAGACCTTCGCAGCGTATCTGCGCAAACAGGGTTTTCAAGTTCTGACGGCGGAAAACGCTCTGGAGGCGATTCGGCTCTGCAAGCAACAGACCGTACATCTGACGATTACCGATCACCACATGCCGGAGATTTCGGGGGTCGAGCTGATCGGAGAGCTCAAACAGGCGCATCCTGAAATGCCGGTGGTGCTTATGAGCGGGGGCACGGATATGCGTACCGCGCTGTCTGCATTGCGTGCGCACGCCTTTGATTTTCTTGCCAAACCGGTCGATTCGCAGGATCTGCTGCGCACCGTGCATCGCGGGCTGCAGCACGCGGAGGAGTTAGCGTCCGCCAATCACGGCGAAGACAAAGACGACAATGCCGCCATCCCCAACGTTGAACCGCCGCCGGGCGGATGGTCCGGTCCGATTGCGCACACCCATTCGCCGCAGTTCCCGGATACTTCCATCCTTCTGCTGTATCGTTCGCTGGACGAAAACGCCGAACGCAACTTCGCGCTGCCGCTGAAACGCATGATGCGCGAGGGCGGAATCAAGCGCAACGTGGTCCTGAATCTTTCAAGCGTCCGCTACATAAACAATATCGGCTTGAATCATCTGGCGGAGGCTTACAAGCGGCTCACCGCCGAAGGTCATTCCGTTATCCTGACGGATTTACAGGACCAGGTTTATCGGTACTTGAAGATGTTGGGCTACATCGACTATTTTCAGGTAACCGGCACGGTAAATCAGGCCTTCAGCAAGTTCGGCGGATCTGTGGCGGGCGGCCTGCAATGAAGCGCGCGCCAGGCGGAATACTTCCATGATTGTGGCGCCGTTGCCGCCCAATGAGCTCCAACGCCTGGCAGCGCTGCGCCGATACCAGATTCTCGATACGCAGCCGGAAGCGGAGTTTGACGATCTGACCCGTCTGGCGGCGATTATCTGCGGAACGCCGACGGCTTTAATTTCGCTGGTGGATGCGGATCGCCAGTGGTTCAAAAGTCGTATTGGTCTGGATGCCGCTGAAACCCCGCGCGATGTGGCGTTTTGCTCGCATGCAATCCTGCAACCGGACTTGCTGGAAACGCAAGACGCTCAGACCGATCCTCGCTTTCAATCGAACCCGTTGGTGATCGGCGAACCGCGCATCCGCTTCTACGCGGGCGCTCCGCTGCAAACCTCGGACGGCTACAATCTCGGAACGATCTGCGTGATCGACTATAAGCCGGGCCGTCTGTCTGCGCACCAGCGCGAGGCGCTCAATATTCTGAGTCGGGAAGTGATTCGACTCATGGACCTGCGGCTCTTGAATCGGGATCTTGAAGCGCAGGTGGATCGGGCGTTACGGCGGGAAGTCACGCGCCGCAAGGCCCTGTTTGACAATGCGATCGCCGGCATTGTAGTGATCGGGGCCGACTTTGAGGTGCTCGAAGCGAATCACAGTTTCGCCGCGATGCTGGGCTATTCTCTCGACGAAGTCTACGCTCTCAAGCCCTGGGATTGGGATGCAAATTTCACATCACGCGAAGCGCTGCTGGCGAACTGGCCGGCGCCGCCGCCGGCCTATGAGCTCTTTGAAACGCGCTGGCGTCGCAAGGACGGCGCTTTCATCGACGTTGCAATCAGCAGCAATCCGATCTCCGAGGGATCGCAGTCATTGTTCTACAGCATTTGCCACGATATCAGCGAGCGTAAGCGCGCCGAGGCCGAAGTTCTGCGCCTCAATGCAGAACTTGAGGAACGCGTGGCCGACCGCACCCGCGAACTGCAGGCGAGTGAAGCGCAACTGCGCGACCTGTTTGACAATGCCAGCGATTTATTGCAAAGCGTGGCAGTGGACGGCAAGTTCCTCTTCGTAAACCGCGCCTGGCGAGATACTCTTGGATACTCGGAAGAAGAAGTTCGCACGATATCAATGTATGACGTGATTCATCCTGACTTTCGCGAACACTGTCGACAATTGTTTGCGCAGTTTATGACAGGGATTTCCGAACTGAACCTCGATACGGTTTTTGTGACGCGCGATGGAAGGGAAATTCACGTTGAAGGGCGTGTCAATGTAAAACAGGAAAACGGAGCGCCGGTTGCGACGCGCGGGATATTTCGGGACATCACGAATCAAAAACGAATGCGTCTGCTGGATAAAGCGCGCATTGGAGTGCTCGAAAGACTCGTCGCCTCGAGCGCCCTTTCCGAGATTCTGCCGCTGCTCGCCAATCACGTGGATCGGTTTTATCCCGGACATCCGGTTTCGATACTGCTCCTGGATTCCGAAGGGCGGCTCCACAACGGCGCCACCCACGGTCTGCCGCAGTTTTACAACGACGCGATCGAAGGATTGCGGATCGGTCCGAATGTCGGGTCCTGCGGCGCTGCGGCCGCCACCGGAAAGCGCTACATAGCGGCGGACATTCGAAGCGATCCGAACTGGGCGCCGTTTCGCGAAATCGCCGGGCGCGCGGGCCTCGCGGCTTGCTGGTCGCAGCCCATACTCGGCGAAGACGGGCGCGTATTGGGCACTGTGGCGCTCTACAGCGCGCGTCCCGAGTATCCTGACGCCTCCGCCGTGCGCATGCTCGACGAGGTTTCGCGGCTGACCGCTTTGACCCTGCAACGCAGCGAAGCGGAGCGCGCGCTGCGCGAACTGAATCAGAACCTCGAATACATTGTAACTGCGCGGACGGCCGCGCTGCGCGAAAGCGAGCGCTTTACGCGCGCCTCGCTCGACGCCCTCTCAGCCCAGATTGCAGTTGTTGATGAACAGGGCCGCATACTGGCGACAAATCGGGCGTGGCAGGAAACCGCTGGCGTGGGCGTAGCGGCGCGACGCAGTCTTGATGGAGTGAATTATCTCGCCGTGTGCGAGCGCGGCGCCCGCGAAGGTTTGCCGGATGCGCAACTTGCGGCGACTCTGCTGCGCGAAATGTTGCAGGGCTCTCGCACGGAGGGCAGTTTTGAGTACCAGTGTTCCTCAGACGACACTGAGCAGTGGTTTCTTTGTCGTATGACGCTCTTTCCGGGGGATGGCCCGGTGCGCGTCGCTATATCCCATGAAGATATTACCGCACGAAAACAGGCGGAGCTTTCCGCGCTGCGGAGCAAAATCCAATTTGAGGACCTGTTTGAGTATGCGCCGGATGCGATGGTTATTGCCGACGTGAAGGGCATGATCAAGATGGTAAACGATCAGGCGCTGAAGCTGTTTGAGTATAACCGCGAGCAGTTGATCGGTCACAAAGTTCGGGTGCTATTGCCGGATTCAAGCGCGGACCTCTTAAACGTCCCGGATGAGGCGGAAGGGGAAGGCGAGTATCCGCGAATACTGGGCATCGGCGAGGCGAAACTCTACGGTAAGAAGCAAAGCGGCCGGACCTTTCCCGCGGAAGTTATGGTCCGGCCGCTGGAGATGGAGGGCCTGCGCTGTTTCGCTGCGTCGATTCGCGACAATACCCAGCGCGAGCTGGCGGACAAACTTTCGCTGCGCGCCCAGAGAATGGAGAGTATCGGGGCGCTCGCAGGCGGCGTGGCGCACGACCTGAACAATGCGCTCGCGCCTATTCTGATGGCGACATCTCTGCTCCGCGAGCAATATCCCGAGGATCAAGATCTAATCGAAACGGTCCAGGTCAGCGCCAAACAGGGCGCCGACATGGTCCGTCAACTCTTGACTTTTGCAAAGGGAGTCGAAGGCGAGCGAGTAATTGTTCATCCCGATCAATTGCATCGCGAGATGGAAAAAATTATCAAGAGCGCGTTCCCCAAGAACATTCAGCTGCGCAGCCTTCATCTCGAGAACACTAACTGCGTGCTGGGCGATCCGACCCAGTTGCACCAGGTGCTCTTGAATCTCTGCGTGAATGCGCGCGACGCCATGCCCGACGGGGGCCTGCTGACGCTCGAACTGCAAAACGTTGACATTGACTCCACCTTTGCCAGCGCTGTAAACGACGCCATTCCCGGCGCCTACGTCATGTGGCGCGTGACGGATACCGGGCAGGGCATTTCGCCGCTGGTGCTCGACCGTATTTTCGAACCGTTTTTCTCAACGAAGGGCCCTGAAAAGGGCACCGGACTGGGCCTGTCGACTGTGAGCGGCATTGTGCGCAGTCATGGCGGCTTTATTCAAGTGTACTCCGTGCCCGGTCGCGGGTCGCGATTCTCCGTCTACCTGCCCGCTCACAGCGAGATTGACGGAAACGTCGTCGCGCCGCCCGCTGCACGCGAATCGAGTTTTCGCGGGTCAGGCGAAACCATTCTTGTTGTGGATGATGAGGCGGCCGTGCGGACGGTGACGCGCGCGGTTTTGACGGCGCTGAATTTCGTGGTTGTGACGGCCGTCGATGGAACCGATGGCTTAATCCAGGCCGCAGACCGGCGTGGAGCGCTGCGCGCCGTCATAACCGACCTGCACATGCCGGATATGGACGGGCTGGGCTTTGTACGCGCGTTGAAACGTATTGCTCCCGACGTCGGCGTCATTGTCGCCAGCGGTCATCTTGAAGAACCGGAAATGGCGGAATTCAAACGACTGGGCGTGGATGTAATCCTGGATAAGCCTTTCACGCAGGAAAAACTGGAAAGCGCTTTACGCGTGACCCTGGAGGGCGCGGGCGCGCGTACGGATGCGCCCGTTCCTGACCGTTCCGCCGAGTAGTCGCGGGCGGTCGATCACCGCCGTCGCGCACGGTCTGCGGGCTGCGGCCGCAATCAGGGCGCGGCTTCCGGAGCGAGCACGCGAATTTCTTTCACCTGAACGGATTGCAGCGTGATTCTGCGTCCCTCATCGGTCAGGACCACGTAAAAGGATCCGGACTGAAACAAAAGACCGGTAAGCGTTTCGCCGTTCGCACGCGTAACTTCGTAGCGCAAACCTTCCGATAACTCTGTAAGAATGACGCGCGCCGCCGTCTCGATATCCTCGTCGGGCAAGGGCTGGCTGGCGCTCGCATCGCCGCTCGCCGCGGCGCGATCCGCGGAGCGGCGTAAGCTGGCGACGTTTGCATCCAGATCGCCGCGCCGCTCGATGGCGATATCTGCGACGATTAACCGGCAGCCTGCGCCTGCGCCTGCGGTTGGCGCAGGCTGCGCATCGGCGGAGGACGACGCGTCATCCCGCACCTCGCGACCCGCTTCGACGACGACGGAATTCTCGGGCGATTGTGCGTCCGCCGTTTGCGTAAGACAATCCGGCGTCCTTTCGCTCACTTCCGCCTGGCCATCGACCACTACAAGATTGCGCGCGCCGCCTTCTTGCACGCGGCCGAATACAGCCGTGCCAAGGAAGCGCGCTTCGCGTCCCGCCGCCCGCAAGTGTACGGCGTAATCGCTGGCTTGCCGCGGCGAACTGAGCAGAGCGGCGCCCTGCGTGAGTTCCACGGTAAGGCCGTGCGCGTCTTCGCGGATCAAAACAGCGGATTGCGGGAAAAGTCGCAGGAGCGTTCCGCGCTTACCGATCGCCAGGTCGCACACCGACAATTCTGCGGCGCGCGCCCGTCCGTCCGGGGAATCAGCGTAACAGGCGCCCATGGAAGCGAGCGTTTGCAGGGCGGGACCGCCGACGTTTGCAACCGGCGCCGGGTCGCCCGCGCCGTTTCGCAGGTAGATTGCGGCTGCGCCGACGAGCAGAACGGCGGCGGCCGCAGCGGCCAGCCAGGGAGTGCGGGACCGCGTCGGGACGGGCTGCATCGTCGGCGCGAGATCCGTCAGTTCGTTGGCGAGAAATGCGCGGTTGCGATCCACGGCGACTTTCATGTCGAGCGCGGCAAAAAACTGACGACGGAACGCTGCATCCGCATCGAGGCGGCGTTCCAGCTCCGCATCATCGGCGCGCGAGCCCCGTCCCGTAAACAGGCGGCCGAGCAACTCGTCATCTTGATGTTGTTTGAGGTCCATTCAATTCGCCCGCTTGTTCACTTTGAAACGCTGAAACCAGCTTCCGTCAATCGCCCCTTGAGTAAGAATAACGCCGCAGACATTTTACGATTTACCGTTCGCTTAGAGATGCCCAGGCGCCGCGCAGTTTCATCCACGCTGAGTCCGCGCACCTTGTGCAGAAGCAGCACGTCGCGCTCCGGCGCCGGCAATTCACGCACCAGTTTCGCCAATGCGCCGCGCAGTTCTTGTTCGTCGTGTTCGGCGACCGCGTTCCGCGGATCGGCGGCGGCTTCGATATCCTCAAAGGCGCCGGGCAATTCGCCGTCCAGGCGTTTGCCGATTCGAACGCGATAGTCCACAAAAACGTTGCGCGCAATGCGATAGATCCAGCCGGATTCGTTCTCCCGCTTCGCATCGTACCCATCGAGATACTTAAACGCTCGGAGAAACGCCTCCTGCGCCAGTTCCTGCGCGATATCCGGATCGCCGCATAAGCGCGTCAGGTAGTGACGGACGCCGCGCTGGTATTGAGCGTACAGCATCTCGAATCTGTCGTATCGGTTTAACTCCCCCATATGGGCGTTGGTTCGCCTTTGCAACATACTACCTCTGGCGCAGGCGGCGTGCGCCAGAAAAAGTCTGGCGCTCCAGAGATTTTTGTGAGATTATTGTATTTGGATTGTTGTACGCCGTATGACGCGTCAATTTCAAACTCGCTCCTGCGTCGGAGTGTTGGCGTTTTTTTTCTACGCGTTCGCGGTGCATGCGGACGTCGTTTATTTGCGCGACGGCCAGGTTCTCGAAAATGTGCGCACGGAGTTGCGCGGGGGAACTCTGTTTGTTTCGCCTCCGGACGGCGCCGCGCAACGCATACCTGTGGATCGCGTCCTGCGTATCGAACCCGGCCCGGTGCGCGTACCCGTAACGCCTGGCGGGCTGCAATCCGATCCGACGCAGCCGACGTCCCTGATACCTGTGCGGCGCCTGTCCGCCGCGCCGCGCTCCGCGAGCCGCGAGCGTGCGGTCGTTACGGACGCTGCCCGCGTTCCGCATAAGCCAGCGCTGGCCGCATCTGGCTCGCCGCCGGCTGAGACCTCAGGCGCGCCGCCTGTACGAGTATTTGAGGACGCAACTCCGGTCGATCGCAGCGCTCAGGATGCCGCTGCAGCGGGGGATGCGAACGCGGCCGCGCCCCCGTCGCGCGGGCGACTGTTCCTGGAAGGACTGGCGCCCGGTTGGTCCGGCCTGCATCGCCGCGGCGACGGCGTCGGCTATGGCGGCGGCGCGCTGCTGGGATCGCTCGAACTTTATCTGGCCTACCACGTTGTTGTATTTTACCAGGCGCCGGTTCAACCGCTCGGCGGCGGCGTCATTCAGGAGTCGGCGTTCTACCTGGAATCGGCTGCGTACACTTTAGCCGGCCCTACCTTAAACGCAGCGACGCCAAATCTTGGCACATTCCTGTATTTTTCGAATACGTTGCGGATCAGCGACCTGGTCCGACATCCGCTGGACGGCAATCGCTGGATTTCATCCAGAGACTTCCAGCGAATTCGTCGCAACTATACGAGCGCTCTGGCGGGAACGCTTCTTCTGGATGGCGCCCTGTCCGCTATTTTTGGCATGCCGCAGGGCGAAGGCGGCCCAGCTTTA
This sequence comes from Leptospirales bacterium, assembly GCA_036170535.1. Lineage (GTDB taxonomy): Bacteria > Spirochaetota > Leptospiria > Leptospirales > Leptonemataceae > SSF53. The sequence goes on along the minus strand of JAVHPJ010000116.1, from coordinate 80,954 downwards.
ACGCCGCGCTACGACGGAGTCGATGTTGCGTTCACCTTGCAATTTTGAAGGCGCCGGCGGCTGGCTTACCGGCGGCCTTCCGTAGTTCCCAGTTCTGGAAAAGACGCCGTCTCGCCGGGATTTGGCGGCGAGGCGGCGACAGGATCGGCCGATACTATGTTACTGGCAGATAATCGAAGTGCCGGACGTGCGGCAAACTACCACGCCCGAGTAAGGCGTCTTGATGACGACCGACTCGCCGTCCACTGTGCCGCTGATGCTTACGTTTCCGTTCAACGTAAAGATGATCCGCGGATCGGCTGACTGCGCCTGGGAGTAGTCGCCATGACTGGTATCTTGAGAGGCGACCGTGATATCAAACGCGTGGTTCGCTCCATCGACGGTCAGTCCGTCAGATTGGAGACTGCCTTGCGCAGTTACAACGCCATGCACCGTGGTAGCGTCTCCGGAAATCGTTCCGGAAGCGGCGTAGTCCAGCGTCAAATCTCCGCTCAGCGTAAAGTTACGGTAGCCGACTACCGGCAGGCTGCCGTAGTCCATGCCCAGTTGCTTACAAGCGTTAAAGGTGTAGCTGCCGTCGACGGTGATATCCAGATTCGGAAACGCATTGGTACGATGCAGCGTTACGCCGTTGGCCGTCGCCGTTCCGCCGCCTGCACAGTTGAAGGTTCCGTTTACCACTTCGTCGCCATTGAAGTCGCACGTTCCATCCGCGCAGGTCATCGCCGTCGGAATGGATTGGGGGCGCACGCTGAGCTGGCGCGCGATAAGTCTGTTGCGTGCAATCGCCAGCAGCTGCTTGGGCTCAATGGCGTTCAGCGCAAAGTTGGCCGGCGTCGATCCCGCCTGAGCGGTTCCGTTTGCGACGTTGATCGCCGCGGCGGCAGCGGAGCGCGCCTCCGGCGATCCTTGCACAACAGGCTGCAGCGCCAGGGCGGTCAGCCCGAGCAGGGTTGCGTCGTCATTGGAAGCGCTGCCGTTGCAAGTCGCGGCTGCGCCCATTAACAGGACGGCGCCAATTACAGCGCCGGAAAATTTGATATTCATTCTTTCCTCCGAAGGTCTGGCCTTCGGGGTTGAATACATGCGGCGTGTACATGGCGCGCCATTCCGGGCGAAAAAATGCGCCATCAGCGCGCAGGAACGCAGTGACATTCCCCACGCGTCGTCTTCACGTAACGCCCTTGCGAATCGGGTGTGAAATAATGCAAGGCGTAAGCAGGGAGTGAACTGCTGCAATAGCGGCGTGAAGTGCACGCAACATTGCGAACCGGAAAAATCTGCAAATTTGTTGTGCACAAAACCATTTTGCTCGGTAAAAAAATTGAAAAATTTGGCGCGTTCGAGAGGCAGGACTTGTAGTAATAAGTACGGCGCGCGTAATGCGCAGACCGACCAAAAAAACTCGAGCGTTGAGTTTCAATTCGTGGAGGCGCCAGAATGTTATTTAAGATCAGCCGTTTTTCGGAGATGTCCGGCCTGTCTGTGAAGGCGTTACGCTTTCTGGATGAAGGCGATATACTTCGTCCCGCTCTGGTGGATGAGACTAATGGATATCGCTATTACAAGCCGTTTCAGATTCCTGTCGCCATGCGCATCGCGGCCTATCGGACAGCGGGATTTTCGCCGCGGAAGATCCGTGAGTTTTTGAATCTGGAAAGCTCCGGCGAGGCCGGCCGCGTGGCCGTGGAACTGGACGCCTGGCTTGCCGCAACGCGAGCGCAGATTGAGACCATCAGCGGCATCGCGCAGGAACTGCGGAACTCCGCCGCCGCGCCGGCGATGGGCGCCGCTTCCGCCATGCCGACGGCTATGACGTCGACGGCTTCTTCACTGTGCTCCAATCAATAAGGCTCTTGCGCGAATCGGGCTGGCATTGCGGACAGAAAAAACTGTCCCAACCCAGCACGTTCGCGCGACGAATCTTTGCGCCGCAACGCGGGCACGGTTCGTCTTTGCGGTTTCGCACCAACATGTGATCCCGCACTTTGTCTTCGAGGGGGCGGTTGGCCGATGCGACCGCCTCAATGCCGCGCTGAATTACAGCGCGCACGCTGGCGTACAAACGCTTGCGCGCCGGCTCGTCCAGGCGGGTGCAGAGCGCTTTAGGATGGAGTCCGGCATCAAACAGGATTTCATCCGCATAGGCGTTGCCGATAGCGCTCAGTCGCGCTTGATCCATCAGAAAGGCTCGCACCTGCTGGCGACTTGCGGCGATGCGTTGCAGAAACTCAGCTTCAGTAAACTCAGGCGAAACAATGCTCACGCCCTGGGAGTCATAGCCGGGAATCGCTGCGGTTTCGCCGGTCCGCGCCAGGTAGACCTTGCCCATCTTTTTGTCGTCGAGATAGCGCAGGACGCCCTGATCGAAAGTCAATTCGAAGCAGAGCGCCCGTCGCGAGCCGTCCGGCCCCAGGGAAAATCGGCCGGCGAGCATGGGGTGAATGATCAGATCCAACGCGCCAAACTCAAGGCGAAGGAACGGACCGTGGCGTTTAGTGGCCTTGAGCGTGCAGCCGGGCAGCGCGGCGTCGAGGCCGGGGCCGCCGCTCAAGTTGCGCAGCACGATCGGCTCTTTTATCTGAACGCCAATGACGCGCCAGCCGACGCAAGGTTGGAGGCGCGCTTCGATATGAACAAGGTCGGGAAGTTCCGGCATAGTCGCGACGCGCGCAGGTGCGCAAAAATGCAATCAGTCCTGAAACCTGGGTCGCCGTTTCTCCCGAAACGCCGAAATGAATTCGCGCAAGTCGAGACTGTCGAGCATGCTTGCATTCCAGACCGCCACGTAGTGCAGCCCGTCTTCGACGCTGTGATTCTGTCCATAGTTGAGAACCTGCTTGGTTCCGCGGACTGCGATGGCGGGATTGGCGGCGATCTCGCGCGCTGTTTTCTCCGCAGCAGCGTTCATCGCCGACTGGTCCGGAAAAGTCTCGCTGACCAGTCCCATCCGCTGCGCCTCGCTTGCGCTGAAGTCGCGGCCGGTTAGCGCCATAAGCCGCGTGTTCGACATGCCGATGATGCCCGGCAATCGATTGAGGCTGCCCATGTCGGCGACAATCGCCACCTTCGTTTCGCGCAATGAAAAGCTCGCGTCATCCGTGCAATAGCGAATGTCGCAGGCGGCGATCAAGTCGAGGCCGCCGCCGACGCAATGTTTCTGAATTCCGGCGATCCAGGCCTTGGGACTCGCGGCGATGCGGTTAAGCCCGGACTGCATCGCAAGTATCAACTGCAGGAGTTTTTCGCGACCGTCCGCTGTTTCCGACCGGATTACGTCGGCGTACATTTCAAAGAACTCGAGAAGATCCAAACCCATGCTGAAGGACTTGCCGCGCGCCAGAACCACGACCGCGCGCACCTCCGCATCGCGATCCAGCTCGTCCACCAGCAATGGCAGATCGCGCCAGAAGCTCCAGTTCATGGAGTTGCGCGCATCGGGCCGATTCAGATATACGCGCGCCACCCGGCTGGATACATCCTTCTCAACCTGAAAGAACGGATAGTTGTACATAGGTCTCCGCGGCGCCGCCGAAACTTTTCCAGCATGCCGGAATACGGTCGGCTCAAGCAAGCGGCCCGCGGCGGCGGCATTGCGTCGACTCGAAATCGCCTCCGACGGCGCGGGACCGCCGGTTTTCGACGCCGCCGCGCGCGACCTCCGTGCAAAATCTACTTGGCAGTCCATCCGGGGCGGTCTGTCTGACGGCTGCGCTCTCCGGCGCAAACAAACGTATGCTTACATTGGTCCGCGAACATATTGAACGCAGCATCCAGACGAAACGGCGCTTGATGGACGCCTCGGCGCAGGATATAGCTGCGGCCGGTCTGGCCCTCGCCGCCGTGCTGCGCGACGGCGGCAAGCTCCTGTGCTGCGGCAACGGCGGCAGTGCGGGCGACGCCCAGCATATCGCAACTGAGCTCAGCATCCGCTACCGGGCGAAACCGGAACGGCCGAGTCTGCCGGCGCTGTCCCTCGCAGCGGATTCCAGCGCGATCACTGCGTGCGGCAACGACTTTGGTTTTGATTTTATCTTTTCGCGGCAGGTGGAAGGCCTGGGGCGACAGGGCGACGCGTTGCTGGGCATCACCACCTCGGGCAATTCCCGAAACGTTCTGGAAGCGTTGGCTGTGGCGCGCAGCAAAGGCATGGTGAACATCGTTTTCACCGGCGGCGACGGCGGTCGGCTTCTGAAAGAAAAACGGGATCTGGTCGATCACGTGATAGTCGCGCCCACCGATGAAACCGCACGAATTCAAGAGTGCCATATCATGATCGGCCAGATTTTGTGCGCGATAGTGGAACGCGAACTCTACGGCTTTGAGTAACTCGCATGAACTCGGCGTATCTGGGCGTTGATCTGGGCGGAAGCAACATTTACGGCGCGCTGTTCGATTCAAAACTGCAGGCGCTGGCGCACGACAAAGTGGACACGGATGCAAAGCAGGGCGAGGCGGCGGTGCTGGCTCGCATTGCCGCGTTGATTGCGCGTCTGAGCGCGCGGGCCGGCGAACTGTCGCTCGAACTCAAGGGCGTCGGACTTTGCGCGCCGGGCCTTGTGGATGTTGAAGCCGGCGTGGTGCGCACCGCTCCTAATCTCGGTTGGGTAAATGTCAGGCCGGCCGCTGCAATTGACAGTCCGGCGCCGCTCGCGCTCGTCAACGACGTAAATGCCGGGCTCCTGGGCGAACTTTCGGAACTTTCAACGCCGCCGCCATGCACAGTGGCATATTTTTGCGGCACCGGCGTGGGCGGCGCAATACACTATCACGGCGAGTTGATTACCGGCGCGCGCGGGGGCGCCGGCGAAGTGGGTCACATGGTGGTGCGCGTGGGCGGACGCAAGGTCGACGTCGGCGTGCGCGGATCGTTGGAGGCTTATATTGGTAAATGGGCGCTGAATCGAAAAATACAGGCGCGCTTTAACAGCGGCAAGCGGACTCTGTTGCGCGACCTGATCGATTACAATCTCGCCAGGACGCCGGTAAAATCCAGTTCGCTGAAAAAAGCCTACGAGGCCGGCGATCGCTATGTGCGCGAGCTGATGGAAGATTATTATGCGCGTCATCTCGGCGCGGGTTTGTCGCAGGCCGCGAATTTCCTTGAGCCCGAACTCATCATTCTTGGCGGCGGCATGATGGAAGCGATGGGCAAGGCGCTCCTGCCGCATATCGAGCGGCACATGCGCAGGCACTGCATCGCCGCGCCGCCGGAATTGCGGCTTGCGCGCCTGGGCGATCTGGCCGGGCCGAAGGGAGCGGCCGTATTTGCGAAACGTTTATGTTCTTCTTTGTGATTTACAGTCTGGCGGGCGTGTACCTGCTTTTGATCGCCGCCGGCCTGCTGCACCGGCGCTGGTTGTACAGCATTGACGAATTTCGTCGGCCGACCGTGCGCTTCGCTATTGTGATATTCGGGCTGGGCGTATTTTTTATGGGCGTCCACTACGTCTGGATTTACTGGAACGATCACATGTTACGGACCGAAGTGCGTGAGCGCGGCTTACAGCAGAACTCGCCGGCGCCATGATCGCGCAAAGTCCCGCTTCGCGGACGGTTTTGACGCTCAGCGGGTCTCAAGCACCGCAATGCCCTGGGGATTCGTCCCGGTCGGATACGACGCAAGCAGAGCGGGAACGCCGAGGGCGTCCACACGATAGACGGTCAGCAGGTTGTCGCTCGTGCTGGTTACAAACAGTAGCTTGCCATTGCGGCTGATCGCGATGCGAAAGGGACTGGTTCCCGTCGCAAGCGCCAGCGCGTTTTGGGCTACAGCGCCATCAGCGGTCAGCTCGAGCGGCGTCATCAGGTTTGTCGCGTTGTTGATCGTGTAGGCTATATTCAGAGTCGGATGCAACACGCAGTCCTGAATGGATGTCAATGGATTCACCTGTGCGCCGGACAACGTGAAGCTGCCGAGGGAATCCAGTTGCATCGCTTGCACGCGTCCGTCGCCGCTCAGGAGCCAGCCTGCGCTGCCGCGCACAAGCAGCTCGTAATTAAATCCCGCCACAGCCTGACTCCCCGCGACGGTCAGCAGTCCGGTAGTCGTGTTGATCGTGTAGCTTTCAATGCCGTCGCCCCCCGGATTTAATGGAACGTAAATCAGGCTCACGCCGGCGATGGTCGCATACGTGAATTTGCGCGGGTTGTTGCCGACGCCGAAGGTGTTGCTGAATGTCGCCTGAAAACTGTCCGGAACCACATTAAAGGTATGTATCTGTGAATTCGCGTCGTCAGAAACGTGCACAAAATTTCCCGAGGGATCGATGTGCACCGAGAGTGCGCTGCCGGCCGCGCTGAAAGCGTTAGTAACCTGCGTCAGCGTGCGGGCTGAAGCATCGTAGCGCAGCGACAGCAGGTTCACTCCGCCGCCGTTCAGTCCGTAAACGAAGTCCTGCGAAGGATGCGCGGCCAGATAGGACAGGGGCAGGGTCGGCGTCATGGCGCCTGCATTTTCAAGCTCCCCGCTTGAGGAGTTGACGCTCAGGATTGAGATTGTGCCGGCCGTCACGTTCGCCGTGAATACGGCGCGCGGATAGCCGGCGGACGCGGGGGCGTAGGCGAGAAAGGCCAGGGGCGCGCAGTTCGGGTCGAGGTCCGAGCACGCTGCGTCCAGGCGGCAGCCCTGCGTCGCGAGAGCCGCGGCCAGGACGGCGCCAGCGGCCGTCAGATACGTAAGCGGGAAGCGCATGGCTACAAGCGGCCGCCGGGCCGGGCCCTGGACAATCCCTTCTTGATCCCGGCCGGCGCTCCCTGGCCCGGATTTTTTACAATGCTCCCGCCAGACCCGCCTCGTGAAACCGCTTGACATTTTTCAATATTTTACCAAGTGGTTAATTAACTGAAAGGTAAAATACACATGCTCGCCGACCCCCTCAGCGCTACCTTTGCGGCCCTCGCCGATCCGACCCGCCGGGCGATTCTTGTCAAACTGGCCGATGGCGAGGCCGGCGTGACCGAAATTGCCGAGAATTTTGAACTCAGCCTGCCGGCCATCTCGAAACATTTGAAGGCCCTCGAGCGAGCCGGACTGATTTCGCGCAGCCGGTCCGCGCAGTGGCGACCCTGCCGGCTGGAGTCCGCGCCGCTCAAGGAGGCGTCCGAGTGGGTCGAGCAGTACCGGCGATTCTGGGAGGCGCGCTTTGATCGTCTCGATGAGTACCTGCACAGCATCCAGACCGGGGGCGCGTCCGATGACTGAGCGCGCTTACTGCGAAACGTGCGGGGCCGATCGCTCGCCGACGGAAAAACGCGTTTGGATTTTTGTATGACGTTCGAAAGCGCGGAAGAACTTCGTCGTGTTGAAGGGGAATACGGCGCCATTCAAGGTCTCCGCGACACTTTGAATCGTCTGGCGGAACGCCTCGCTGTGCGCGTCTGAATGCGCAATTTTGGTTTACGAGTTTGAAAATACATTCGGAGAGATTTGTGAAAGAACCTGGTAAGTTGCTGAAAATCGCCGTGCTGATCGTGCGGCTCCTGATGGGCGCGATGTTTCTGTTTGCGTCGGTCACATTTTTGTTCAAGTTGTTTACGCCGCCGGAATTGACGGGCAATATGAAAGTGGTGATGGACGGTTTTACCGCTACGGGATACCTCATGTATCTGGTCAAAGTGACCGAGCTGGCGTGCGCCCTGGCGTACCTTTCAGGGCGATTTACGCCTCTGGCGAACGTCGTCTTGTTCCCGATTACGTTGAATATCGTACTTTTCCACGCCTTTGTTGCGCCGGAAGGTCTTGCGATGGGCGTTGTTCTGCTCGCGGCGAATCTGTTTCTCGCGTGGGCGGCGCGCAGCCACTATCGCGGCTTGTTCGCTGCGAAGATGAACCTCGACGCGGGCGCTTGAGGTAGTCGCTTTCGCCCGCGTGCGTCGGAGGACGTGCGCGGGCGGAGCGCGGCGGTTGTTTCGTGGCCCTGTATTTTTTATTCGCTGTCGCCGTACTGAGTCTTTCGCAGGCGTCGATCATTGCGCGCTGGACCGCCGCGCCGCCGGAAATGGTCGGTTTCTGGCGCATGTTTGCCGCGACGCTCATCCTGGCGCCCTTTGCGTTGCGGGCGCGCGCCAGTCTGCAGGGCGCCGCGCTGCGCTACGCGCTGATCTCGGGCGCATTTTTATTCTGTCATCTGCTGACGTACATTTATGCGGCCCAGACCACGCGCATCGGCAACGTGGCGTTGCTGTTCGGCGTCAATCCGCTGTTTACCAGCGCCCTCGTTCTGGCGTCGGAGCGCGCCTGGCCCGGAAGGCGACTGGTGTTTGCATACCTGCTGGCCCTCGCCGGTCTGTGGATGCTCCTGCGCAACCAGGTCGACTGGGCGGCGGGATTCGCCGCAGGCGATGCGGCGGCCCTTGTTTCGGCGGCCTTGTTTTCGGTTTACGTTTTCACGGGCAACGCAGCGCGGCGCGAACTCCCCGCCAGCGCCTACGCCTTTGCAGCGTTTGGCGCAGCGGGGCTACTGTTTCTCTGCGCCGTACTGGTTACAGGCGTTCCGCTTACCGGCTATTCCCTGGAAACCTACGGGGCGCTGGCGTGTTACGTATTGATTCCGACGTTTCTCGGGCACGCCCTGTTTTCCTACTTGATGCAGCGTCTGCCGCTCCAGCTGATCAGTTGGGGCAAGTTCGTGGAACCGCTATTTGCGAGCCTGGCGGCCTATGCCTTCTTCGCGGAAGCCATGCACGGCGATTGGTGGCTCGCCTTTGCTCTGAGCGGCGCCGGTTCGCTTTTTTTGAACGGCGTCTTGCGTGAATCGCGTCCGGACGCGCGGACAAAACCCGGCGCCGAAAGCCGACCCGGTTGAACGGCATAGCGTCCGCTTGCGTCCAACCTGAGAATTAACTCGGAGAGACGTTTTCATGAAAGCCGTAGAATCCATCGCCGCCTGGTTTGAAGTCAGTCCGCCCTTCCTGCGTACGCCGTATCACTGGTTGCGCGGACTGCCGGCGGGCAAGTCGGCCCTTGTCGCCGCGGCGGCCTTCCTGACCATCGTGTACGTCGCTGTGCAAAACGACCCGGAGCGCCAGGCGCACTCCCCGGTCGGCGACGCGCCCGTCGCCGGAGACCTCTACCAGTTCGCGGGGCGAACCGCAGGCATGGAGGCCGAAGAAAAAATAAACGGGATAATCGCGGGCGCCAGTATGGAGGACGCCGACCGATTGCGCGACGCCACTGCGCCCGAACTGCCGCAGCAGGCGACGCCGCCGGCGCCCGGGCGACAGTCGCCCACGCATACGCCGGGGCCGGGGCAAACGGCGGGAATCATCGAACGCAAGCTCATTTACACCGCTCAGCTGCGCCTGCGCGCCGATGACGTGGAGGCTGCGGCCAAACAGAGCCGGGAACTCACGCAAAAATTCGGCGGCTACGTCTCCGCAGAAACTCTGACGCGCGGAGCGGGCAGTCGCAGTCTGGATCAGACCTTGCGCGTTCCGCAGAAGGACTTCGATCGCCTTATGGCCGAACTCGAAGGCCTCGGCCGCAGGGTCGCCAATAAGAACGTGTCGGCCCAGGATGTAACTGAAGAGTATGTGGACGTGAGCGCCAGGCTTCAGTCTAAAAAAGCGGCGGAAAAACAATTATTGATACTTCTGGCCCGGGCGGGCAATGTTCGCGATCTGCTGGCCGTCCAGGAGCAGTTGCGCGTGGTTCGGGAAGAAATCGAGTCCGTGGAAGGACGCCTGCGCTATCTGAACAATCAGATCGACTATTGCACAATCAACCTGAGTCTGTACGACTGGGACTGGTCGGCGCCTGATCAACCGGGATTTATTGCGGAGGCCGGCGCCGCTCTGGTCGGCGGCTGGTATGGACTGCTGGCCTTCCTTGCCACGCTCATCGGGATGTGGCCGCTCTGGCTGGCCGGCGCCGCCGCTTACGTCGCCTGGCGCTGGCGGAGCGCTCGCCGTCCGGCTGCGTGATATCGAGCCCGACTGCCTGGCCGCCCGGCGGGGCCGCGATTTTTGGGCGGCGCCGGCCGTAGAAGCGCCCCGGTCTTCCGATAATAAAGGCAAGTCCGCTCTGGCGGGCCGGCCCCATGATTTGTTTTTCCGCTCATACTTTGCGTCTGATGCGACAGGGCTGCGCAGGTCTGTTCGCGCTGGCGCTGATTGCGCCGGGCGCGCTTGCCGGGGCGCCGGTGGCCGAAATCGAAGAGGTTGATGCCGCAAATTTTCCCGAGGTGTCCGTTCGATTTCGCTACGTCGCCCCCGGACCGGATTCGGTAAGTCGTCCGGGCCCGCCGGCAATCCGACTTGCTGAGATTTACGGCGATCGGGAGTGGAACGCCCTCGCCGAACCCGCGCGCCCCCTGCGTACGGAGGCGGAACGCCTGGATCTCGTGTTGATCGTGGACGCCACGCGGTCGATGCCGCCGGAGTCATTCCGCGCGGCGGTCAGCGCGGCGCAGTCGCTCGCCGCTGCGTTGCAGAATGGCGATCGCGTTGCGCTCTATTCGCTGGCCGAAAAACCGGAATTGTTAAGCTCCTTTACTGTCGATCGCCAGCGGATTCAGACATTGTTGGGCCGGCTGGAGCGGCGCGGTCGGCGCACGCGCATTTATGATGCGCTTTACAGCGGCGTTTATACAGCGGCCGTGAGCGCGGAACAGACGCGCCTGGCCGGAGAGAGCGCCCGGGCGCGCACGGCGGTGGCGCTTTTTACGGACGCGCGCGAGGAGGACAGCCTCCTGACTGACAACGACGTCTTTGAGGTTCTGGGACTGAGCCGCCAGGTCGAGCTGCCGATCTACACGATTCTCTACGGCCGACCGGAGAACGTCAGGCCGCTGGAACGCCTGGCGATAAAAACCGGCGGACAGGTTCTGCATGCGCCCGCACCGGCTGCGCTCGCGGCCTTTGCAAAAGACCTGCGGCGCCTGCGTCAGATTCCCTACGAGATTCGTTTCCGCAGCCGCGCGGCGAGCGACGGCGACGCCTGGCCGGGCGACCGCGTTACGCTGCGACTTGCGGCGGGCGCCGGCGACGTGGAGTACACGGCGCTGGCCGTATATCGCATTCCGCTTGCGCCCTGGTTCAAGCGGTCGAGTCCCTATGTCGCCGGTGCGCTGATAGTGGCGGGCCTGGTCTTACTGGGCATACTGGCTCTGCTGGTAAGCCTTGTCTGGTTCGCATGGACGCGTTTACGGGTCGACGCCAGTCGGCTGGCGCCGGGCGAGCTGCCTGCCGTAGCGCCGCATGACGCGCCCGCGCCCGCGCCCCGATCGGCGGCGGAATCTCCGCCGGATGACGAACTGGCGTCATATCTGGTCAGCGCGGAAGAACGTTCTCAATCCCTGGGCGGCGATGCGGAAGAGTCGCCGCTTTCGGCGGACGCCGGGCAGGCCGAACGTCAGGCGCTGCTGCAGCGCGCCAGCTCCGGCGTCCTGATGGACCAGGATCGCGCTCTGTATATGCGCGAATACGCGTATCGACTCACCCAGCTTGCGTTGCGCGAAGCGCCCGCCTACCAGCGCGCGACGCTGACTCTGAAGCGTTCGCTTCCGGAACCCGGCGGCCGCGACTACGATCTGTTTCTGGATGCGACCGTCATCGGCAGCGGCCGCTGGTCGAACATCCCGGTGCGCGATGATAGCGTGAACCCGGTGCATGCCAGGATCAAGCGCGTCGACGGCCGCTATGTTATTTACGATCTTCTCAGCACATCCGGGGTTTACGTGAACGGCAAGCGACTGCTGCGCCCGCGGGGACTTTGCGACGGCGACGAGATTCGCATCGGGCGCGCGCTATTTCAGTTTCAGGCTGCAGTATGAAACCCGCCGCGACATGGCCGCCCAGCGCGCTGTTGCTATTGCTGCTCGCCTGCAGCGGGGCTCCCCGCTGGATTCACGCGTTGCCGGACGGCCCGCGCGAAAGCGCCGCCCGGTACGTCGGCGCATACCTGCGGCCGACCGAAAGTCGCTATGGCGAAGCGGACAAAGATCGCGCACGATCCGTAGCCGAGGAACGGCTCAACCTCGCTGCTACGCCAACCGGCGTACGCTATCGTAAAATCCATCGCTATCGCGAATACGTCGACGGTCGTTTGAATTCCGCCGCCTATCAGGAATCAGGCGAGGTGCAGCGCAGCGGACCCTGGCTCCTCTTGCGTCCGGAGAGCGCGGCGCGTTGGGAACTGGAGCGTCGGGCCGCGCTCGGCGCTGCGGAACTGGCAGCGCTTACGCCGCCTGACGACGCCGAGATCGCCTGGACTCCGGTCGCCGCGCCGCCGGCCCTGCGTTTTTACGCCGCTCCCGACGGCGCCTATCTGGCGCCGGTCGCGTATGAGCGACTGGGGATCCTGCATCCGCACGGAGTCTTTGAGGGGATGGAGTCCGGCGACGATGCAAATTCGCCGGCCTTTCGCGCCGAACTCCGCGTGTGGACCGAGAAACGCTTCGTTGTGCACGCTTATTTCAGAGAATCGCGCCAGTCGCTCAGATAAGAAACGATGCGATAGTCCATCCAGCGCCGATCGGGAAAGAGCGGGTGTTTGCGACCGAGCCAGCCCAGATGCCCGCCGTAGCGGGTCAGCTCGGCGTGAATGTAGGGAAAGCGTTCCCAGCGCGCCTCCGTCCAGCCGCCCATATGAATCATGGGATCGTCTTCGGCGTGCAGGATGAGACCGGGCGTGCGGATGCCGTCCACCCAGGATAGCGCCGAAGCGGTTTCATAGTACTGCAGCGCGCTTTTAAAGCCGCCGGCCGGCGCGGTCATGCGATGATCGAACTCAAAGAAGTTACGAATGTAGTCAAGTTCCTCTTCGAGATCGGGGCGGGCGCCAAATTTTCCGTGCTTTGCGCGAATCTTGATTTCTTTTAAGAACATGTCGCGATACAAACGACAGTCCGGCGCATCGAGCAGTTCGCAACAGCGTTGCAGATCAAGTGGCGGGCTGACGGCGACAAAGACGTCCGCCCCCCGCCCGCGGCGGCGCGCTGCGCGTTTTTTTGAACCGAAGGCGCGCAATTGACGATCTCGTTCCGAAACGTCTTCGCCCAGAAGTTTCAGCGTAAGATTTGCGCCCAGGGAGAAGCCGCACAGGGCCGCATGCCGCGAAATTCGGGCGCGCACATAATCGAGCGCGGTTTCGACGTCGATCGTCAGACCGGCATTGTAGGCGCGGCGTGCGAGGCGCAGTCCGCGGCCGCAGGTGCGCAGGTTCATGCGCACAACGTGAAAGCCGGCGCGCAACAGACGCTCGGCTACCTTGACAATGTAGAGCGAATCCGAATCGCCTTCAAGTCCGTGCACCAGTACGACTGCGGGGCGCGGATGTTTATTCTCGCCCGTGAAGCGGTGGATGTCGAGAAAGAGCTGGTCGCCGCTCTCGTCCTGGGTCGGCACGACTGCGCTCTCATTTAAGAGACCCAGCTGGCGCGGGCGATAGCCCGGCGCATGGCCCAGCAGGTGCGCGCCAATCGTCTGGGCGTGACGCCCGCGCGCAAGAAAGGGCGGTTCGAACGGGAGGACCGACACCCGATCAGTTCGTGCATGCGCGGCCCGGACCGCAAGCAGATTCAGCGCGCGCCGGGCGGCGTACGCAGCCCGGGAGCTGAATTCCCGATGCGCGGGCGTTCAGGCGCGATACTTTGCTTGCCTGCTTTCCGGCGCGCGCGTTTTCTTTCCGTAATGGCCGTCGACGCCGATCTGTCATCCCTTCTGGCGCGCGCCGCCGCGTTGGATCCCGCGCCGCTTATAATTGCGGGCCGCCGCTTTAATTCCAGGCTTTTTGTCGGCACGGGCAAGTTTGCGTCGAACGCTATCATGCGCGCGGCGATCGACGCTTCGGCGACGGAAATGGCGACCGTCGCCCTGCGACGCATCGAACTGAATCGTCCCGTGGACGAGCAGGATATGATTGCGTCCATTGACCGAACGCGCGTCATGTTATTGCCCAATACCTCAGGCGCCCGCACAGCGGAGGAAGCGGTGCAGCTGGCGAAGCTCGCGCGCGATCTCGGCGGCGGGAACTGGCTCAAGCTGGAAGTCACGCCCGATCCGCGTTATCTTTTGCCCGATCCGGTCGAAACCCTGCGCGCCACGGAGATCCTCGTGAAAGAGGGTTTTGTGGTGCTGCCGTATATGCATGCGGATCCGATTCTCGCGCTGCGACTGCAGGACGCCGGCGCGGCCACGGTTATGCCGCTCGGCTCGCCCATCGGTTCAAACCAGGGCATTCGCACAGCGGAGAGCTTGCGCATTATCATTGAACAGGCGCGCGTGCCGGTGGTGATCGACGCGGGCCTCGGAGCGCCGTCCCACGCGGCCCAGGCGCTCGAAATGGGCGCGGATGCCGCACTGGTGAATACTGCGCTGGCCATCGCGGAAGATCCGGCGCGCGCCGCGCGCGCCTTTGCGCTCGCCGTATTGGCCGGCCGCGACGGATTTCTGTACGGCGTGCGCGGCGTCGCCGAGCCGGGCGGCGAACGCTGGCGTGAAGCCCGGGCTTCCAGTCCGCTGACCGGATTTCTGGGCGGCTGAGGCGCGCCGATTATGGCTTTAATTGAACTGGAAACGCGCATTGCGGCGCCGCCCGCGCGCGTCTTTGATCTATCGCGCAGCGTTGAGCTGCATTTGCGTTCCACCGCGCGGACCGGCGAGCAGGCGATCGCCGGACGTACATCCGGATTGTTTGAGCTGCACGATACCGTCACCTGGCGCGCAAAACATCTGGGTTTCTGGCAAACGCTGACCGTTGCGATTACAGAGTACGATCGGCCGCATCGGTTTGTGGACGAGATGACGCGCGGCATATTTCGCAGCATGCGGCACGAGCACCGGTTTCTCGCAGAGTCGCCGGGCACGCGCATGATCGATCGCTTTGAATTTTTCTCGCCGCTGGGTCCGCTCGGCCGCCTGGTCGATTGGATCTTCTTGCGGGACTATCTTTCGCGCTTCCTGCAAGAGCGTAACGCGTTGATCCGTGCTGCGGCCGAAGAGGGCCTTGATCCGGCGAAACTGGCGCCCGGCTGAACCGGCCTACTGCACGCGGACTGTCGCCGCGCCCAGCCACTCGCCGCTGACAACCACTGTATCGCCGGACTGGAGAAATCGGGCGGTGTCGGAGCGCAGCACAAAGCGCAGCTTTGTAAACCGGTCGAAGCCCAGCAGATGCGCGAGCCGCGCTTTCCAGCGCAGCGTTTCCATCGCGACGCCGCCGGGCGTGCCCGTAACAATCCGGTCGCCGCGTTTAAGCTCGGCGTTCGGATAAGCGGCGTGGATTGCGCGCAGCATTTCCAGAGGCGTGTAGATCATATCGCGCGTTGACGCGTTCTGGTGAACGGCCCCGTTGACCCGCGTGGTCAACATAATGCACGGTATGCTTGAGGCGCGCTGCACATGCGGGATCCACACGCGATCGGAAATCGGCAGAAAACCCGGCAGACTCTTAGAAAGCCCCCAGTACTCGTATCGGTTCGACCGGCCCTCGCCGGGAACTGCCAGGACCCGCGCCGACAGATCGTTGCCGACAAAAAAGCCAAGCGGCGGCGCGAAGTTCGGATTGCGGAGCTCTTGCGGGCTCACGTCGGCGAGCAGGACAAAGCCGAGTTCGCCTTCGTAGTCGAGCAGGGCCGGCAGCGACGGGTGACGGCGGGCCAGTTCGCGGCCCAGGCCAGGTTCGAATTCTTCGGCCAACTGGAGGATTTCCGCCGGAGCGGGAATGCGCACGTGCGCGGGCGATCTTTGCAGCGTTGTAATCGCCTTGCGAAAAACCGCCGGACCGGCGGTCGGATCAAATTCGTGCGCGGTTTCTTCTATGTGCGCAGCGTACGAGAGGCCGATGCCGTAGATTTGCCGCGTCGGCGCAGTAAAGTCGGTAAAGCGGCCGTCGCTTTCCGCCAGACAGGCGAAGTTCGCCGGCTGCGGAAGTATTGCGGGCGGTCGCGTGAGCAGCCAGACCAGCGAGGCGCCGCCCAGCGTTGTCAGGACGAGCGTGACGCGCAAGATCTTCATGCTACGCGTCTCCGCGGGCCGGCGCCGCGTGGCCGGATGCACATCCGCTCTTGCAGCGCCGCCAGTGCGTCGGCTGCGTCGGCGTCCTTCTGGAACCGCGCGGCGACGACGCCGTCCGGTCGCACCAGGAGGGCGCCGCTTGCATCCAGCCCCGTCCAGTCGGTCCACTGCGTTCGGACCCCGTTGGCGAATAGCGTTCCGGTTATGTTCTGCAGTCGAACGTGCGCCCCCAGATCGCAGGCGCGCAGCGCCGACCGGTACCGCGCTCCGTCGCCCGCATGGAACAGGGTGAGTTTGAATGAGTCCAGCATGCGGTGGATCGATATTCGTCGTGCGCCGCGCGCAAGTTTTGCGTTGGGCAGACGCGCGCCAGGAAGAAAGTGCGGCGTGTAGATCTCGGGATCGCATGGAATATTCGCGTTCGATTGGAGGTGGGCGCCGTCGACGTACTGAAAGCCCAGATCCAGCCCGATTCGATCAAAATGCCCGCGCTGGCGGGCGATCGCCGCTTGCGCCCTGGTGCGCACGTTCGGCAGTCGCATGCGCCTGCGGAGCCGTTTATCGGCGAGGTTCAGGAGCTGCGGCAAAAGCCGTCCGAGCAGCCAGTCGCGTAAGGGCCGGAGGATTGGCGCGTATACAATGCGCATCGCTTGCGCCAGCCGCTCTGGCTTCAATCCAAAGCATGCGGGAATTTCAAACAGGTCCTGATAATTCTTGCGGCTCGCGGCGCAACTCCGCCGGACGACAGGTTTGCGTTCCCGGTCATAACTTTCGAGCAGCTCGCTTTCGGCGACGCCCTTGATCGTCCACGCCAGTTTCCAGGCGAGATTGTGGGCGTCCGCCACGCCGGAATTGAGTCCCATGCCGCCGGTCGGCGGAAAGCGATGCGCGCTGTCGCCCAATAAAAAGACGCGTCCTGCGCGAAAGTGCGTGGCCACCTGCGCCGCCATACGCCACGAGCTGATCGATTCGATGTGCGGAACGAAGTCGGGTCGGTCCAGCGCCTTGCGTAAAAGCCCGGTAAAGCGCGCTGCGTCGTAGTCTTCGATGCGTTCGCCGGGCGCCGTCGCTACATGGTAGACCCACCGCCTTTGCGAATGATGGGCGATTAATACGCCGGCTGCGTCCGGGCGCAGGATAAACCATAGTTTTGCCGGCGCAGGCAGAATTTCGCTCAGATCGTTTGTGAAGTACGCGTTAACGAAATCCTGCAAACGGTCGGGGCCGTCCATGGCGATGCCGAGCGACTGGCGCACCGCGCCGCCGGCCCCGTCGCAACTTAATACGTAGTCGCTATGAATCTCTTCCTCGGCGCGATTGCTGCGAATCCAGGTGCGCACGCCGGAGTCGTCTTGTTCAAGCCGCTGCCATTCCCGCCCGGGAAGCCAGACAATTCGTTGATTCGCCTGCACGCGCCGACGCAGAACCGCTTCCAGTTCCGTCTGCGAAAGATTCAGGTACGGCGCGCCGGCCGCCGCCTGGTCCTGATACTTACGTTGAGTTTGCGCATCGTTCAGGTCAATGCGACCCGCTTCCTCGGCGACTGTGCGGCAGAAAAGGATACGCGAGGCGCAGTTGTGCGAGGATGCTTCGCGGCTGAGTTCCCGAAACGGCGCGCCCAGGCCCTCGAGAATTTCCAGGGTGCGACCGCTGATCTCATGCGCCCGGGGATGTCGGCCGGGCTGCCGCCGCTTTTCAATGAGAACCGAGCGGACGCCGGCCTGCGCCAGGGCGAGCGCCGCCGTCATGCCTGTGGGGCCGGCGCCAATAATCAGGACGGGCGTCTTACGCATGCGTCGGCTCCGCCTCAGTCTTGCGATCCTGGCGAGTCAGCGCGGCGTAAACTCCGCCGGCGCACAGCCAGACAACAGTGAAGAATGTGAAGGCGACGAGATTTTCATTGATGCCGAGTATCTGCATGTGGTACTGAGGATCGACCACCGCGCCGCTGTAAAGCGGCGCGGTAAGCACCGCGGTCCAGAAACCAAGCAGATTGCACAGTTGCCATCCGAGGACCAGCGGATAGTCTTCGCGCTTGCGCAACCAGATCAGATAAATCTGGGCGACTCCGGAAAAGAACAGGTAACCGATAAACCACATCATGTGCACTTTCGCATGCCCCGGCCAGTGCGGATTCTGGAGATGCGATGCGTCGGAATCGCGCAACGCGGGCCCGAAAAACTCCAGCGCGCCGATGGTCAGAATAATATTCAAGAACAGTCGCAGGGTATCGCGTTTCATTAGCGCCTCCGTCGGCCGAACGCCGGACTCATTGAGTGTACGCGAATTTTGCGCCCCGGTCGCCCCGCCTCGCAAGCTGAGACCTCAAATTCAGTTCAATCTTCAGCGGGGAGCGGGCCGGGCGACGCGCCGCCCGTATGACGCGCGCGATACGCCGAAGGCGTTTCGCCGGCCAGGTCCTTGAACACGCGGTTGAAGGCGGCCTTCGATTGAAACCCTGCTTCGTACGCAATGCGCAAAATCGGCGCTTCGCTCCAGTCCGGAGCCAGCAGCAGGGATTTCGCTTCTTTCACACGGTAGCTGTTTATAAACTGAAAGAAGTTCTGATTTGTTTCAATGTTTATCGCCATCGAGACGTGGTGAGCCGGCAGTCCGAGCGCCGCTGCGAGCCCGCTGAGGCTCAAATCATCCTCGAGGTGCGGTTTCGCGGCGCCCATGAACTCCTCTATTCTACGCAGAATATCGCGGCGCGCGCTTTCGCTCAGATTCTGCCGCGCATATTTCGCCGGAGTTTCGGGCGCTGGCGCAGCCTGAGCTGCGGGCGGCGCAATGGCGAATATAGCTGGCTTGCGAACATAATAAAAGACGATCAAATAGGACATCGCCAGCGCCACCAGACCCTCCGCCGGACTGACCGGACGCGGCGGGCCTCCGTAATGCCAGGCGAAAAGATTTGCTGCAAGGTAAACGCCCAACAGTGCGAGGTTCGCCCAGAGCAGACTCGAAAGCCACGTTAACTGTTCGCGGACCGGGCCCGCATATTCGTGCACCACGGCGCGGCGGTAAGCGCCGAGCAGTCGCAGCGCCCGCCACTCAAAGACGCCATTATAGACGCAGCCGGCGATGCCGAGGGCGCGCGTGTACGCCGCCAGCGCGCCCGACTGCGCCTGGATTGCGGCCGGATCAAGCGTCTCGGGAAACAGGAGGTTCACGGCAAAGTGAACGCCGAGCATCGCCAGCGGGGCGATTGCGAGCGCGAATGCTTCCGCACGGTTCACATTTTGCGTGAACAACACCGACCGAGCGTACAGATAGAGCAGCGGGCCCACGACAAAAACGGAGGGAAAGAGGAAATACGGCAAGGCGACGAGCAGCGGACCGCCTTCAAAGAAGCTGAAACGGAGCACCGTCAGCAAGGTGATAATCGTCAAATAGCCCAGGAGAAACGGGCTCGAACGTTTGCGGGCGTCGAGCACCAGGAGTCCCGCCAGCAACAGCAGCAGGGCGAGACTTGCGGCGGATAAATTCGAGGCGATTGACATGCGGGGTTTCAGGTCTCTGACAGGTTGCCGAAAAAGTCCGTCTATCGACTTTTCAGCAGTCTGTTAAGGCCTGCTCCGCCGTCTCAACGAAAATATCAAAATACTGCCGGCTACCGCTCAACCGCCACATTTGAACCGCGCCCTGGTAAGCCAGCAACACGCGTTTGCCGGCCATTCGCGCGCGCGGGGCGTCCAGCGTCGCATCGCTCGCCTGAAGATACGCCTGGAGCGTTTGCAGCCAGCGTCCGGCGACGCCCTCCAGGGTTTCGCGAAACTCCTCAGGCGCATGCGCAGCGGCATTGACAAAGGGGCAGCCGTGGTACGCGTCGCCCGCCGCTTGCTTTTTGAGGCGGGCGCCCCAGGCGCGCACAAAGCCCCGCACGTCCCGGCCGTAGCGGCGCATCAGCGTTTCCATAGCGCGCTGAACCTCGCGCTCCTCCGCCAGAAGGTAGGCCTCGCCCAGTCGGCGCTTGCTCGGGAAATAACGGTAGAAGCTCTTTTTTGAGGTGTTGGAACGCGCGATAATTTCGTTAATGCCGGCGCTTTGATAGCCGTGTGCGTTAAACAGTTCGCGAGCCGCTGCGAGCAGACGCGCCCCGGGGTTGGCCTCGGAACGCGCGCTCGCCATAAAATCGAGCGAAAAGTCTTCCTGCTTGCCCATGGAACCAGTCCGGCGCCGGGCCGCTCTTTTTTCCAGCAAAAAGGGTGGACAAGTCGGTCTCCCCTTCGAGCCTGACGAGAGACAGGTTGGTCTCCTGTCGGGAGTGATACATGGAATTAACCGCCTTGATGCGCGCGATTGTGCCGGCTGAACTTTTCCGATTTCCGGAAAGCGGCAGTCTCATTGAGCGAGCGCAAAGTCTGATCGATCAGTGCCATCCCGCCGGCACGCGCATGCGTCTGTTGACTCTCAGCGCCGATGCTTCCGAGGCGCTTGTGCCCTTCGCTCAGGAAAACCGCGCCCTGCATGGATTTATGCACGGCGGCTGCATGTTCACCGTTGGCGACACGTTGACCGCTATTATGTGCATGTTTCAGGCGGAACGACCCGACGAGCGGATGCTGACGATGGACGCCTCCATTCGATATCTGCGTCCGGTATCCCGCGATACGGTGCGGGCCAGCGCCCGCCTGACCCGCTCCGAGGGTCGTCGATTTGATTTTGTGTGCGACTTTTTTAATGAAGCGAATAAGCGCGCGGCGCAGGCGAAGTACCGCTATGTGTTGACCGTGCCGGGCGTCGGTGCGTAACCCGCGGCAGGCGCCGTTACAGCAGTGTGCGTTTAAAAAACTCGATCGCGAGTCGGGTTTCGAGTTCATTGTATCCGACCGTCATGCGGGTGTGGCCGTGCGGCAACTCGCGCAATTCCACCGGCGCTCCGGCGCGCGCAAGGGCGGCGGCCAGTCGGCGCGATTGGTCGACGGGAACGATCGCATCATACACGCCGTGCAACAGCAGAGTCGGCGGATCGTCAGCGCTGGCGTGGTCGATTGGCGAGGCCAGACGATACTGCGCTTCCATTTCGCTTTTGCGTCCGCCCAGCAGGGCGACTACCGCCGGGTTTTCCATCAGCGCCCATAGATCGCTCGGCGCCGCGG
>JAVHPJ010000116.1:0-59885 GCA_036170535.1 Leptospirales bacterium | reverse complement strand
CCCCCACGACCGCCCTGGGGCGAAACGCAGCTGCGGCGTTTTCCGGTTCGGCGAGTCCCAGCAGCAGGGCCAGGTGTCCGCCCGCCGAATAACCCATGACGCCAATTCGATCCGGCGCAACGCGCAGTCGCCCCGCATTGGCGCGCGTCCACGCGAGGGCGGCGCGCGCGTCTTCCAATTGCGCGGGGAAGCGCGCGCGATCGCTGAGTCGGTAATTCAAACTGATCGCAACAAAACCCTGGCGCGCGAACTCCGTCGCGGCGGCGCTGACGCGCTGTTTGTCGCCGCGCCGCCACGAGCCGCTGTGCAGCAGCAGCACCGCGGGGTGCGGGCCAGGCCCGGGCGGAATCAGCGCATCCGCATGCAGGGGCGCGCCATCCGGTTCGGAGTAGACCTCATTCGTCAGCGCGATCGGCGGAGGCGCGGCCGACGCTGAAGTTGAGTCGGCCGCCTGTACGGGCGGCGTGGGCGGCGTGGTCGGCGCGGGCGCCGCGCAGGTCCACACAGCGCCGGAGAGCAGTAGACAGGCGACGTAGCTGCGCATAGACTTTAAATGAAACAATATGTTAGGGTTGTGTCAAGCGCGCAGCGTCGGTCGGGCTTGACATTTCTGATTCCGGTGTTCAACTGCTGACGTCGTGCGTTCGTACTCTCGCGTCTTTGCCGCTCTTCGCCCGGCGCTGATTCTGGCTGCGGCGCTGTGCGCAACGCGGGCTGGCGCAACTCCCGTCGCGCCGGAAGCGAGGCCAGGAGCGCCCCCGGTTATCGAACTATCGGATGATCTGGCGCGGGTCGGGCTGGGTCGCCGCGCGGAGTATCTGAAAGACGAAAACGCAACGCTGACCGCCGTGGAAGCGTCCGCCGTCGACGGTTATTTTCGCAGCGACAACGAGACGCCGACATTTGGATTTACAAAGGCCGCCGTCTGGACTCGCTTCCAGGTAAGAAATGCGTCGAACCACGACGACTGGCTGCTGGAGCTGGATGCGCCGTTGACCGAGTCGGCGGAGGTCTACTGGCTTCTGCCGGCTGAAGGCGCAACGGCGACGCCGCG
Organism: Leptospirales bacterium; assembly: GCA_036170535.1. Lineage (GTDB taxonomy): Bacteria > Spirochaetota > Leptospiria > Leptospirales > Leptonemataceae > SSF53. The sequence goes on along the minus strand of JAVHPJ010000116.1, from coordinate 58,831 downwards.
TTACGAGTCGGTGCGCCTGTACGCGGCCGGACTGGAACGGCCGTTCAGCGAGCGTCCCCGTTTGCACCGCAGCTTTATTTTTCCGCTGGTGATTCCGCCCGGCGCAACATGGACCATATACATGCGCGTCAGGTCCAGCGCTGCGATGACTTTGCCGCTCGCGGTCTGGCGCGAACGCGACTTCTACTCGGACAGCGCGCGTTACAATTGGTATCAAGGGATCTATTTTGGCGTCATCGGAATCATGATGATTTACAATCTGATTCTGTTCTTGATAGTCCGCGAACGAAGTTACATCTACTATGTGGCCTATGTTTTTGCGGGCGGCGTCTTTATTCTTTCGCAGACGGGATTCGGCTACGAGCTGGTCTGGTCGCAGTGGCCGTGGTTTGCGCTTTTTGTAAATCAAATCAGCGTCGCCGCGTACATGGGTTTCTTTTTGCTCTTCACGACGGCGTTTTTGCAGACGGATCGATTTTTGCCGCGTTCGGATCAGGCCCTGCGTTGGATTGCGCACGTCTGGATTATTTTCGCGGGGGTCTTGTGCTTTCTGCCGTTTCAATTCTCTGCGCGACTCAACAGCTACGCCGCGATCGCAACCCTCCTGTCTGCGATGATCATCGGACTGATCGTGGCCCGGGCGCGGTTCCGACCGGCCTACTATTTTGTGTTTGCGTTTTGCGGATTTTTCGCAGGCGGCATACTGTACGCTCTCAAAAGCAGCGCGCTCATCGCCGCCACGCCATTTTCTACATATGGTCTGCAGATCGGAACCCTGATTGAAATCAGTTTGTTGTCAATCGGATTGGCTCATCGCATTCGCATTCTGCGCGCGGAGAAAGACCGCATGCGCGAGTCCAGCCGCTTGAAGAGTCTGTTTCTTGCAAACATGAGTCATGAGATTCGCACGCCGCTCAACGCTATCCTGGGCATGAGTCACATGTTGGCCGGCGCGCGTTTAAATGGTGAAGAGCGCGGATATCTTGATGTGCTGCAACGCGCCAGCGAGGGCTTGCTCACGCTGGTCAACGATATTCTGGACCTCTCCAAAATCGAAGCGGGCGAGTTGAATCTCGTCGAGCGCCCGTTTCGCCTGGAAACGCTGCTGGCCGATCTGGACGCCTTTTTGCAGCCCATGGCGCAAGCTCGCGACCTTTCACTGAGCGTCGGCCCGGCGCCCGGTCTTTGCGCCGGCAAGGCCTTATTGGGCGATTCCGGCCGACTTCGTCAGATACTGCTCAACCTCGGCGTTAACGCGATCAAGTTCACGGAACGCGGCGGCGTACGCATCGAGATCGAAGCGGAGGCGACGGGGCGCGAGCGCCTGCAGCTGCTATTCACAGTGCGCGATACGGGCGTGGGCATTGCTGCAGAAGACCAGACGCGAATCTTCGAGACTTTCGTGCAGGCGGACGCCAGTTATACGCGCGGTCAGAGCGGCGTCGGATTGGGCCTGGCAATATGTCGACAGATCGCCGAAAAAATGGGCGGCGACATCGCGCTCGAAAGCGCGCCGGGGCGCGGCAGTGCGTTTTTTCTGAGGCTGCCGTTTGTCCTCCGCCCGGATGTCGAGCGGCCCGAGGTCGCCGCCTGGATTACGCCGGCGTCGGACGCGTCGTCCCCGTCTACGGTGAAGCTCGCGTCGGAGCGGCCGCCGGCGATCGAGCGCACTGTCGGGCGCATTCTTGTAGCCGAAGATAACCCGGACAACCGGCTGTTGCTGTCGGCATACTTGAAGTCGGCGCAGTATGAGCTGCAGTTCGCCGATAACGGCCAGGCGGCGATTGATGCGCTGGACGCAGCGGCGAGCGCGGGCCGCGGCTTTGAGCTGGTCCTTATGGACATTCAGATGCCCGTGCTCGACGGGCTCAGCGCGGTTCGCGAAATCCGCCGCCGCGAAACGGCCTTTTTTCGCGAGCGGACGCCGGTAGTCGCAGTGACCGCCCACGCCTTTGAAGAGGAAGCTGAGCGCTGCCTGGAGGCGGGATGCGACGGATACCTGTCGAAGCCCATTCGCCGCGAGGAGCTGCTTGCGACGATCGCGACGCACGTTCGCAATAACGGCGCCGCGAGCGGCTAGCCCGGATCATTCACGAAGTTCCCGCCATGCTCCTGCTGCGCCGCGCACCGCAGCAACGCACAGAGTTGCCAATCTCATGTATGATCCGGGCTGGCGGTTATTATATTTTGGAGTCGCCGCAGAAGCGCATGTCAACGACTCTGGAATGAAGACGAAGCGCGCTCTTGCGCACTGCCATGAGTTTCGGCGAATACATTCAGCACTTTGATTTTGCAAGCGTCGCCAACCGCGTTTCGGGCGGCGAGGCCTTCCAGTATTCCCTGGCGGCCGGGCGCCGGTCCGCAAGCGGCGCTTCGCACTATGCGGCCAGCGATGTAGCGCGCGCCCTGGACTGTCCGGAAAATGGTCTCAGCGCCGAGGACTTCATGGCGTTGCTTTCGCCCGCCGCCGATGCGTTCCTCGAAGAGATGGCCGCGCGAGCGCAGGCGCTTACGCGCAAACGTTTTGGTCGCACCGTGCAATTGTACGCGCCCATGTATCTCTCAAATGTGTGTTTTTCCAAATGCACGTACTGCGGCTTCAGTTTTGGCAATGAGATTCGTCGTCTGACTTTGACGCCCGATCAGGCGGAAGCGGAGGCGGACATTCTCTATCAGCAAGGCGTGCGCCACCTCTTGCTGTTGACCGGGGAGGCGTATCGCGAAACTCCGCCGGAGTATATCGGCGATATTGTTGAGCGCCTCGCGCGCAAGTTCGCCTCGATCAGCATCGAGGTCTATCCGCTGAAAGAAGCGGAATATGCGACTCTGCGCCGGCGCGGACTCGACGGCCTCGCGGTGTATCAAGAAACCTACGACCCCGTGCGCTATCGCGAAACGCACCTCAAAGGCATGAAGAGTCGCATGCAATATCGGCTCGACTGTCCCGATCGCGCGGGGCGCGCCGGGTTGCGGCGGATTGCGGTCGGGGCGTTGCTCGGCCTGTCCGATCCTGCAGCGGATGTTTTTTTTACGGGACTGCACGCGCGGTATCTGCTGCGGAACTACTGGCAAACCCAGATTTCTCTGTCGCTGCCGCGCCTGCGCCCGGCGGAAGGTCTGGGCGATTTTCCCGTAATTCCCGATCGCATCTACGCACGGTTTCTCTTTGCGCTGCGCATCTTTTTGCCTGACGCCAGCTTGACCTTGAGCACGCGCGAACCCGCGCGTCTGCGGGATGAACTGGCCGGGCTTTGCATAACGCAGATGAGCGCCGGATCGCGCACGGAGCCGGGCGGATATTCGAATAGCGGCGCCACCGTCCAATTTGAAATTGAAGACGCGCGCAGCATTGCCGAGGTTCGCTCAGCGCTCGAAGCGCGCGGTCTGGAGGCGGTGTTTACGGACTGGGCGGCGGCGTTAAAGTAGAGCGCTGCGTCGCTCTGCGCTAATTGCAGCTTGCGACTTCGCGAATCGTCAAGTTATCATTGAATACTTCGCCGCCGGTCAGCGTCGGATGCGCATACAAACCAAAGTGCGCCTGCTGGACCTGGCCGCAGCCCCCGGACAGCGGGCCCGCAGAGACCAGCGTTCCGTCTTGATACGCGCGCGCAAATCCCCCGCTTGAGTTCCAGTCGACGCAGACTTTTAAAGTCACCCACTGATTTTGCGGAAAGGCGAGCGGATTGTTGGCGTCGCTAATCTGATAGGTCCAGCCGCCCTGACCCTGATTCGGCAAATGATATAAATGCACATATGGTTGGGCGCCGACTCCGTTGATGTGGCCCAGGTTCAACAGCAGGGTGCGCGCCCAGGCGTCGGAGGGATCGGATGTCAGCGTTACGAAGCTGACCCACTGCCCCTGCGCGAGGCTCATGTTAAGGCGCACGGAGAGTTCCACTTCCACCGGCGTGCGGTAAGCGCCAGCGCCGGTCTTTTGCAGCTGGATCGTGGGATAAGCGCGGTGATTGCAATTTTGCCAGGCGGGGCAGGCCGGCCCCGCTGCGTAAATATACGCTCGATGCGATTGTCCGCTGACCGACTGCGTTCCGGTGAGTTCGTGCGTCGCCGCGTTCTGATAATTCAAAGGGGTAATGTAAAAACCATTAAAGTCGGCGACGCTTTCAAACCCGCTCTGAAACTGCCGGGAAGCCTGGGGCTGATTTTCAGCGGCGGCGCAGGCCGCCGCCTGGGATGCGGCGCCCAGCAACAATAGTTCCGCGGTCTCGTCGCCGGCCTGCGAGCGCACGCAGCGACCCGTCAGCGCTGCGCACAGCGTCAGTAGCGGAGCAATGTAGAGGACTTTCATGTCAGTCCTGAGTAGTCCGCGCGCGGGATCGGCATGTCATCTTTTTTCCGGTCCGGCGCTTTCTTTTCGAGGTCTTGCTTGCCCGAAAGCGCGCGCACCGCAGAGTGCGCCCGATGGAACCCGGCGTTAGCGAAGCGTTAGTTCTCTGCGGTCACGGCGATTATGGCGCCAACGCGAATGCTCTGATACTGGAAACCGCCGCGCGCGCCCGCGCCGCCGGAGAATATCCGGACTACCTGATTTACGGGAACAAGACCTACGCGCGACATCGACGCAAACATAACTTTCTCATTGGCAACGCACCGGCGCTGGTCTACACGTTTGTAAACGTCATGCGATCCTCCGCAACGCGCATTGTCTTCACCGGCAACGCCGATTCACGGATAATTTTTAACGCATGCCTGGAGTATTTTCGTCCCGAGCGGAGCGGCAAGGAAATGCGCTTTGTGGCGGAGTCGGACGAGGGCTTTGCTGCCAATGTGCTCGCTGGCCGCGCCGCGCTCTACGGCGACTCCGCCGGCGAGCGGCGCACGCTGCTGCTCAACGGCGATCTGCCGCTTTTTTTTCACCTGGAACCGATGCTCCAGGACCCCGACGCGCGAAACTACGACATGATTTTTGACGCCAACTCTCGCGAACTGCAAGGCGCGCATCTGCCGCGCGGTTACCGTTTGCGATTAGCCTGCGACGCGCTGGAAGGGAGCGAACGGATTTTCTGGGTGAAAGAACCCAACGCTTTTATTTTCCGAGTAGACTTTCTGAACGAGCGCGTAATGAACTCGGTTTACGGATCGCGTCGCATTCACGAGGGCGCAGCCGGCGGCGGCTGGAAAAATCTCGTGCTGGACGTTTTTGTGAGGCGCGGTCGTATAATGGAAACGCTGGCGATTCTCTTCAGCCGGTTTGCGCGCCACAATCTATTCAGCTGGTTTGCGGGCGCATACGACAATTTAATTTTCAGCGCGCATCAGGCGGAGCGGCTCGCGTCTTACGGATTGCAAAAAACGCTCCGGCGACCGGTGCGCTGCCGCGTAAAGGTCACGAATCGCGATCCGGGCGCGAAAAAGGATCTGGATTCCTTTGGCGATTGGAGTTACCTGAATGCGATGCGCCTCTATGCCGGGGCGGGCTGGCGCGAGATTTATCCCTATGCGGAGCTGGTGGACGGTTTTGCGCGCGCCATGATGCCGCGCCTCAAACGCAAGCTGGCGCTGTTCAGAGATTTTCCGGCGTACATGAATCGGGAGTTTCAGGCGTTTGGCCTGGCGGCGCCGTACAGCGATCGCGGAGGTTTTCGAAACACTCTGATTGGCGAACAAACGGTGCTCGACGATCTCGAGTTCCATCGCGAGTTTGCACGCTCGCTGCGCCCCGGCCAGGCGCAACGCCGACGCAAGGCTGCCGGCGATTAACGCAGTATCGTCAGGAACTGATCCAGTTTGGTAAGTTTAAAAACTTCGAGTACGGTGTCCGGAGTAGCGACAAAGCGCAAAGCGCGATTCAACTTCTTCAGACGCGTATTGGCGTTAAGCAGCGCGCCAATGCCGGTTGAATCGATGTACGACACTTCGCCCAGGTGCACGTCGACGGGCTCTTTGTGTTTATCGATCGCTTGATCGAGGGCCTCGCGCAGCGCCCCCACATTGTAAAGATCCACTTCGCCGGTCACATGTAAAATGACGCGACCGTCCGCTACTTCGATTCTCGCGTCCATCAAGCGACAGGCAAGCGGACGACCGGCTTTATGCCCAGCCGAAATTCAATGCGCCCGCCGGTTTTTTATGCAGGCTGACGCATATTTCGCAGAGCTCGCCTCAGACCTGGAGTCCGACCGCCCGGTCTACGTTTGCGCGATACATCCGGTAGATCGGCGCAAAGCCGCGCGTCGCCAGCGGCGCCTGGATCAGGGTTGCGAGCCAGCGGTCGAGCAGGGCGTCCGCCCTTGCGCCGGCTTCCTGGCTGAACGCGGACAATTCGTCCACGCTGGCGCCCCGGGCCGTATAGATTTTTTCTTGAGTCAAAAAATCGGCTTCCAGAGCGGCGCGATCACGTTCTATCGCCGAATAGACGGCCTCGTAGTTCTTCAGTGCACGGCGATGCAGTTGTTCGAACTTCCACCAGAGGGAGTCGTCCGGCGCAGCGCCAGGTTCGGTAACTTCGCCTGCGCGCAGATTGGTCCCCGGCAGAAAAAACGGGCGAAACACCGACAGACACGGCGCGGCCGTGCCCGTAAGCCAGAAGGCGGAGGGCGGACCCTTGCGCAACTCCGCAACGAGCGAACCGGTCGTCTGGCTGGGCGTAGTCAGCCCCGTTGCATGCAGGCACAGCGAGCCCATGTTTGCGCCGGACGGATCAAATTGCGCGCCTTCGTTCCCGTCGCCATGGCTGCGCAGTATGGCCATCGCCCCGGCCGCATCCAGGGCGCCCGTTTGAGCGTGACCCAGTTTCGTCGACAGACTCTGGCGCACGCGGCACTTGCTGAAGTATGTGAAAAACGAATCGGAGAAGGCTTCGCGGAAACTGAAGTCGCGTCCGCGCGCAATCCAACCTTGTTGTTTCGCAAAGTCAATCACGCCTTTGCTCGAAAAATCAAATTCGCCTTCGATCGTCAGGCCGTTTGAGATGCTGCGAAAACCGGTAACCCGAACGGCGACCCAATGTTTGCCCGCGCTTTCCAGAACCAGCGCGCCGTCGGGATCGGCGATAATGAAACTATTATGATAAAAGAAACCTTTATCCGTGTAGCCGCCGCAAGCGTCCTGTCCGTATTGTTCGATGAGTTCCGTGATCAGTCCCAGCGCCGCGTCAGCCGTGCGCGTACGTTCCAGCGCGAGACGAATCATGTCCATGCCCGTGAGGCCCTCATTTTTGCGGGCGAATTTCAGCTTTGTAAATACCGCCTCGTTGCCAATTACCAGACCGTGCTCATTGGCGCCCATTTCGGCCCCCCACATCTGAAAGGGCTTTGATAGCAGCACTTCGTACGTTTCGGGGACCTGCGGGATCGTAATGTAGGTCGTTTGAAGCTCGCGCGCCTCGGGCCGTCGGCGCGGAATGCGGACAATCGCCTGCGCTTCATTGGGTTCGCGATCGGAATTCTTGCCAAAGATGACCGCGCCGTTTGCGGTGTAACCTGAGGTCGCTACAAAGGTATCGCACATGCTTGAATTAAACCTGCGACGACGGCATAAGTCAATCGCATTGCGCAGCGGACGGCCGCCGGGTTTAGCGGAATCTACTTGTATTTTTTTGGCGGATTGTACTGACTCGCCCGGCGCGTCCTGGAGGAAGCGCAGGCCATGGTCGAAGAGTTAATTCCAAACTTGTTTAATCTGGCGGTCTTCGTAGGCGCCCCTGCGCTCGTGCTGTTTATCATTTACAGTATGCAAAAAAATGCAAAGACCCGCATGCGCGCGGCCGCGGCGCAACTGGGCCTGGTCTATTCGGACGGCCGTGGCGAAGGCGCGCCTGCGAGCGGCGCAGCGACGGCTGCAGGCGGCGCGGAGCAAACGGACCCGCTCAAGCGGCTGAACGGCGATAGCGCGGGCGGCATCCTGAGTTTTTTTGCGCCGTGGCGCCTGCAGGGCGACTACCAGGGGCGCCGCGTCATGATTGAGCCGATTATGCGCGGCCACGGCAAGAGTCGCCATCAGTACACGCGCGTCACAGTCTTCTATCGCAAAGCATTGGGGCTGGCTCTCGAAGTCGGGCCGGAGGGTTTTTTCAGCCGACTCACGCGCGCCGTTTCGCTGACTCAGGACATACAACTGGGCGATGCGAAAGTTGACGCGGCGTTGACTGTCGCCGGAAACAGCGAGGCCGCGGTGCGATCGCTGCTGTCCGGCGCCCCGGTGCGTGCGGCGCTTGTGCAACTCGTCACGGATTATGCCCACGCGGGGGCGCTGGATGACCGTGTCGTCGCAGAACTGCGCGGCGTGGTTTCAGAAGACGCCAGGCTGCGCGCAATGCTGGATGCGGGCCGGCGCGTCGCAGATGCGCTTGAGGGCGAAAGCCGATTTGGATCTTGAATTCAGCGGATTGACCGCACTTCTGGAGCATAGCGAATGGATGAGTCATCAGTCACAGCGATAGTTCTCGTTGTCATGTTTGCAATCTTTCCGATTGTGTTCATCGGCTTAATCTACTCCGTCACAGTGCGTTCGCGCGAAAAAATGCGGGCTGTGGCTCTGAAGTTGGGACTGGCATACGAAGACGGCGAGGCCGCGATCCGCGCAAAACTTGCGACTGCGGGGCCGGAAGCCGACGGGCCGTCCTCGGCTCAGCTGGCGAATCTCAATCGAGGCCTGCAAGGCGACTCCTTCGTCGGAAAACTGATCCGGTTTCTGGCGCCCTGGCGGATTACTGGAACGCTGTACGGTCGTTCTGTCTTGCTCGAACCCTTCACCCGCGGTTCGGGAAAAAGCAGTCAAGCGTATACGCGCGTGAGCGTGTTTTATCACCGTCCGCTCGGCATCGAGCTGCAGGTCGGTCCGGAAGGTTTTATTGATCGCCTGTTACGACCGGTCTATTCCGGCCAGGATATCCAACTCGGCGATGAAAACTCGGACAATAAACTCATGGTCCGGGGCTCCAACGAGCAGGCTGTGCGCGGAGCGCTGGCGGATCCCCAAACGCGCCAGGCGATAATTGCGCTCACATCAAATTACATGTACGCGGCCGCGCTCGATGATCGCGCCGTGGCGGAATTGCGCGGAACGATATCCGATGAAAAAAAGCTGCGCGCGATGCTGGATGCAGCGCACGCTGTGGCGGAAGCGCTGGATCGCGGCGGATCGCGTTTTTAGGTCGCGTCGACCTTTACAAACGGCTGCCAGCGCAGGCGCGCCCAGGAACGTAAGAGCCATTCGTCAGGCCCGCAGCAAAAACGGCGCAGCCACGCAGATGAGCCGATCATTTGCAGAACAAAAATCGCTGCGCCAATTGCAAATAGCCCGGCTGGACCGATCGAGTCGTAGAGTCCCAGACCGTGGCCGTGAAAGATCAAACCGGCCACGACGCTCTGCGCGATGTAGTTTGTCAGCGACATGCGTCCCGCAATGGCCAGACCGCGGACCAGCCGCGAGTCCGGTCGGTGCAGCGCGAGTCGGAGCACAAGCTGTAGATAGACAAAAGATAGACACGGCGCACTGAGAGCGAGCGCCGCCATCGCCGCCGAGCCGTGCCAGCCCGGGGCGCGACCGTCGAGCGTAAACCAGGCGCTGCCCACGACTCCGATCAGCGCCGCGGGCGCGAGATAGCGCGCCGTCCGTTCAACAAAGGCGCGTGGATCCTGGAGCCAGCCGCCGCGGCCTGCAGTGTAACCCAGCAAAAACATCGCAAAGGCCGTCGGCCAATTGTAAAACACGATAAAACTCAGCGCAAAAGGCAGTTGGGCGATTCGTTCGCGGACAGCGTCTGCGTAGCTTCCGAGAAAGGCGGTGCGCTCGGCCGCGCTCGCGACGCTGAGATCCGCTGCGCCCGAGAGCAGGGGCAGCGCCGCGTAAGCGGCCAGCGCCAGAAGATATGCGAGGCCCGCCAGCGCCAGCAAGGTCGCGGGCGTACGATTGCGCAGGGCGAATAGGCCGGCGCCGAGGATCGCATACGAGAGTAAAATATCGCCGACAAAAAACAACACGCTGTGCAGCGCTCCCAGCGCGAAAAGACCGATCAACCGGCGCACGTATTGCGGGCCTGCGTTCGCGTTGCGCTGCATTTGCGCCGCCAGGCCAAAGCCGAACAAGAAGGAGAACAGGACAAAAAACTTCGCTTCAAAGGCGAACGCGACGAGTCCGTCCGCCATCCGGTCGAGCCAGCCGGCGGCGGGTCCGGGCCCCGCCAGGGCCTGCTCGGCGGTCGCGGCCAGAAAGGGCAGATTGACGCATAAAATTCCGAAAAGTGCGAAGCCGCGCAGGGCGTCCAGGGCGGGAGATCGGGCGGGTGCGGTTACCATACATACAACCTGTATAAACATACATACTGATTGTATGTATTATGACCAGCCCTTTTCCCGGGCTTGACGACAAAAACGGGGGCGAAATATTTCCGGCATGGCGCGCACCCAGGCGGATCGTTCCCGGGAAACCCGCAGCGTCCTCGTCGCTCGCGCGGCGGCGCTCTTTGCCGAGCGCGGCTACGCCGATACGTCGACCGAATTAATCCTGGAGGGAACCGGCGTGACGCGCGGCGCCCTGTATCACCACTTTAAGGATAAGCGCGCGCTATTCTTCGAGGTCTGTCGCGATCTGCACGAGCGTATTGCCGAGGAAAGCCGCCCGCCCGAACGTGGCGCTCTGCCGGTGCGGTATCGTCAGTCTCTGGTCGCCGCAGCCGCGCGCGCCAGTCGACCGGATGCATATCGGATACTCGCGGTGGACGCTTTCAGTGTTCTGAGCCTGGAGGAAAATTTGGCGCTGGATAGAGAGTACGGTCAGGGGCGCATTCTTGCCGCCCTGCGAGCGGACGTCGATCGTGGTGCGGCGCTGATTCGCGCGCCCGAGGCCTGCGCCGCGCTGCTGGCCGGCGCCTTAAATGGCGCAATCATCTATCTGGCTGGCGCCGGTACAACTCGCAAGCGCCTGCGCGAAATCGAACAGGCCTTTGACGCTCTGCTGGCCGGGGTCTTCCGCGCGCCATTCAAGGCGCCGGATTAGAAATATCTTTGTGCACGGCCTCGATTTGCTTTAAGACCTCGGACGCCAGCGTCACTGTGCAGCTTGCGATGTTCGTCTTGAGCTGATCCATAGAAGTTGCGCCGATGATCGTCGATGTGACAAAGGGCCGTGTCTTTACAAAAGCAAGCGCCATTTGCGCCGGATCGAGTCCAGCTTCTCGCGCAATCGCGACGTAACGTTCAACGGCTTTTTCCGTTTGCGCATTGGTGTATCGTTGGAAGCGCGTGAATAGGGTGAGACGTCCGTCCGCCGGTCGCTGGCCGTTCAGGTATTTTCCCGTCAGGGCCCCAAAGGCAAGCGGCGAATAAGCGAGCAGGCCGCACTCTTCGCGCAAGGCGATTTCCGCCAGACCGATCTCAAAGGTGCGATTCACCAGGCTGTAGGGATTCTGAATGCTCACGGGCCGCGCCAGGCCGCGTTCGTCGGCCAGACGCAGGTAGCGACTCAAGCCCCAGGGCGTTTCGTTTGACACGCCAACATGGCGCACCTTGCCCGCTTTTACGAGTTCGTCGAGCGCTGCGAGGGATTCTTCCAGCGGGACTCCGTCTTTTTCCGGCTTATGAAAATAGCCGAGCGCGCCAAAAAAATTCGTTACGCGCTCCGGCCAGTGCAACTGGTACAGATCAATATAATCCGTTTGTAAACGCTTCAAGCTGGCGTCGCAGGCGGCCCGGATGTGTTCGCGATTCAGCCGCGAGCCGCCGTTGCGCACGTATTTTAACCAATCGCCCGGGCCCGCGACTTTGGTCGCCAGAATTACCTGATCGCGATTTTTGCGCGCAGCAAACCACGAGCCGATGTATTGTTCCGTGAGCGAATAGGTTTCCTCTTTGGGCGGCACGGGGTACATCTCGGCTGTGTCAAAGAAGTTCACGCCCTGGGCCAGGGAGTAGTCCATCTGTTCGTGCGCTTCGGCTTCCGTATTCTGTTGCCCCCAGGTCATGGTGCCGAGGCAGATCCGACTTACTTTAAGATTTGTACGACCCAGCGAAACGTATTCCATATTGTGCAGACTCCCTGCGCCGAGGAATGCGTCAAAGGAAATCCTGTCCGCGCGCGGGCGGAATGAGTTTACATCTCTTTACCGACCGGCGTCGCGAAGGGGCTTGACGTTTCCGGGAAAAAACGACAAATGTGAAGTATGCTCCTGAATTTTCAGACGCTTCATTCTCTCCGATTCCGCTCTGCGGCCCTGTTCCTTGGCGCGCTTGCGCTAATGACGGCTGCGGAACTGTCCGCGCGCACCTGGTATGTGGTCAGCCCGGCGGCGCGGCTGCATGTCGAACCTTCCCTGGCCGCGCCCGGAGTTGCGCTCCCGCGCGGCGCCGCCGTGGAGACGCTGGCCGAGCAGGGGCTGTTTTTTCGCGTGCGCGCCGGCGAACGGAGCGGCTATGTATCGCGTCTGTTTGTCTCGCTGTATCCGCCGACGGAAGCGAGCGTTACAACGCCCGTCGCCGATGCGCCGGTAGCCGGTTCGCGGCGGCGCGCCTCGGACGTTGCCGAGACGGCGGGCGCGCGCGGCATGGAGCAGTCCCGCGCAAACTTGCGCGTTCGCGGCGCGGTTTCGGAATACGATTTTGACGCCGTACTCTGGATGGAAAATCAGCCGGTCGACACTGCGCGGGTGCGCGCCCTGCTGGGACAATGATCGCGCATCAGCCTCGCTTCGCACGGGACCTTTGCGTCGCCGTCTGTCTTTCGCTTGTCTGCGGGCTTTTTTTCGCCTGCACCGCCGGTCAGGCCGCTGAACGCCGGCAACTCGAGGAATATCAGCGCGAACGCGCCGTAGGACGCGCGGTGGCCGCGCGCCTGGCCAGGCAATACGGCGTGCTGCGCGCGCCGGAGTTCGCCGCGTATCTGAATGCGCTGGCCCAGGGCGTGGCGCGCATTTCAGCGCGTCCGGAAGTCGAATACCGCACGGCCGTGCTGGATACAAATGAGATTAATGTTTACGCAGCGCCGGGCGGGTACATTCTGTTTACGCGCGGTGCGATTTTTGCGATGGAATCGGAAGCCGAGTTAGTCGGCGTGCTTGCGCACGAAATTGCGCATATCGCCCTCGGTCATGCGGGCGAGTTTCGTGCGGATGCGAGTTGGCTGGAACTTTTCGGCGGCGCGCTGGGCGGCGGCGGATTTCTTAATAGCGCCATCGATTCCAGTGCAAAGGAATTGCATCAGATGCTTCTGGAACGCGGGCGACAGAAACAGTTTGAGCTGGATGCGGACAGCGCCGGCGCATTGTATGCGTCGACGCTCGGATACGATCCGCGGGCGCTGGCTGCGTATCTCCAGCGCGCTGCCGCGCGCCCTGGCGCCGCAACCTTGACGCGCACCCATCCGCCGGCCGGCGAGCGGGCGCGCGCTTTGCTTGAGTTCGCCGACGCCAATCAACTGCCTGGCGCACGCGTCGAACGCGAACGATTTGTGCGCGAGCGGGCGGCATTGACGCGATGAAGCGCTTTGTTATTGGCGATCGTTGCGCTGCAAGGCTACGGCTCTTCGGACTGCTTGCGGCTCTAGCGTTCAGCGCGTCCGCGCTTCAGGCGGACCGCTATCACAACATCGAAAATCTTTACGGCGAACGTGCGCCAGGCCTGGGCGGCGCGTACGCAGCGATCAGCGACGATCCCTCCGGCGCCATCTATAATCCGGCCGGCCTGGGCTTCGCTTACAACACGTACATATCTATCTCCGCCAGCAACTACCGCAGTGCGGAAAACGATTATCAGGATGTGTTCGGTCCTGATCAGAATTTTTCGCGCAGCTATGAAAACTATTTCCCGAATTTTTTTGGCGCAGTGCGCGACTTTGGCGATCTGAAGCTGGCCTTTATCGTTTCCAATCCGCGCGGCGAAGACTACGACCAATCGAACCGCATTCAGTCGCCGCTGCTCTTACGTCAGGCGGGCCAGGTTAACCTGGATTATTCGGAAGCCAACACGGCGATTGAAGTCGGTCCCGGCGTCGGCTGGCGCGTGACCGAAAGATTGTCCCTTGGCGCGAGCGTCTTTTTTCGACACGAGACCTCCGCAATTACTGAGTCGTTGATTACTGAAAGCAACGATGGAACGCTGATTTCCGTCAACAGTCTGTCTCGCCAGCGCGTGCGCTCCCTGGTGACGACTCTTGGCGCCCAATATATGCTGCGCGATGACTTGAGCGCCGGGATCAGCGTGCGTGCGCCCGCCGTGTTGCGCGCGCGCCGTCGGGTGTCCGGAAATGTCGTTGTGTCGGTCGGCGGTTCGCGGGCGGTGCAGTTTGAAGAAGGCGACGAATCCGGCGCGAGCTACGTCTATGGTCGCGACCTGTTGGTTCTCGGTCCGCCTGTGGAGGCCGGCCTGCCCGCGACGCCCGAGTTGCGCGCCGGCCTCGCCTGGTATCCAACGCCCGCTTTTCTCGCGAGTTTTGACGTAATCCATTCGGAAGGTTATGAGGTGCATCGCAATCGTGCGCGCTACAGCGTGAACGATGCGACTCTACAACTGCGCAGTCCGCGCGTCCCGGAATTATTTGTAAAACCAGTCACAAATATCGCCGCCGGCGTGGAATATTATATTTCAGAGACTTTTCTCGTTCGCGCCGGCGCCTACACGAACTTTGCGAACACGGAAGACGTAGATTGGCGTCGGTCGGCCATCGCGAACGATTTACGTTCGTTGAATAACAGCGACGGATCGATCGCAATTGCTCCGGGCCTGACCTACCAGCCGCAGGAACTTGAGCCGCGGGTGCGAAACGAACATGTGGATCTGTATGGGTACGCAGTCGGCGTGGGTCTGGCGGACGCTACTTCTTCGATCAGTCTGACCGGCGTCTTTGAAACCGGGCGCGGCGGCGGGATTGTAATCGATACGGCCCCGGCGCAGACGGTGGTGCAGCGCAATTTTTCCATACACATTGTCGCCAGCGTTCGCCGCTGAAGGCGCGCCGGCGGCGTCAGGTCTCCAGGGCGTGAATGCGCACAGGTTCCGCTTTGCCCTTTACACGCACGAGACCGACGGATCGCAACGAAAAGGCCTGCGGGTTGACGAGTTGCTGCAGAGCTGCGTCGCTCACGATCACCGGAATTTGCAGCCGTTTGGTGAGTCCTTCGAGCCGCGAGGCGAGATTGACGCCGTCGCCGATCACTGTGTATTCCATACGGAAACTCGAACCGATATTGCCGGCCACAACCTCGCCGGCGTGCACGCCGACGCCGTTATCCACTGCGGGTAGACCGCGTTCGGTCAGCGCTGCGTTCAGTTCGGTGAGTTCCCGACGCATGGCGATTGCAGCGCGCAGCGCCGCGTCAGCGCGATCTGAGCGCGGATTGGGCGCGCCAAAGACTGCGAGAATCGCATCGCCGATATACTTATTGATGAGCCCGCCTTCGCGGGCAATGCAGGCGCTCATGCGTTCAAAATAGAGATTCAGCATTTCTACGACCCGCTCCGGCGGCAGAGTTTCCGAAATGCCCGTAAAATTGCGCAGGTCGGCGAAGAGTATTGCTGCGTGCTGAACGGCGCCGCCCAGTTGCAGCTCGCCCTTGAGCAAAAAGTCGCGCACTTCCGGATCCACAAACTTTCCAAAAACGTCGCGAATTGTTTCTTTTTCATGCAGCGCGAGCGCCATCTCGTTCACGCTTTCACTCAGCGCGCCAAGCTCATCGCGAGACACGACCGGCACGTTGACCGTGAAGTCGCCGCGTCGGATTGCATCCGTCGCCGCCCGTAACGCGAGCAGCGGCTTCTGGTAGGTGCGGGCGAGCAGGAAGGTGACCAGCGCGCCCGCTGCGACGCCCCCGAAAGCGATCGCCCAGGCGGTGGGAATGAGTTCATAAGCGACAAGTTCTTCCAGCGGGAACAGCGTGTAGATAAAGAGCAGAAAAATCGGGTACGGCCCTACAGCGATAAAGAAGATGTAAAGTCGGGCCGGGGTGGAAAGAGTCAACGCGCCCGGCACATGCGACAGGCCGCCGGCAGGAAAGAGACGCGGGATCACCTGACGACGATTAAAGGTCTCCAGAGCAAAGTATATAAAGACAAAGCAAAACGCGAAACTCAGTAAATTGAGGAGCAATACAAACGAAAATAAATGCGATTGGGTCGCCGGGTCAGCGCGCAAGACCTGCATTGACAAACCATAACATAGCCCGATCACCCAACCGATCGCGCCAACGGATGCGGAGGCGATCGGCGCGTTAAGAATGCGCGCCAGAGCCCTCCGGCCGAGCGCGTCGCGGCGAAAGTTTTCCCCGGATTCACGATAAATCGGCCAGAGGTAGATAATCGCGCAAACTGTCGGCGCGCAAAAGGTGACCGCCAGCAGCCAGAGGGGCAACGCAAAAGCGTGCATCAGGGCGCGTCCGTTTTGCAGTTGAAAGAGGGGCGCGCTTACGGCGGCGTTAATGCTTACTGCGAGCAAATTGGCGCCAAAGGCGACGCCGAAGTAGGCGGCAAGCGCGAGTACGCGCAGGCGCCGGCCGCTGCGGCGGTCGTCCATAACGGTCGCCCTCATCGGGATTTTCTCGGGGCGGTTTTAAGAGTGCGAGCCGCCGGGCCGTCGCGACCGGCAGCCGCCTCCAGACGGCGCAGGCGCGCGGACAACTTCTCGATTTGATCGGAGATTTGTCCTAAGGCGATCACGACGCTTTCGTACTCCGCAATGGAGAGCGCTTCGCTTTCGACGATTTCCTCGCTCGCGCGACGAAACAAAAACGACATGACAAGCGCAGTCCAGCCCACGAAGAACACGATGCCTGTGACCATCAGGGCCATGCTGATGACTCGACCTTCCCAGGTTACGGGCGCAATGTCGCCGTAGCCGACGGTCGTTACGGTGCTCATGCCCCACCACAGGGCATCGAAGAAGTTCGCCACATGCGGATTTACAGGATGCTCAAAAAAGTAAAATATCGTACAGCAGGATAGGAGTATGAGATTGCCCACAATAATCATATAGACGACGAGGGGATTGCGCAGGGTGTCAAAGAGCAGGCGCGAATAGGCCGGCACGTGATGCGCCGGCGAGAACGCAATTTTCTTGCGCGGCGCCGGATGACGCCGGGGGCGGGCGCGCGGCGTCTCGGTCCGACGGTTCATCTATGCGGACGCTGGGTCCTGAGGGCCGGCGGTCAATCGGGAAACCGGGTGTTTCGCACAGAGTCCGGCGGCCGCGCCTGTCGCAGCTTCAGGGCGCAAGCGCAATCCAGGGACGCACGCCGGAGCTGGCGGACTGGCCGGCGGAAGCGTCAAAGTGTTCGCACCCCGAGCCGTCCAGGTTGCAGCGGTACATCGATACGCGATCGCCGTTCGCGGTATTTTGAGCGGCGATTATGAGTTTTTGATTGGCCGAATCGATGACTGCCGTGGGAAAGACTCCGGAATTATTCGCCTGGCCGGCGGAGATGTCCGTGTGCGTGCAATTGGATACGCCATCCAGGTCGCAGCGAAATAGCGAAACCCGATTGCCGTTGGCGCCGTTCTGGGTCACGACCAGAATTTTTGCATTCAGCGAATCCAATAGCGCAAAGGGCGCCTGGCCCGAAAGCCCGCCCTGGCCGGCCGCGATGGCCGTTGTGTAGTTCGGCACGGTTCCGTCCAGGTTGCTGCGAAACAGCGCGAGTCGACTGCCATTCGAGCTGTCTTCCGTGACCACAATCAACTGGGTCGAGTTGGGTTCGACAAGGACGCCGGGCAGGAAGCCGGAAGTTGCGCCGGCGCCGCCGCTGATGTTGGTGCGAGCGCAGCCGGTTCCGTCAATTGCGCACCAGGTCAGCACGGGAACCTGGCCCGCGCTGCCGTCGTTCGTAACCGTAACGAGGCGATTGTTAATCGTATCAATCGCCGTATCCGCGCCCAATCCGGAGGTGGCGCCCGCGCCCCAGGTAAGATCCAGATATTGACACCCGCTGCCGTCAAAGTTGCAACGCCACAGGGAGGCCGCCTGTCCCTGACTGACATCCTGAGACGAGACCAGCGTCTTTTGATTTACCGTATCCAGCACGAAGCTCGGATTCGCCACGTCGCCGCTGCCGCCGGAAACATCCGCGGCGGAACAATCGGACCCATCGAGCGCGCAGTTGTATAAATAAGGACGGCTGCCGGCCGCGCTGTTGGCGGTTACAACCATCAGGCGCCGCGCGGCGGCGTTCACGCGGGCGACCGGGGTCAGGCCGGAGTTCGCCGCCTGCCCCGCAGAGATGTCCGTGTGCGTACAGTCGCCGGTTGCACTGCAGGCGAAGAGCGAAAGGCGGCCGCCATTGGCGCTATTTTGCGCGGCAATCAGAATCGGTCGCGCCACGGAACCAAAGGCGCCGCTCGCCGTTCCCAGCAGCAACAAAGCGAGATAATTGGGTTCGTCGGCTTTGTCGTTGCGCGGCCAGATTCCTACCAGCGGGTGCGCGATCGAACATTGCAGCGTCGCCAGCGTTGCGCCAATGCTCAGGATGTAAATCGACGCGCGCCGTAAGAGTCGACCCAGGCCGGCGGCGGCGATCATTCTTCCGCCTCCCGATCAAAAACGATGCGCTTGATCTCGCCTGCGCTCAACACGCGTCGCCCGCGGCCGCTCTCGACAACGTTGAGGCGAATACGTCGGACGTCGCTTTTGCTTACCGATTCTGTGCGGCTTGCGGTCGTAATGCGCAGCGAATCCGCCGTTTGCGACGTGATCCGTCCGCGCAGGATCGCGCCGTTGCGCAACTCCACCATATCGACGGGCGCGGACGGCGGACCGGAAACCACGTCGATCGTGACGGCCCCATCAGCCGGCGAGATTTCGAGGATGCGTCCGGTGAGCGTGCGGCCGTCGGCCAGTTGTACGACGACAGGCGCCTCAGCGGAGGCCCGCGCGGCCAGGGCGCTTAGATCGGCGCCGCGCGGATTTTGCAGGCGCGCGTATTCGGCGCGGCTCAGGACTACGCTGTCGCCGCCGCAGTTTTCGACGACGACGCTTTTGCGTACGAGCGAAATCGCCCAGCCCCCGGCGACGCTTACCAATAGATCGTACCATTCAAAGCGTTCGCTGACCCGAATGGCGCTCGCATCCGCGCGAAAGTCGGCCAGGGGATCGTTCAGGGGCAGCGCGCCAAAGCCGAAGGCCCATTGACCGTCGCGATAACTTTCCGAGCAAACAGCATCGGCTGTGGCCAGCGTTGCCGGTCGTCCCGGGGAGGTCGTCACGGTGAGGACAGTGCAACGGGTCAGGGCGAAAGCGAGACAAGCCAGACACGCCAGGCGCGACCAATGCAGCCACGCGGCGCGGTTCAAATGAGCAGGGCTCCGGTTGGGAATCATAACTACGAGCTCCAATGGCCGTTTTTCGCAGCGCAGGCCGGCGGTCAATTCTATGACTGTCCAAAGTTCTGCACGCGCTGGCCCCCTCCGGGCGGTCCCCGTCCGCCTGTGGCGAATCTCGGGCCCCAGTTACCGGATCGCTTGCAAGCCGGGCGCTTCGCTTCAGATATGGACGAACTGCCTTTTCGGTACGCGCTTTTTTGGACGAAACACCGGGTACGGAAGTTGCTAACAGATTGGGCAAATTCTCCCACAGGAGCTCATTTAGATGGCCAATATCCCTAAGGAGCCAAAAGAACTACTGCAATGGTGTAAGGCGGAAAAGGTCGAGTACATCGACATCCGTTTCACCGACCTTTTTGGTCTCCAGCATCACTACAGTATGCCTCTTACGGCGCTCGACGAAGAAGCGTTCACTTACGGCATCGGTTTCGACGGTTCTTCCGTTCGGGCCTGGAAAGGCATCCAGGAATCCGACATGTTGAATCGCCTGGACGCATCCAGCGCGTTTCTCGATCCCTTTGCAGAACGCAAAATGCTGAACATTTTTTCGGATATCTATGATCCGAAAACCGAGCAGCCCTATGGCCGCGATCCGCGCTCCATTCTGAAACGCGCTATTGCGTATATGAAAAGCACCGGCATTGCAGACACCTGCTATTTTGGACCGGAAGCTGAGTTTTTCATTTTCAGCGATGTGCGCTACGATAGCGACAAGCAACATGGATTCTACTATGTAGATTCCGACAACGCCCGCTGGAACATGGGCCGTGACGAAGGTCCGAACCTCGGCTACAAAATGCGCGATAAGGGCGGCTACTTTCCGGTTCCCCCGAACGACTGCTATCACGACCTGCGCGCAGAAGCCCTTTCGCTCCTCGAGCAAGCGGGCGTTGGCACGGAAAAACATCACCACGAAGTGGCGAGCGCCGGTCAGGGCGAAATCAACCTGAAAATCGCCGATGCGCTTGTGCAAGCCGACAACATGATGAAGTACAAGTACATTCTGAAGAATGTCGCTCGTCGTCGCGGCTATTCCGTGACCTTCATGCCGAAACCTGTTTTCGGCGACAACGGAACCGGCATGCACTGCCACCAGTCGCTGTGGAAAGACGGCAAGAACCTCTTCGCGGGTAATGGCTACGCCAATATGTCCGAGCTGGCGATGAACTACATCGGCGGCATCCTGACTAACGGACCGTCGCTGCTGGCGTTCACGAACCCGACCACCAACAGCTACAAGCGCCTGGTGCCGGGTTTCGAAGCTCCGGTGAACCTGGTCTACAGCGCGCGCAATCGCTCGGCCTCGATCCGCATCCCGATCGCGGTTAAAGGCGACAAAGCGCGTCGGATTGAATTCCGCACGCCCGACGCCTCCAGCTGCGTTTACCTGGCTTTCGCCGGCATGATGATGGCGGGAATCGACGGCGTGAAGAAAAAGATCAACCCGGGCCCGCCGGCTGACTTTGACCTCTACGAAGCGACTCCCGAGCAAAAAGCGCAGCTTAAAGCGGTTCCCGCCAGCCTGGGCGAAGTGCTCGACTCCCTCGAAAAGAGCAGCGACTTCCTCACGCAAGGCGATGTCTTCGAGAAAGATCTGCTCGAAGCCTACGTCGACTACAAGCGCGGCGAAGTTACAGAGATGCAGAACAAACGTCCGCATCCCTACGAATTCGTTCTGTACTACGACTGCTGATTGCAGCTCGTAGATCAGCGACGCAAAAACCCGGCCGGAAGCGGCCGGGTTTTTTTGTACGCGGAAAGCGGGCGGCTCAGCGCGTCGCGGCGGCCAGGGTCGGATAGTCGGTGTAACCCTTTGCGCCAGGCGTGTAGAGCGTGGCCGGGTCGATCGGGTTCAGGGCGGCGCCGTTTTTCAGGCGTTCCGCAAGATCCGGATTGGCCAGGAAGGGTTTGCCAAAGGCGATCAGGTCGCCGTTGCCCGCCGCGAGATCGGCGTTAGCGCGCGCCAGATCGTATCCGCCGCTGAGTATGAGCGCTCCCTTAAAAGTCTCGCGGATTTGCTTTACGAGCGTCGCGTCGGGTTTGGGCGCGCCCATCGAGCTATGATCCACCAGATGCAGATAAACGAGGCCGATGTCCGACAGTTCCTGCGCCAGAGCCGCAAACTGCGGCGCGACCTCTGCATGGTTCGCAAGATCGTTGAAGACGCCGGAAGGCGAAAGACGAATGCCCGTGCGATCTTTGCCGATTGCATCCACGACCGCGCGCGCTACGTCGATGGCAAAGCGATTGCGCTTCTGCCAATCGCCGCCGTAGTCGTCGCTGCGTTGATTGGAGGCGGGATTTAAGAACTGATCGATCAGGTAGCCGTTTGCGCCGTGCAACTCCACGCCGTCGAAACCGGCTTCGATCGCATTGTGCGCCGCGCGTACATATTCCTGAATGGCGCGGTCAATATCGGCGCGGGTCATTTCGCGCGGCGTCGGATGGGGTTGGCCGCCGCTGGCATCGGTCCACATTTCGCCGCTGGCCGCAATCGCCGAGGGACCCAACACCTCCGCGCCGGCCGGCAGATTCGCGGGGTGGCCCACGCGCCCGGTGTGCATAATTTGCATAAAGATACGCGACCCGCCGGCGTGTACGGCGGCGGTAACCTTACGCCAACCGGCGATCTGCTCGGCGTTAAAAATGCCGGGAATGCGCGCGTAGCCCAGGCCGTTGGGCGAGGGCGAGGTCCCTTCTGTAATTAAAAGTCCGCCGCCGCTGCGCTGGGCGTAGTATTCGGCCATTAGATCGTTGGGGACGTTGCCGATGGCGCGGCTGCGCGTCATGGGCGCCATCACCAGACGATTTTTGAGTTCGAGCGAACCCAGTTTAAAGGGAGAAAATAGATCCAGAGTCATTGTTTTTCCTGTGAAGTTCGGATTCGACCGGGGCCCCGGTCCTTTCAATTGAAACTATTTAAGGAACGGCGCTTGAGGCGGCTTCGCCCAGCGATTTTTTTTGAAGCCGCACTCAGTTCAGGCCGTTTCGCAAAAGGGAGCGTGCGCCTGCGAACAGAAGGTCGATGGTCTGGTTGGAGCCTGCATGTTGGACGGAGCGTTTCAGGCGATAAAGCGAGGCCTGGCTCAGGACGGAAAGCGCGAGCGCCACCTCGTCATGCGCGACCAGCTTGTGCCGGCTGGCGATGGCCGCAGCTTCCAGATCGATTTGTTCCGGTTCAAGCGTCGGTAGCGATTTCAGCGGCCGGAGGGAACGATACTTAACGCGGTCGATCATGCTTGAGTGGACGAAGCGCGGCGTCCGCAACCTGTGAGCCTGCGGTAAGCGCGCGATGAAATTGAGTGAGGCGGCTGTTAACCCGGATTATTCAGGAAGCTCTCGCCATCCGGAGGCGACGCGGGGTTGACATTGCTGTTCATAATGGGCCTCTGGCGCGTAGTTCCGCCAGGATGCCGCTTAAATGAACACACTGATCGAGTATTTTATCCATCGCAGCGTCTTTGTGAATCTCCTCACCGTCCTCTTGATCGGCGTGGGCGGATTTGTCGCTGCGACCGCCAACCGGGAAGCCTTTCCCAACGTAGATTTTGATATTGTCACGGTCTCTACTGTCTATCCAGGCGCTTCGCCTGAAGAAGTGGAAAAGCTCGTCACCAATCCGCTGGAGGACTCCCTTCAAGAAGTCGACGGCATCGAGGAATTGCGCAGTTCATCCATCGAGGGCCGCAGCGGCATCGTGCTTACGATTGATCCGGACGTCGACGAGACCCAGAAGGTCGTCGATGATATTCGCAGCGCTGTGGACCGGACGGAAGATCTGCCGGAAGAAGCGGAAGATCCGGTTCTGCTGGAAATTTCGACCGCCCGTAATCCGGTAATCGAATACACGATCAGTTCGGCAAACGGCGCTGACGGAGCGCCCCTGGTCGAATACCGCAAGTTGCGCGAGTATGCGCTGCAACTGGAGCGGCGTCTTCAGTCCCTGGACGGAGTCGCCCGCATAGAGCGCAAGGGGCTGCTGGATGCGGAAATCCAGGTAAATCTCGATCCGGATCTTTTGAGCGCGTTTTATCTCTCGCCTTTGCAGGTAGTTCGCGCCTTGCGTGAACGCAATATCAGTTTACCGGGCGGCGTCCTCGAGAACGGCGAAACAGAAACCATTGTTCGCACGGAAGGCGAGTTTCGCGACATGCGCGGGGTCGCGCGCACGCCGCTCCGTTCCAACGATATTGGCCAGCAGGTGCAGGTCAGCGACGTGGCGCGCGTGGTGGACGGCTTCGAGGAGCCGCTGTATCTCGAAAGCGTCCGAGGCCGGCGTTCGATCAGTCTGGTCGTGGTGAAGCGCGAATCCAGCGACATCATCACGCTTGTGGAAGAAAGCCGGCGAGCGGTCGCTGAGTTTCAAAAGACTTTGCCGGACGGCGTAGAGACCGGCGAAGTTAACGACATCTCATACTTTGTTAAGCGCCGCCTGGGCATACTCTTTTCCAACGGCATCGCCGGGCTCTTGCTGGTGGTTGGTTCGCTGTTTGTCTTTATGGGTTGGCGCACCTCGCTGATGGTGGCGCTGGGGCTTCCGGTTGCGCTGGGCACTGCGTTCATCATCATGAACTTGCTGGGCGTCACGTTGAACCTGATTTCCATGTTCGGATTGATCATAGTGATCGGAATTCTGGTGGATGACGCGATCATTGTGAGCGAGAACTTTTATCGTTATCTTGAACAAGGACTGCCGGCGCTTGAAGCGGCGGTAAAAGGCACGACGGAGGTCGTTGCGCCGGTCATGGCGACCGTTACGACTTCGATCGCAGCGTTTGCACCGATGATGTTTATGACCGGAATTTTTGGTAAATTCATCTTTACCATTCCGCTCGTCGTCATCATCGCGCTGCTTTCTTCGCTCGCGGAATGCTTTTTCATGTTGCCGTCTCATCTTTACGATGTGAACAAATTCAGCCATCACGTCGGCGAAGTGCGCGAAGAAAGCGGCTGGTTTCATACGTTTCGCATACGATTTTACGAGCCGGCGCTGCATTGGGGATTGACTCACAGACGCCTGGTGTTGCTCGGATTTGCTGGAATGCTGATCTTCGCTTTTGTGTTGCAGGGCTTGTTCGGTCGCTTTAAATTGTTTCCCGGAGCGATCGACGCGCTGCATGTTCGGGTAAGCGCCCCGGCCGGCGTGACAAAACAAACGACGGATCGGTTTTTGCGCGCGGTTGAGGAGTCGGTTCGTCAACTTCCCCCGGAGGAGCTGGACACATACTCGGCCCGGGCGGGCATTACTCAGCGGGACCCCAACGATCCATTTACCAAACGCGGCAGCGAGTTTGGCGACATCAAGGTTTATCTCACTCCGGAAGTCGATCGGGAGCGATCTGCGGACGAAATTATTCTGGAACTCCGCTTTGGCACGGAGTGGCTGCTGACTCCGCAGGCGCTTGCACGCAAGCGTGCGCAGGACAAAATCGAACTGGCTGAACTCGAAGACAAAGGCTTCGATGTGTCGCGTTTTCGCAACTTCCGACCGCAGATACCTGCGCTGTACGCGGATCTTGCCGGGCGACTCGAGGGCCTCGAATTTGAAAAACTGGCCGGCGGCCCGCCGGTAGGCAAGCCCGTTGCAATCGAAATCAGCGGCGATGATTTTGCAGTCCTGGAGAAAATCGGCGAAGAATACAAGGTCGTGCTGGCGAAAATTCCAGGCGTGAAGGACATTGATGACGATTTTCTGCCCGGCAAGGAAGAGATTCGCCTGCAGGTGAACGAGCGGGCCATTGCGCAGACCGGCGTCTCGGTCATCAGCGCGGCGCAGACGGTCAATGCCGCCCTGGCGGGTTCAGTGGCCACGACCATTAAGGATGCGGACGAGGAGATCGATGTCCGGGTGCGATTTGCAGAAGAGCGTCGGCGTTCCGCCGAGAGCATTCTGCGCATTAATGTAGTTAATAGCGCGGGCAATTTGATTCCGCTCGCGCAGCTGGCTCAGGTTTCCTACGGTCAGGGAGTGCGCGCAATCAACCACAAAGACGGCGAACGTTTATTGACCGTGAGCGCAAATATTGACGAGAATCAAACGACCTCGACGCGCACTGCAGCAGAGACGGCCCGCCTGGCCCGGGGCATACCCGAAAAATATCCCGGCTACATTGTTGAATTCGGCGGCGAGAACAAGGATACGGAAGAATCCATGGCCAGTTTGGGGCGTGCGTTTCTGGTAGGCGTGCTGATAATCTTCATGATTCTCGCATCCACCTTTCGCAGTCTGATTCAGCCCTTGATCGTGCTTCTGGCAGTGCCCTTTTCTTTGATCGGCGTCATACTCGCTTTTCTGTTGCATGGGGAGCCGTTCAGCTTTCTCGCCATGTTGGGAGTAATCGGTCTTTCCGGCGTTGTTGTAAACGATTCGATCGTTCTGGTCGACTTTGCCAACACGCTGCGCGCCGCAAATCCCGATTGGACTCCGATGCAGATTGCGCTCAAGGCCGGTTCCATGCGCTTGCGGGCGGTGATTCTTACGACGCTTACAACCGTGCTCGGACTCCTGCCCACGGCGTACGGGATCGGCGGCTTTGACCCGTTTTTGGTGCCAATGGCCCTTTCTTTTGCGTGGGGTCTGCTCTTCGCAACCGTACTTACGTTAGGACTCATTCCGATATTCTATGTAATTGTAGAGAACTGGAAACAGGCCCTGCGGGAGTTTTTGGTGCGGCGCGGCTGGGTTATGGACGCTTGAGCGGCGGAGAGTCCGCGCGTCGGGGCGTCGCTGTCTTTCGTCAGATCGAAAAATTCACGCAGGCGTTCGCGCGCAGCGCTCAGCACGGCGCCCCGGCGTTTCTGCAAAAAGAACTTGCTGCACGCCCGCCGCGTCCGAGCTTATCAGAATATGACTCCGGTGCAGGCGGCGATCATCGGCGCGCTGATTACGTTTTGCGGCAGCGCTCTTGCGGCTGTAATTAACCTGCTGCGCGAGCGCAGCGATCGTCGGCGCTGGGAACGCGAACTGCAACTGGAAGAAAAGCGCATCGATCATGAGCGCAATCGTTGGGCTATTGAGCTCACCCGCGAGCGCGAACTGGAATTGTTTCGCCAGCGCATCCAGTCCTATCCGCCCTTGATGGACGCGCTGGAACCGTTGGGCGAACAGCGCCAGAAACGAATCTCAGGCCGTGAACTCAACGCGCTGGCGGAGAAACTGAACGCGTTTGGCTACGGCGCTGCGGGCCTGTATATGCTGCCGGACACGCGGCGCACTTTGTTTATTTTGCGGGATCGTTGCCGGGCGCGCGCCGACGGCAAATCTTCCATTGAGGAAATACGCCGGGTGCGGACGGATCTGATTGAGCGCATGCGTCGAGATTTGAATCTTGAGAGCATCTGGCGGGATCTGGACAGTCTCCTGGAAAGCAACCGTCGCTCGGCGCACGCGAATCACCCCGGCGCGCCCGCCAGGACGACTCAGTCCGTCGGCAAAAGCGAATAAGCCAGGCGATGGTGCGAATCGTACGCCAGAAGGCCTCCGTTCGAATAATCGAGGCCCAGGCGAATGACGCGCATCACCGCGGCGCCCGGCTCGGCGTTGAGCGGAACGCCGCTGGTCTTGAGCGCGGAAAAGATCCGTTCGCTGGAAATCTCCGCCAGCTCAGCGCGACTGCTTCGTACGCGCAGGCGCACAAAACGGGAACGATCGCCGACCTGAAACCAGGTGTTGCGCACTTCGGAAGGATTGTCGGCGTTAACGTAAGATTGCACGTCATAGGTTGTGTTAAAGGCGAGCCACACATCCCCGTTTTCCAGTACGATTGGTTGAGTCAGCGTTACGCCCTCGCGCGGCAGCGGCAACTGCAGCCAGCGGCGCATAGCGCCCGATGGCGCCAGCAGCCAGAAGCTATTGTTGCTGTACGACAACCACTCGCCCTGCCAGGTCGGGGCGCCGCTGGCAAGCGCGCGGTAAACGCGGCTCAGGTTAATGCGCTGACCGTTCTCAGTCGGCCGGATTTCTTGAAAGTCCACCCCATTCGGCGTCAGGCTGAAGTTGGGCGGAGCGTAAAAGATGCGCGCCCCGTTTCGGCCGGAAACGAAGAGCCAGAGCGCGTGGTTCGGCGCAACGCTCAGGCGCAGGCTGTCGTCGCTATTGTTCCATCCCTCGCTCATGCGGTTTAATTGTTCCGACGATGCGATCAGCGCTGGCGGACCGCCGGCGGCAGGATACCGCAGAATGGCGCTGCGATTTTCGTAGAAGGCCGCCGTAACGTACAGATCGCGGTTGCGCGCCGATTCTGCGCCGCTGAACACGATGACGCGGGGTCGGTTGCGCGCCCGGCTCAATTGCCCAACGCTTTCAGCAAAGGCGTTCCGCGAAATTGCAGTTTTCACGACCTGGCCGTTGGAAGCGACTTGCATGATGTTTTGCGCATGGTCCAGCCGGGCAAAGACGCCGATGCTCGCCTCGGTGAAAAAAATTCCGCCGTCGGCGGCGCGATGCTGCATTCGATAAGAAGAATCGCTGACATCCAACATCGGAACGCGCGAGCGCCACGCGATGCGAAAGTTCGCCGACTGTAGCTGGGCCGATTGGCCCTGGATTACGCCGCTGACAAACTGGTCCGCGGCTGGTCCGGTTTGCTCGCGAACGATTTGCGTCCTTCCGTCCGACGGAAGTTCCGCCGCGGGCGCGGGCGCCGCGAGCAGTTCGGTTTTTTCGAGAGCGACCCCGGCGCTGCGCGCAAGCTGCTGGAAGGCCTGTGGAGTTTCGACGGCGATCAATATCGCCTGAGGAACGCCGCCGGCGTCAAAGGCGTAGTACATCACATACCAGATCTTCCCGTCTGCGCCTTTCGATACCACCGCCTGTCCGGCGAACGCGAGACCGCTCTGCGTTTTTCCGAGCGCGGGTTCTGCGGGCGAACTGCGCTCCACGCTGCGCCCGGCGATGTGCATCCGTACCAGGCCGCTGAGGTAGGCGCGCAGGTCCATGGGCGCCCCCGGGGGCGTCATAAGCGCCAGCGCGGGCGGGTTTGCCGACTGCGCCTCAAGAAAGTGTGCGTCGCCGAGATTTGAAATTCGGGCGGACCAGGCGCCGGGCGCTATCCACCGCAGGCGGCCAAAGGTGAGCGTCGTACCCGTAGATTGCGTCTGGGCGGAAGCGGCGGGCGCCAGACCGGCGGTAGCCAAGAGGACGACGAGGCATCGTAGAGCCAATAAGCGCTGCGAGGGCGAGGGCATAAACAGATCGACGCTCGCGCGCTCCCCCTGACAATAACTCCGTTTGAAGAAGCGACAAAAAAGGCCCCCTTGTTTGAAAGGGGCGGCTTTTCTTCGCCGGCGCGAATTATGCCCTTACACTTCGGCCGGTCGTTCGTAGTACCTGCTATGGGCCAGAATTACCACAGTTGCTCCGACCGGGAGTCCCCCTGCACTTGCCTGCGGGGCCGGCACATCCGGCGCGGCGCCGGTCGATTGGGCCTGATGTTCGCCCTGGCGGCCGGTCTGTGGCACGGCGGCTGCGCCGGCGGAGCGGATTCGAATTCCGGCCTGCTCCTGGCGCTGCTGTTTGCCGGCGGACCGGCGAGCGAAGCGTCCGGGCCGGGTTTGCCGGCCGGGGTGGCGGCGATCAACTATCAAGGCGAGTTCAACCCTGTCACCGAACGAGACGCGCTCGCGGTCGCCCCGGTCGACTCGGCGGAACTCGCTGCGGCGTTGGCCAGCAACGGCGGGGTGTTCTACGATTCCCTGAGCGAAAACATTCGGCCGCTGCGCATTACTTTTACCGGCGATCTTGAGGCCGGCCTTGCGCCGGAGGTTCGCGTGGCGGACTCCGGCGGCAATCTTGCGAGCGGCGTCGTGAGTTTTCAACTCCCGCGGACCTTGATTTTTACGCCTACGACCGCCTTCGCGCACAATACGCAATACAACGTGTCTGTGAATGGAATTCGCTTTGCGGACGGACGGCAGCGCCTTGCGCAGCCGCTCGGGTTTGAATTCAGCACTGCGGCATCGACTCCCGGAATGCCGTTTCCGTGGACGCTCGAGGTGAGTTGTCCGGATCAGTCGGTTGCAGGCGGCGGGGGCTCCTGTCGTTTGCGACTGCATCCGCCGATTGCAATGGAAACTGCGATGGCCAATCCGGAGGCGGGCGATTTTCCCGCGAACCTGGACGTGTATCTGGCGCTTTCCGGCGCAAACTATATCACGGAGAGTTTCTTTTCGGAAGACCAGTTCGTCGTCGCGCCTGGTTCCAACGGATTGTATTTCGAATTTCCGGCCGCGTCGCCCGAGGGGTATTATGATCTTTTTCGCTACACAGCCGACCCGGCTGTGAGTTTTGACCCGGGCCTGTTCCTGTTCGCGACTGTAGACTATCTGCCGGGCGGCGCGACGCCGCCCGTGCAGGAAATTATCGTCGTCGTCGACGGAGCCTTGAACATCAACATCGTCTACAGTCGCACCCGGTGAGTTCGTCGCCCGCTTATTCGTCGGAGTTTTTGTTTTTGCGATCGCTCATCGCCTGTTCGAGTTCTTCGACCGTGGGCATGGCGCGAATCGGGCTGATCGCTTCGCCGCCGTCAAACGGAACGATCGTTCCAGTCATCCAGGTTGCGCCCGGCGAGCACATGAACACGGCCAGGTTGCCGACTTCTTCGGGCTCCCCCGTGCGACGCAGCGGCACGGTCTGAATCCATTTTTCGTAGTCGCCGCCTTTTTCAAAGGCCTTGGTTACGCCTTCCGTTACAACCGGGCCGGGACAAATCGCGTTTACGCGAATGTTATGCCGCGCCCATTCGAGGGCGAGCGTCTTGGTCATGGCGTCGATGCCGCCCTTTGCGGAAGTCGCCGGCGCCATGCCGATCCAGCCGTCTTTTTGCAGATTCGAGCTGATGCTGATAATCGATCCGCCGCCGCGTTCTTTCAGATACTTAAATGCGGCGCGCGAACAATAAAACGTGCCGTTCAGATCAATTTCGATGACAGCGAGCCACAGTTTATCGCGCAGCTTTTCCGCCGGAAAGTAAAAGTTTCCGGCGGCGTTGTTGATGAGTATGTCCAGGCCGCCCATTTCGCCGACCGCTTCGCGGAAGGTCTGATTCACCTGGCCGGAGTTGCGCACGTCCATCCCTTTGCCGATCGCGCGCACGCCGAACTCTTTGCTGAGCGCCTGGGCCGCTGCGACGCATTTATCTTCCGTGCGACTGGCGATAATCAAATCCGCGCCCGCGCGCGCCAGCTGGCGGGCGATGCCATTGCCGATGCCGGTAGCGCCGCCGGTGACAAAAGCGACCTTGCCCTTAAGAACTCCCTCGCGAAACACCCACTCTGTAGCCATGCGTCATGAAGGCCGCGCGGGCGAAGCCGCGCAATCCGGATTCCGGGCGCAGGCCGGGGCGGGGCTGCGGCGAGCAAAGCGCTTCGCCCGCCTCGCCGCAGCCAAATTCCGCTTGCTTGCAGTCGCGCCGGCGACCTGGCTTCGTCATGTTGCGCCAGAACGATGTCATATATTTTCTGCTGACCGATCGCTTTTACGACGGCGACCCGAACAACAACGCCGACGTGGATTTGAACAACCCGTACGCCTATCATGGCGGCGATTTCTCCGGCATATTAAAGAAGATCCCGTATCTGAAGAACCTGGGCGTCACCGCAATCTGGATTACGCCGGTTTACAAAAACCTGCACAATCTCGCCTACAAGCACTATGGCTATCATGGCTACTGGCCGCTTGATTTTGACGCCGTTGATCCGCATCTCTACACGCCGCGGCCGGGGCGCAAAGACGGGGATAAGGCGTACTTAAAAGATCTGGTCGATGAGCTGCATGCGAACGATCTGAAGCTCGTGCTGGATATGGTGGTGAATCACACCGGCTATGATCATCCGGGTCTACGCGACGATCCGTCGACGCCGATTCGCACCACCTGGTTCAATCATGCGAGTCATACTTCGGACGAGGAGGGACGCATGTGGGGCCTGCCGGATCTCGATCAGGATAATCCGGAAGTCGCCGACTATTTTGTTTCGAGCATTCTGGATTGGATTGATAAGACCGGTCTCGATTGCATCCGCATGGATACTGTCAAACATGTCGAGCGCACCTTCTGGCAGCAATACAAGCAATATGTGCGCGGGAAGTATCCGAACGTCTCGCTGATCGGCGAGGTGCTGGCGGGCGACATCGGGTTACTTTCTTCGTATCAAAAGTTTTTCGCCTTTGATTCCGTGTTTGATTTCCCGCTCCAGTTTGCGTTGAGCGACGTATTTCTGCGCGACGCCTCGCCGCGCCTGCTGGCCCGGCCGGGTCTCAGTCCGCAGGAGCCGCCCGGAGTGCTGGATCGCGACTCGGAGTACACCAACGGAAATCGACTGGTGACCTTGCTGGACAACCACGATCTGCCGCGTCGCTTTATGAGCGATTGTCTCGGACGTGCGAACGGCGATGTGGCCGTGGCGCGTCGACTGTATTTGCTTGCGCTCAGTTTTCTTTTGACGACGCGCGGTATTCCGCAGATTTATTATGGCACGGAGATTGGCATGGAGGGCGGCGGCGATCCGGATAATCGGCGCGACATGCCATGGGATGTGTTTGGCGACAACCTTGAGCCGCGGCCGGAGCGCGAGGGCGAAGCGCTGATCTTTAAACATATGCAGCGCCTGTTGCGCCTCCGGCGTGAAAATGAGGCGTTGACCTACGGCTCGCTCATCACGTTGTACGTGGATGATTTTCTGTACATCTATCTGCGCGAGTTTCAGGGCGAGTTCGCGATTGTCGCCATCAACAACGGTTGGCTGCCCATGACGGAACCGGTGCGCGTGGCGATCGCCGGCAACAGCGCAATACCGCCGCGTACAAAACGACTGGTCGAGACCAACGCGCTCGTCGACTATTTGAAGGCCGACGGGCCGCTCACTCATGTACAAAACGGCGATTTGTGGATCAAGGTTGAGGGCAAAAGCGCAGCGGTCTATGTCCCTCGCGGCCAGTACGGAACTTGAGCGCGGACAGGACGAGCGGAGCCTTGCGCCGGATCGGCGCAGGGAGCCTCAAGCTTCGCCGGTCGTTCTCTGGCTTTTAATGAACTCCGGTTCCAGCTGCGCCATGATGTTCTCGAGCACTCGCGCCGGGCTCTCGTAGAAGGGATTGTCGCGATAGAGGTCGCCGTAGCCCGCATTTGCATAATCGTCCAGAATGCACTCGTCGCGCTCCGCCAGCTCGCGGATTCGCTTGAGGTGCGGTCGGGCGAACTTGATATTCGCCGGATCGACGTAGCCCGCGCGTATGAAGCCCTTTGTCTTGCGGCTGCAGCGGCAGGGGTTCGCCTGGTTAATCAGTCCGCACTGGTTCTGCATGAAGTTGTAGAGATCCTGTCGCGCGCGCGATAGGCGCTGACGGTACGCGTCGCGCGAAATATTCAGAATCTCTGCGGCCGCGTTGTGATCCAACCCCATGATCTCTCCGATCACAAACGCCATGCGTTGTTCGCGATCCAGGCACAAGAGCATGCCGAGCATGCAACCCAGTTTCGCCTCTTCCACAAGCAATTGCATTTCCGGATTGGCCATCTCATCAGCCGACAGATCTTCAAAAGGCACGGCGTCCAGATCGCGTCCGTAGGCTGCAAAATCGGCGACGAGTCCTTCCATTTGCGTTTTCTGCATATCCGCAATATGATTGGCGGCGATGCGGTAGACGTAGGTCCGAAATCGCGCGCGCGTCGCGTCGTAGTTCGCCAGGTTCGTGACGATTTTGATCAGAATCTCCTGGGTCGCATCTTCCGCGTCCGCCGGATTCAGAAGCATTCCCCGACAAACATTATAAATCCAGTCCCGGTGCAGTTTTAACAGCTCTTCCAGCGCAACGGCGTCGCCGCCGACGGCCGCCTCTGCGAGCCGTCGACTGGTTTGCTGAATCTGTTCAGAATTGTGATTTGTCTGCATCAAAGCAACTCCTTGAAATGGTGAAAGAGCACTTCCTTGCGCATCAGGGCGAAGTACGCCTGGCACGCGGCGGACTTCCTGGCCAGCTCGGCCGTCGCCTCGGCGTCCCGAGCGCTCTCCCAGATCAGCACGTCGGCGATCAGATCCGGCTCGCTGGTCGATACAAAGCTGCGCCAGGCGACGAAGCCGGGCCACGCGGAAATTTCCCTCCGAACGGCGGCCTGAATCGCCGGTAATTCTGCGCGTCGCGCCGGATCGACGCGCACAACGGCGATTTCCAGCACTGCGTTCGGGGCGAGCGCCAGCGCATCCGCAGCGTCGCTTTGAATGCAGCCAGGCATTGCCAGCATTGCCAGCGTCGCGATTGCGCAGACGAGCCCGACGTGCGTCCGACCGGCTCGGTCCATTCCGCCCCGCCTTTTCCCGGCGTTCCATAGTTCAAACATACGCGTTACCTCCCGTGTATAGAAGGTGATACGGCCCGGGAGGGGCGGTGTGACCGGGCGCGAAATTTTTTTTCGCCGGCGTCCGCCCGCGCTCCAGTCAGAATTGAAAATAAAAGAACTGGTCCGCCGCGAAGGAGCCAAACAAGGTAAACAACGCGAGACCCGCGGCGTAGATCAGGGTGCGCAGCGCGACAGACCGTTCTTCCCAGAATTCGGCCCGTCCGCGAATTCCATGGTAGAGATCCGCGGCGATCAGCGGCCACGCAAAGAACGCCGCCGCGCCAATCAGCCAGCCGGATACGTACTCGCTCGCAGATAGTCCGAGCAAATTGTCAAAGAGCGTCCGGAGGTGCGCCGGCGACTCTACGCGAAAGAGCAAAAGACCGAGCGCAAATGTTAAGAAGGTCCAAGCGCGTCCGCCGTGGCGCAAGGCGAGTTCGAAGATCTTTCCGCGCGCGGCCAATTGCGCAATCCGCCGCGCCAGCGCTCCATAGAGCACGACGAGCATTCCGCAGTAGAGACCCCAGATCAAAAATCCAAGCGAGGCGCCGTGCCACAAACCGCCGGCCGCCCAGACGATTAACACGTTGCGCGCTTGCAGCAGGGCGCCCGCGCGCCCGCCGCCCAGCGGAATATAGATATAATCGCGCAAAAATGCGCCCAGGGTGATGTGCCAGCGGCGCCAGAACTCGGCCGGATTGGTCGCGGCGAAAGGCAGATTAAAGTTCAAGGTGAGTTCTATGCCAAAACACCTTGAGATTCCGCGCGCGGCGTCCGTGTAGCCAGAGAAGTCGGCGTATACCTGGAGGGCGAAACAAACCGCGGCGAGCAGCGTTGCGCCAGCGGGCGGTGTTACATCGGGAAAAAGCGTCAGATCGACAATTCGACTCAGGTTGTCCGCGACAAACGCCTTCTTGAATACGCCCCATGCCGCGAGTTGCAGGCCGGAGCGAATCTGCGCGGCCGGCGGCGGCGCAGCGACCGCCAGTTGCGGCCAGAGTTTGCCGGCGCGTTCAATAGGTCCGGCCACCAGTTGCGGGAAGTATACGGTAAACAGCAAAAGGTCCGCGAAGGGTCGGATGACTTCGAGATCGCGACGGTAGACGTCCACAACGTAGGAAGTAATCTGGAAGGTGTAAAAGCTGATGCCGACCGGCAAGAGGATCTGCAGCATCGGCAGCGGATTTGCATGGCCCGTCAGGGCGAGCGCGCGTCCCAGGTTGAGCTGAACAAAGACGTAGTACTTGAAGAAGGCGAGCAGTCCCAGGTTCAACAGCACCGCCGCAATAAGCCAGGCGCGGCGCCGCGCGGGACGGTTGGCCGGCGTCGCCGCGATCGCAAGAGCGGCGCGCCAGTTCGCCGCCGCAGTCACGAGCAACAGCGCAAGCACCCGCCAGTCCCAGTAGCCGTAGAAATAGAGCGACGCGCCCAGGAGGATAAAACGCCGCGCCGGCGCCGGTGCAAATCGCCAGACCGTAAATACCGCCGCAAAAAAAACGACGAAGTCCAGCGTATTGAAAAGCAGAGGTCGCCTCGAATGCACGCAGCGCCATGCGCCGCGGCCGGTTCAGGCTCACTGGACGCGGTGCGGCCGCCTCGGGCCAGCATTTTTCGCACGCCTTTGATTTACCGGATTGACGGCCGGGCGGTCCCATTTCAGAAAACTCCCGAGCGCGGCTGCATGTCTGAATCAGGCGTGCAGCATGCACCTGTAACGGAGGAATGACTCGAATGGCGGATACCGCAAAGCTGTCTGTTGGCGGAAAGGAACACGAACTGCCGGTGATCGTCGGCACGGAAGGCGAGGTTGCAGTCGATATATCGAAGCTGCGCGGCCAATCCGGCGTTATCACCCTCGATGACGGCTACATGAATACGGGCGGAACGGAAAGCTCCATCACGTTTCTCGACGGCGAACAGGGCATCCTCCGTTATCGCGGCTACCCGATCGAGCAGCTTGCGGAAAAGTCCACCTTCCTCGAGGTTTGTTATCTACTGATTTACGGCGAGCTCCCCAGCAAGAAGCAATTTGAGGATTATCGGCGCAATATTACAATTCACACCATGATTCACGAGGACTTGAAGCGCCTCTACGACGGCTTTCCCAAGGACTCGCATCCCATGGCGATCCTCTCGTCCATGATCTGCACTCTGTCCGGGTATTATACGGATTCTTCGGATCCGCTGAATCCCAATCACCGGGAAATTTCAATTACGCGCCTGATTGCAAAAACGCCCACGATCGCCGCGTATTCTCACAAAAAATCAATCGGCCAGCCGATGGTATATCCGCGAAATTCCCTTTCGTATGTGGGCAACTTTCTCAACATGATGTTCTCCGTGCCGGCGGAAGACTACGAAGTCGACCCGGTGGTTGAGCGCGCTCTGGATCTATTGTTGATCCTGCACGCCGATCACGAGCAAAACTGTTCCACGTCTACGGTCCGTCTGGTCGGCTCCAGCCGCGCCAATCTCTACGCCACGATTGCCAGCGGCGTCTGCGCCCTGTGGGGCCCGCTGCACGGCGGCGCAAACCAGGCTGTAATCGAAATGCTGGAGCGCATTCACTCGGACGGCGGCAATGTCGCCCGCTACGTCGAACTGGCGAAGGACAAGAACTCGACCTTCCGCTTGATGGGCTTTGGCCACCGCGTGTATAAGAACTTTGATCCGCGCGCGCGAATCATTAAAAAAGCCTGCGACGAAGTCTTGCTCAAGCTCGGCGTAAAAGACCCGCTGCTTGATATTGCAAAGCAACTCGAAGAAGCGGCGCTTTCGGATGATTATTTTGTGGAGCGCAAGCTCTATCCCAATGTCGACTTCTATTCCGGCATCATCTATCGCGCCATCGGCATTCCCACGGAAATGTTCACAGTCATGTTCGCACTGGGCCGCATGCCGGGCTGGCTTGCGCACTGGAAAGAAATGATTGAAGATCCGAGCACGAAAATCGGCCGCCCGCGGCAGGTGTATCAGGGCGCCGTGTCGCGCGACTATACGAGCCTGGATCAGCGCTGAGCAAGCCCATGAGAGTGCGTATCGCAGACATACGGATTCCGCCGCGGGTGCGCAAAGACCCTGGCGATATCTCCGAGCTCAAGGAGTCCATGCGGCGTCTTGGTTTGCTGCAGCCGATTTTGATCGATCCCGAGAACCGACTGATCGCCGGCTTTCGCCGCTTGCAGAGCGCGCGGGAACTGGGTTGGGAGTCGATCGAAGGGCGCATGGTCGACGTTCGCGACAAAAAGGAACGTCTGATGATGGAAGTGGACGAAAACGTCACCCGTCTGGAGTTTTCGCCCGACGAAATGGACCGCGTGGACCGCTTGTTGGATCGTTACTCGCGGCCGGGCTTTTTGGGCCGCCTGCTTGCGTGGTTGCAAGATTTGTTCGATCGAATTTTCCGCCGCTGAGCGACCGAGAGCGCGCGGCGCTTTGCCCGCGTTCGGCTGTCCGCGCCAGAGTCGGCCCCGCTCAGAAGGCGCCGGAAATCGTATCGATAAAGCTCAACAACTCAGTATTGGTATCCAGGAATTCCGCGCCAATCAAAAAGCGCGGCTCGCCCGGAATATCGTCGGAGCGGTCGACGCGCACGACCCGGCACTTCGCATTCATGCGCCGCTCGTACGCGTCTTTAAATTCAATATCCAGGATATCGCCGTTATTCAGGGCTTCGGGGTAATCAAATTTGATCCCGCGGCGGCTGATGTCGTGCGTGGCTACATGCCGGTAATTGGCCGGCCCGACGTTAATCGGGCTGGAATACTTCACTCGTATGGCCGCGCGTCGTTCCTGTCCGTTCATAAGGGCGTTCTCCATGGCGCAAATTGGAAAGGGCGGCTGAATTGTAAACCGAGAACGCAGTTTTACGGATGCGCTCAGCTCGCGCTCTTCAAGGCCAACATGCCGCAGGCTCCGTTTATCGATAAACCCGGCGAACCGCGATTAAAAACGGGCAGGTTGGCTTCCAGCAGCAGGTTTTGAAATTCGTGAACTTCTTCATCTGTGGGACGCCGCCAGCCGTGCAGGTTGGTGTTCAGCGGAATCAGATTGATTTTGCAGCGAATATTGCGCGTAAGTTTAATCAGCTTTTTTGCGTTTTCCGCGCCCATGTTTACGCCGGGAATCAGAACGTATTCGAAGGTGATGCGCGTATCCAGCTCGCGCGTATAACGTTTCACCACTTCGATCAATTCCGGCAGTGGATGTTTTTTATTAATATCCATTATATGACTGCGTTCCACCGGATCCGGATGATTCAGCGAAATCGCCAGATTAAACGGTTCGCGATTCGCCAGAAAGCGTTCGATGGAAGGAACCACGCCGGCGGTGCTGATGGTAATATGCCGCGCGCCCAGGTTCAGGCCGTCCGGATGATGTAGAATGCGCGCGGCGCGAATGACGTTCTCGTAGTTATGGAAGGGTTCGCCCATGCCCATAAAGACCACGTTGGTGCAGCGCTCGCCGCGCTTGCGCATCAGGCTGTAGACCTGGTCCACAATCTGCCAGGTTTCCAGGTTGCCTTTAAATTCGAGTACGCCCGTGGCGCAGAAGGAGCAGTTCAGCGTGCAGCCGGCCTGGGAGCTGATGCACACGGTGCGCCGATTTTCGGAAACAATCCAGACCGCTTCCACGGCCCGGTCGCGGCCGGAACGCTCGGCCGGCAGTTCAAACAGGGCCTTTTCCGTGCCGGAGGGATCCAGGTCGCTTTTGCCCATCGTCAGCTCCGGCAGGGCGTCCAGGTCCCGGAGGCGATTGCGCAGTTCGAGCGGGAACTCGGTGAACTCGTCCAGCGAGACGGCGAGGTGTTTGTTAATTCGACGAAAGGCCTGCTTCGCGCGATAACGCGGCTCGCCAATCGACTCGAAAAAGGCTTCGAGCTCCGACAGGCTTTTGCCTTTCAGGATGTGAGCGGCGGTCGCATTCATGGCCTGCGCCATTTCCCGACGGCGACGCCGGGAGACTATTCAAAATAAGCGCGGGAGGTCGGCCGGCCAGCCGCAAAAAGGCGATCCGCCGGCATCAGAACCGAATTAAGACAGGCTCGGTGGTACGGGGGATTACCCGGCCAATCAGGGCGGGCGTTTGTCCGTGAGCCTGGGCCTCAAAGGGGCGAAAGGCCTCGCGCGCGCGCCGGAGGACCGCGTCGGCGTCCGCGGCCGGCACGATCATCATCAAGCCTATGCCCATATTGAAGACGGAAAACATTTCGCGCGGTTCGACCGGGCCGCGCTCGGCAATGCGACTGAACAATTCGGGCGGACGCCAGGCGCTTGCGTCGAACTCAATGGCGAGCGTCCCGGCCAGCATGCGCGGCGCGTTTTCGTAGAAGCCGCCGCCGGTAATATGCGCCATCGCGCGAATGGGCGCGGACTCGTCGAGCAAAGGACGCACGGCGTCTTCGTAGATGATCGTGGGGCGCAGGAGAATTTCGTTCAGCAAGAACTCGCGATCCAGCGCGGAATCCGGCGCCTCCACGCCGTTTTTCAAGAACACGCGGCGCACAAGCGACATGCCGTTTGAATGCACGCCGGACGAAGGCAACCCGATCACCGCGTCGCCGGCCTGCACATTTGCGCCGTTAATGATCTTTGCGCGATCGACGACTCCGACGACAAAGCCCGCCAGATCGTAGTCGTCCGGCGCCATGGTGTCCGGGTGTTCCGCGGTTTCGCCGCCCAAGAGCGCGCAGCGGGCCTGGCGGCAACCGTGCGCGACGCCTTCCACGATCGCCGTCATGCGTTCCTGATTCAGTTTGCCGGCGGCGATATAGTCGAGAAAGAACAGCGCGCGAGCGCCCGTGACCAGAAGATCGTTCGCGCACATGGCCACCAGATCCACGCCGACCGTATCGTGCCGATCAAAGATCTGGGCCAACTTGAGCTTGGTTCCGACGCCGTCGGTGGAACTTACCAGCGCGGGCGCCTGCATGTCTTTGAACGAGCTGGCGTCAAAGAGCCCGGCGAAGCCCGCCTGGTCGTGAATCACGTCTGCGCTATAGGTGCTCTGGACGGCGCTTTTGATACGCTGAACAAAAGCCTGGCCGGCGTGCGTGTCGACGCCAGCGTCGCGATAACTTACGGGTTTAGATTCCACAGGATGACTCAGCGGCGCGGCTCACGACTCAGTGCGCAATTCCGTCTGCGGCGCAGAGAAGTCGGCTTCAATTTCAAAAGTTTTTTCCTGCACGTTGCCGGCGGGATCGACCGCCCGCAGGGTCAGCGTCTGACGGCCTTCTTTGGGAAAGCGCAGAAGTTCGCCCGGAGTAATCTGTGCAAAACTGTCCTGACCAAAACGGTACTCGATGCGTGCGCCGTCCTCCACTGCGGGGATGCGCACGCCCCGGCCGTTCACGCGAATGGGTTGCGCGGCGTCGTCAAAAAGCCGCGGCAGGGCCGGCGGCGTCACATCCACGCGAAAATGAAACAGACCCGCGGCGGATTCATTTTTCAGGCGGTCGAGCGCGCGAAACTGCAGCACGCCGCCGTTGTCGACGGCGATGTCGCGCAAACGAATCGGCGCGGCGTACGCCTGCCAGGCGTCCGTTTCACTTTTGCGCCATTCAAGGACGCTTACGCCGACGCCGCCGTGATCATCGGCGCTCAGCGACAACACGGCGCCGGCGCCCACGACGTTGCCCTGCACGAGCGGGCTGCCGGCGAGGGCGAAGCGCACTGCGGGCGGCGTACTGTCGATCCGAATGGCGCGCGTTTGCTGCACGCTGCGATTACCGACGCGGTCCACGCTGTACCAGCGAATCAGATACAATCCGTCGTCTTTGAGTTCAACTTGCCGACTGGCGCTGCGCGTGAAAGGGCCGTTGTTCATCTGAATGTAGACGTCGTCGACGCCGGAGACCGCGTCCGTCGCCTGGAAGCGCAGGATCAGACTCTTGCCTGCGGGGAGCGAATACAGTTCTGCGGGACCGACCAGCACGCTTTCGCCGGAGGCGCCGCTGCGCACCGGGGCGCCGGAGGCGTCGTCGCCGGTCCGGGGCGCGTCGGTCGTCGAACTCGCGCGCTCCGTTGCGTCCGGCGTCCCCGCAGTCGAGTCGGCGTCGGCAGCGTCAATGCGCAGGGGCGGCAGCGGGCGATCCGGCCCGGCCTGGGCCGAGACGCCGGCGCTGAATGCGAGCGCCGCGAG
Organism: Leptospirales bacterium; assembly: GCA_036170535.1. Taxonomy (GTDB): domain Bacteria; phylum Spirochaetota; class Leptospiria; order Leptospirales; family Leptonemataceae; genus SSF53. The sequence continues at coordinate 18,096 of JAVHPJ010000116.1, read as the reverse complement.
CGCGGTCAAAATAAGTCGGAGCGAACGCGCCATGAATCCCGGGGACGGTAGCATACGAGCTGAGAATTTCGCCGGGAAGCGAGAGAGCAAGAGTTTTACGTTGGGCGAAGAGCGCTGCTCTGCGGCAGGTGCGCTTTACTTTGAGCGGGCGGGCGGCGGAGTCTTCTGAATCGCAAAGCCCGCCGAAGCCTGTCCGCGCAGCTCGACGCCCTCTTCCAGCAGGGATTTTTCAAGAGCGATCAGGCGGGAGCGACAGCGTTTACAGTGCGCAATGTGGAGGCGCACCGGTCCCTCCAGGAGGCGACCCAGGCTGTAATTCATTATGACTGCGTCTTCCGGGCAGGCCATCGCTCCTAATATCGGCGCTCGTTCGCTCCCGCGCACGCGTATTTTTCGGGCCCGCAATCCGGGATTCAAGATCTGCAGTATGGCGCGAGTCGGCGGGGGCGGCGTCGCCAGGCCGCCGCCCGTCCTATCCCGGACGCCCGGTGCGGCTCAGTCGACGGAGCGGCGCCGGATGATTGCGGCGTAATCCCGGGCGGACGCGCGCAGCGTTCGCTGCTGCGTGGCGAAGTCCACTGCGATCAGGCCAAAGGCGGCGGTGTAGCCCTCCGACCATTCAAAGTTATCGAGCAGCGACCAGTGATAGTAGCCTTCCACGCGAATGCCGGCCGCCAGGGCGCGCCGCACAGCGCGCAGGTGTTCGCGAATAAACCGGCCGCGCCGCGCATCCGCGGCATCCGCCAGGCCGTTTTCGGTAATTCGAATCGGCTGATGATAGCGTTCGTGCACGTCGCTGAGCAGGCGCAGCAGACCCTCGGGATAAATTTCCCACCCCAGATCGTTTTTTTCGGAGTCCGGCTTTGTTTGCACATCGATGCAAAGGCGTCCCAGCGCTTTCACGGAAAAGCCGACCAGATCGCGCGTATAATAGTTCACGCCAATAAAATCCCAGGCGGCGCCATCATGCGCTTTTTCATCGCGGCCCAGGGGGCCCAGCAGCCGGCCGCTCTGTACGCAGTCGCAGAAAAGCCAGTTAAAACGCCGGGCGGCCGACAGGGTCCGATCCTGATCCAGTCGGCTGGCGGGATTTTGCGGGTCCATGACGCGCAGATGTTTCGCGATCGAAACGCGCGGAGTCTGATAGCCGCGGCGCGCGTGGGTTTCCCGGATCATGTCGTAGAGTTTAAAGTGCGCAATCAGCAGATTACGTTGCACCCGCATCGACTGAATGTATCCGGTCAGGCCCGATTTCGCCGGCGGCCATTTGCCGTCGACGTAGCTCAAGAGCGCGTAGACGTTCGGCTCGTTGATCGTGATGTAGTCGCTGACCAGGTCGCCGAGGCCATTGACGATAAATTCGCAGAAACGCAGGAAGTCCGGCAGGTTTTCTTCTTTTTCAAAGCCGCCGCGCGCCGCCCACCATTGGGGCAGCGCGAAGTGAAAGAGCGTGAGCAGCGGCGCGATCTTCTTGCGGCGCAGGCTCGCGAGCATGCCCCGCACGTGTTCCAACGCGGCCAGATCGAAGGGCGCGTCCGCTTCCGCCTGGAAACGCGACCAGTCCACGCCAAAGCGATAGGCGTTCAGTCCCAGATCCTGCATGAGGACGTAATCGGATTCGTATCGGTTCCAGTGATCGCAGGCCGTGACGCTCGACGAGCCGTCCAGGATCTTGCCTTTTTTTTCGCAGTGCGCAAACCAGTCCGACGCGCGATCGCCGCCGTCAATCTGCGTGGCCGACGTGGCCGCGCCCCACAGGAAGTCCGCCGGAAATTCGGTGCGCGCCCCGGCGTCGCTCCGGCCGCGTTCCGCAGGCGCCCGCCGCGCAGGCGCCGCGACAGTGCGCGCGGCCCGGGGCGCGGTCGTGTGGGCGCGTTTGTTTGAACCAAAGATGGGCTGTAAATCCGGGGCATCCGGCGTCGGCGTCGTTTGCGCGGCGGCGGGCGCAGCCGTCAGTTTCGCTTTTTTCGCGGGCGCGGCGGCGGATTTTTTTTTGCCTGGCGCGGCCTTCGCTTTGCCGGCCGACGCGCTTTGCGACGCAGCCTTTTTCGAGCTTGCTTTTTTGTTCGCAGAGGGCGCTGTGACGGGACCGGAGCTTGCCGGCTTTTTTCGGACTGACATGTTCAGAATCCAGTTTTTCTCATCAGCGCCCCGTCAACTCCGATCCCTCGTAAGCGTGCGCGTTCCCGCGCTCGCGATTCGTACGGCGACAATTGCCGCGTTCGTCGCGCTGTACGCTGCGCCTGTAGCGATCGCCTTCGCTGAACGTCCTGCCGGCGAACCTTCGCCTGCGGCCGGGGCGAGCGAACCGAATCCAGCGAACGCAGCGAACCCGGCGCCGGCCGGAGTCGGGCGCGCAGATCTCACCGCGGAAGAATGCCGCAGTCTGTACGAACATCAGCTCAGCCTGGTTGCAAGCGATCCGGAGAATCCGTTACACGCGGCGCTTGGCGTGAATTCCGTTGCGATGCAGAGCGCCGCCGCGCGCGCCGCGGAGGCGCGGCGTTGTCTCGAACGCACCACGCGCGCGAGCTTTGAATGTCAGATGATTGCGCGCAGTCTCGGCGATTTGCTGCAGTGTCGCAGTCGCCAGAGCGAAGCGCCGACCGCGGACGAGTCGGGCCCCGGAGGGTCGGGCGGCGTACAACTCGAAAACCTGCCGGGCGCTCGTCTGGCCGTAACGCCGCAGACCTGTCGGCAGGCCTACGATCGTATTTTTAATGTGATGACGACTGCGCCTGGATTTTCCGAGCGGCGGGATCGCGAACAACTCCTGGCGCGCTGGCGCTCGCCGGAGGCGCGGGCCTCCTTTGAACGGCGCTGCACGGAAAAGTTTCAGGCGACGGATCTGGGCTGCATTCTGTCAACGGAAGACCCCGATGTCATCCAGGGTTGTCTGCTGGTGATCCCGGACGAAACTTAATGCGCCCGTCGTGTACGCGCTCGCCGCAGATCACGGGGCGGGCGCGGCGCTCTTCAATGCGTGAAAATATCTTCGTAGCCCAGCAGATCTAATTCGCGTCGCGTGGGCAGAAACGCAAACGCGCTTTCCGCCAGATGGATGCGCTTTTCACGGCGCAGTATCTCCGTCAAACGCCGCTTGATTTCGAACAGGTAGCGCACGTCGTCGGCGGCATAGCTCACCTGGTCTTCGCTGAGCGTCTCGCGACCCCAATCGGAAGACTGGCTGGTCTTATCCATTGTTTCGCCCGCCATCTCGCGCACAACGTCCTTTAAGCCATGCCGGTCCGTGTAGGTGCGCGCGAGGCGCGACGCGATCTTGGTGCAGAACACATTTTGCACGTCAATGCCGACGCGTTTGTAGAGAAACATGATGTCCATACGCGCGTAGTGAAAGATTTTCGCGCTGGTCTTGCTCTCCATCACCTCTTTCAAAAGGGGCGCGCCGGCCGCTTCGTCGATCTGGACAATGGCGCAAGGTCCGCGTTCGCTCGCAATCTGGACCACGCAGAGACGGTCGCGGTAGGGGTTGAGTCCCATCATTTCGCAGTCCACGCCAAGTTCGCTGCGCTGCCGGAAATCGTCGGCGATCGCCGGCGTAAGATCCGCTTTGAGAACGATGGGCTTTTGCATCGTTAGCATTCGCTATTGGGCGGCGAGGGGGGTCAACAGGAAACTGACCGGGCAGACGCCGCGAAAACAATTCACGACGCGCTCCTCCGGCGCATAGCCCTCCCTTTCAAGACGGATCTGCACGGGGCCGCCCTCTTCCAGCGCATAATAAAAGCGGCCGCTGTGCGGATGCGTTTCGTAGCGTTCGTCTTCGAAGAAGTAAGCGCCTGGAAAGCGGACGTGCGCCGCGAGCGGACGCCCGGCGGGATCGGTCGCCTCGATGGCTAGGGTGGGGCCCTCGCGGAACACTTCGAAGGCGCGCAGCGATAAACTGCGCATGCCCTGCACCGAGAGCCGACCGAAGGGTTCAAAGGGCGCGTGCAGGTACGAACCCTCCACTATGTAGGCGAGGGCGCCCAGTTTGAAATAGAGCCAATCCTGATCGGTTCCATCCACAGGGTAAATATTGCGCACGGCTGCGTAGCGTTTCACAGGCCGGTGCGAGACTCCGGCGGCGGCGAGTTCGCGGCCCACGCGCCAGGCCGGATTGGGCGTCGGATTTAAGGCGCGGTCCACGGTGTAGGGAACGAGTACGCGCGTGGCGAAACAATGAAAGGAGAGCACAAGACTCGGGCGAATGCGCTCCGCCAGATTCATAACCGCTTGCGTTTCGGGCTCCGACGCGGGCGTCGGACCGCGATAAAAAATCGAGCCGGGATCGCCGCTTGAGGCGCGCTCCGTCCCGGAGTTCCAGTGGAAGGGGTAGTTGCGATTCAGATCCACGCCATCGGAGATATTCCAGCCGGTCGGCTCGGTTGTATCGCGCCCATTTTTGCGTCCGGCCCAGAGATTTTGATTCCAGAAGACGTCGACGCCGTCCGGGTTGATCACGGGCGCAATCCAGATGTCGTACTCATCGATATACGTTTGCACGGCGCCGCTGCGGTAGCTCGCGACGCCGGCCGCGCTCACGCGGCGCCGCAGGAGATTTACGCATTCGCTCTCCGGCGTATACGGATCGCAACCGTACAGCAGCGTGTACGCCACGTCCAGCGCGTAGTTGATCGCCAGCGGCTCGTTGCCGTGATGGGCCGCAAGAAATAACGCCGCCGGCCGCTCGCCGGCCCGATAGGGATCGGCGGAGATGCGCAGGGCGTAGATCGGTCGTCCGCGCACGCTTTCGCCGATCTTTTCAAGACGCGTATATTCCGGGAAGTCTGCGGCGAAGCGGCGCAGGATTTGTTCAACCAACGCTGCGTCGACGAAGCCGGAGAGCCACGTTTTCACGTCCTGCGCTGCACGCCGCACCTCAATGTCCGGATCGACGTATCGAAAGGGCGGGTTTTCGTCCAGAAAGCGTCCCCGACTGGAGAGTTCGTCGCGCAATCGCGCCGGCACGCGCAAATACAAGCGGCCGTCCTGGATTCGAACTATGCGCACTTCGTCGCGTTCCACATCGAATTCATCGAGGAAGGCGCCGAGCTCGGACTCGCCGATCCGCGTCACGGCGTAGTAGCCGCGCCACATGACATGGCTGGAATCTTCGGGTTCGCTCAAGTGCAGGCGCTCCGCCAGATTGCACGATGCGCCGGCGAGCATGCAAAGAATAGAAGCGAGTCCGACTTTCGAAAAAATGCGCAATATTGGAGCGGCTCCGCGGTTATTATGCCAGGCAGCCGCGCTGTCGCTCAGGTCAGAGAGTTTTGACTTCAGTTGCGAGGAAGCGTCCGTTTTCAATTGCGCGGTAGGCAACGAGGGTCTTTTGCCAGTAGCTTTCATCCCAAACGCCGCGCGCAGCGGAGCCCGGACCTGCGTTATAGGCGAGGCATACCTTCCGAACGTCGCCGAATTCATCAATGAGAAAATTCAAATAGGTGACGCCGCGACTCACGTTCGTTTGAGCGCTGAACAGTTCAGCGCGCAGTCCGGGATCTTGCGCCGCCGGAACGCTGCGACGAATTATCCGCCCGGCGGCTTTCGCCTGCTCGTATTTGAGCACGGCGCCGGTCGACGTGAGCCGCTCGTCCACCCAGGCGGCGGTGTCGGGTTTCATTTGCATATAGCCGCGCGCATCCGATCGCGAAACGGCGTTCCGGGTGAAGGAAGATTCAACATCAATCAAGGCGGCCAGAAAGTAAACGGGATTGATCGGACGGCCGTCGATCTTGAACTCGTCTTTCAGCCGCAGTCGTTCCCCTTCCGCAAGAAGGGTGTTTACGAGGAGATGTTTTTCCGCCTCGGACTTGCCCGGATTGCGAAAGTGAATGTAGGAACTGATACGAATTCGCGTTTGTTGTTCGAGATTCAATTCGAGCGGCGGACGCGCCATGGGCAGCGTCTCTTCCGTAAAGATCAGCGCCGCGGGGGTCGCAAAAACGAGGGCGACCGCTCCCAGGCTGATTCGGGCGGCTCTGCGGGCTTGCTTCTTCATCGGTTTCCCCTCCTCGATGGCGTCCCGAGCCCCGCCGGGAGGACCGAGCGGTACGCGACGCACAATCGTTCTGACCATTTTTTTTGCGGCGCACTATGGGTCGAGCCAAAATTGGCGGTTGAGGCGACCGCGAGGGGGCGGGGCTCCGGGGGGCGGCATCGCCCACTCCGGCGACTGATTGCCGGACTGGCCCTGGGCCTGGGGCTGTTGCCTGTCGCCGGGCCGTCCCTCGGGGCGCAGCCGGCGCCGGCTCCTGAGGAGAACCAGGACGTAATAGTTCCGACGCCTCGGCCGGCGCCGGGCCCGGCCGCTCTCGAAGCCGAGCCTGATCCAGCAGCCCCGATCGACACAGGCCCCGCTGAAACCATGCCCGCGGAGCAGCCGGCCGAGGTGCAGCCCGCTGTCGAGAGCCCGCCCCGGAGCGCTGGCGGCGACACGCCGGCGGCGCTGCGATTCCTGTTTCGTCCCCGCATTGCCGCGGGTCTGTTGGGGGCCACTGAACGCGGCGGCGCGCGGTCCGAGGCGCGCCTCCAGGATCATGGAATCGGGACCGTCTTTCCCGGTGCAGAGGCCGCCGCGGCCCTGGATGGCTGGGCGCTTGGCGCCCGGGTGATTGGCCGGCTCACGCAGGATTATTTGCGTAATAGTTCCGACACGCGCGGCTGGGACGCCACTTACGGCTGGAGCGAAGCTTTGCTGTTTGTGCGACGCGACTTCAATGGTTCGCAGCTGCCCGGCGGAAGGGAAGAACGCAGCCCGGGACAGGCGTCCGAGTCGGATCGAATTGCTCCAGCGCCGCGCCCGCTGCTGGCGGATGTCCAGGCGGGCGCCCCGAGCGACGCTGCGGCTCTGGTCCTGGGTCGGCAGCGCTTCCGGATCGATCCAGAAGGCTGGGTGTTCAACGGTGAGGCGACCGGGGCGGCGCTGAGTCTGGCGCTGTTTCGTTCGCCTATGCTCGGTCTGGGATTGGCCGGTTGGTCTATGGAGCGCGAAGAGCGGATTCCGGGGTTGGACCCGGCGCGTCGGAACTATGCAGCCTTTTATACGGGCTCGATGACTTTATATTGGAAGGATGCTTCTATCGCTCTGCTGTACGGCTACTACCGCTCCCCGGGGCAGGCCGCTGTCGCCGACTGGGTCCTGCCGGGCGCCCTGCAGGAGCGCATTGTCGTACCTTCGGGCCAGTCAGCTTTGCCCGACTACGACGTGCATTATTATGGCGTGCGTTTCCAGCGCAGCGGGCGCGTAGTCGCCTTTCGGCTGGCGGGCTACTATAATCACGGGCGCGAAATCGCCGTAGATGCAGCAGGCGTGCGCCTCGCGGCCTCGCGCAAGAGCATTCGCGGCGCGCTGGGTTACGGCTCGGTCCTGTTTCACCTGGGACTGCGCCAGGAAAGTCGCGGTTGCGACACGCAGCCGCCGGAAAGTCTGATCTGCACCCGCGCCTACGCGATTGAGCGCGGACCCGAAATCGAGATCGCGGGACTGGCGACCACGCGCGACCGTAACGACAGCGACGACGATTTGCGCGGCTTTGGCGCCCTGCGTCCGCTGCCCTCGGTCATGGGCGGCGCCGCGTCGATCCTTCTGACCGGTCCGGCGCCCGAGCTACAGCGGGCGCCCTTGCGCAACGTGCAGCCGGGGGCGGCGCTTGCGCCGAATCCCGGGCAGAGTCGCTACGAACGCCCGGAGTCTTCCATTCGTGACAACAACGACCCTGCGCCGCCGGACTACGAAAATGAAGGCCTTATTCTGGGCTCCTTGCGTTTTGGCATGGCGCCGGGCGGCGGGGTAGCGGCCGATCTGTATGCCAACTACGGCGAGTTCCTGGGCGGTCGCGCTGTCGAAGGCATCCTCGCGTTGAACTGGCCGCTGGATTTGGGCGACGCCCGCGCGACGCTGACTCTGGCGGGCGCCGGCGCCCGCTTTCGTCTGGAGGCGCCAGTTGCGGATCCGCTGACCGGTCTGGCTCGGCGTGCGGATAACCGCTTCTACAGTCGCTATCTCATCGGACTCACCGTGCGATATTGATACACCCGCTGCGGCAAGACGGCTGATGCGAATTTGTTGACCTGTTCTCTTGCGCTCGGAAGCTGGGAACATGGCGGAACTCAGCAAAGATATAATTGGTCGCAAACTTGATTCATACAGCATAACCGTCGAACGCGGCAAAATTCGCGAATTTTGCAAAGCGATCGGCGAGACAAATCCGATCTACTTCGATTCCGAAGCTGCGCGCGCCGCCGGTTACGCGGATACTCCGGCGCCGCCCACATTTCAAACCACCTTTATGTTCTGGGGCTATCCCAAGATCTGGGACGACATGAGCTCCGTGGGCATCGATATTCAGCGCTTGCTGCATATGAAAGAAGACTACGTGTATCACAAACCGCTCTATCCTGGCATGGTTATCACGACCCAGCCCGAGATATCGGATGTGAAAATCGGCAAGATGAACATGGTGACCTTTCGCAGCGTCTTTCGCGATGAGAAAAACGAACCCGTTATTGAAGCGGAAATGGCGATTGTAATTCGGCCGGAAGGAACCTGATCCATTCCTGGAACACGCGAGGAAGACAATGAAACGCATTAAATTCAACGAATACGAAATTGGCGCGGAAATCCCCGAACTCAAGAGCGGTCCCATTCACCATATGGATCTGGTGCGCTACGCTGGCGCGTCCGGCGACTTTAATCCCATTCACACCGATCCGGACTTTGCAAATAAGGTCGGCCTGGGCGGCACTATTGCGCACGGGATGTACGTTATGGCGTTGCTGGGTCGTCTCGTGACAAGCTGGGCCAACCCCCTGCAGACGCGATCCTTTGGCGTGAAGTTTAAAGGCATGACTCGGCCAGGGCAAACGTTAACCCTGAAGGGCGTCGTGAAGCGCAAGAAGGAAGAAGGCGCAGACAAACTGTTGACCGTCTCGATCGAAGCCGTCGCCGAAGATGGTGAAACCAAAGTGGCCGGCGAAGCCGTAATCGCCTGCGATTGACCGCCAAGGAAACAAGTTCATGCACCCGAACGAAGAATTGATCGGCAAGTTCTACACCGCATTTCAAAAGCTCGACTGGCAAACAATGTCGGACTGCTACGCGCCGGACGCCGAGTTTTCCGATCCCGTGTTTCGCGACCTGAAGGGCTGGCAGATTGGCGCCATGTGGCGCATGCTGGCCGAACGCGCGCAGAACTTCACGCTTGAGTTTCGCGATGTCGTCGCCGACGATCGGAGCGGCTCGGCGTACTGGGAACCGGCTTATGACTTTGCAAAAACCGGTCGGCGCATTGTGAATAAGATCCGCGCAAAATTTGAATTTCGCGACGGCAAGATCGTTAAACACACGGACAGTTTCGATTTTTATCGTTGGGTGCGCCTGGCGCTCGGCTTCAAAGGCGTCCTGCTCGGCTGGTTGCCGTCCGTCCAGGGCCAGGTTCGCAAAGAAGCGCTCACAGGCTACGAGATGTTTGTCAAGCGCAAGCGGCTCGGTCCCGCCGCTTGATTTTTTCGCGTCCGCCCGGAGCGGGGTATCGCGACCAACGCGCCGGCCAGGCGCATTGGAGCCTCATCGATTGAGGTACAGGAGTCGTGCGCGGCCGTTCGCCCAATCAATCGCGCTTGCGCGGCCGTGTTCAATCTCAACGCTAAACAAGGCTGCTGGCGGCAGTTGCAACGTATGGGCGAGGCTGGCGCGAATGGGGCCGGCGTGACAGAAGATCCAAACGCATCGCCCGGAACCGGAACGCAAATCCTCCAGAGCGCTCCCGACGCGCTCCAGCAAATCCTGATAACTTTCGCCGCCAGGACAGCGAAAGTCAACGGGTTCGGCGGCCCAGGCGTCGAGTTGGCCGCGATCGATGTCGTCCCAGTTCCGTCCTTCCCACTCGCCAAAGTCCAGTTCCGTCAGGCGCGGATCGATCCCGGCCTTCATCCCGGCGGCGCCAAACGCCAGCGCGGCATCGTCGGCAAGGCGGCGTGCGCGGAGGAGCGGACTGCAAACAATTCTGTTCGGCGTCCACTCTTTGCGTAAGCCGTCAAATAGAGTTGTGCGCTCGCCTTCGTAACTGGAAGCGAGACCGACATCCGTGCGCCCGCAAACTCGCGCGGCCGGCCCGGCGGTTTTTGTATGACGGATTAATACCAATCGCATTGAACCGGACCTCGCGTCCTGGATGTCATCGCGGCGGTTCGCAGCGCGCCGCCTCACCCGGGTGCGAGCATGGCGGCCGCGGCCAGATAGATTATCAATTCGGAAACCTGCTGGGCTGCGCCCAGACAATCGCCGGTGTAGCCTCCGATGCGACGCTTCAAATAAAAGCCGAACGCGATGGTGAAGGCGCCCAGCAGGATTGGAACAATGGCAAACGCGCGCGCCGGAGAAAGCGCCGCCATCACGCACCCAGCGACTCCCCCGGAAATAACTATGTCGTGGAACTTTGTTCCGGAAGCGATCGGTCGCGCTTTGGAGCGTTCCGTTGCGTCAAGCGCATAGTCGAGAAAGCCGATCAGACTGAGGCTGCAAAAGCGACTGGCGCTGTGCGCCATCAGGAGCATCGGCGGAACGAATTCCGGCGGCAACGCGCAGAGCGCAAGCGCCTTGATGGCGAGCATCATTGCAATGCCAATCGCGCCAAAGGAACCAACGCGCGAATCGTGCATTATTTCCAGGCGTCTTTCGCGCGTGTAGCCGCCGCCAAAGCCGTCGCAGAAATCAGCGAACCCGTCTTCATGGAAGGCGCCGGTCAGCAGCAGGCCCGCGCCCATCGAAAGCAAAACCGCAAGTTCCGTCGGGAGCCAGATTGCAAAGAATCGATATGCGCCCGCAATGACCGCGCCGATCAAAAGACCGGTCAGGGCGGCGTAGCGACCCGAGCGTTCGAGATGCTCCGGCCGAAACGGAAACGGCGGAACCGGCACGCGCGTGAGAAACATTACCGAAGCCAGGAAGGCGTAGAGTTCGCGCCGCCACGCCGACTCGCGCAACGCCGGTCGACTCATGCGCCTTCGCTCCGATCGGAAACGCCCGCGCTCTCGAACGAGGCCATGTCGCGCAAAAAGTCGGCCGCAGCGCAGAGAATCGGGGCGGCCAAAGCGGCGCCGCTGCCTTCGCCCAAACGCAGATCAAGATCGAGCAAGGGTCGCACGCCCAGCAGCTTCAGCACGGCTGCATGCGCTTCTTCCGCCGAGCAATGCGCAAAAAATGCAGCGGATGCAATTCCTGGATTCATGCGCCACGCGGCCAGGTAAGCCGCGGTGCAGATAAAGCCGTCCACCAGTATGGCCGCGCGTCCTGCGGCCGCCGCCAGCATGGCGCCGCAGAGCATTACGATTTCAAATCCGCCGAATTGCGCGAGCGCCGCTGCGGGCGCCGCCGGCACGGGGCCGGCGTAGCGCGCCCGCGCCAATTTCAGCAGCCGTAGTTTGCGCTCCAGGCCCGCATCGTCCAGCCCGGCGCCGCGCCCGACCGCCGCTTCGATATCGATTGGCGCGAGCACGGAAACCAGCAGCGCCGCCGACGAGGTGTTGCCGATGCCCATCTCCCCCAGCGCGAACAGATTGGCGCCGCGCGCCAGCGCCGCACGTACGATCTGCGCGCCGGTTTCCAGCGCCCGTTCAACTTCGTCGCGGGTCAGTGCGTCGGTTTCCAGAAAATTTCGAGAGCCCGCGCCGAGTCGCGCGCGCACAAAGTGCGCGTCGTCTGGAAAGGGCGGCTCAAGATCGTCGAGTTCGGAGGCCACGCCAGCGTCGACCACGGTAAGTTCCAGACCGGCGCGTCGGGCAAACACATTGATGGCGGCGCCGCCTGAGAGAAAGTTGCGCACCATCTGTCCCGTAACCTCGGCCGGATAGGGGCTTACGCCTTCCCGGCTGATTCCATGATCGCCGGCGAAGATGATCGCCTGCGGGTTGCGAATCTCAGGCGCCAGCGAGTTCTGCAGCAGTCCCAGTTGCAGGGCAATTTTCTCCAGCTGACCCAGCGCGCCAGGGGGCTTTGTCTTCCGGTCGATTTTGCGCTGCAGGGCGGTGCGCAGTTCGTCCTGATTCAAGCGCGAAGAAATCATCGAGCCGCCAGGTTGCGTGCAATCACCCCGTCAATATCGGGCCCGCCGCCGAATGCGCCGCCATCCTGGACAAAATTTGCGGCCGTATCCGGGTTTGTGCGTCCGGAAGACGAAGTCAGCTTCGCATATACAAAGCCGTTCGTTTGAATATCCGTGCGCACACCGCCCGCGCAGCCGGAGCCAAAGTTGGCGTCGCCCAGATCAAATGCGTCGCCGCCCGCGCTCGCTGGCGTGAATAAAGCCGCGGCGTTCAGGTTATTCGTGTCCTGATTATAATAGACCGGAGTGATCCCCGCGAACCGCAGCCACACGGCGGGATTTTTGGAGAAGACAGTTTCGTCGCCGTTGGTATAGTCCGGCGTCCAGCCGCAATAATCGACGCCGTTGTTGCTGACTTCGACAATGGTCGGCTCCATGAAGCGCGTGTTAGAATCTCCGTTTAGAAAAAAGGCGTTTTCAAAGACTATAAAATCGGTTCCGCCGCTGTTGGTGACGCGCCGCCCGCTCCACTCCAGGATCAGCGTCGCCGCAGCGCCGCTTGCGCCGAGCGTGTAGACGTCCAGCGACCCGTTCACGTCGCCTCCGCCGCGCACGCCGTTAATGGCGCAGAGTGCATCGAAGAATCCGGACGCCAGATCGCCTGGCGCAGACGTGACGATGTCGGCGGCCGCAGTTCCAACCGGCGCATTTGCCGATCGTCCCAGACAGGGGCGCGCTGCACTGGCGCCGCTCGCAGCGCCCAGTAACAGCAGCGCCGCCGCCGTCGAATCATCACCCGACGACTGCGGCGTGCAGGCGTTCGATAGCGCAGAGAACGCCGAGAGCGCCGCAAATAAACCGAGGAAACATGACCGCCGATTCATTATTAATTCTCCGTATTGCCGCTTGCGCCGCTTCCGGCTTCAGCGCGGCTCAAGCCTGCTCCAGAATACGCCGTTGCAGCCCTGGCCGGCAAAAACGCCCTCCACGCCGAGGTTATTCGGATTGGCCGTCGTGCCTGGATTAGCCAGCACGCCTGCAAATTCCGTTTTGGACGCCTCGAGAGTAGTGGCAGAGCCGTTCAGGTCCGGGCATATGTAAAACTTTCCGTCAGTCCCTTTGGTCCAGCGATACCACAAAAACTTGCCGGCGTTGGCGTCGTTCTGCGTCGTGATCCGCTCGTAGAATACTCGATTCACGTTGTCAATTTCCACAATGGCGCCCGTTGTCGGCGGTGGAAAACCTGTGAACAGCTGACTGCGGCTCGTGTTGGTGATGTCGTACGTGCCGTTATTCGCCGTACCATTGGTCCCGTCGAAGAAGTTATAGGCGCCCTGAACCTCAAGTTGACCGGCCACATACGCCGCGCCAAGCAGCGTCAAGAGCGCAGTTTGGTCGGCGTCGTCTTCCGTAGCGGTCAGGCCGTTGCAGTTCGGCAACAGGGCCCACGTCATCATCGCGACCAGAAATGTCGCATTTACTCGAATCATGGTTTTGCTCCTTGGTATTGCGGAGCGACGGGACAAAAAATAGCGCGCAAGAGGCGAACGCAAGAGGATTGCGTTGCGACCGCTACGACTGTTTTGGGAGCCCCGGACTCCGCGTATTCGAGTCTTCGGGGCCCCCTTGCTGCGTATGCGGCAAGAATGCGAACGACTCAATCCTCGAAGTCGTGTCGCGGGGAAGATCTGGCTTATGGCGCATGTCGGCGGAGCGGAACTCCATCGACGGACGCCAAACACAGTTGCGGGACAGCGCGGGAATCTCACCCAGATCAACAGCGCGCGCTTGCGAGCCGTCGATCGTCCGTCGATTTCGCGCAGGCGCGAAATCAACGGCTCCTTCCTCCCAGAAGACTGCGTCCACCACGGGAAGAGCGGCTGAAGCGGTCAATGAAAAATGTCAGCTGGAGTTATGGATTCAGACGCCTGCGGTCTGCGAGGGCCGCAAGGATGCCGCGCTTTTCGTCGCTTGTGAACTTCGTCCAACCGGCGATTTCCGCCAGCGAACGCAGGCAGGCCGTGCAGCGAGCGCCCTCGCGGTCCAGGCGACAGACGCCCACGCAGGGCGAGCGCGGTTCTTCGGGCTCGGGGGTCGGGTTCAATTGATTTCCAGGACTGGACATCGTAAAATGCGGGTCAGCCCAAAAAAGGATCGCAACCCGAAGGCGACGAGAAGGAAATCGGGCAGGCAGGGAAAATAAGAATGAGCGAAAACGAAAAGTCGAGCGCGGGCTCCGAAATGCTGATGGTTGTTGTCGGCGCAGTGCTTTTGATCTATGGACTGTATGGAATATTCGCCGCCGAATACTGGCTGAGCGCGGGCGGAAACATGGCGGGCAATCGCACGGCCACGTTGCATGGCTGGCCCGCTCGGCTGCTGGGTTTCGCAACCTTGTCCGGCGGTCTTCTGGTCAGCGCGCTCATCGCCGGGCCCAAATATGATCCCGCGCGCAGCGCATTTTATGCGAAGAGCGTCCCGTATCTCGGCGCCGCTATCGGTGTCGCCCTGGTTGCGTTTGCGGTAGCCCTGTACGTGCAGATCAGTCAGCGCTGAGTTCCGGTCCCGGCGGCGCTGCTACGCGATCCTCATGCAAACCTGACTGGCATTTTCAGTAATTTACTATGCCGCCGCAGATTACGGCGGCAGGCTACGCACCGGGACGGAAAAACCCGTACCGAGTGCAGTCGTATAATTGCAGAGTTGCGCGCGATGGAAACAATGGGACCCGCAAAAAAAAAGCAGCCCGATTCGGAAGCGCGCGAAATCGAGCTGCCCTCGGGCGAGTTTGCCATTAAGGCCGCCAGGTCCGAGGAGCAGCTCCGGGCCGAACACGAACACGAAAACGAGCGCGGAGAGCGTCGCAGTCGCGCTGCGCAGCTTGCCATTTTGAACGCACTGCCTGCGGAAATCGCCGTGCTGGATCACGAGGGTTTGATTCGCATGACGAACGACTCCTGGGGCCGCGATTGGGGCGCCAGCGTTCTGTGCGGACCGGCCTTTCCTTCAGGCGCCGACTATCTTGCCCTGTTGCGTGCAACCGTTGGCGAAAGCGCCGAGCATGCAAATGCCATCGCGGGCGGGCTGCGTTCGGTAATGGAAGGCCGGACGCCTCAGTTTATCTACGAGTATTCGGTCGCCACGACTCCGGGCGAGTCGCCGCGTTGGTTTCGCACGCTCTGCCAGCCGATGAACGCCGATCCCGCGGGCGGCGCAATTTTTCTGCAGTTTGAAACCACCGATCGCGTGCTGAACCAACACGCGCTTGAGGAAAGCGAGCAGAGTTATCGCAGCATTGTTGAAGTGTATCCCGACCTGATCTTTGTCAACCGGGGCGGAAAAGTCGATTATGTGAATCCGGCTGGAATCAAGTTGTTGGGCGCAACCGAGGGTGGTCAGATTCTCGGTCGGTCGCCGTTTGATTTTTTTCATCCCGAAGACCATGCGGAAATCCGCCGCCGTATCGCGCTCCTGCTGGAAAGTCCCCGCGGCCTTCCCACCGCGCAGTTGAGATTGGTCGCTCTGGACGGCGCCGTCATCGAAATTGAAACGACTGCGGCGTCTTACTACTCGCGCGGGCAGCTGGTAATACAAGTCGTCTGTCGCAATGTGAGCGAGCAAACGCGCACCGCGAATCTCTTGCGGGAGCAAGCCTCGCTGCTGGATACGTCGCGCGATGCGATCATTGTTCGAGATCTGGAACAGCGCATTCTGTATTGGAACAAGGGCGCGGACCGGATGTACGGTTGGACGGCGGAAGAAGCGATTGGAAAACTCTCCGCTGAGTTGCTGTATCATGATATTAAGGAGTTTGACGCGGCCTCCGCGGCATTGCTACGCGACGGCGAATGGATCGGCGAACTCAGACAGAAAAACCGCGACGGGAAAATGTTAATTGTCGAATGTCGTTGGAGCCTGGCGCGCGATGATCAGGACGCGCCCCGGCGAATACTGGCGATTAACACGGACGTCACCGAGCGGCGCGGCCTTGAACAACAGTTCTTGCGCGCGCAGCGCCTGGAAAGCATTGGCACGCTCGCTGGCGGGATCGCGCACGATCTCAATAACATCCTTACCCCGATCATACTTTCGATCAATCTCCTGAAGCGAGTGACGCACGGGGATCAGGCGCAAAATTTACTGGATGTAGTTGCGGATAACGCGCGGCGCGGCGCCGACATGGTCGCCCAGGTGCTGCTTTTCGCCCGCGGCCAGGATACCGGCCAGCGCATTCCCGTCCGCGTCGAGACGGTCATCGGCGAGATCGAACGCATTGTGCGCGATGCATTTCCCAAAAACGTAATGTTTGCACGCACAATACCGCCCGAGTTGTGGCGCGTGTTGGGCGATCCGACCCAACTGCACCAGGTCTTGCTGAATCTTTGCGTAAATGCGCGCGACGCCATGGCCAGCGGCGGTAATCTCGCAATTCGAGCCGAAAATTTGCTGATCGATAAAAACTATGCTGCGATGAATCTCAGGGTGCAGCCTGGCCCGTACGTCGCGATCTCAGTAGAAGACTCAGGCGCCGGCATGTCGCCGGATGTGCTGGATCGGATTTTTGAACCCTTTTTTACTACCAAGGACGTCGGGGGCGGCACAGGATTGGGATTGTCCACTTCGCTGGCGATCATTAAGGCCCATGGCGGCGATATTCGCGTCTACAGCGAGCAGAACATCGGAACCACGTTTCGCATATATTTGCCTGCGGCGGTAAATCCGGAGGAAGTCGGTCCGGAGCAGGACGCGCCGGAAGCGCCGCGCGGCGCGGGCGAGTTAATTCTGGTGGTCGATGACGAGCCCGCGATCCGTGAGATTACCAGACAGACCCTGGAAGCCTATGGGTATCGGGCGATCGTCGCCAGCGACGGCGCGGAAGCGATCGCCATTTACGCCCAGCGCGCGGATGAAATTGCACTCGTGATAACGGACATGATGATGGCGATCATGGACGGCCCGGCGGCGATTCGCGTGCTGCGGCGGATGAACCCGAAGATTCGAATTATCGCCGCCAGCGGCATCAGCGCCAACGGCGGCGCGGCCCGGTTAAGCGAACTGCAGGTGAAGCATTTCCTCGCGAAACCCTACACTGCCGAGTCTTTGCTGCAAACCGTACAGCGCGCGCTTCACGACGCGCCGCCCGAATGAACGTCGGGCGCAGCCTTTGCCCTGGCGCTGCTTTGCGCACTTTACGGCGATTCAACTGCGACCGCGTTCGGGTGCTGCAGAATTACTTCTTATCCTTCTGCTTGGGTTTCTTTTTCTCTTTCTTGCCTTTGTCTTTATTGCCCACGGTATGCGCCTCCGTTGCGTGAATACTTCCTGCGCCTGGTCCGAAGTCCAGCAAATTTCAAGCAAGCTTCCGGCGGCGCGGAGAGCCGTCTGCAGGAAGCCGCCAGGGAATCAGAAAACGAAGTAGATAAAGGCGGCTGCGTCCGAAGCGCCCAGCTGAATGCACAGGAGTATAAACAGCGGTAGCGCGGCCAACTCAAGCCAGGCCGGAATTTCCTTTTTCAGGCCGCCCCCGTCAAAAATGCGCCAACCAATCACGTGTCCCGCAATCACCGCGCCGACGCCCCACGCGATGGGCCAGTATTCGGCGCCGGTAATCGGCGTCGCCGCTGAGGGCGCATCCAGGCCCAGCATGCGCAGCATTATCAACCAGGCATCGCCAATGTCGGCCGCGCGAAACATTGTGCCGAAGAATATGGTTACAAAAGATGTGAGCGCCAGCTTGAGCAGATCCGCCGGGAAATTCTTTGTAAAGTACGGGCGGGGCGCGTCGCCCGGGTGAGCGGCGCTTGCGTCCGGCATGCGAGCGGCGGACTGGGCGCTTCGGGCGAGCTCGTTTTGCGCGGCGCGTTTTTTTAAGATTTCGCGCACTGCGGATTCCGCCGCGAGTATGGCGCCGTGTATGGCGCCCCAGATTACATAGGTCCAGTTCGCGCCGTGCCACACTCCGGCGACAAACATGGTGAAGAATACATTGAACTTATGGCGCCAGAAGCCCGCGCGATTGCCGCCCAGCGGAAAATACAGGTAGTCGCGA
>JAVHPJ010000115.1:12334-45632 GCA_036170535.1 Leptospirales bacterium | reverse complement strand
CGAGCGCGGCGCGCCGCCGCTGCGCCTGAATTCTTTGCTGGTGGGCGAGGGCGAGTTCCCGCGCGGGGCGGTTGTGGCCACGGACAGCCTGTTTGAAAAGCGCCGCCTGGTATTCACCGCGTTTCAGGCGGTTTATGCGGATCAAACGGTGATTATCGATACGGCTCACGACAAACGCCTGCACGAGGAGTTCTTTTCCGGGACGCCCTTTTACGAAGAGAACTTTGACGCGTTGCAGGCCGCCATGCGTAAAGCTACGCTGATTCTGGCCACCCATGAACATATGGATCACGTGGGCGGCATCGCGCACTCCCCGTTTTTTGACGAGATTGTTCCCCGCGTTGCGTTGACCCGCGAACAAATCGAAGGCCCCACTATCGCCGCCGCGGATTTTGCGGAAGGCGCTCTCGCGCGCTTGAAGCCGCTCGAATACGAGGGCGTCTACAGTCCGGCGCCGGGCATCGCGTTGCAGAAAGCGGCCGGGCATTCGCAAGGCAGTCAGTTGATCTTTGTACGGCTGGCCAGCGGCGCGGAGTTTCTTTTTGTGGGCGACATTGCGTGGAATATGGACAACGTCACCCGCCTGACCGGTCGTCCCTGGCTGGTTAGCTATACGTTTCTGAAAGAAGATCGTGCGGCGGTGGCGCACCAATTACGCGCGCTGTACAATCTGAAAGCGCAGAATCCCGATCTGCGGATGATTGTCGCGCATGATCCCGCCGAATACGAAGAGTATATCCAGAAAGGCTGGATCGGCGCAAAGTTCGAATAGTTCTGACGTATGCCGCAACACATTAAAGGCGCAGTCGCTTTCCCTGGTCCGGGCGCGCCGCCGGTCGAAATTCGCGAGTATATTGGCGGCGCGAGCACCGGGACGCGCGAGCTGAGTCTCGCGCATATGAAATCGCCCGCCGGCTGGAGCGAGCCCGGTCAGCGCGCAGCCTTTAACGAGTACGCCTGGGTGTTGACGGGAACCCTGCATGTGGAATACGAGGGCGGAGCGTACGATGTGGGGGCCGGCGAGGTCATAATCATCAACAAAGGCGAGTGGGTGCGGCTCAGCACCCCCGTCGGCGCAGAGTACTTCGCCATATGTTCGCCGGCCTTTTCGCCCGACGCCGTTGTGCGCGATCCGACGTGATGCGCTCCGGCTTAAGGCGGGCGGGCCTCGCAAGGCTTGCGCTTGCCGCGCTTGCCGCGCTGGCTGCACCCGCCGCGCTGTATGCCGCCGATATCAGCGTGCGCCGCGTTGCGCTCGCGCTCGACTCAGGCTTGCATCGGGGCGCGCGAATAGCGTCCGGGGCGCCCGAGAAGCCGGCGGAAGTTCGGCTGGCCGCGTCGCAGGCGCTGCAGATCCCGCAGGCGCAATGGCTGCGGCTTGAGTTCGGCGAGATTCGACTGGGTTCCGGCAGTTTTTTGCGCATCAGCGGCGCGGACGGCGCGGTGCAGACTATAGACGCCGACGCCGCGCGCCTGCTTCGCAAGCGCAGCGCGTTTTTTAACGGCGATCGCGTGTTACTCGAACTGCATGTGGCGTCCGGCGATCCTGGCGCTCAATTTGTAGTCCAGCGCGCGCTGGTCAATGGCGCCGAGCATCCCGCGCGCCCGGCAATTCCTCCAGGCGATACGCGCCGTGCGGCGAGCGACCGGCGCGTTGGTCGGGCGCTGGTGGAACGCGCGGACGGTCGCGTGCTGATTTGCACGGCCTGGCTGGTCGGTGCGGGCGTCGCGGTGACAGCCGGTCACTGCGCGCATGGACTGGTCCAGGTGCACTTTGAACCGCCCGCGTCCGCCGCAGACGGCGAGCTGCGTTTTCCGCCGCCCGAGCGACAATTCTGGCCCGAGCCGAACACGCTGCGAGTTTCGAACGGAGCGCCGGGGGCCGACTGGGCGGTGTTACAATTGCGGAGTCCGACTGCCGCCGGTCAGGCGGAGCTTACGGCGCGCGGGGGATTTGCGCTGGTCGAAGGCGCCGCGTCCACATCGATGCAAACGGAAGTGCGCGCGCCGGGATTTGGCGGCGATTACGAACCGGCGGGGGCGGGGCCGCGCGGCGAAAGTTTCGCGCATCACACCTTACAGGAATCGCGCGGTACGCTGCACGGCGCATGCGCCGACCAACGCGGCGCTTTGCCGGGCAGTCTGTCGTACTCGGGCTATTTCCTGACGGGGGCGTCCGGCGCCCCGATTGTAAACGCGGCCGGCGAGGCGCTGGGCCTGCACACCCACGGCGAGGGCCTGCAGGGATGCGGCGCCAGCGCGCTCACGCCGGCTCTACGCTCCGCTATCAACCGCATCCGGCGTGAATAACCCGGACTGAATCAGACCTGTTTGGTGCGGCAGGTGCTGATGCCAAAGGGCAGATACGCAGGACACCAGCCGATCGCGGCGGTTCCCAGCAGTACCAGTCCAATTACGCCAAACCAGGATTGAAAATAAACGCCGGCCGCGATTGCTGCGGCGCCCAGAACGGCGCGAATGACGCGATCAGTGGAACCCATATTCAGTTTCATACCATGCTCCTGCGGACGTCGTTGCGTTTCCGCTGATTGTTGAGTGCAGCTTAGCCCATTTCGGGCGCGTCTTCAGTGACCCGCTTACATTCAGCCCAAAAAAAATTACCGCGCTGCGCGCAGACCTGTGCATTCGCGCATAATCTATGCGGAAAACTACGCATGCTTTGCGAAAAAGATTTGCCCTCGTGCGCAGGGCCGCGTCCAAACAGGGTCATGTCCGCGCTGCGTGTTTCTCTGTTCTTCGTCGCCCCGCTGGCTCTGGCCAGTCTGGCCGCGCAGGATCGCCCGGCGCGTCTGGGTTCGCCGCCGGCCGCACGCGCCGCTGACCGGGCAACGGCCGCGAGCGAGCGTTCCAGCGACGACGCGCTGGATCGGAATAATCGCGCGGCCGTCGCGGCGTGGTTCAAAAGCGACTACGCGCCCTTTCGCAATGCGGCCAACGCCTGGACCGGCGCCGTGAATGGCTGCCGCCCCGGAGAAAACAGCGCCGTCTATGACGAGGCGACGCTGCGCCTTTTACGATATTACCGGCGCATGGCCGGCGTGCCGCACGACGTCGGCTGGGATCCGGCGCTGAGTCGGCTGGCGATGCGCGCGGCGCTCATTATGGAAGCGAAACGAGACCTGGATCACAATCCCCCGCGCAGTTGGCCGTGCTGGTCGGAGGAAGGCCTTAAGGGCGCCAGTTCTTCCAATCTCTGTCTGGGTTGCGTGGGGCCGAGCGCCATTGACGCATATGTGGATGATCGCGGCGTGGCGGGCGTGGGCCACCGGCGTTGGGCGTTGCATCCGCGACAACGCAAGCTCGGCACCGGCAGCACGCGGGGCGCGCACGCGCTCTATGTGTTTGGCGAGTTTCGGGATGCTTCCAGTATTGAAACTGTCGCCTGGCCGGCCGCCGGCTATGCGCCGTACAAATTCGGCTATGACGCGCGGTATCCCTGGTCGTTTGAGGTCTACGCCGGTCGTGCGGACTATTCCGGCGCGCGCATACGGATGACGGCGAACGGCCGCGACCTGCGCGTGGAACGCGAATCGAGCCGCGAACCGCTGGTCTGGTTTGTGCGCAGCTTTCCGGCGGAATTCGAGGGTCGACTGGCCGGCGATCTCACAGTCGAAGTTAAGATCGACAATATAAAAGTGGACGGAGTCGCGAAGTCGTACGCCTATCGCGTCATTCTGTTTGATCCCAATACAGTCGCCGATGTAACCAGCGACGAAACCGACGACGCGAACGATCCCGCCGACCCGCCGGAAACGGTCGTCTACGACGAAACTCTGAATACGCCTCTAATTCTCGCCGCGCGCGACGGCGCCACGACGCGCGTGCAGGGGCTGCTCGCGCGTAACGCCAATCCCAACGCAAGTTATCAGGGTTGGACGCCCTTGCTCTATGCTGCGTATCGCGGGCATGCTGCGGTTGTGGAAGCGCTGCTTGGCGCTGGCGCCGATCCTGCAATTTCCGTACAGGGTTGGAATGCGCTGCGCCTTGCACAGAGTCGCGGTCATACGGCGGTAGTTGCGTTGCTTGCGGCGCGCACGCCGGCGAGCGGGGAGCGTAGTCTGAATCCGGCGCCCGCAGCAGAACCGGCGCCGCCCGCGCCGCGCTAGACCGGATTATTCACGAAGCTGCCGCCCGGCTGCGGCGCCGCGTCCGCACTCAAACGTTGGCCGCGTGTTTCGCCAGGCCGTCCCGATTCAGGATGCGCAAGTCGCCGCGACCCAGCGCCAGCAAGCCCTCGCGCTCCCAGTCTTTCAGAATGCGACTTACGACCTCGCGCGCGGTGCCCAGTTCGTTGGCAATCTCCTGATGCGTGCGGCGAATTTCATCGGCGTCGCTGGCGTGGCGCAGCAAAAACTCCGCGATGCGCGCATCAATCTTGCCAAAGGCGACTTCCGTGAGCGTGGCGATCACGTCCGCCAGACGGCGGGACGTTATGGAATACACGTATTGCCGGAAAAACTCGTGCGCCGACATCCAGCGGAAAAAAAGTTCCGCCGGCGTCAGCACGACATCGGTGCGTCCGTCCGCAGAAGCCAGGGCCGGGAAGCGGCGATCGCTTAACAGACAACTGGCGGTAAGTACGCAGCTTTCGCCAGGCTCCACCCGATACAGCGTGATCTCGCGCCCGGTCTCGCTGATCTTGTACACGCGCAAGCTGCCGCTGGCGACGATGGGCAGATACTGGCAGGCGTCTTCCTCGTGCGCGAGAAACTGGCCTTCGTCCAGACTCAGCTCGCGCAGCCGGGCGCGGGCCTCCGCGAGAAACTCGGCGGGCAAGGGCGCGGCCGCAAAAGCGGCCAGCGACTGCAGGAAGGCGTCTACCGGGCGCATGGAGGAGCGGCGCACCAGTGCAAGCTTGCGTCAAGTTTTAACTGTTCGAGGGCGCGCGGCGGCGTCGGCGCACGTGAAAATGCTTGTAGGCTTCCGCGCTGGCCGCCTTGTTCGACCGGCTATGGCCTACCGCATGACTCGCGACGCTTTGCGTATGCTCGACCGCTTCGCCCGCAAGGGCAAAGACGCCGCCCTGATTCCGCCGCACCATCGACCGGCCCTGCAGATTATTTTCGACGCGGTTTGCCTCTTGCTTGTGCCCCTGGCCGTCGGCGTCGGCTACCTGTACGGCGCTACGTACGCCTGGACGATGATCGCAATTACGGCCGCGCTATGGCTGATTCGCGAATTGTTTGTGCAGGATGACCACGCGCTGGTGCGCATTTACGGACCCTTCGGGCGCTTGCGCTACTTGTTTGAGCGCGTATTTCGCGACAAGTATCTCCAGTACTTTAATGAAACAAACACGGACGGGCGGCCTATACCGCGCATTGTGCGCGACTACATTTATCAGAAAGCCCACAATGTGAAGTCGCTTTCCAGCTTTGGAACGGAGCTGGCCAGCGACGACTTTGGTCAGCCGGCCTGTCGCATTCTGCATCGTAATTTCCCCGGAGAACCGGCGCCGGCGAGCTATGGCGTTGCGGTCGGAGAAAAACGCGCGGGCGTGCGGCCCTTTCTGGTAAAAAACTCAATCAACATTTCCGCGATGAGTTACGGTTCCCTGAATCATAAGGCTTGCGAGGCGATGAGCCTGGGCGCAAAGGACGTGGCCTACGTGAATACGGGCGAGGGCGGCTTTGGTCCGCACGGCGCGGCCGGAAACGAAACCGTGTTCCAGATCGGCACGGGAAAATTCGGCGTGGGAAAAACGGCGACGGCGCCTGACGGAAAGGAGACGCGCATTCTGGACGAGGGTCTCCTGCGCGATCTGACGCGCAACAATGCTAATATCAAAATGATTCAGATTAAGATTACGCAGGGCGCGAAGCCCGGTCTGGGCGGACACTTGCCGGGCGACAAAGTTACGCCCGCGATTGCGCTGGTGCGCAAGGTGCCGGTTGGTCGCAGCGTGGCCAGTCCGCCACAGCACGCGGAGTTCATCGCCGCAACGCCCAGAGAAAGCGTGCTGGCGATGTTTGAGTTTATTGATCGCGTGCGCGCCCTTACCGAATTGCCGGTGGGCATCAAACTCGCCTTTGGACGCCTGGATGAGATTGATCTTCTGGCGGAGGCCATGGCGGCGACCGGGCGCGGTCCGGACGCAATCCAGGTCGACGGCGCGGACGGCGGCACCGGCGCGGGCCACAACTTGTTTTTGAACTACGTGGGCTATGGCAGCGCGCCGGAGTCGGTGGCGTATCTGGATCGAACGCTCAAGCGGCATAAGATTCGCGATCGCGTGTCCATTTCCGCGTCCGGCAAGATGTTTACGCCGGCGCATGCGGCCCTGGCCTTTGCGGCCGGCGCGGACTGGGTCGACACGGCGCGCGGCATCATGCTGGCTTTGGGTTGCATTCAATCTTTAAAATGCCATACCAACGAATGCCCGACGGGCATCGCCACCAACAGTCCCTGGCGCATGCACGGCATAAACATTCCGGAAAAGGCGACGCGCGTGCATCACTATCTGCGCGGGTTTCACGAAGATCTCCTGCTGTTAACGCATGTGATGGGACGATCCGATCCGCGCGACATTCAGCCGGGCGACGTGCGGGTATTCGCCGCGGACGGCGGCCTCGCCGAGTATTTTCGCACGGACCGCGACGCTGTGGCGTTGCCGGCGTCCGAGTGGAGCTGAGCGCGGCGCGGATCAGAACTGAAAGACAAAGATAAAACCGTTGGGGCGCACGGCGAATCCAGCGAAGCGGACGCCTGAGTCGGCGCGGGCGTCGGCGTTGGCGCCCGTCTCATTGCGGTACTGTTCGCGAAACTCGACCACATCTCCGGGCTGCAGCCAGATTTCCGCCAGACTTGCGGCAAAGTTCAGCCCGAATACGCGATAGCCGTCGGCGGCGGGGCGATCGTAGCCGGCGACCAACGCAATCGCCGGTGCAGCTGATCCGATCAGCGCCAACGCGTGGCCGGCCCAGCCGCGGCTTTCCAGAGTGAAGTCGGCCGATTGATCGAGGAGTTCCTCCGCCTGCGCCAGCCGCGCGCGTCGATCCGCGTCGCTTGCCGCGGGCATGCCGGCGAGCGTGTCGCTGGCGTCCTTGAGCGGATAAGCGGCGCTCAGTTTTGCGGCGAATCCCAGCAGATTGCCGGCCGCGTCGATGACGGCGTTCTCGCGCGCTTCCCGAACGTCGCGGCCGCGAGCATAGGCTTGATCCACGACCAGTGCGAGTGCGAGGCCGTCCGCGCCGTATCCGGAAAACGCCAGCGCGCGGTCGAGATCCGTCAGCCGCACAGTGTGCGCGCGCTCGGCGGCGACAAAGGCGAAATCGCGCGGGGGGGCGTTAATGGCCAGACCGACGTTCAGCAGCTCGCGGCGGTCGTCCGGCATCTGCGACGTCGCCGCCGTCGCGATGGCCGAACTTGCGCCCGCGCCGTACAGCGAGAGAAAGCCATAATACCACCAATTGGCGGCCGATTGTTCCTGTGCAAAAAAGGTCTCCAGCGTGCGGGTTCGTTCGCGGACAACCGGATCCTCGAGGCGTGCAATCGCGCTCGGGGGACGCGCGTCCGGAACCGGCGGGGGCTCGGCCGAGAGGCCGGCGCTTGCGCTGATCCCGATACAGAAGAGGCTCAGACTTGTGATAGTGCGTTGCATGATGGCGATAGCCGAGCACGAAATGCCGCAAAGATTTTTGCAATCGAGTTAGTAGACATAAACGCTGAATTTCAAGCGAAACGCGGCGTCCGTGTTCCCGGTTTCTCGCGGAAACCCGACGCGTCCATCAGAGTGGAGCTGACGAATTATCCAGCCTCGCGGAGAATGGCCGCAGGCGCGCCGCTAATTCGCTCAGTCGTGCGGTTGCTGGCAAGAGGAAGCGGATGGACATTTACGAAGAATCGCTGGAGTTTCACCGACGCCTGGGCGGGAAGATTTCAGTCGTGTCAAAGGCGCCCATTAACGACCGCAAAGATCTCTCGCTGATGTACACGCCCGGCGTGGCCCGGGCTTGCGAAGAGATTGCAAAAAACGTCGACCAGGCGTACGAGCTCACGATCAAAAAAAACATGGTCGCCGTAGTAACCGACGGCAGCGCGGTGCTCGGTCTGGGAAACATTGGCGCGCACGCAGCCATTCCGGTCATGGAAGGCAAGGCCGTCCTTTTTAAAGAATACGCCGACCTGGACGCGTTCCCGATATGCATTCAGACCCAGGACTCGCGCGAAGTCATTAACATCGTCCGCAATATCGCCCCGGTCTTTGGCGGCGTCAATCTGGAAGACATTGCCGCGCCGCGCTGCTTTGAAATCGAAGAGCAGTTGCAGGACATTGGCATTCCGGTCTTTCACGATGATCAGCATGGCACGGCGATCGTGTTGTACGCCGCCCTGTTAAACGCCGCAACGCTCGCCGGAAAATCTTTTAAAGATCTGCGCGTGGTGATTAACGGCTCCGGCGCGGCCGGCACGGCGATCGCCTATATGCTGCTGGGCGCCGGCTACGAAGCGACCGGCTGTGAACCGGTAAAAGACGTTATCGCCTGCGATACCCAGGGCATAATCTCGCGCACGCGCAGCGATATCCAGAGCAATCCGGCCAAAGCGCGCCTGGCGTTAATTACGAACAAGGAGCAGCTCAGCGGCGCTCTGGAAGATGCGCTGCGCGATGCGGATGTGTTTATCGGCGTAAGCGTCGGCAACCGCGTTACGGTGGACATGGTTAAGAGCATGGCGCCCAAACCGTTGATCTTCGCCATGGCCAATCCGATTCCAGAAATTATGCCGGACCTGGCCAAAAGCGCGGGCGCGTTTATTGTGGGCACGGGGCGCAGCGATTTTCCGAACCAGGTGAATAACGTGCTGGCGTTTCCGGGGGTCTTTCGCGGCGCGATCGACGCGCGCGCCCCGCGCATTACCAACGCGATGAAAATGGCGGCCGCCCGCGCGCTGGCCGCCGCAACCACGGATCTGTCTACGGAAAAGGTGCTGCCTTCCGCACTGGAGAAGGGCGTGGCCTTTAAAGTGGCAGCCGCTGTAGCGGAAGCCTGGAAAGTATCGCCGCGCTGAGGTGCGGGCGTCAGTAGTCTTAAACAGGGCCGGCGCGTCTACTACCAATCCTGACAGAACCAGCGAAGCGAGTCGTTCGCCGCCCGTTTTTTCCCAGGTTTCGCCGCGATTCAGCCAGAGTTGAACTGACTGATCCGACGGATCGACAATCCAGTACTCCTTTACGCCGCAGCGCAAGTAGCTCTCCGCCTTTGTGCGCAGGTCGCGTTCGCGGGTGGACGGCGAAAGGACTTCGACGGTCAGCGCGGGTACGCCGTGGATGTGGCCCTGAATTATATCGTAGTTCTGGACCAGCACCACGCAGATGTCCGGCTCCCAGACGCAGCCGTCAGGAAGGAAAACGCTGAACTCAAAAAACGCCCGCCCGCGTTTTGTTGCGGCCAGATGATTGCCAATCAAAAGATAAAAATTCCCGTGCGGAATGCTGTGTTCGTCGATGGGGCTGGGGCTCACATGCAGGACTCCCTCGTAGAGCTCATAGCGATGGCCGTCTTCCGGCAGATCGAGGAAGAGCGCCGGCGTGCAGGGCTTGCCCTCATAGAGCGGCGGGTTACGTTTTTCAGCGGTAACGCCCATGTCCGCAATTGTCAGCCGGCTTTGTGGAATTGACAAGCCGCTTTTGCAGCTCAGGCGCTGCGCTCCGCCCCGATTATTCATGAAGCGCCCGGCATACGGCGCCGTTCAAAAAGACTTGTTGCCTGACGCGGTCCCCGGGGATGCTTCCCTATGTCCACCGGCGCATTTCCTGTAACCATCGAAGAACGCAAACGCGGCAAGGTCGCATTTATCACGCTGAACGGCCTTGCGCCGAACAACACGCTTACCCGGGCGATGCTGCTCGAATTCATTGATACAATGAAAGACGCCGGCTCGAAGGCGGACGGCATCATTGTCACTTCGGGCCACGAGAAGTTTTTTTCCAACGGCCTCGACGGCAAAACCCTGCTCGACGCGGATCCGAAAGAGCGCGCAGAAATTGTGAAAGAGATGACGCGCTTTTTTGGCAAGCTTGTCGCTTTTGAGAAGCCCTGGATCGCCGAACTCACTGGCTATACAATGGCGGGCGGCGCCGTGCTCGCGCTTGCGGCTGATTATCGCTACATGCTGGCGGGCGGCGGACGCATTGGGTTTTCCGAGCTGGCCGTGGGCCTGCCGCTGCCGCTGGTTTACACGCACGGCATGCATCGCGTGGTGCAGCCGGCGGCTGTGCGCTCGTTGGTCGAGGGTAATGCCTTTAAGCCGGACGAGGCGCTCGCGATCGGGTTGATCGACGGCGTGGAGGAAAGCCGCGAAGCTCTGCGCAGCGCATGTCTCAAGCGCATGGACGGCATTCTGCGAATTGATCAGGAAGCGTTTCTGCCGACGCGTAAGCTGTACCGTTCGGCGCTGATGCGCGAAATCGAACGCGACGAACCGATCGACATTGAAAACGCGGACTGGATTGTAAAACAACCGGTATTTGAGCGCGCAATCAACAACATCGCCGGCAAAAATCGCTGATTGCCGGCGCGCACTACGCACTGACGCATTGGAACAATGAACCCGGAGTCGACGGCGGCGGACGAAAATCCGTTCAGCGTGACGGACGCGGCGAGCGTCGGCCTGGACGACGAAAGCGACGAGCTGCGCCTGGCGACTTTGACCGAACGCTTCAGCGCCTTTGTCATCGATTTTGCGCTCCAGTGGGTTGGTCTGGGCTTTTTCTGGAAACTCACCGAGGCGATCGCCAACCCGCTGGGCTGGTTGCCGTGGGCGGCGGGCGGCGGCTATCTGGCGATATTACTGGCGGTAAATGTTTACCTGCTTGCGACGCGCGCGCAGTCCGTGGGTAAACTCGCGCTCGGCGTCCACATTGTACGCGCCGACTATCGTCCGGTGGATTCCGGCCGCATGTTCGGACTGCGCGTGGCGCTGACCTGGTTCCTTTCGAATTTTCCCTGCCTGGGCCCCTTTTACTTTCTGGCCGACTCGCTGACAATACTCTTTAATGAACGTCGGCAGTGTCTGCATGACTTTATTGCCGACACCATCGTGGTGAAACGCAAAAAGCTGTACGAATAAACGCGCGGCCGGCCGCGGCGCGTCTCAGGGACTGAGGCGTTCGCGGCGCCACGTCGCGCCGTTGCGCGTGTAGAGCAGGCGATCGTGCAGACGCGAAGGACGACCCTGCCAGAACTCGATCGTTTCGGGCGTCACGCGATAGCCGCCCCAGTAGTCGGGCAGAGGAATGACGCCGTCGCCAAATTGCGTTTCGAGTTCGGCATAACGCGCTTCCAGATCTTCGCGCCGCGCGATCACGCTGCTCTGGCGGGACACATGCGCGCCGATCTGACTTTCGCGCGGGCGCGAATGAAAGTAATCTTCCGACTCCGCGCGCGATACGCGTTCGAGCGGCCCTTCGATGCGCGCCTGTTTTTCCATTTCACGCCAGTAAAAGCAAAGCGCGGCGAAAGCGTTGGCGCCCAGGTCGCGGCCTTTGCGACTTTCATAGTTAGTGTAAAAAACAAAACCGTCGCGGTTAAAGTCTTTCAAAAGCACGACGCGCGCCGAGGGCCGGCCGCGCGCATCGGCGGTGGCCAGGGTGAAGGCGTTCGCCTGCGGGATTTCCAGACGGAGCGCCTCTGAAAACCAGGCGTCGAAGAGCTCGAAGGGATCGTCGCC
Source organism: Leptospirales bacterium (assembly GCA_036170535.1). GTDB lineage: Bacteria > Spirochaetota > Leptospiria > Leptospirales > Leptonemataceae > SSF53. Next base: position 33,941 of record JAVHPJ010000115.1, on the reverse strand, counting down.
GGCTTCGCTTTCGAGCAGGCTCGACTGATTAAAGACGCAGGGTATGCCCCGTAAGCGACTGGCGTTGGTCGTCATGCTACGAGGCTGAGCGGGGCCGGTGCGGGATCAATCCGATTCCGAGGCGGCCAGCCCGATTGCCGTAAGCGCGAGCGGCAAATCGACCAGCTGGTCAAATCGGATGCCGGCCAGGGTGACGGCTTCGCCCGCGTGCTGACCCGGCGCCGTCCAGACGACGGCGCCGCTGAACTCGATCGGCTTTTCGAGATAGCGGCTCAGTATGTTGCCGCGCGAGATTTGTTGCGCGTCTTCCAGCTTCACGCTGGCGGGCGCCAGCACGCAAAGGCCCACTTCCGAGATGTTGCCCAAAAGACCGGAACAGAAGACGTCGCCGATCAGCAATTGCACAGAGTAGTCCTCGAAATCCCGGGGAGAAATGCGTTCTCTGGTTCGTTCACTCTTCATGGCTCGGCCTGCACTAAGGACACGACCAGTTAGACGCGTGGTTTCGCCAGAGGGCAAGCGGGAATTGTGCGCCGCATAAAAAATTTCAGCAGTGCACCGTAGCGGTTCTGGCGGGCCTGCGCTCCGGCAATTTACGAGGCGGCCGGAACGGAGTGTTGCCGCAGGGCGTCGAGGGCGAGGCCGAGGTTTTCCGCCGCATCAAAGCGAATGCCGATCAGCGTGCAGGCCTCGTCGCCGACGCGGCCGCTGCGGCGCCACAGCGCCTCGCCGCGGAATTCCACGCGGTGCGGCAGTTTTGCGCTGAGCAAAAAGCCTTTGAGTATGTCGCGACTTTCCACCGGCAGCTGCGCCTCGCCGGGTATGGCCAGACACAAACCGCCGTCCGAGACGTTCGCGAGCATGCCGCTGTAGAAAACGCCCCCGATCAAAAGATTAATCGAGTAAGCTTCGATATCGAGGGGCAGATGGCGGGTTGAGCTGCGTTCGTTCATGTCGGCGTATCCGGACGCCCGGCGGCGTCGTGGGTACTGAGATCGTGTCAACTTCCCACATGCGTAAACAAAAAATCTTCTGTACGTAGAAATTCAGGAGCGATTCCCGCGCGGGGAGGCTTGGCTCGGCCTTGCCTGGTTTTAGTAGTATGCGCTATTTTTGATATTTGCGAAGGAGGAGTGATGAGTTCGAAGTTGCGCCTAACCACGTCTGAACTTCTTCGAGTTCGAAGCAAGCAGTGGCTGCGTACCGCGCTGAGTAGGCGGCCGGCACGAAACGCGAGAAGCGCGAGTACTTGAAGTCTTCCAGTCGGCCTTCCAAAAAATTTATCCAAGCCGGCTCCTGCATTGCAAGAATCTCTGCAGCAAATGCACGCACCGCAGAGATTACAGCGTCCGCCTGCAAGCCGCGCTGCTTTACCCAGATCTCTTTGAAATCAAATGAGACTTGCGCAGCAGGGAGCGCAGCCTTCAAGCCAAAACTCAAGACTTGATTGAGCATGGTTCCAGCATATGTTTCGAGCGTAGTCTGCGGGCCGGTCGATTGAATGGACATTTCATTCTCCCGCATGGGGCTGCGTCCAAATCCGCGCAGCGTTTCGTGCAGCCACTTCTGCTGCGCGGGAGAAAGCAAAATGTCGGGCATATACAAGCCGCATAGAATATCGTGATAACGCCGCGCAGTTTTGCGTTCCACTCGAACCAATGCGCCGCCCCGCCAATTGGGCGGCAAGGCGTCGCCGGTCGGGCGCACATCGATGCGCTTCAGATCGCGGTTAACGCTGAGAACGCGCCACTTTCTCCCGGCAAGTTGAAACACCGCTTCGCCTTCATGCAGAGAAAGCGCAAACCAGCTCTCAACATAACCGATCTCGTCTCGATCGTAGACTACCGTGAAGTGTTCGTTCACATCAAAAACAGAATACAGCTCCATGAAGTTACGTACGCCGTATTCTTTTTCAATGACCGGGCCAATCAACAATAGATCGGGAGATTCGTAGCGCAGATATTCCAGATCCAGCCAGTGCTCTGTGAGCGTGCGAAAGTCGGCCTGGGTTATTTCACTGAAACAGTACGCTCCGGCTACGCTCTCCCAGAACCGTCGCGATGATATGCCGTAGCTGGCCAGACTGCTGAGCAGCAATTGTTGAAAGAGTATGTCGTAACGTCTGCGCGACGGGCGCAGAGGCTCACAGTACCGGTCTGAACAACCGAGACTCGCCACCGCGAGATTAAAGATATAGTCTTCAAAGTCCCCGGCAACCAGGCCGATTTCCGCGATCCCGGTTTTACGGCCGGCGCGTCCAATTCTCTGTAAGAAGGAATTGCAATTTGGCAGGCGGTCCTTCTGGATAACGCAGTGCAAATCGCCAATGTCAATGCCCAGTTCCAGGGTCGATGTTGCTGAGATTACGCAATCGCCGGTATTTGTGCGCATCTGCTCTTCGTAGTCTTCACGCAGGAGTTTTGACACCGAACCATGGTGGGCCATGACGTTGGCGCCCGCTGACTCCAGCAAACGCGCGGTGAGTTCTACATCGCGTCGCGAATTTCCAAAAACTATGCTTTTGCCGCGCGCAGTCAGGTTGCGGAGCAGCTTGCTCAGCCGGGTTTGATATTCAGGGCTTGCGTCGTCGACCCATTCGCAATGAAATTGCAGCTGACGCGGCGCGGGATCGACGGCAAGGACTTCCACTCCTTCCCCCAGCCAACTGGCGACTGTTGGCGGGTCGCCGACTGTAGCCGAAAGACCCACGCGCTGCACCCTGCGGCCGATCATGTTTTCGATGCGCGCAAATTCTGAAATGAGCTGAGCGCCGCGCGAGTCCGCGGCGAAGTAGTGGGCTTCGTCGACAATGAACGTTTGCAAATTCGTGAAATATTCGGAGGCCTTGACGTCCTTGCGCGCCAACAGAACGTCGAGACTTTCCGGAGTGGTAAGCAGGATGGCCGCCGGCTTGCGCAACTGTCCCGTTTTCCTTACTGCGGAAACATCCCCGTGCCATTTAAACACGGAAACGTCGCTCATATGCGCGAGCCAGACTTGTAGCCGAACTTCCAGATCGTTGAGCAAGGCTTTCAGCGGTGCGACGAAGATTACGTGCACTCCTGGAGTCGCCGTCGCGGACTCGTAAGCGCGCGAGATTGCAGGTAAAAACGCCGCATCCGTTTTTCCGCCTGCGGTCGGCGAGAGTATCAGACAATTGCTTCCGGCGGAAATTGACGGTATCGCCTTGCGCTGTATGGGACGAAATTGCGTGATGCCGGCGGCCGCCCAGTTCTGTTGTATCGCGCGCTGCACTGCCGGATGCAGCATGCGCAGAGTATCCAGGTCTTCAGCGCTCATCAAACTGATCCATCGAAGGAACGAGGGCGCGCACTGATTTACCGGGGTTTTCGCGCAGCAGATCGAATACGTTGATAATTTCACGGAGGAACTGGCGAGGGCCAGATTTTGTTTCGCCGCCAAACGACTGGGCCAGGCAGCGCGTCAAAAGCGCGAGTTCCCCATCGTCGCAGGCGCGCGCGGCGTCCCATACTTCGGCTTCGCCATGCAGATTGCGTATTTTTTGCGCCAGAAGCAGGAGTTGCGGATATTCCAGCGGCTTCAGCTGTATAACGGGTTGTTTTAAGGAGGCGCCGTCGGCCTTGATCGGAGTGGAAATCCGATCCTGCAGGGCGGGATATTCGGCGACGCCATACTGTTTGCTGGAGAAGAATTCCGGCGTAACCGTTGCGAGAAACAGCGCATTCTGGAATCTTCCGTCCGCAGCGTCATCAATAATGTGGCGGAGCGTTTCATAAGCTTTCTGGCGCGCGGCCTTGTTTGGCAGACGGCGAACGGTTTCCACTTCGTCAAGGACGATCAGGGCGCCATTATAACCTGCTTCCCGCACAAGCAAAAACAATCCGTGCAAAAAATTATAAGCATCCTTATGATCTACGGATCCCTTTAAGCCCAGTTCCCGCATATAGTCGCGGCTTGCCACGTTGTCGCCGCCGCGCAGCCACGCGATAGCGTGCCGTGCAAGATCCGTGTTCTTCGAGAGTTTTGCCACGGCAAATGCGCTGACTGCGCGAGCGAAGGCCGAATCAATGTTACGGACTGTCGCCAGCTCAGTCTCCAGATAGGCGCCGAAACTCTTGAACTGCGCGGGCGTGAGGGGCGCGCGATCATCCAGGCCTTCGATGCTGACGAAACTCCGAAACTGCTTCAGAGACCAAGCTTCAAGGATTTCCGTAAGGCCGCTGCCCGAGTTTTCGCTCGCCGTGCGAAGCTGACGACAAATAGCCGAGTAGACGTCCAGAAAAGAGCCGAGCGACAGTCCTGGATCGATCACAACGTGCGCTACGACGAAGCGTTCGCGCAAGGCGGCCGTTTGAATATAACCGGTCAGCATGGTCTTACCTGAACCGTATTCGCCCGAGACGAAGCGGACGCTCGCGCCTGAAACCTCGGCTGTTCGACGCAGATCCTCAAGCAGTTCGCGACATTCGGCTTCGACGCCAACCAGAATATCTTCGAATCCGCGGCCCGGCGCCGCCCCGGTACGAAGGGCTTTGATGAGTTCGCGTTTCATACGGCGCCCTGATTAACTTCATAGATCGGCTGATCCCCAACCGCTTTGCGACGAATGAGATCCTGGCCGTTCTGCGACAGTTTTTCCGCGAGTTCCTTCATTTGGGCGTCCGGATAATACCAGGGCAAATCAAAACGGGCGATAATGCGCTCCAACTGCGGACCTGAAAGCACCCTGGTTTCGATCAGCAAGGAGAGAACGATTAACTCGTCGTCACGGAGATAGGGAAAGCGTGTTTTCAAATCCGCCGCGCGCGTTTCATCGCCGCTCACGGATTTTTTCCGTTCTGACCGAACGGACGCCGCGATCAATCCCGAAGGATCGTTTTCGATCGTTTCGCCATCCGGTGCTTCAACCTTTTCCTGAAAGGCCTGAATCAGCCGGTCGGTCTTCTCCTGTTTGCTGCCGGCTACTTTAAGGCCATGATCCCCGCATAGCTCATAAAGCTCCATATTCGAAAGACAATTCAGCAGAGTTGATTCTGAGTATGGGCTTTCCCAGAGATTCTCGAGGCGGCGGTCTTTTGCACCGGTCTTGCGGACTTTGCGCAGAGATCCTGCGATTGAATAGAGTTGTTCATTGGACAGCGCCGCAAACATATCCAGAAACCGCTGCTTTTGCAAAGATTTGGGTTCAATGGGCGGCGGCGCTTTTTTTTGCTGCAGTTCCGCTATATACTGAAGATCTTCATCATCGTCCATCGCATCGATGATATTCTCAATCAGCTCGTCTTTGGAGCCGCTGACCTGAACGCCGATTTTGCGAGCCACCTCGCGCAGGCTTTCGATGTGCACCGCTGCGAGCGCCCGAACGGGCGAGACATGGTTCTCAATGATGCGCGCCACTTTCTCCGCTACGGAACCGGAGGTCTGGGATTCATTACGCCTTAAGATTTCGGAGAGCTCCTGCCCGGTCAGATACGAAAGCAGGCGTTCAAATTGCACGCGGGTAAGAGAGTAGCCCCACGCTTTGCGGATTAACGGGACCAACTCTTCGGGGATCACAAAATCCTGGCCGACCGGGAAAATGATTCCGCATGCGATGAGATGGTTCCGTTCGCGTTCGTAGTAGTGCTCCCGATACCAGTAGCGCTGAAGCGATTCGTGGTGTTCAAGAATGACATGTTCGGAGTAAGAGATATCGATTTCATCGCGGAGCTTTTGCAATAAGCGCGCTTCTGACGCGTCGACGCTTTCGTCGGATTCCCAGGCGCATTCCAGCATGCGTAGGTACAGGCCGTAGTCTTTTTTTGGACGCAAGCCATCGCCGCTGGTAGAGCGCGCGACAAGGCGCTCGGTTTCCGTGCGAATAGCTTCCTTGAAGCCCTTGACGGGCGCCCGATGCCCGGCGCTCTCAATGATTCGGTTCAGAATCAGATAAGATGGCGGATTGCGCAGGGATATACTCCTTTGGACATGCGCAAATTTTTGCAGATGTCCGGCGAGCTCATCGATCAGAACCTCCGTCGGCAATTTGATGTGCTCTATATCGTGAATCTTATTCGCCGCCAACTGTTCAAGCGTTTCGGTCCCGTAAGAAGCAAGAATTTCGAGCAATTTCATTTGTAGATCCTGAACCCGGCCGGCGCTACGGAGCGTCCGCCAGGCGATTTTGCGAGGATTGAAAGACGGCCGGGCTTCGCGGGTCCGTCCATCAAAAAAAGTTAGCATGAGGCGACAAAAAAATGAGATCGTGACCCGGATTCTCCGCCAACCCCTCGTTAAGCTATGCCGCGCGATACGACTACTTACTTATAAGCACCTTGTGAAGAGGGGTACGAATAACTGACATGTGGAAATTCTGGCAGTTTTTGTGAAAAAGAACATATTGTGCTGGACCTGCGCTTCCGGGCGTGCGATTGCATCGCGCGGGCTGCGCCTGGGACTCGCCTGGCGAAGCTGTGTTGCGACGACAGGCGACGCGTCGCAAAAAACGCTAATGACCGATCGGCATGACTCAGCCTATCTGGAGCAGGCCGTTGAGCTTCTGGCCCTGGCGGCTCGCGACGGCGAGCGCCGGACCGGCGAAACGCTCATGCGCGAGTACGGCGTTCTGCGGCCTGAGTTCTACGAGCGACATGTTAAGTTCGTTACGCGGGCGGTCCGCGATCTGCGTCCGCTGATTGGTCCCGATCGGATCGCCTCTCAACCGGGCGCGGGCTACTGGCTGGATCCGGAGGCGGCGCGTTCGCCGCGCTGGGTATTACCGCTGCTTTTGCAGTATCTCTCGTTTACACGCGCGGAGGCCTATCATCCGGCCCTCGAATCCCTCGTATACACGCACGGTTGTCGTGCGTTGTATTATCTGGTGTGCTTTCGGATTGGCCGGGACGCCAGTCGCCCCGTGCGTTTCGCCTATGCCAAATCGCGCGAGGAGCGGCCGCGCGCCCGTCGCGTACTCGTCACGGACATCTTGATTCGCTCGAATCGGATCCTGGCCGCCGGCTTTGATCTGGATAAAGGCGCCGTACGTCACTATATACTGAATCGAGTGACGGGCGATGTGCTGGTGGAAGACGAGCCCGTGACGCCGCCTCGCGCACGCTCGGTGGTACACGAGGCCTATGCGGGCAGCCTGGGCGTCTTTATGGGCGGCGCGCCGGTCCAGACGGCCATTCGTTTCGCGCCTGACCTTGCCGCCGACATTCGCCGCGAGTTTTTTCATGCCTCGCAATCGTTCACGGACGAGGGCGACGCGGTCGTGTTGCGGATGACGGTGAACAATCCCTTTGAAGCGCTTTCGCTGGTCTCGCGCTTCCTGGGCAAGGCCGAACTGCTTGAACCGGCCGAATGGCGGCGGCTGTACACAAATCGGCTGCGCGCGGCTCTGGAGTTGCATGCGGAGTCGACGCGCGAGTAAGCCGGAGGCTCAGGCGGGCCGATGCTGGCTGACGACGCCGATCTAAAGTCCCGTAAATGGCGATGAGCGGGCCGCGCGCTTGTCGAAGGTAACAGTAGTCCGGCAGCCAGCGGCGCCGTTGGTCAATCCGATCAACGTATCGGCGAAATCATCGCCGGTCTGATACGCGTTTACGCTTTGCCGGACAGCGTCCGGGTTTTCTATTGAGAGCACGGAGACGGCAAGCAGTTGAGTCAGAAGCTGTGCAATCGTTTCGCGCGGATAATCATACGCGGTTTCCAACACCCACACCAATTCACACAGCACGATGCGATTGATCCAACCGGGCGCGTTGGCGGTGCATTGCTCTTCAATCACGTGGGCGGCGGTGCGGCTTTGTCCTTGGGGTTCGTCATTCACAAAATACCGGACGAGCACGTTGGTATCCAGTCCGATCATAACTTTGCTGCACGCTTGCGAATCGCCAGGTCCATGTCTGCGAGGCTTACCGGTCGGGAAGGCGGCGGCAGAAAACCCTTGAGGCTGGCGACCGGGATTGTGGCCGCCAGCACCTCGATCCGCCCGTCCTCGCACACAGCGAATTCGATCTGATCGCCCGGGTGCAGATGGAGCCGGTCCCGAATGGCCTTTGGGACGGTGATCTGGCCTTTGCTGGTGATTGTGGTGCGCATGGGGGTTTGGGAAAAATTCCTTACGTAAGGTAAGGAGGCGCAGTGAGGATGTCAAAGGGAAATTGTTTGGCGGGGAGGCTCTCGGGAGGCGGCGTTCAAAAAAAAGCATTGCCGCCACTTTCGCGTGTATCCATACTGCCATAACGATGGTCGTTTGATGCTCAGAAGAAAACCAAATGATCATTCATATAACTGCAATTTGAGGCGTGCAGGACCAGTATGCTCTGGTGCGTCGTTTAATGGATAGGATGCCAAGGTGTCGATTGCCGGAGATGTGAGTTCGAATCTCACCGCTTCTCGGCATCTGCAACCCTGCACGCTTCGAATTGCGCCATGTATCGTTCCTTCCCGGTGAGACTGGATACAATCATCGGGCTCAATTGAAGATATGAGTGCTCCTTTGGGGTTCTACTGTATAGAAGATTCCGGGGCAGCGTCCCGGCCCCATTGATTTTTTGGCCGCCCTCGGTAGAATTTTTCTGCTGAGGGCAGCTTCTGTGCTCAGGTTTACGCGACCGCCGTGCTAAGGTTCCTCCAGTGAAAACTTCGGAGGCTCCATATGCGATACAAGACGGGCGAGACCTGCAATGCCGCTGGCAACTATCGATTCGACGGTTATCTGGACGGGACCGAGACCCCGGCGCCGGCGCCGGAAGAGCGCGTGATTCCCATGAAGACGGGCTTTCCCTTTCCGGCGGTGCGATCGGCGGGCAAAGCCGCGTGGTGGCGAAAAATTTGAAAAGGGATTGATGCGCGGCGACGGATGCGCGGCGTGGGGTTTCGACTGTAAGTTTTCGATATGGCAAGTTAAAAAGTGAGGAGACCGTAAACAGTGGCAAAGACAGCAACGAAGACTCTGGATTATCAAACCCTGCAGGCGGCGGTCGCGGGCGCTGCTGCGGCGTTTCGCTATCGCGGAAAACTGCAACCAGCGGGTGGTCCTGGCGACAAGGTGTTTCCGCCAACGTACGCCGGCGCGGTGTATGCAACCGAAAAGCGTTGGTTGCCGGATGAAAAGCGCGAAGTTGACTGCGTCCTCCTGGACAGCGTGCAATCCCAGGCCAATCGCCTTGAGGAAGCGCTGCAAGACGCCATCGACACCGGGCGTTTGGCTGACGCTGGAGTGCGACTGCCGCAGATCGAAGTGGACTTCAGCGAATTCTGGGATCCAGAACACAAAAACAAACAACTCAAAGACGACCTTCGTTTGCTGGAACCGGTAGGCAAAGTTAGCGCGTTACAGGCGCCCCACCGGATCGCCGATGCGATTTTACGGGATAGCATTGTTGTTGAAGATGGGAAACCGTTTCGTGCACGGGATGTAGCGGCCGAATCAAAATACGGACAAAAACTGCGACGCGTATCGTACAATGACGCCACAGTCTTATTCGAATTGTGTCCTACGGCTCTGCTTCTGGGCATGTGGGATTCTACAGGGCCCAAGGGAGGCCTGGGGGCAAAATTTGAGCGCGCGCTTGTTTCCGAGATCGTAGGCATAAATGCGACTCCCGGCGTAAAAGGGAGCAGCCGTATTGATCCGCTTGCTATTCAGCGAAGCGCCGGGCCGCTATACGTAGCGGACAATGATGGTAATGGTCTTGAATGGACGCTGGATGAAAAATCTGCAAAGAAAGAGAAGAAGGGGCCGCTGCTTATGGGCAAAGACGGTCGGCCATCCGAAGCGAATCATGGTAACATTGCTCCCTCTCTTTCTGAGAAAGACAGGCAAAGCGGCGCGCCGCTTGCGGGCGGAGTAACTATCGAATATGCGACGCAAAGTATCGTTCTGTCCCTGCCGGCGTTGCGCCGATTGAAGTTTCCCATCGACGGAGTAGTTACCCAGGAGGCGAACGTTGCGGCGCGTTCCGTGCTGGCGGCCCTGGGTCTTTGCGCGTCCGCCCTGGCGCAAGAAGCGGGCTATAATTTACGTTCCCGTTGCCTGCTATGGCCGGAAGCGCCGATCCAATGGCAACTTCTCGATCGTCCGGGCGCGGATGCAGAGGAGTACGCCCTCGAAGCCGATGCGGCGATTGAGCTACTCAAGAAAGCGATCGACGGCGCCCGTAAGGCGAAACTGCCCTGGCGCGAAGAGCCTTTGCTGTTGCGGCCGGCGGACGATCTGGTTAAGCTTGTTGTAAAAAGCCAGCAACTCGCGATCCGACAGGGCGCCGACGAGGGCGAAGGATGAGCGGCTTTGCGCTTGGCTGGCGGTATCTTACGGGATACTCTGTCGCGACGGATGCCGGAGATCGCGATCTGGCAGAGTGGCCGCCCCATCCGGGTCGAGTTTTTCTGGCTCTGGCGGCGGCTCACTTCGAATCCGGCGAAGATCCGATCGAAGCCGCCGCCCTGCGTTGGTTAGAAGCTTGCGGCGCCCCGGAGCTGCATCTGCCGGGAGTTTCGCAGGCGAATCATCGCACTGTCGTTAAGGTCTATGTACCGGTGAACGATCGCGCAGGCGATTCTGCCGCGGCGCTGCAGAGTCTTCCGGCCCTCACTCGCAATCGGCAGGAGCGGAACTTCCCTTGCGTGTTCGTGGGTGATGAGCCGTGTTATATGTACTGGCCGGAAGTTGAGGAGACGCCGCAGCATCTGGCTGCGCTGGAGTTATTGGCGCGAAAGGTAACGCGCATTGGACACTCGTCGTCGATGGTCGATATGTGGGCCCAGCGGGACCGTCCGCCCGATACAGAGCGCCGCCACATATGGATCCTGGATGACGTTCACGCTGAGGCGCACTGCAGAATTGTCACCCAAGGCACGCTGGATAGTCTGCCTCTGCAAACGCAGATTCCGCGCATTGAACGCTTCGCACATCTCATGGATGTGATTCAGACGGGCGATGAGGCGAAGCGCCAGAATGCGCTGGAGCAATTTGAAAGCGAGTTTGGCAAGTACAACAAAAAACGCAGCGCGCCGGCTATGCTGAGGCCGCGTCTTGGCATCTGGCGCGGATTTCGCCGGATGTCAGATGCGCCGGCGCCGACTCTGACGAACAGTATCTTTGATTCTGAAATTCTGATTCTCAAGCATACGCCAGGACTGGCCGGGGGCGCAGTCGATGCCGGCGGCCGCGAAGAGTTTCGCCAATTTCCCGTAACAAGTACGCTGGAACTAACGCAGGCGCTGCGCAATCTTGCGATGGCCCAGAGCGGGGTTCAGCCGCCGCCCGCGTGGCTGAGCGGACACGCGGAGAATGGAGATCGATTGCGTGATCCTACCGGTCATGCCGCGTTTGTGACGTTGCCATTCGTCGGCGAGCGACACGCAGACGGGCATGTGCTCGGTCTCGCGATCATCCTCCCGCGAGCTGTATCGTTGAGCGAGCGGGGGCGGGTGCTGGGCCCCCTTCTACTTGATGTCCAAACGGGCGAGCCGAGAAAACTCACGCTAACCTTAGGTCGATTGGGAATATTCTCTGTTGAGAAATGCGACTGGTCGGAACGGCGGCAAACGCTGCAGGGAGAATACTGGTCCGCGCAAGTGCAAATCGGGGCGCGCAGTTGGGCGACGGTCACGCCCATTGTACTCGATCGATTTCCGCGCGCCGATCGTGTGCGCGAACCGCTCGCGTGGCGCAAGGAAGCGGCCGACATCATTGCACGGTCGTGCGAGCACATTGGCCTGCCGACGCCGGTTGCCGTGCAAGTAGGAACCACAAGCTGGCATAATGGCGCGCCGCGCGCAATTTCGAAGACGCGACCTGTGCGCGGGGATTCAGGACCCGCCGCTCGCACGGCTCTGGGCGATGGCTTTCCGCTTTTCCCCGGAAAAGAACAAAGCGCTTCCCGTCCGCAGGTGCATGCGCACCTCGAATTTGCGGATCGGGTCGTTGGGCCGGTAATTCTTGGTTCCGGCCGTTTTCTTGGTTACGGACTCTGCAAGCCGATCTCAGGCGGAAGGACATGAACGCACTGACTCTCGATGACTTCAAACAGTACTTCGAAGAACTGCATGGAGTTGAGCCCTATGCGTGGCAAACGGAGCTGGCCCAGCGGGCGATTCGGGGCGAATGGCCAAAGATCATCGATTTACCGACCGGCGCTGGTAAAACATCCTGCCTTGATATTGCGCTCTTCGGGCTGGCTGCGCAAGCGCGGTTGCCGGCTGCAGAACGGACGGCGCCGCGGCGGTTCTTTTTTTGCGTGAATCGGCGCGTGATTGTGGATGAGGCGCATAATCGCGCGGTGCGCATCCAGTCCGCGCTGATGCGCGCAGAGCAGTCGCCAGCGGAAAAGCCGGCCCTGGCGCGGGTGGCGCAAGCGCTCCGAGGACTGAGCGCGACAAACTCGGCCGAGCGAGTTGCCAATGATGGTTCGCCGCCCGTCGATGTAATTGAATTGCGCGGCGGTATTTACAGAGACAACCGTTGGGCCCGAACGACCACGCAGCCCGCGATCGTCTGTACCACTGTCGACCAACTCGGTTCGCGCTTATTGTTCCGCGGTTACGGCGTCTCAACCAACGCGGCGCCGATTCAAGCCGCCTTAATTGCATACGATAGCTTGATTTTTCTCGATGAGGCGCACATCAGCTATCCGTTCTTACAAACCCTCAGGCGTATCGCCGCTTATCTTGATCCTGCGCGGTGGGCGGAAGAAACCATCGGAGTGCGACCGATGACGGTTGTCGCCATGACGGCGACGCCCCCGGAGCAGAAGCCCGGGGACGGGAAAACGGAGGATGCGTTCCGATTAAGCGCGGAAGATCTCAACTCGCCGACTTTGAGTCGCCGTCTGAATGCGTCCAAACCCGCGCGTCTTGAACTCGTAAACGATGTGGTGCGCGCTGCCGTAAGCTCGGCCCGCGACCGTGCGGCGCACGGGCCCGCTGCCATTGGCATATTTGTCAATCGAGTCGCCACAGCGCGCGACATCTATAAGCAGCTGCGGAGCCATTTTCCCAACGATTTTGTACAGCTGGTAATCGGGTCCATGCGCCCGATTGATCGCGACAAACAGGCTGATCGATTTGGCGCCGTCATTGGAAAGGGTCGGCCGGAGATCAGTACGCAGACAAGCTTTATCGTAGCCACCCAATGTCTTGAAGTTGGCGCAGATTACGATTTTGACTTCCTGATTTCTGAATGCGCCGCTCTTGACGCTTTGCGGCAACGCTTTGGGCGCTTGAATCGCAATGGTCGCGCTGTGCAGGCTGCAGGCGTGATCTTGATGGACGCAAAGACCGCGCGTCCCGACGAAAAACTGGATGATACTAAACCGATCGATCGAGTCTACGGCAATGCCGCATGCCGGACCTGGAATTGGTTGAATGCGCAGGCCGCCATTCCGAGTTCAAAAACCTCTGCGACAGATGGTCTGATTGTGGACTTCGGAATCAATTCCATGAACGCGCTGGCCGCCGCAGTGCTGCGGGATGAAAATACTCGCCCTGGCTTGCAATCGCCGTCCGCCAGTTCAAAGGCGCCGAAAATTCTACCGGCGTACATAGATTTGTGGTGTCAGACTTCGCCGCGGCCGGAGCCAGAGCCGGATCTCTCGCTATTTCTGCACGGTAAAAGCGGAGTGCGCGAGGATGTTCAGATCTGCTGGCGCGCCGATCTGGCGTACCTGTCGAATGGGACTCCCGATACGGAGAATTGGTGCGACGTAGTCAGTCTCTTGCCGCCTACCGCGGCCGAGTGCATCAGCGTCCCGATCGATCGCGTGCGAAAGTGGCTGGCCGGGGAGGGGCGGGTCAAAAGCGCCTTTGATATCGATTCCGACTTACTGACCGCGCCTGTTCTGAGCGTGGATGAACCGGAACGAGGCGAGCGGGTGACTGCGTCTGATGGCAACACCAGAAGCGCTCGCATGGGAGTCCTGTGGCGTGGCATTGAGAACAGTGAAGTGTTTCAATCGGACGCAGATTTCCGACCCGGGGATACGTTGGTGTTGCCAGTCCAGGTTGGCGGTTGGGAATCGCTGGGGCACATACCCGAACAGAATTCGCAGCCTGCTGATATGGATGTAGGCGATGACGCCTTCTTAAGGGCGAAAGATCGGGCTGTCCTGAGACTTTATCCGGGCCTGAAGTATGCCGAACAACCTGCGTTTAAACATTTGATAGGACCGGCGGGGGATGAAGGGCGGAAAATTGAACGATCCGAACTAAGAGAAATCCTCAGCGTGGCGTCGGGCGAGTTCACCGAAAGCGATCCTGAACTGGCGGCGCTAACAGCCGAGCTTGCGCGAGACGGAAATCTGGTGGTGCATGAGTACCCGGACGGCCTCGGGTTAGTCTTGATGGCCCGACAGCGGCGCAATCAAGTACTGGGCCTTGCAGCAACACTGGATGATGGGGAAGACGTCCTTTCCTATACGCGCCGGTCGCGGCCTGTCAGCCTTGCGGATCACAGTGCTCACGTTGCGACCATGCTGGAGGCGGATGCTGTGCATTTGCCTCTGGAAAAAAAACGTCCGGCGCTTGTGATCGCGGCCGAACTGCACGATCTGGGCAAGGCGGACGAAAGATTTCAGGCGCTGCTGCGCGGGGGGCGTCGTAACGATGCGTACTTATGGCAAGCGGGCGACGACGCTATTCTGGCAAAATCCGGCGCCTTACCAACGGCACGCCGCGAACGTGAGCAGGCGCGCATCCGCGCCGACTTACCGCGCGGTTTTCGCCATGAAATGTTGTCCGTGCAATTGGCTGAGCGTTCGGATAGTCTACCTGTTGATTCAAAGGACAGGGATCTTGTGTTGCATTTGATCGCCGCCCACCATGGCTTTGCGCGTCCCTTTGCACCGGTTGCTCCGGATGCAACGCCTCCTGATGTGCGCCTGGGGCAGGTGACTTTGACCGGGCCGGAGCGCAGCGCTGCGCCCCCGGATCGCATCGACTCCGGGATTGCTGAGCGGTTCTGGACGCAGACTCGTCGGTTTGGCTGGTGGGGGCTTGCGTATCTCGAAGCGTGTGTGCGACTTGCGGACCAACAAGCCAGCCAGAAAGAAGCCGAAGGATTCTTTGACGATACAGAGCCAGCGCGCACTTACGCCGAATTTGCTTCTGCGAAGGCGAGGGCTCCGGCCGTTTACCATGAGTTACATCTGCCCGGTCTCGATGGCGCCAATCCGCTCGGGTTTCTGGCCGCTCTGGGATTGTTCCGGGTTCTTGCGACGCGCTGGAGCGAACTGAACTGGCGCCTGCATTGGACAGCGTGGCAATCCACCTGGTCGCCTACGCTTAACTACTCCGCCACTCTCCCGCTGGAACGGAGCGAACTCCTTGAGCGTCTGCAATCTTCGCTGCAAGCAAACAGCGGAGAGCATCCGATGGCGCGCATCGTCGATTTGAAGGCGAATCGCGATCTGCTGCTGCGCGAAGCCTTAGAGCAAGCTGATTATCGCAATCGCCTGGAATTGGATTGGCTGGCCGCTTTGTTGGCAGATCAGATCGCCGTAGGAACAATTAACCAATTGCAGACGGTGCGGCGGGACTATCTGCCAGGCAATCTTGCCTCAATTCTGCGCAGCACTGAGCCGCAGCACCTTGAGCGAGCGCTTTTTCAAGCCTGGGACTATGGCGATGCTCTGGACAATCAATCCATGCATTGGGATCCGGGCGAGGATCGGCGTCATGCGCTGCAATGGCACCAACCGAGCGGCGATCCGGAGCGCAAGTTGTCCGGGGGCATGCTCGGGGCGAATCGTCTCGCCATTGAAGCGGTGCCGCTCTTTACATCCGTGCATTATCGGGAGTCGCTAAGAACACTTGGTTTCACCGGGCTTTCGAGTCGCACAACGCGTTGGAGTTGGCCGATCTGGATCTCGCCAATTCGGCTCGCAGCTTTAAGCTCTCTGCTGGCGTATCCTGATATCCAGAAGGATGAAATTGACTCCGTCGGTCGGGCGCGACTGCGCGCGATGGGGATAAGCGCCATTCTGCGTAGTCGAAGAATTCTTGTAGGGAAAACCCCGAATTTGACCCCGGCGCGGCAGATTGCTTGAAGCCCACTTCGGCATGGGCCTTTTCGCGCGTATCGATCCGGCGGACGACATAATCTGACTATAAAACACAAAAAATATTCTATGCAAAACGCAATGCCTTGACCTATTCCGGACCGGGATCGTCTAAACTCTGAAATTCCCGTTGCGCCGCTGCTGGCGGTCCGGCGGGGCGGAGCGACTATGGAACCGGATACGGGACGTGAGTGGGCGGAAGACGAGGTCATCGCCATTTCGGCGCTGTCGCATTACCTGTATTGTCCGCGACAATACGCCTTAATTCATATCGAGGGCGTGTTTATCGACAACCATCTGACCGTAGGCGGAAGCATGGGTCACAGTACGGTGGATCGGGGACGCGAATACGCCGAGCGCGGGATTGCCTGCGAAAGCTCGATGCGGGTGTACTCGGACCGACTGGGTCTGAGCGGGATTGCCGACCTCGTCGAGTTTCCAGAGGAAGGGCCGCCCTTTCCCGTAGAGTACAAACACGGGCGGATCAAGTCCTGGATGAATCACGAGGTGCAGTTGTGCGCCATCGCGCTCTGCATCGAGGAAATGCTCGGCGTCTCGATTCCGGCGGGCTCCATTTACCATATCGGATCGCGACGACGGCGCAAAGTTGAGCTGGGTGAAGCTTTGCGGCGGGTCACGTGCGCGGCGATTGCCGAGATTCGCGCGCTGCAGACGCGCCGCGAACTGCCGGCGCCGGTATTTGGAGCCATATGCCGGCGGTGCAGCCTGAAGCCCGCCTGCCAGCCCGAGGCGCTTGCGCCGCCGGCGGAGGAACTTTATCAAGCGGCGGCGTTGTATGGCTGAGCTTGCGCAAAACATACTCTACGTAACCCGGCGCGGCGCGTATTTGCGTCAGGAGCAGGACACGGTGCGTGTGATGGACGGCGACGAGACGCTGCTGCGCGTGCCGCTGCATCATCTTGAAGGCATCACCTTTTTCGGGCGCGGGTCTATGACGTCGGCGTTGATCGGCAAGTGCATGGCGTCCGGTATTTTTGTTTCGTACTTGAGCGAGCGCGGTCGGTTTCTGGGTCGATTGGAGGGCGCAAGCTCCGGGAATGTGCTGGTGCGGCGGGCGCAGTTCCGACAGGCGGACGATGTTGCATCGCGGCTGGCGATTGCGCGGCGGATTGTCGGCGGCAAGATCCAGAACTGCCGATTAAATCTACTCCGCAGCGCTCGCGATCATAAGGACGAGGGCGCGGTTTTGCGGCTGCGGGCGACGGCCGCCTTGCTGGCGAAGCGGCTGGCGCGGCTGCCGGACGTGACCGATCTGGACGAATTGCGCGGTCAGGAAGGCGAGGCGGCGCGCGCCTATTTTGCATCGTTTGATGATTGCATTGTTCAACAAAAGGACGCCTTCGCCTACGATCGGCGTTCGCGCCGGCCGCCGCGGAGCCGATTAAACGCGCTGCTTTCGTTTGCGTATTCGATTGCAACAAACGATTGCACCTCCGCCTGTCAGGCCGCCGGGCTGGATCCGTGCGTTGGTTTTTTACATGATGGGCGGCCCGGGCGCCCGTCGCTGGCGCTGGATCTGGTGGAAGAGTTCCGGCCCTTTGCCGATCGGTTTGTGCTGACAATGATCAATCGCAAGCAGATTCAGGCGGACGACATTGAGGAGAAGGCCGGTCATGTGTTTCTTTTGACCGATGCCGGCCGCAAAAAATTCCTCGAAGCGTACCAGACGCGCAAGCAGGACGAGCTGCATCATCCGGTTTTGAATCAGAAGTTTCGCATTGCGGAATTGCCGCTCTTGCAGGCGCGCTTGCTCGCGCGCACCATTCGCGGCGACCTGTCCGATTATCCGCCCTATCTGTGGAAGTAACATGCGGCTGCTGGTTTGTTACGATGTGGAAACCACCACGCGCGAAGGACGCCGGCGCTTGCGTCAGATGGCCAAGGCCTGCGAGTCCTACGGGCAGCGCGCGCAAAAGTCGGTCTTCGAGATTACTGTAGACAAGACGCGCTTCGTGTTGGTGGAAAATCGTTTGAAGCGGATTATCAACCCGGAGACGGACAGCCTGCGGATCTACTTTCTGGACGAAGACTCGTTCAAAAAAACGCGCGTCTACGGCAGCAACAATGTGATTGACTTTGAATCGCCGCTGATTGTTTAATGTGGCCTGCGTCCGGCGCGAACCGTCGGCGCCGCGAAAACCCCGGCCGCTTCGCGCTGCGTATTTGCGCGCAAATCCCGGGTTTTGAGCCACTCTATGAATCCTATACAGAGTTCCAGGATCCTGGATCGCACGGTTCGCGCCAGGCGGTCCAGAAGCGCAGCAAACGCCGCTTTGGCGTGGGTTTATGCGTGTTCCGGGGGACCCTGTCTTTCTCGTCGATGAACGACGAGCTCTATTGAAGCAAGGTTGCGGGTTGCATGAAACGTTGACCGCTCGGGTCTTTCTCGTCGATGAACGACGAGCTCTATTGAAGCATTCCGAGAAATCGAACGCGCCGCGACGCAAGACGGTCTTTCTCGTCGATGAACGACGAGCTCTATTGAAGCGCGCTTTCCCGGGCGCTCAACGACTGCCTCGAAATAGTCTTTCTCGTCGATGAACGACGAGCTCTATTGAAGCGTTTCCAGACGGCAATGCGCCTGGAGTCCTGCGCAGTCTTTCTCGTCGATGAACGACGAGCTCTATTGAAGCGTTAAATGAGATCGCCATTCTGTTTCACCTCTTCGAGAGTCTTTCTCGTCGATGAACGACGAGCTCTATTGAAGCGATACGCGCCGCGATCCTTTCCAGCTTTTCGTCAATCGTCTTTCTCGTCGATGAACGACGAGCTCTATTGAAGCTCTCTGCGGCTTGCCATCAATATTGGCATTATAGACCGTCTTTCTCGTCGATGAACGACGAGCTCTATTGAAGCGTTTACGGCCTTTTCCAGTATTTCGCGCGCTTCGGTCTTTCTCGTCGATGAACGACGAGCTCTATTGAAGCACAACTTCGATCGTCCCGCCGCTGCTTATCGCGTCGTCTTTCTCGTCGATGAACGACGAGCTCTATTGAAGCTACCAGCTCGTAGCGCACCGGAAGTTTCGCGGCGGTCTTTCTCGTCGATGAACGACGAGCTCTATTGAAGCATCGGTCGGTCTGGTGCAAGCAAGATTGGATTGAGCTGTCTTTCTCGTCGATGAACGACGAGCTCTATTGAAGCTTGCAAACGCAACTATCCCCGGCAGCTTATCGTTAATGTCTTTCTCGTCGATGAACGACGAGCTCTATTGAAGCGAGCGATACTGCCCGCAAGCCGGCTTCGGTCCGACCGTCTTTCTCGTCGATGAACGACGAGCTCTATTGAAGCTATTTTATCTCGCGGATCGAGTTTCATGTCTTTTGCGTCTTTCTCGTCGATGAACGACGAGCTCTATTGAAGCCTAAGCGGTCAAAGTACACAAGTTACCCCGCCGCGTCTTTCTCGTCGATGAACGACGAGCTCTATTGAAGCAAGACGACCCGCGCAGGCGACGCCGGGCGCGGTTCAGTCTTTCTCGTCGATGAACGACGAGCTCTATTGAAGCACCTTCGAGGCGGTGCGCGAAGCGCAGCGGCACTTGTCTTTCTCGTCGATGAACGACGAGCTCTATTGAAGCGTCTGCGCCCATGGCGACCTGTTTCATCACGCAGTGTCTTTCTCGTCGATGAACGACGAGCTCTATTGAAGCATGTTTACGTCGCGCAACGACATCAGTCTGCACCAGTCTTTCTCGTCGATGAACGACGAGCTCTATTGAAGCCAATCATCCGTGAACGCCTCGCCCGTGATTGTAGCGGTCTTTCTCGTCGATGAACGACGAGCTCTATTGAAGCTCAGATTGGCGCGCGTTCTGTCTGCGCGCTCTTGCGTCTTTCTCGTCGATGAACGACGAGCTCTATTGAAGCCCCGATTCTACGTAGGCGACCTTCAACCTGTTCCAGTCTTTCTCGTCGATGAACGACGAGCTCTATTGAAGCAAAGCGTGATTCGGCTTCGACAGCCGCCGCCAACAGTCTTTCTCGTCGATGAACGACGAGCTCTATTGAAGCAACCAAAGCGCCGGCTTTCGGTATCGATTCCCGGGGTCTTTCTCGTCGATGAACGACGAGCTCTATTGAAGCGACGCGGTAGTTTGCGCTGGGTGTTTCGAGATCAGCCAGTCTTTCTCGTCGATGAACGACGAGCTCTATTGAAGCTGTCCCGGCCCCGCCGGCCTGCGAAATCTCAAAGCCGTCTTTCTCGTCGATGAACGACGAGCTCTATTGAAGCTCGTTAATTGGCGGTATTGTTGCGACAAATGACGATGTCTTTCTCGTCGATGAACGACGAGCTCTATTGAAGCAGGGTCCGCAGTGGCACCGTCTTTTGTCGGCTCTGGTCTTTCTCGTCGATGAACGACGAGCTCTATTGAAGCAAGTGTCGCACGACGCTGGTCGTGACGAAGGAGTAGTCTTTCTCGTCGATGAACGACGAGCTCTATTGAAGCACAATTGGATGACCTTGCCAGCTCGGGAACGCTATGTCTTTCTCGTCGATGAACGACGAGCTCTATTGAAGCTTTGTAAACGCGGGCAGTGCGCCGGCGCAATTGAGTCTTTCTCGTCGATGAACGACGAGCTCTATTGAAGCATCCTCAATGCTCTTTGTGGTCTTGACCTGGAAATCAGTCTTTCTCGTCGATGAACGACGAGCTCTATTGAAGCCACGCGACGAACGTAGCACCGCGATACGTGCGACGGTCTTTCTCGTCGATGAACGACGAGCTCTATTGAAGCTGCCAGGTCTGCGTCCCGGGCGCGCACGTAGTCGGGTCTTTCTCGTCGATGAACGACGAGCTCTATTGAAGCCCGTTTTTGGTGACGTGCAATTCAGGATCGCGGGGTCTTTCTCGTCGATGAACGACGAGCTCTATTGAAGCATACAGCGCTCAGTTCTCGTTGAATTCGAATCGCAAGTCTTTCTCGTCGATGAACGACGAGCTCTATTGAAGCTCAACCTGCCGGGTCGCCGCCGTCTTCGGCGCGTAGTCTTTCTCGTCGATGAACGACGAGCTCTATTGAAGCGGTCATTACGCCCTTGCCTACAATGAGGTGATCGGGGGTCTTTCTCGTCGATGAACGACGAGCTCTATTGAAGTCTTCGACCCACCCGCCGCCCGGGCGAAACGCACCTCCGTGTGCTTATCGCCCGGTGCTCGGCCTCCGTGCCTCGCGAACGGCGGGTGTGTCTCCGGCGCCATTTGGGTGCGGGCGGTTTCCGGTGGGCGTATCATGTTAATGACGACGAGCGCTATTGAAGCTACTATAAGATGTTCACGCCGGAGCAAATGCTCCAAGTCTTTCTCGTCGATGACTGACGAGCTCTATTGAAGCCTCCGACCCACCCGCCGCCCGGGCGAAACGCACATCCTGTGCTTAT
Organism: Leptospirales bacterium; assembly: GCA_036170535.1. GTDB lineage: Bacteria > Spirochaetota > Leptospiria > Leptospirales > Leptonemataceae > SSF53. The sequence continues at coordinate 12,513 of JAVHPJ010000115.1, read as the reverse complement.
CGCCCGGTGCTCGGCCTCCTTGCCTCGCGTACGGCGGGTGTGTCTCCGGCGCCGGTTTGAGACGGGCGTTTCCCTCTGGGCGTTGTACATTTATGAACGACGAGCTCTATTGAAGCCTTCGACTCACCCGCCGCCCGGGCGAAACGCACATCCTGTGCTTATCGCCCGGTGCTCGGCCT
>JAVHPJ010000115.1:0-12234 GCA_036170535.1 Leptospirales bacterium | reverse complement strand
CCTTGCCTCGCGTACGGCGGGTGTGTCTCCGGCGCCGGTTTGAGGCGGGCGATTTCCATTGGGCGTTTCTTCTCAATGGCGACGATCTCTATTGAAGCAAGCGTGAGCGTGCGCACGAAATCGCGCGGTGGTTCGGTCTTTCTCGTCGATGAATGACGAGTTCTATTGAAGCCTGCGACCGACCCGCCGCCCGGGCGAAGCGCACATCCTGTGCCTGTCTGCCCGTGCTCGGCCTCCGTGCCTCGCGTCCGGCGGGTGTGTCTCCGGCGCCGGTTTGAGGCGGGCGGTTTCGACCCGCGTTCAGTGCTACTGCCTTTCGTGCGCACCCCGCCGGTAGTGGAGGGCGACAGCGCCGGATGGAAACGTTTGCGAGTCGATCAGCTCCAATCGAATCCGCTCGCGAAGCTTTACGGCGTCGAACAACTGCGGGCCGTCGCCGGCGACCACCGGATGCACGACAAAGCGATATTCGTCAATCAAGCCGCGCTCGGAAAGCTGGGCGGCCAGACTCAGACTGCCCACGCATATGTCTTTGCCAGGCTGACGTTTTAGTTCGAGCACATGCTCCGCAAGCCCCCCGCGCAAAAGTCGCCGATTGGCGCCTTCGACTTCCGGCAATGTCGTCGAAAATACGCTCATTTCGAGCGCTGTAAACACCCGCGCGAATTCGTTGCTTGCCGCTGGCATCGACTGGTCTTTCGCGACTGTCGGCCAGTAGGGAATCATGAGCTGGTAGGTTTTTCGTCCATAGAGCAGCACGCCCGCACTACGAAGTAGTTCCGTGAAGTAAATGTGGACCGCCTCATCGGCCACCATGTTCTCGTGTCCGTAGAAGCCATCGGCGGTCATGTTGATTCCAAAGATGACGTTTCGCATGGCAATGGAGTCTCTGGTATGCGGTCCTGATTTCCGCATAACTGTGAGCCGAACAGACTGACCGGCATCAGTCAAGCGATCCAGTGATTTGTTTCGATACGATTTCAGTTTTACTCGCAGTTGGTTTACTGGAGCATCGATCGGCGGTGTGCGCGACGTATCGCTTGCCCGCCCGAGTTGGCGCCTGAAGGATGCACTCGCGGTCCGGCCACTGCGCTGTCTGACAAACTGATCGAACAGATTCAACGCGCCTTTTCGACGTCCGAATATCCCGGAGACGACAAGCTCGTCGCCGGTCCGATCGACGAAGCGCGGCAGCACATCGCCCAATACTACCAGACGGCGGCGGCGCCTTCCGGCGCTCTCCATGCGACATAATTCGTAAACCGTCTGCGCAGGTTTTTCTTATGATTATTTGATATTATCTTAGCGAAATTTCGCAGCGCCCCCATGGCATGATCCGTCTTCTTAGTGTATACTATGTTCGCCATGGATCTGCACAAGTATTCCGCCCTGAGTTCCGACGAGGCCCGCGCTATTTCTCGCGTCCATGTGCGGCGCTTATTTGAAACTCTGCGCGATCAATTTGGCGCCCCGCTTTCGCGACTGCAACTCACGGATTGGGTGAAGCGGGAACTCACCCGACTGCCGGACCTGGATGCGCTGATTCGGCGCGAAATCTCGCCTGACCCGGTGGGTTTTGTTATTGAGGACATTCTTTGCCTGTGGGAAATCGAGCGGGTCAGCGCGTCCCTCGCTCGTTCCCGGACCGCGCAGAACCTGCCGGCGCAATTCGTCACGGCGCCGCTCGAGTGATAAATGCGTCGCTCCCGCATTGAAGCGCCGGCGCCTTCCACAACGGCACGGCGTTCAGCCCGATGCCGCGCCACAGCTGTAATACTACAGTACACAGAACAAAAGGAATACAATCTTGACTACTTTCGTTTTTCCAGAACCAGGTTCCTTTCCGCAGACAAAAAGCGCTGGATAGTTTCTGCTACTGCCAAAACTATTCGCCGCGGGTGCGCGGCTTATACAACACGTCCTTAATTTCACGAATCCGCTCGCGCGCCGAGCTGCGGCCGCGTTCAATAATCTCCGCCTGCATATCAAAGTCGAAGTTGTCGTAGCGACCCACATCCGGCTCCAGCAGGTAGTCGAACTCCTTGATGTGCACCTTCAGGAGCTCGAGGCCCTGGATGGCGATGGCGCGGGAAATAATGCGCAGTATGGGCGGGTAGGCGATGTAGTCGCGCGCGCGCTGGAAAAAATTCCCCCGGCGGCTGTCCGCGTCGAAGCCGGCCAGGCTGTCGTCTTGCGTGGGCGTGACATTCACTCCAACTACGCGATGAAAGCCTTTGCTGCGCAGTATGTCGCCGGGCAGATTGTTTGTAACGCCGCCGTCGACCAGGTTGCGGCCGGCGACGCGCACCGGCGGAAACATGCCGGGCATGCTGACGCTCGCGCAGATCGCGGTCGATAGATAGCCATTCTCAAATAAGGCGACCTGTCCCGTGTCCAGATCACAGGCGGTCACATAAAAGGGCAGATCCAGATCTTCAAAGCGCGCGTCGCCGAACGCGTTCGCCAGCGCGCGTTTCAGTTTTGCTCCGCGGTAAAAACTCACAAAGGGTATCGTTTTATCAAACAGCGCTTCCGAATTGGGCAACATGTTGCGCACCAATTCGCCCAGCTGGCCGGCGCTGACGCCCAGCGCATACCCGGCGCCCACCGCTGCGCCCATCGAAGTGCCGATCAGCGCGTCAAAATCTATTCCTTCCGAATCAAAAACCTCAAGCACGCCAATGTGGGCGAATGCGCGCGCGCCGCCGCCGCTCAAACACAGTCCGCGACTGGCGCCGCGCAGTTGTCGCGCCAGTCGATTGATTCCGCTCTGAAAGGGCCGCTCGCGGCACAGATGCGCGGGCTCGTCGCTGCGCTGACGCAGGCGTATCGCAGCCGGAGTCTGACGCAGTCGCGCGTTGTCCACCTGACTGTCTTCGCCCTGCAGATCGAGCAGGATCAACGCGGAATCCGGTCGGCCTGGCGAAAGGGCGTTGCAGAAGGCCGCGACTTTGTTCCACAGCGCGGCGCGTTTGGGTTCACGCTCCATACGACTGGACCGCGCCAGCACAATGCGATCGCTCTGCGAAATAATGCGCGCGAGCGCGGGGTTATCCGCTTCGCGTCCGGCGTCGACGAGTATCAGCGAGTAGTACTTTCGCAGTCGGCCCAGAAAATCCGGCATGGCTTCCGCGAGATGTTGCAGCCGATCAGCGTCCGCCAGGAAATCCTGCGCGTTCAGCACATCGTAACTGGAGCCGGGCACGTCGACCAGTTTGATGATCTGCCAGATGGTGATATCCGGCCAGCGATTCAATATCTCCACAAACGCCTGCGGCTTGCGATCCGAAAAAATCGATCGCGGATTCATATTGATCACCAACGCGGGGCCGGCGGTCTGGCGTACGACCGACGAGGCCGCGGCGGCGACGATTTCGCTGCCGCGCAAGGGGTGCTCCGGGTAAAACAGACAATGCAGCAGCGCCGGCGTCTCCGCGCGTATGTTGCGCAGTTTGTTGTACAGGCGCTGACTCAAAAGCTCGGCCATTGTGCGGCCGAACTGGGGCTCGGAGAGCATCAGTTGGACGAGCGCGTCGCCGGGGATGCGATAGATCGCGCTATCGAGCGCGGCCACGGCGTCCGAGGAATGGGCCTCGCGGCTCAAAAAGCTGGCTTCCCCGAAAATCGCGCCCTGATCTTCTATGCCGATGACGCGCACGCCGCGCGTTTCCGGATCGGGCTGGAGGATCTGCACCTCGCCCTCGCGCACCATAAAGACGCCCGTGGAGTCGTCGCCGCGGCGATAGATAACTTCCGATCGCGAATACAGTTCCAGTTGAATTTGATCCAGGAAGCGCTGAAAAGCCTCGCCGTTAATCGGCACTCGTCGGAACAGCGTTTGAGCTGATAAAAACAGCTCGTGGGCGCGGCGGGATTCGTGGGAGCGGGCGCGCAAGGAAAGGCCTCAGGTCGAAACTGACTCTGGCATACGGACTTATAAATTGAAGCTCAACATTGCCGAAACCTGTCTATCGGAAAATGCCCGGCGGCGAGCGACGCAGACGGCGCTGGTTTTCGCCGATCCTGCGGGCGTCGCGCTCGAACTGGATTTTCAGTCGCTGGAACGCGAGGCGCTGTTGCGTGCGGCAAGCTTTCGCGCGCTGGGTCTTGCGCCAGGCGACCGCGCGCTCCTGCGGCTGCGTCACGGTCCGGAATACGCCCTGTGCGCCCTGGGCGCGCTGGCCGGCGGCTTTGTCCTGGTCCCCGCCGCGCCGCAGTTGACCGTCGGCGAACTGGACTTCCTGCTGCGGGACAGTTCGCCGACTTTAGTCGTGCGCGATCCGGAGTTGGCCTGGAATGCGGATGCGCGGACGCCATCAATCACTCTCGCGGATTTAGAGCGCGAATGCGCGCGCCGCGCGGCGGCTGAGTTGCATTACGCCGAGCGGGACGCCGAAGATCCCGCGCTCTTGATTTACACCTCCGGCGCCACCGGCGCGCCCAAGGGCGTGTTGCACGCCCAGCGCATGATTCGCGGTCGCGAGCCGATGCAGGCGGGCTGGACGGGCCTCGCGGCCGGCGATCGCCTGTTGCACGCCGGCGCGCTCAACTGGACCTACGCTCTGGGCGCGGGACTCCTGGATCCCCTGCGGATCGGCGCCACGGCAATGTTTTATGCGGGCGGCTCCGAACCTCAGCGCTGGCCGCGCTTGATGCATGAATTGCAGGCGTCGATTTTCGCAGCCGTTCCCTCCCTGTACCGCCGCATACTAAAGTACGGCGATCAAAACTTACTGCGCGAGCTGCCCCTGCGGCATGCGCTGACCGCCGGCGAGGCGCTCGCGCCGGAGCTCCTGGATGCGTGGCGGCGCGCGACCGGACGCGAGCTCTACGAGGCGCTTGGTATGACGGAGATTTCCACGTACATTTCGAGCGGGCCCGCGACGCCCGTGCGTCCCGGTTCGCCGGGCAAGCCGCAAGCGGGCCGGCGCGTCGCGATTCTTTCGCGCGAAGATCCGGCGAGTGTCCAGCCGCTCGGCCCAAACGAGGTCGGACTGCTGGCAATTGCGCGCGACGATCCCGGTCTGATGCTCGGTTACTGGAATCGCCCGGACGCGACGGCGGATTGTTTGCGCGGCGAGTGGTTTATCGGCGGCGACCTGGCGAGCCTGGATGAAGACGGCTACGTGCACTTTCATGGTCGCGCCGATGAACTGATGAACGCATTCGGGTATCGCGTGGCGCCGCTGGAAGTGGAACGCCGCCTGGCCGAACATCCGGCGGTGGCAGAGGTCGCGGTGAAAGAGGTGGAGCTGCGCGCCGGCGTCCGGGTAATTGCCGCATTCGTCGTGTTGCGCAGCGATCAAGCGCCGCCGCAGGCTGCGGACTTGCTGGCCTTCGCCGCCGAAAGCCTCGCCGACTACAAGCGCCCGCGCGTCGTCTATTTTCGCGACGCGTTGCCGCATACGCCGAACGGCAAGGTCAAGAAGGCGGCGCTGGCGCCGGACTGAGGCGCGTACCGGCTCGGTCCAGGTCGCTCTGTCAAAGGTGGAGCGCCCTTCCGCGCCGGTGCGCGCTGCGTGCGCGAAATTTTCGCCAAACAGTTGTGCTGCTGCGCCCGCCTGCGGTACGCGTTGTTCATGCGCGCCGGAAGTATGGCAGGGGCGGCGAGCCTGCTACTCGCCCTGGCAAGTTATTCTGCGGCGGCCGAACCCGCGGCGCTCGATGCTGCGCCGCCCGCCATCCAGGCCGGTATTCTGGATCTGCGCCACTACGACTTTCGCCGCTCCGGTCCGATCGATCTCAGCGGCGCCTGGGAGTTTCGCTGGCTCGAATTGGCGACGCCGGGCGCCGTCGCGGCGCGCGCCGCGGCCGCGCCGCCCGCGGTTTTAAACATCCCTTCGTCCTGGAACGACCAGACGTGGCGCGATCAGACTCTGCCGGGCATGGGTTATGGCTCGTACCACTTGCGCGTGTTACTGCCGGCTGCGTCCGAGCGCCGCGCGGGACTCGCCCTCTATCTGCCGGCGGCGAGCGCAAGTTTGCGCGTGCTTGTCAACGAACGCTTGATCTACGAACAAGGGCGCGTCGCAAGCGAGGCCGCGGCCGAGTCGCCGGACTTTCGCCCCGGTCTGACGGCGCTTGATGATTTGCCGGCCGAATTTTTTCTCACGCTGCAGGTTTCGAATTTCACTCATTCCCAGGGCGGTCTGTGGTCGCCGCCGCGACTCGGACTGGAAGGGGATCTTCGCGCGGAACGTCGCCGCGCGTACGGCACGGATTTATTTTTGTGGGGCGCGCTCTTCATAATGGGCGCGTATCACTTAATACTGTTCGCTCTGCGCCCGGCCGATCGCTCGCCGCTGTACTTTGGCTTGTTATGCTTGCTGGTCGTGGTGCGCGTGCTGGTGACCGGCGATCGTTGGCTGCCGCGCGCCTTCCCGGAGATTCCCTTTGGCGCGTATTACCGATTGGAGTATCTGAGTTTTTATCTGGGCGTGCCGGCTTTTGGCTGGTTTATTCGCAGCGCTTTTCCGCTCGATATGCCGCGGCTGCTGGCGCGCATAACGCTCGCCGTCGGGCTGGCGTTTTCGGCGGTAGTCGTCCTTACTCCGCCGGCCCTGTTTTCGCTGACGCTTTTGCCTTATCAGCTCTATACGGTTCTCGCCGGAGCGGGCGCCTTGTTCATCGGCATACTGGCCTGGAGTCGTCGGCGCCAGGGCGCGGCGTTGTTCGTGATCGGTTGGCTGGTGTTCTTCGCCGCCGTGGTCCACGACATACTGGGCGCAAATCTGATTATTCAGGCGCCGTACCTTACGCCCTTCGCGCTGTTCTTGTTTTTCTTTGCCCAGGCGGCGATGCTGGCGTTGCGCTTCACCGACGCGTATCGTCGCTCCGCGGAACTTTCCGATCGTCTTGGAAAAACCGAGCGGCTGTACCGTCAGATGATTGAGGAAGCGGCGGAAGGCGTCTTTCTCCTGGAGCGCAGCGGGGTCGTGGTCACAGTAAATCGCGCCCTGGCGCGCCTGCTGGGTTACGATTCCGCCGAGACGCTGCAGCGCGAAGCGGGCGATGCGCGGCGGGGAGTCTTTGCAAGCGACGCGGAATGGGAGCGTTTTGCCGCGTCGCTCGCGCCGGGCGGGGTCGACGCGAACGTCCGCGATTTTGAGACGCACTTTGTGATGCGCTCGGGCGGCGCACTGGCTGTCGCCATCAACGCTCAGGCGATTGCCGATCTGAACAGCGGCGTTGTGCGGTATCAAGGAATGGTGCGTGATATCACAGAACAACGTCGGCTGGAGGAAATGCGCGTCGCCCGCGACGCGGCGGAAGCCGCCAGTCGCTCCAAGTCGCAGTTTCTGGCCAATATGAGTCACGAAATCCGCACGCCCATGAATGCAATCCTGGGCATGGCCGATCTGCTTGCCGAAGCGCCGGAAGCGCGCGAGCAAAAGAAGTATCTTACGACTCTGCAGGGCGCCGGCGAAACGCTGTTGGCGCTGATTAACGACATTCTCGATCTCGCCAAGGTCGAAGCCGGCCGCATTGAACTTGAGTCGGTGCGTTTTGACCTCAGCGAACTGGTCGAGTCTACCGTGGAAATCATGGCGAATGCCGCGCACAAAAAAGGACTGGAGATCTCCTATCGCGTGGACCCGGACTCGGGTCGCTTTGCAATTTCCGACCCGACGCGTTTACGGCAAATTCTCGTGAATCTGATCGGCAATGCGATCAAGTTTACGGAGAGCGGATCGGTAACGATCGAGGTTTTTCCCGCCCGGCCGCGCTCCGCGGAAAACGCAGATGGAATTCGCGAAATACTCTTTCGTATTGTCGATACCGGCATCGGCATCCCGCTCGAAAAACAGGAAGTGATTTTTGACGCGTTCTCCCAGGCGGACAACTCAACCACGCGTGAGTTCGGCGGCACAGGACTGGGGCTGACGATCAGCAAGCGGCTGGCGGAACTGATGTCGGGAACGATCAAAGTCGACAGCGCGCCCGGCAAAGGCAGCGTCTTCACGCTGCATATCCCGGTGTTGCAAGGCGCAACGGTAGACGCGGCGGAACCGGGCGAAATTCCAAATTTGATCGGTCGGCGGATTCTTGTCGTGGACGATGTCGCGCTGAATCGAACAACCTTTCGCGAGACCCTGGAAACTTGCGGCGCGCGCGTGACGGTGGCCGAGAGCGGCGCCGCGGCTCTGGACGCCTTGCAGCGCGCCGCCGGAGCGTCGGACGCTTACGAAGTCGTCCTGCTTGACTATCATATGCCGAATATGGATGGACTGGAAACTGCGCGGCGTGTGCGCGCTGCGCAGGACTACGGAACCGTTCCGATTATAGCAATCAGCTCTGATCATTTGCCGGAAACGGCCGCGAGTTTTCACGCACTGGGCGTGAAGAGCCATCTATCAAAGCCGGTGCGCCGTGCAGCGCTGCTTGCGGCAGTAGCCGAAGCTGTGGGTTTGCGCGGCGCGCGCGCCGAAGGAGCGTCCGAGACGAATCGCGGCCGTGAGAATGCGCCTTCCGGCGCCGCCAGCGCCGTGCGACCGATGCGCGTTTTGCTGGTGGAGGACAACGAGGACAACCGGACATTGATTCAGGCGTTTTTGCGCGATAGCGGCGTGCACCTGGAGCAAGCGGTGAACGGCGCTGAAGCGGTACGCCTGTTTCAGAACTTCCCGTACGATTTAATCCTGATGGATATGCATATGCCTGTGATGGACGGTTACGCGGCGACGCGCGCGATACGCTTGCTTGAGCAGGGATCGGCCCAGGCAGCTGCGGAAGCGGAAGGGGGGCGGTCGGCTCGAAACTCCACGCCGATTCTCGCGCTCACTGCGCACGCCATGCGCGAAGAAATCGCCGAAATACTCGCGGCTGGTTGCGATGCGCATCTGGCCAAGCCGGTAAAAAAAAGCAAACTACTCGAAGCGATCGCCCTCTACGGAAAACGGGAAGACGGAACGCTGATCGACTCACCGGTCGCAGAATCGCCGCGCCCCGCCGCGAGTTTTGTAAATGGCCAGACGAACTGATCGATATAACCATTCGGCGGCGAATCGGAGACGCCATACGAATCAGGCCAGACATTTCGCGGCGCGTGGAATGTTCCAAAGATTCGATCGATAAAGGAAAATTGCACGGCGAAATTGGTATCGTAAGACTTTGCATTGTCGGCATGATGCCAGTGATGCAAACGCGGCGTGACGAATACATATTCCAACCATCCGCCGCCCCAACGCGTATTGGAATGTATCCAGACCGTCTGAAACGCGAGAATTAAAACAATGATCGGCAGCGCCTCTGAAGATACGGAAACAAATAGCGCTGCGAAAACTGCGCCGCGCGTGACAATGATGTCGACCAGATGCAAGCGCGAACCAGCGAGCCAGTCAAGCGCCTTAATTGAATGGTGGACTGCGTGAAATCTCCAGAGCGCACCCGTGTGAAAACTACGATGCACGACGTATTGACAGAAGTCTGCGATGATCAATCCCAGCGGAATTTGCACCCACAGCGGCGTCGCGGCGAGCAGTACGCCGCCTGCGTGTAAATTCAGCCAACGTTCCACAGGATAATTCGTCGCCAGTGCGATCGCCTGAAAGCCCAGATGTGAAACGGCGAAATAGACAAGATCCGTCCTGAACTCCGGACGTATCAACGGTTGGGATTTGCGCAGAGGGAAAAGCGCTTCCAGGGGAATGAAAATTGCGCCCAGGACGAACAAATCGAGCAGGAAGATGTCGAGTCCCATTCGAACGACAAACGAATCGTATTCCTCTTTAAGCGGCGCCTGACTTCCGCCGAGCAAATAAGCGCAAAGCAATACAAATAGCGCCAGGGTGGAGACGCGTTTGTGCGGCAGAAAGACCAGCGCTGCGAAACCGAGCGCCAGAGTGAACCACATGCCGAAGAAAAGCGCCTGCCGAATCAACGTAAGCGGATAGTGCGAACGGATTCCGGGCGTGGTGAGGTACTCCGGGAACAAAAAACAAAGCACGACGCCGAGAATCAACGTTGCCAGGACAAACGTCGTGTGCGGAGCGCGTCGTACGACAGCGGCGAGCCAACGCGTCTTGGGTCCTGATTCGGGTCGCATTGGCTAAGGTGACGTTGGCCGCGAGACGCGGCAATGCGTTTTCGGGAAACGTTGACTGGATCTCGAACGCTCGATTGCCAGCGGTTGCGCGGCTTTGTGGTCTTATGGAAGCGTGGAGGGTTGGTTTTGTCTGTCGGTTGAGGCGTAGGCCTGCCTTCAGAATGTCCAGCTTGCCGCAAAGATCTTGCTTTAAGCGTTCAGCTCCAGGTGTGCCGGGACGCGCTGCGCCGTGAACAAAAACGCCTGAAAATCTCGGAATGGGCGCGCCGCGTTTTTGTTTGGATGTTCCGCTTCGCGCAGCGGGTCGGTTGGCGCGATTGGAAGAACGTTGTCTGGATCGTTACTCCGGCGACATTCATCGACTGGCATTGCAGACGATACACGGACTGGTGGACTCTGGTTTGCGCTTTTGCTAAGCCTGCCGATCGGCCAGAAATCCCGCTCGAAATTCAACGTACGATTGCGCGTCTCACACGGAAAAATCCGCTCCGGCCGCCGGAGCGCATTCAGGGCGAAGAATGGAAACATTATGGAGTCCACGAGCATCGGCAGAGTGTGCGAAAGTATATGCCGCCGGTGGTCAGTTCCTCGGCGCTGAATTCCAGTTGGATCAACTCGTTCCGCTTGTCCTTCATGGTCCGGCTCGCCTCGATTAACATGCAGTGTGCGAATTTATTCTATACGAACGCATCGGTTTGTCTTTTCCGCTCAAGCTTTCGTGCGGTTCGGTCGTTCTTCCCGCTGTATGCCGCAGGTCGCTCGTAAACAAAATCAATATTCCTCGGATCTTGCGATGGCCGTCAAAGCGAATATGGCGCCGCGTGCCGTCCTTCGTTTGATTCCGCGCAGCACGCGCCATTCTATGCGACAGCGTGACTTTTCGAAATTGATTGGCCTGTCCGCCGTTCAGGAATTCGAACGCTCGCTCGCTCTCGGTCGTAAGCTTTACGATGTTCCGCGGCTGCGCCGACTCGTGCGCTGCTTGCTCGAAATCAATCGCGTCTTGCGGCACTCGCTTGCGTTGGCGCCCGCGCGGCTCAAGCTACTTTCGTCGGCGAAAGCGCGGATTGCGGCGATTACGAATTCCTTCGGCGACGTGCGCAGCAAGGCGCAGCTCGCGCGCTGGTTCGGGATCACCCGGCAGCGGCTGGAGTATTGGTTGCGCCATCACAGGCAGTGCGTGTCCTCCCTCGCCGATCTCTGTCGCGTGCGCCACCCCTTTCAACTCGTAGGCGGGGAAGTCTGCAAAATTCGCGATTGGCTGGGGCGCGCTGATTATCGCTCGTGGCCGCTGGTTTCCGTTTACTTGCTCATGCGCGAAAAAAGCGCGCTTTTCTGTGCGCTTTCTACGTTTTACAAATACGCGCGCCTGCTCGGCTTTACCAGGCGGCGCAAACGCTGGCGTAAGTCGCCGAAAGTGGGCATTCGCGCGTTTGCTCCCGGCGCGCTTTTGCACGCCGACGTCACGCACGTCTGGCTGTATGGCGGCCAGAAGGTCGCCATTTACCACGTTATTGACAATTTCTCGCGCAAATTGCTCGCATCCGTCGCAATGGCAAGCGGTTCGGCGGATCAATGTCTGGCTGTGCTTGTACAGGTAGTCCAGGAAAATGCCGCAATTTTGCAAAAGCCGTTCACGTTGCTTACGGACGACGGCTCGGAAAACAAGGGCGCTCTTGATCTGTGGGCGCAGGAGTTTCCCGATCTGGTGCGCAAATTGATCGCCATGAAGCACATCACGTTTTCCAACTCGATGGCGGAAATCGCGCATCACATCATCAAGGGCGACTACATTCGCGATCATGTGTTTCACACGATCGAAGCCCTGCAGGCGTTTCTCGATCGTGCGCGCGCGGATTACAACGCGCGGCCCTGTAAAGTCCACGACGGTCTTTCCGCAGACGCTGTCTTCGCCGGCGCATCGCCGGTTCTCGGACGTTTTAGAGAAGAAACGCGCGCGGCCCGCGCCGCGCGCGTTTCCGAAAATAGTGCATTCGATTGTTCCACGTGTGCGGCGGAGGGCAAATCGGCCTGATTCAGCAGCGATTGCGATTTCAGAGTGAGTGGCGATCATACTTTTTGGAACGTGCGAGTTTTCGAACGTTTGCTTGTAGGCGGCTTGTGGAATGCGCGGGGTTCAGGGCAAGCTGCCACGCTCCGCCGCCTTCTGCGCCCACCACCTGTGCGGC
>JAVHPJ010000114.1:0-2529 GCA_036170535.1 Leptospirales bacterium | reverse complement strand
CGGACCTGGACGCGTCGGCCTGCGTCGAGATCGGCCGCGAACGCATTGTGCGGCTGGCGTATGTCTTTCCCCTCAATGAACTCACCGCCGACGAGCTTCTGCAAGACGAGCGGCCCGCACGGCGGATGCGCGTCGACTTTACGGCGGCGGACGCGGGGCTTTCGCTGCTCGGTTTTCTGTTTGGCGTTGTTACCGAAACGCAAATCGCCGAGTCCTGCGAATCGGCGTTCGCGGTAATTGCGGCCGACGAGCTGGCGCGTTTGCGCGCTGCAGCGGCCCCGGCGCCGGCGCGCGTGGCGGCGCTTGAACCTGAAGCGTCCTCCGTCGGGCCGGCGGAGAATCCCTGGCGCGCGGCGCTTGCGCTGAGTTTCGCCTTTGATTCCGCCGAACTCGCGCCGCACGAGGCGCAACGCCTGAACGTATTTGCGCGCGAACATGCCGATCGGGCAGGGCGCTGGCTCGTTGTCGGTCACGCAGATCGCAGCGGCGCGGCGGCGCGAAACGATCCGCTGTCCCTGGCGCGTGCGCGCGGCGTGGCGGCGGCCCTGGTGCGCAGCGGCGTTCCTGCGTCGGCGGTGCATGCGCTTGCGGCCGGTTCGGGCTGGTCGTTGGGACGCGGCGTCTCGCTCGACCGTCGCGTAGAAATTTTTCTGCTGCCGGCGGCGGAGGCTGCGCCATGATTCGAAAACTGCGGACCTTTCTTTTCGCGCTGAGTTTCGCGTGGCTTTTGCCGGCCTGCGGCTTTGGCCATACGGCGCTTGGCACATTTTCTTCCGACGACGACGACTTTGCCAGCGAGCTCTGGCTCTTGCTTCTGGCCGATGCTCCGCCGCGCATCACGCAGATTGTCGCCGGCGCCCTGCATACCTGCGCGTTACACAGTTCGGGCGTTATGCGTTGCTGGGGCAGCTCGGATTACGGTCAGCTCGGCTACGGCAATACGAATAAAATCGGCGATGACGAAACGCCGGCGAGCGCGGGCGAGGTCGATGCGGGCGGTCGCGTTGTGCAAATTGCCGCGGGCTTTTTTTCCACCTGCGCCTTGTTGCAATCCGGCGACGTGCGTTGCTGGGGACGTCTGATCAACCTGGGGCCCGGGGCCGCGGCGCATATGGGCGATAACGAAACCCCGGGCAGTCAGCCCGTCGTCAATATTGGCGGGACGGTTACGCGGATCGTCGCCGGCGGAGAGCATTTTTGCGCGCTGCTTTCAAATGGCGCCGTGCGTTGCTGGGGCGGGGGAACCGATGGCGCGCTCGGTTACGGCAACACGGACAGAATCGGCGACGATGAATCGCCGGCCAGCGCGGGCGACGTAAACATTGGCGGCGCGGTTCTGGAACTCGAAGCGGGCACGAACCATAATTGCGCGCGGCTGAATGGCGGCGTGGTGCGCTGTTGGGGCAGCGGTCTCGGCGGTCGGCTCGGCTACGGCAACACCCAGACCATTGGCGACGACGAAACGCCGGCCAGCGCGGGGGATGTCAACGTCGGCGGCGCGGTCGCCAGAATCGAGGGCGGTCATTTCCATACCTGCGCCCAACTCAGCGGCGGCGCCTTGCGTTGTTGGGGCTCTGGCTTTAATGGTCGCCTGGGTTACGCCTCCACGCTCGACATTGGCGACGACGAAACGCCGGCGAGCGTGGGCGATGTGAACCTGGGCGGCGAAGTTGCAAGCTTCTCCGTCGGCATTCATCACTCCTGCGCGCTTTTGGTCGGCGGCCGCCTGCGTTGTTGGGGCCGGGGGGAGGACGGCCGGCCGGGTTACGGCAACACAAACGATATTGGCGATAACGAAACGCCGGCGAGCGCGGGCGACGTCGACCTGGGCGGCAGCGCGGCGCAAATTGCGACCGGGCAGGGACACACCTGCGTGTTGTTGACTACCGGCGCGGTGCGTTGCTGGGGGCGAAGCGACGTGGGGCAATTGGGTCAGGTCAGTACCGCCACAATCGGCGACGACGAAACGCCGGCGACGGCGGGCGACACGATTGTCTTCTGACTAAAGCGCGCCCGTAGAACACGGCCGATGCGCGCCCCGCGCGCGCCGGGCGCGATTTTTCCCGCTCTGGTCCCGAATTTCGCGCTCGCGTTGGCCGAAACTCAAACTATACTGGACCCAGCATGACCCAGCCCCTCGAAAACGCCCTGCGGCCGCGCCGCGCCGCCTATTCGCGCCGCACCTCCGAGACCGACATCAGCATGTCAATCGATCTCGACGGCTCGGGCGTGTACGAACTGCACACCGATCTGCCGTTTTTCGATCACATGCTTTCGCACGTGAGCAAACACGGCCTGATCGACATCAACCTGAACCTGCGCGGCGATCTGGAAATTGACGGGCATCACTCCGTGGAAGATACGGCGATTGTATTCGGGACGCTGCTCCGCGAGGCCCTGGGCGACAAGGCCGGCATCACGCGCTACGGTCACTTTACGCTGACGATGGACGAGGTGCTGACGACGGTCGCCGTGGATCTGGGCGGGCGTTTTAATTTCACCTACAAGGGCCCGGAGTCGATTAAAAAC
>JAVHPJ010000113.1:0-2533 GCA_036170535.1 Leptospirales bacterium | reverse complement strand
GCGATCCGCGAAGAGCTACGCGGCCGCACGACGAGTTTGTACGCCAGCACGGCGAGCGAAGGGGCATTGCGGCTCCTGCGCGGCGACAACGCCCTGCGGACGTATTACGCAAGCGACGCAACACAAGCGGCCCTCGAAGGATTTTACGCCGCGCATGGGGAACATTTAGTTAAGATCGAGGCGAAGTATTTTGCCCATCTGGAAGAGCAGCACGACCAACTGCGCACGCTCGCGAAGCATAACCGCGGCGCGTTAATTCGCGCGATCATAGCGCGCGGGGAGGGCGAACCGAGCGCGTATTACGACAGCCAGAATGCTGCGATGCAGGGGTATATCGATCAACTCACGACCGCGCTGTACACAGGCGGCGGGGCGAACCAACTGAGCGATGAGGAAAAGACGAGTCTCCGCGAAGCCGCGAATGACTATGAACGTAGTTTTCAGTTGCGGAGCGCGCAGGAATTAATCGCGAGCGGGATCTTTGAGGCGCTGGAACAGGCGCTTAATGCAGCTGTAGAACGGAGCGGCGATGCGGCTCTGCGGGCACGCTACGAGCAGAATGCGACCAGCGCAAGCCGGGCGCTCGCCGAACGACTGTTTAACGAACGGGGCGCACAGAGCGGCTATTCGGCGCAGGCCAGTGCGCAATTGGGCGATGCAGGAATGGCGGCGGCGATTGATCGCGCGATCCAGGAGCTGACGCCGGCGCAGGCGAAGTTATTTGTACAGGAAAAAGTCCTGATCACGCGCTTTTATGAACAGTTCGCCGAGCAGGACAGCGAGCGCGCGGAACTCCAGCGCGTCCTGGGCGATGCGGCAACGACGGATCGGGACGCGACGTTGTCGATCTATTACCGCACCAGCATCCAGAGCGCGAACAACGAACAGGCCCGCGCGAAAGCGGCGGATGCATTCCTGACGATCCTGACGCAGAACTCCGAGTATTACAAAAGTCGTGAACGCGAAGAACGCCGCAACTACGCGATAGCGCAGGAACTGGAAAAATTCGCAAATGTAAAAGGCGAACGCGCGGACTATCTGGACTACGAATATACCAACTACCGCACGTATCTGGGCATGGCCGAGGGCGTGCAACAGGCGGGGACGGATCGCTACAACGCGAACAATGGCGTCGACCCGGATCTGACGCGGGTGCAGTATTACCAGGGCCAGATAGTACTGACCGAGGCCATCCAGAATAGCGACCCGGCCACGTTGCTTTCCGGAAACTATGATTCGATCCTGACCAGCGATCAGGCCGGGGCAGCGGCGGAAACGTACCTAACGAACACCCATACAGCGGACCCGAATGACGATGTGACGATTGAAGTGCATCGCGTGCGGATGGCGTACGACGCGAGCGGCCTCTCCGGCACGGCGGCGCTGCGTGCAGCGTATTACGCGAGTCTCGCGAACAACTACGTGGATGCCGTGAGTCGGCTGAATCGGGCCTTGAGCGCAGTGTGGGATGCGGGCGCGCTGGCGGAGAGTCGCGAAGTCGCGAATCTGGATGAGATGCGCGCGAGTATTCGGACAAGTTACGATATTGAGGCGGTCGACGCAGCGGACGTAAGCGCAGCCGTGAATCTGCGCCAGCAGGCCGAGGCCGATAAGGCTGCGAATGGTCAGAGCGAGATCCAGCTCAAACAAGGCGCAATCGACGCCGCGAATGCCGTAGAAGACGAGGCGGCTCAGAAATTTGGCGACGCCGGACGACGCAAAGCGCTGGCCGACACGCAAAGCGCGGAATACGTGCAGAGCGTGTTCGAAGGCGTGCGCACAAACTACGAAGCCGCGCGCCTGCTGTATGAAGACGCGAACAATCGCGTAAATACGGAACAAACGGCGTATGACGGGTTCCAGCAAGCCTACGTGGGCGCGCTGAATGCACTGGCGGAACACTATCGCGATTTTCAGAAGTTAAACGAAGTGGCCGAGACGCGGCAGGCGGTGCTGGACTATGCGACAACGCCGTACCTGAATGCGGCCGACCTGGAAGACGATGCGAGCCTCACGCCGGAAGAGCGCGAACGCAGGGCGGCGGGCGACCCGCAGGAAGACTACGAATTAGCGCTGGCGGCCTACAACAGCGCACAGCAACGACTCAAAGACGCCGGCTATGAGGTGCAGATCCAGGATAATCTGGAAGAATTTGCGGCGATTATTACGGAGCTGGAAAATCCGGCCGGCGAACGCTATCCGGCGCTGACGACGGAAGAGCGCGAACGCCTGACCGAACTGCGCGAGAAAAAGTACAAAGACTTTGAAACGCTCGACCCGGCGGAAGAGACGGAACTGCAGCGACTCAACCGCCAGGAACTGTATGATAAATACAAGGACGTAATCACAGCGCGCGCCGAGCACATCAAGCACACGATGCGCCTGACGCGGATCGCAAAGGCGACGACCATCATCAACCGCGATATAGAAATCAAGCGCAAGGAGATGGAGCAGGCGCAGGAAGCGTACGAAAGGGCTATGGACCGCATGGGCACGATGCATCCCGCCGATCCAAGATACGCCGATTTTATGG
>JAVHPJ010000112.1:0-2540 GCA_036170535.1 Leptospirales bacterium | reverse complement strand
GATCAGCGCGCTGAATTGCTCTTCCTGCTCGATCAGTCTCATCTGGAAACGGGACCCCTTTCGGAAGAGTGGCTCGCAGAAGTCAAGCGACGGTGGGCGGACCTTGAGTCGGGAACGACCAGGGCTCTTCCCGGCGAACAGGTGCTTGCAGAAGGGCGCGCCCGGCTGAATGCTCGACTTTGAATCGGATGCACCCGCCATTCGGTAGAATGGCGGCATTTTTTTGCTCGACCAGTGCAGGCTTGATGCGTAAAGATTTGAATAGGCGCTGGCATCGTCCGCGACTACTTGCTATCGATCTGGTGCAGCTGATGCACCGGGTCGGACTCTGACGGAGCTATATCATGGGAATGACTCTGGATCAGATTCGCGCCGCGGCCAGAGAGCTGTCGGCCGAAGATCGCGAAATACTACTATATGATCTTGCTTCGGACGTCAGTCCGGTTGAACAGGAACGCATTGAGCGCCTCTGGATCGAAGAAATACACAGACGCGAGCAGCTTCGCAAGGATGGCTTGCTTCAATCGCGCCCTGTGGAGGACGCGCTGGCCGACCTGGAAGCGAGGCTGAATGAGAAGTATCCGCCTCAGTGAACTCGCGGAACAGGATCTTGCGGCTGCCGTAGAATTTTACGAGAGTCGCCGGTCCACTCTGGGTCGGCGGTTTATTGCGCGCTTTCGTGATGGACTGGGCGCCATCAGACCCATGCCCGCAAAGTTCAGAATACTGGACGGCGACCTTCACATTTATACCATGTCTCAATTCCCGTACGGGATCGTTTACTCTTTCGACGCGGATACAATCGAAATCGTTGCGGTCCTCTCATTTCATCGAAGTCCGGCATACTGGTCTGACCGATTGCGGACTCTGTAGTTTCATTACTCTCGCTCTTTGCTACCTCGTCCTGTCTTGATACGCCTCTCAACACCGGCCGGAAATCCGTCCCCGCCGACTTCTATTCCCAAATAATGTTCGCGGCGACGCGCCGTAAATCCCGGCGCACGGCGGCGTGCGAACTTGCCCAGCGCATCGCGCGCCTGATGCGCCGACGGCGGGCCCTGGGCGACGCCTTTACGCTCCACTTCCCCGAACTCAGCGACGACTTCTGCTGGACCGGTTGGAACTACGAGCTGGTGCACATCGTAAACCGCGCCAACGGATTGCGCGCCCTGGCGGATCGTGCGGCGGCGCTGGCGGGGTAGGGGGACCAATAATTCATTTCATAGGTGCGGCATCCCCCGTTCAAGCGAATCGCCTCGCCAGATTCAGGCGCTTTCGCGCGTAAGGCCCTACGCGCGAACGATTTTCATTGCATTTGTCCGCCGCGCGTGTTTCGCTTGTTTGATGGTTTCGCGGATTGTTTCAAAAGGTTTCGCTCTTTTACTTTTGTTCAGCACGGCGACATGTACTGTACCGGACGATGTGTCCGATCTGGCGCCGGACTGGCTCCTCGGTAAAAATCAAACCTTTGATGCGCTGCTGAACGCGATTGGAGTCGGACCCACCCAACCATATTTTACAAGTTGTCGTCATGACTTTCCGGAAATTACCAGCGGCTGGCACGCGCACAACTGGGTCGCAGCCGACTGCAGCAATGGCCTTCCCGGAACGAACTGGCTTTCGGTTGGCAACGGCGGAACCGGGTCCGGCGCGGGCGCCGAAGTCGTTTGTACGACTAATAACGTGCAACACTACCGCGACCCCTCGTACTTTGGCGCAACGTCGGGGTACGCCACCTGCTTTTTTGTAAATCAGGACTTGCTCGCAACTTATATGCCGGGCGGAGTCAACGCGGCGACGCTCTGCTCGCGCACCTGGTCGAATGATCAATCTGGCTGGCGCACGCGAGTGTGGCAGGCCGCCGATTGTACGCATGGTCTGCCGGGCGCAAATTGGGTTTCGGTGGGCCAGCCCTTCGATGGCGCCAGCGGTCCTGGCGAACAGGTCGTGTGCGATCAAACCAGCGGTCAGCATTATCTCCATCCAAATTTCGACGGGTCAACTTCGGCGACGGTAAAATGTTTGTACATTGATTTGCCCGCACTCATTGCCAACATCAGTTACGAGACGCAACCCGGCACTTTTTGCTCGTACGAGTGGAGCGCCGCGGCAGCCGGCTGGCGTTATCGCTACTGGCAGGCTGGCGACTGTACGCACGGGCTGCCGCCCGCGACGGCGAAAGGCGTCGGTTACGCAACTACCGGCTCCGGAATTCAGGGCCAGTTCCTGTGCGAACCCGACAAAGGCTCGCACTACAATCACCCAAACCTTGCAGGCGCAACAAGCGCGCGTATCTATTGTTTGTTTCTCAATCAAGACGACGATACAGCGCCTGCGCAGGTTTCTCTCGCGACCGCAACGGCCGCAACGTATCCGATGATTCGCCTCACCTGGAATGCGCCCGGCGACGACGGGCTCACCGGCCGCGCCTCACGCTACGAAATACGCTACGGCACGGCGCCCATTTCCAACGCCGCCTCCTGCGCGGCCGCTCCGCACGTTGCTCCGTATCCGCCCACGCCGTTGCTCGCCGGAACCGT
>JAVHPJ010000111.1:0-12215 GCA_036170535.1 Leptospirales bacterium | reverse complement strand
TTCCGGCGGCTGTCCGGCCTTCTTCTTTGAGCAGTTCGATAAAGTGCAGGATGGAGCGGCGGTCCTTCTCGAGGTTTTTGGCGTAGACCTCGGCGATCGCGTTTTCTACCACCGGGCCGACCAGAAAGGCCTTGCTGGTGATATCGATTTCGTAGCTCCGTCCGGAGGCGTTTTCGCCCGTCGAATAATAGCGCGATTCGCCCTTGATCAGGAAGATCTGATCGTGGCCGCCGGGCGTGACTCGAAACGTGTGCAGATGCTCGCGGGCGTCAAACTCGGAGCTTTCCAGCAAGTGGTCCGCTCCGGCCGGCAGCAGGGTGGCGATGATCGGCGGCAGCGAGTCCGCTATGGAGATTTCGCGGACCTGTTTGAGCAGCTCGCCTTCGCGCGTTTCCGAGACCACGCGGACGTTTTTGAGCTCGGGGAACTTGTCGAGGCGCTTGTAGCGCTCCTCGCGCGCTTCGAGCAGCGTCTGCAGGGGATGCTCGAACTCCTGCTGGATGCTGAGTTTCTTCATGCTGACGGAAACGCTGGCGTTTAATCCCCCGGCGCGTCCACCGCAAAAACGCCGTTCCAGTCCGGACCGGGCGGATTTGCAATCAAGCGATCGATGCGCTCCAGATACAGACTCGCCAGCCGGTCCCCGTTGCGGGCGGCCGCCGCCACCGCCGCAAAGCCCGCCCGGGCCTCTTCAAAGCGGCGCGTCCGGTAGCGTTCGACGGCGTTTGCCCAGCGCGGCTCCAGTTCGCTCAGGGGCGCATCATAGCGCGCCGCCGCCCACGGCGCATAAATGCGCGTGACGGCGCTGCGGCCGCGAAGTTGCGCCAGGTCGGCCTCGCGGGCCGGGAGACGCGCGCCGGCGGCGACATAGGTGGACTCCGTATAAAGGACGTCTTCATCGTAGAAGCGGGTCAGCTTTTGCAAACGCGAGGCGAGGTTGATTGAGTCGCCGATCGCCGTGAAGTCCATTCGATTGCGCGAGCCGATGTTGCCCACGATGACCGGACCCGTGTGGGCCGCGGCGCTCGCAAAAAACTCCGGGCGCTCACTGGCGCGGCGCCGCTCGTTGAGCAGTTCGATGCGTTCAAAGAGCGTCCCCAGGCAGGCCAGGGCGCGGGAGGCGTCGTCCGGACCCGCGACGGGCACGCCAAACAGGGCCATAAAGCCGTCGCCCATGAACTTGTCGATGACGCCGCCGTATTCGCGTATTCCGCCGGCCATCTCTTCGAAGAATTCGTTCAGGAGACGCACGAGTTCGCGCGGCTCCGTGACCTCGGCGAGCGCAGTGAAGTTGCGAATATCTACAAAGATGCAGGTGACTGTTTCGACCGTCGGGCCCGCCGCTTGCTGGTCGGCGAGCATGTCCTGGACGACGCGCAGCGGCACGTATTTCTGAAAGGCCTGGCGGATTTCGCGCTCTTCCTGGCGCGCCAGCAGGGCTTCGCGGTAGCTTTCGACGTTGCGGAACGCCGTGTAACACAGGCTCATGAGGCCGCGAAAGAAGGCCAGGTCATCGGCGGGCTGACGCCGCCGCAAGTTGACGCCGCCCAGCGATACTATAAACAGCGGCGCCTTGTTCTCCGGATCAAAGACGGGAATCCACACGTCGGGCGCGGCGGCGCCGCCAAAGGCCTCGGCATTGGACCGCCGTATGCGATTGGCGAGTCCCAGCTCCTGGGCGCGCTCCTGGTCGGGCGTGGTGAAATAGAACGGCTCGCGATACTGGGTCATCCAGAGCAGCACGTCGCTGATTTCCATAAACTCCGCGTTGATGGTTTCTTCGCGCAGACCGTCGGAGCCAAAAAATATCACCCGACTCTGCACCAGCCGCCGCCGATCGGGGCTGATTTCGAGGGCCGCCCCGTGATCAATGCGCATCAGACGCAGGAGGCTGCGCAACAGCTCGCGCTTGAGTTCGCCCGGCTCGAGCGAAGCGGTCAGGGCGCGACTGATTTCGTGCAGCGCGTTGATTTCAGAGTTCTTGCGGTCCAGCTCGCGATTGGAACGGACCAGGTCGTCGCGGCCCTTGCTGTTTTCAATAAAGAGGCTGGCGTGATTGGCGATGTCCACCAGCACTTCGAGGTCCTCCGAAAGAAAACCGGAGGGCTGCAGCGAGTTCACGACTTCGATGACGCCGATCACCTGACCGCGCGCTATAATGGGCGCAATGATCATATCGCGCGTGGTCTTCCCCAGGAGCTTATCCACCTTCTGGAACGCGCGCGAATCCGCGGATACGTCGCGGATCAGTTCCGGCTTTGCGCTTTGAATGACGGCGCCGGCGATGCCCTGACCGGAAGGAATGCGCACCTCGCGCAATTCGCTGCGATTGTCGCCCGAGACCACGTTAAAGTACATTTCGCCGGTGCGCTGGTCGACCAGCAGCAGCGAAGAGCCTTCGCCGCCGGTCGCGCGCGAGGCTGCGTCCATCACCGCCTGCAGCGTTTCAAAGAGGTCTTCCGCCGTTAAGATGCGTTCGTTGAGTTTGAGGATGCCCTGATACTGCTCGAGCAGCCGCTGACGCTCCTCCATCACGAGGAAAATTTCCAGCAGGGCGTCCAGCAGGAATTCCACGCCAATGCGCCCGTAGGCTTTTGCGTCGGGCGCTTCGTTGCGCGCGCCCTCGCGCAGGCCGCGCAGCAGGATATCCGCCACCTTGCGGTGTACGCGCAGTTTGCGGCGCACGGCCGGCGTGATGGATGCGGCTTCCGCGCCAATACGCAGGGTAAAGCCTGAAAATGGCTCGTCGCAAAACACCGCTCCGAGCGCGCCGACTTTGAGTATGGGCCGTTCTTCCTGGCGCAGTTCCAGGCCGCTCGCCGAAAGCGTCGTTTGCAGTCGGGTCAGCAGGCGCAGGATCATCTTCCCGGCGGAGGTTGCAGCAAAGAGATTGTCGAGCATACGCGGGGCCGTCCTCGGCCGTCTCCGGAGTGAAACTGAACGGCCCGTCTCTGTCCAGAAAAAACGTTCGCAGCGGC
The DNA here is from genome assembly GCA_036170535.1 of Leptospirales bacterium. Taxonomy (GTDB): domain Bacteria; phylum Spirochaetota; class Leptospiria; order Leptospirales; family Leptonemataceae; genus SSF53. Next base: position 9,237 of record JAVHPJ010000111.1, on the reverse strand, counting down.
GGATTCAGCGAATGCAAATTGCGTAAGATTTGTCCTCTGCGACGTATTGGGAATCGAATCGCAGTTTACAGATTTACGTAAGTTTCACGATATCTGAGAGTGACGCCTTTTTTCTCCGGAGGCCGGCGCCGGCGCTCCATACTGCTGATTTCGCTGACGCTTGCATTCGCGTCCGCCTCCTGCGGGGGGATCGAAGCGCAACTCAATGAAACGGAGACGCTTCGCAGCTGGCAGTGGCGTCCAGGCTTCGAATCCGCCTGGCTGCGCTCCGCTCCCGGCGATAACGCCGACTGGCGCACGACGACGCTGCCGCGCAAATTATCCGGCGATCTGGTCCCGGCCGAGTATAAGGGCTCGGTCACGCTGCGTACTCGCATCCCGACGGCGCTGGCCGAACGGCTGCTTGCCGGCGAACCCCTGGCGCTCAACGCCGGTCGCACTCTGGATGTGTCGCGCTTCTATATAAACGCCCGCAGTTTCGGCGGGTACGGCGTGGTCGCGCCGTACCAACCCGGCGCGATGCGTCCCTTCCTGCATGACGTGCCGGTGGGCAACTTGCTTCGGGATCAGCCGAATTATCTGTACATAGTTCTGCATACGAACGGCGAGTATCCCCTGCAGTTCATGGATCCGATCCTGTTCGGCCCTTCCGACCAGGTGTATCGCGCCTTCGCGTATCTGGAAGCGCTCGCCATGGCGCTGGTTACGCTTTATTTGCTGGCGGGCGGGTACCATCTCATGCTGTACCTGCGGCGACCCAAAGACGTTTATAACCTGCTCTTTGGACTCTTCGGAGTGGGCATCGGACTCTACTGGTTCATCTCCAATACCAGTCTGCGCGACGTTCTGTTCGGCGAAGCGGTGGCCTGGCATCGCAAGTCGGAACACATTGCGCTGTTTTTACTGGGGCCGCTTTTTGTAAATTTTCTCACCCAGTTTCTGGAGCGACGCTACTACCGAATCGGTCTGGCTTATGCGGGTTTGGGCGCCGTATTGATTCTGGCCACGGCGGCGGGTCCGCTCAGCCTCATGCGTCTCTGTCGGGACGTCTATTACGGATCTTTGTTGTGCGCTTGCGCCTTCAGTCTGTACTACGCCGGTCGCGCCGCCTGGCGCGGAGATCGCGAAGCGCGATTCTTATTGGGCGGGCTCATTGCGTTTTTGTTCGGTCTGGCGAGCGACGTGCTGACTTCACTGGATCTGATTCGCTTCCCGCGCGTGACCAGTTACGCTTTGCTTGCCGTCGTCGCCGCCATGACCTATACGCTGGTTCGACGGTATGTGCAGTCGAGCATGCGCGCAGAAGATCTGTCGTTCAGCCTCGAGCAAAAAATTGTCGATCGCACGGAGGCGTTGAAGGCCAGTCAGGCCGCCTTGAGTTTGACGCTCAACAGCGTCCAGGGCATGGTGTATCGCGGTCGCAACGATGCGGCGCGCACGCTCGACTACGTGAGTTCAGGCGTGCGCGAACTCACCGGCTACGATCCGGAGGATGTCGCCGGACGCCCGCTGTTTGGAAATCACATCATCTACGAGGAGGACCGCGCATTGGTGCGGGAGCGCATCGCGCGCGCCCTGGGAGAGCAGGTCGGATTTGAGCTGGAGTACCGCATTCAACATGCCGATGGATCCGTGCGCTGGGCTCTCGAGCGCGGCCAGGGAGTTTATGACGATTCCGGGCGTCTCCTGCATCTGCAGGGCTTTGTCACGGACATTACCGAACGTAAAACAACCGAGCGCAAACTGCAAATCGCGCACGACGCCTCCGAGCGCTCGCGAGCGCTGAGCGAGGAATCGGCGCAGCGTCTGGAGCAGGCGCGCCAGGAATCCGACCGCATGCGCGAGGAAATCGAAAAACTCAACGAGTTCATGAAAAAACTCAACGAGTCTACGGATTTGAACACGGTGCTTTTGCAAATTTTTACGCACATGCTGTTTACATTCAATATCGACGGCGTGTGGCTGTTGTTCGTGGATCGCAAAACGAACGAGCTCTATACCAATCACGAAAGCTTTGCTTTCGCCACCGCGATCCCGGACTCCGCGATACAGTTCTTGCGCACCTTCCGTTGTCCGATTTCTCCGGATAACGTGTCGTTCTGGCGGACGGTGCGCAAACGCAAGCCGCTCTTTGTGCGTCGACTCAAGCCGGAACTGAGTCACGGCATGGAGCGCAAGCTGATCGATCTGGTGCCCATGACCGGCTTTGTCATGACCCCGCTGATTGTGCAGGATCAGGTGATCGGCGTGCTGACCTTTACCCAGTTGCGCGGCGAGAAGCTGAGTTTGCGCCCGCGCGACATGGCGGGCGCCTACCGCTTCGCCGAGCAGATCGGCGGGGCGCTTTACAGCGCCAGCCTGCTCGAACAGGTGCGCGAGGAACGCGCGCGCTCCGATCGTTTACTTTTGAACATTCTGCCGCAGAAGGTCGCCATCGAACTGCGCGAACAGGGCGCGGTGAAACCGGTCCAGTACGATCAGGTGACGGTGCTCTTTACGGATTTTGTGGGCTTCACGCGGATCGCCGAACGGATCACCGCCGACGAACTGCTGAGCGAATTGGACGGCTGCTTCTCGCAGTTTGACGATGTGATTGCGCATCACGGTCTTGAGAAGCTCAAGACGATCGGCGACGCTTACATGTGTTGCGGGGGCCTGCCCGAGCCGAATCAGACGCACGCAATTGACGCCTGCCTGGCCGCGCTGGAATTTCAGAACTTCATGCGCCAGATGCGCGAAATCAAGGCCCAGCTTGGCTACGATTTCTGGGAGCTGCGCGTAGGGCTCAACTCCGGGCCGGTCATGGCGGGCGTCGTCGGCAAAAACAAATTCGCCTACGACATCTGGGGCGATACGGTCAATACGGCCAGTCGCATGGAATCGGCCGGCTCGCCGGGTCGCGTGAATATCTCGCGCTCGACGTACGATCAGGTTAAATATTTTTTCAAGGTGGAACGGCGCGGCCTCGTGGAAGCCAAGGGCAAGGGCCGCATGGAAATGTTCTTCATCAAGGGCCTGCGCTCGTTTGTGTCGCGTAATGGCGACGGCCTGACGCCGAACGACGAATTTTATCGGCTGTATAATATTGTGAAAAGCGGCGGCAAACTGCGCTTCCGGCGCGAAGTAGAGCCGGCGGCCGGTGTGGAAGCGGTTTGAGCCCGCGTTAGAATTCCCCTTGACGGGGGCGCGTTCCGGGCGATTTCTGTCCGGCGAGGCGCATTCCCATGGAAAAAGGAAAACTTTCAGTTCATACCGAGAATATCCTTCCCATTATCAAAAAATGGTTGTACTCCGAAAAAGAGATCTTCCTGCGCGAGCTGGCGTCGAACGCCGTGGACGCCCTCAGCAAGCTCCGTCGCTTGAGTTTGAGCGAGGAGATTCGCGACGCGGAAGACGACGACTATTTTGTGGACATCCAGATTGATCGCGAAAACGGCAAGTTGTCCTTCGAAGACAACGGCGTGGGTCTCACGACCGAAGAGATCAAGAAATACATTACGCAGATTGCATTTTCCGGAGCGGAAGAATTCATAAAAAAATACGAGGAGTCGGGCGATCGCAGCAAGGCCGGCATTATCGGCAACTTTGGTCTTGGCTTTTATTCGAGCTTCATGGTTGCGGATAAGGTGGAGATTGACTCGCTCTCGTGGCAAAAAGACGCTGCGCCGGCGCATTGGATCAGCGACGGCGGCGAGGAATACGACCTGGGGCCCGGCGCGCGCTCAAAACGCGGCACGAAGATCACCCTGCATATTTCCGAAGACTCGAAGGAACTCCTGGATAAGGTTACGATTCAGGGTCTGGTGCGCCGGTTCTGCGACTTTTTGCCGTATCCGATCAAGATTGACGGGGTCCAGGCGAACAAGCAGAATCCGCTCTGGGCGCGTCAGCCTGCAGAACTCAAGCGTGAAGACTACCTGGAGTTTTATCGCTACCTGTATCCGTTCCAGCAGGATCCGCTCTTTTATGTGCATTTGAACGTCGATTATCCGTTCAAGCTGCAGGGCGTGTTGTTTTTCCCGCATCTTGCCCACGAGATGGATCTGAACAAAAGCGAGGTGCGCATTTATTGCCGTCAGGTTTTTGTCACTGACGAGGCCCAGGAGCTCATTCCGAAGTATCTTACCATTCTGCAGGGCGTGATTGACATTCCGGATCTGCCGCTGAACGTTTCGCGCTCGTATTTGCAAAACGAGCCGCAGATTAAAAAGATCTCGCAGCACATTATCAAGAAGGTCGCCGACCGGTTAAACGATGAATTTACGAAGGAGCCGGACAACTATCGCAAAATCTGGCCGGACCTCGCGCCCTTTGTAAAATACGCCATGATGAGCGACGAGAAGTTCTACGATCAGGCGAAGGCTTCGCTGATCTTCGAGCTGGCGAGCGCCGGCGAAGAAAAGCAATTTGTCACGCTGGACGACTACTTCGCCAATCATAAGGAAAAAATCGGCGATAAGGCGTTTTACACGAACGATCCGCGAGCTCAGGCGGCGCCTCTGAAGCTCCTGCGCGAGCAGGGCGTCGAGGCGCTGCTGATGAACACGATGATCGACTCGCACTTCATGCAGTTCCTTGAGTCAAAGGAAAGCGGCCGGCGCTTTGTGCGCGTGGACGCCGAGCTGGCGGATCATATTGTAGATAAAGACGGCGGCGTAAAGCTGGCGGACGCCGACGGACGCGATCTTGAATCCAATTTGCGCGAACTCTTTCAAAAGGCGATCGGCGACGAAAAAGCGACCATCCGCGTCGAAGCACTGAAAAGCGACGAGATACCCGCGCTGGCGCTCTTCCCGGAGCAGATGCGCCGCTTCAGCGAGATGTCGGCCATGATGGCGCGCGAAATGCCGAAGCTGCCCGTGGAGCATACTCTGCTGCTCAATTCCAAAAACGCGATCATTCGCGCCCTGGCGCGGCCCGCGCTGGTGACGGCGGACGGCGGCGTATCAAAGCAGGAACTCATGGCCCGGCAGATATATTATCTGGCGCGGCTGGCCCAGGGCGGCGCGGGCGCGGAGGAGCTGCAGAAGCTGCTCGATACGAGTTACGCGGTGCTGGAGCGCGCGCTCTGAGGCGATGACGCGCGTAACCGGCGATTTTTTACGTCTGCTCTCGATCGCCTTTGTGCTCGTGATTCACGGCACAGGCTGGTGGGAACGCCGCTTTCATGCGGCGCAATTCACCGGCGTCGAGGACGTGATCGCCGTTTTTTTAAACCAGCTCGCGCGCTTCAGCGTGCCGACCTTTGTGTTTCTGTCCGGCCTGGGACTCACGCTGAAGTACGCCGCCCGCGAACGCGCCGCTTCGCCCGCCTGGAGTGCGCGCGCCCTGGGCGGCTTTTTTGGCGAACGCGCCTATAAAATCGGACTGCCGTTTCTGGTCTGGACCCTGGTATTTTTCGCCCTGATGCGCATCAGCTGGGGCGCGTTATTCGCCCTGGAACCGGCGGCGGCGGTCGAAAAATTCTTCGCCACGCTCCTGCCGTATTTGTATCGCACCGGGGCGGATTATCATTTTTACTTTTTCCACATAATTATCGAGTGTTATATATTGTTTCCGTTGCTCTTGCGATTAACGCTGGCGACGGGCCTGCGCGGACGGATTCTAATCTGGCTTGCGTTTTTTGCGATGCAGCTGGTTCTTTCGTCGCCGGGGCCGCGGGTCTTTGACTGGATCGGCGTCGACCGGCCGCGCTTCTTTTCCGCGTTTTTTCCCAACTGGAGTTTTTATTTTGTCAGCGGGATGATCGTCGCCCTGTATCAGGACTCCATTCGCGCGTGGTTGGCCGAGCGGCGCGTGCGCGTGCTACTGATCTGGGCCGGTTTTTATGCGGCGGTTGTGATCGAATACATCTACTGGAGCTACCGCCAACCCGGGCCGGACTATTACAATCACTTCACGCGCCACACGGTCGTGGGCTTTACTCTGACGACGCTGGCCGTCTTTCTCGCCTTCGACGGGCCGCTTCGCGCGTGGTTCGAAGCGCGTCCGCGTGCGCTGGCGTGGATGAATGCCGGCGCGGCATTGAGTTTCGCCGTGTATATCTTTCACACGTGGATTCTGCGCGGACTGTTTGCAGTCTGGAGCGCGCCGGAATTGTTTGCGCTGCTCGCCCTGCTGTTCGCAATTTCCTTCGGCCTCGCGCTGGCGCTGGATCGCTGGATTGGCGCCCCGGCCTGGCTGCGGGTTATGTTCGGGTTGCCGGAGGCGCGCGTTTTTCCCGCAACAACTGCGCCTCGATCGACTTAGCCGCGATGACGCCGTCGCTCATAGCCGTCAATACGCAGGGATGCACGGCCTGGGCGATTTCGCCGATCGCCCAGACTCCGGGTATGCGCGTGCGCCGTTCCGCGTCCACGGCGATAAATCCGCGGGCGTCGAACGCGTCTTTGAGCCAGTCGGCGAGGGCCGGCGGCGGATTGGCTTCCCAGCCGTAGAGCGCAATCCAGCGATCGTAGCTGCGGCGCACGCCCTGGTGTTCAATACTGAGCGTCGTTGCATCGAGGACGGCCGGACCCTGAAACAGATCCTCCGGCGTAACATTTGCGAGCAGAGCGGGGCGGGCGCGCAGAGTGCGCGCATAGATGTGCATGAAAGCGGGACCTTTGCGGGCGAGCAGCGCATAGTTCTCCGCTGCGTTGTCGCCGCCGCCCAGGAGCGCGACGCGCTGACCGGAAAGATCGGCGTCTTCCAGAATGCGGCCCGGTCCGATCAGAATCCGCTCCGAGGCGCTGAGCCCGCCGCTGCGCGCCCGTACGCCGGTGGCGAGCACAAGACTGCGACACGCGACGCTTGCGTCGTCGTCCAGGTCCAGAGCGAAGCCGCCGTCCGAGCGCCGCGCTGCGCGTTTAAGCCGGCGCCCGAGCCGACAGTCGAGGCCGGTCGCGAGGATATGATCGTGCATCTCGCGCGCCAGTTCGACGCCGGTTTTGCCGCGCACGCCGGGAATCCAGGTGTTCACGTACGGGTTGGATCGCTGTAGTCCGCCCAGCTCGTCCGCTTGCTCGAGCAACACCGGACGCAGACCCAGTTCGAAGAGCCACAGGGCGGCCGCCGCTCCAGCCGGCCCGCCGCCGAGAATTGCCGCATCATAGGTCATGCTGTAAGTATTCGCGCGTGGGATCGGGCGCGTCTGCGGCGCGCTCCCGGGCGGCCCAGGCGCGCAGCGGTTCAGTCAGCTCGCGCCATGGATCGCGAAAGCCGCCGGCGTCGTGAGTGCGGACCAGGGCGGCGTAGCTTTCGCCGGAGCGCAGGGCGATCGGCGCAGCCGTCAGCAAATAACTGCCGTATTCATCCCGCTGAATATCGCTCGCAGCCGCTTCGCCGAACAGGGCCTTGCGTATGGCGCGATCCGCCGGGCGCACGGCGGTGCAGGGTGCGATCGGCGGAATGTCGTCGCGGCCGTAAGAAGTACCGTCGCCGTCGGCGTCCATGCCGGCGTAGTCGGCGTCGACCAGTATGAAAGCGGCGTCGCTGCGGGCGGAGGCGTTAACATAAATCGCGACCGTGTCAAAGCGCGCGGTCGAGCGGGCGTCCGGCGCGCCGGTCTGCGCCTGCAGCTCCTTCAGCTGAACGGCCAGTTCCAGAAAGGCGGCCGATTGTTCCAGCGCGGCCGCCCGCGCCGCGGGGACGGCGGGCGCCGTTTCGCCTGGCGCGAGGGCGTGTAAAAAGACTTCGCTGCGATCCGCGTGCAGCGCGCATTCGTGTTCCATGCGCGCCAGGGCGGATTCGTGGCCTGCGGCCAGGGTTTCGGCCGCATGCGCGGTTTGCCCCAGCAGTTCGCGCTGGAGCGATTCGGTCGCCGAGCAGAGCGGGAGGGCCGAACCAGCGAGGCAGGCCGCCGCCAGGCGGAGGACGCCGCGCCAGCTCATGGGCCCGCCCCCTCAATGAGGACCCGGCCGGCGATCAGATCTTTGCGCAGGGTTTCCAGACGGGCGAGAACCTCAGGGCCGATCCGGTCGCGCGTGTACTTCATCTCCGTGAGCGAGACGCCGCCTTCGCGCAGACCGTAGCGTTGTACGCCGGGTTGCAGCGGACCGGCGGCAAGCTTTTTGATTTCTTCGTATGTAGCCACATCCAGCCGTTTCATCATGCTCGTGAGCACAAAGCCGCGCGCGAGGTGATCCTGATCCGCATCCACGCCGATGACAAACTTACGCTGTTCGCGCGCTTCGCGGATGACGCCCTCGCCCGTCAGTCCGGCCACGGCAAAGATGATGTCCGCGCCGCGCGCATACTGGGACCGAGCCAGCTCTGCGCCGCGATCGGGGTTTTCGAAGCCGCTGAAGTCCCCGCGTCCGGCCGCCATATTCGTAAGCAGCCGCGCCTGCGGGTTGGCGTATTTCAGGCCGGCGCGGTAGCCGCGTTCAAACTGACGTATCGTTTCGTGTTCCATTCCGCCGATGAATCCGACGACTCCCGTGCGGGTTTGCCAGCCGGCCAGGGCGCCAGCGAGAAAGGAGCCCTCATCCTGGGCGAATTGAGTTGAGACCACGCCAGGCAGATCGGGCAGGGAGAGATCATGGACCAGAAACTGCAAGTCCGGCCGGCGGCCGGCGCTTGCGCGCACTAGGGGCTCAAATTCCCATCCGCTTACGACGATCAGGCGACACCCGGACTCGATCAATCGATCCAGCGCTGCACGCCGCGCGGCCTCCGTTTCCTCCGGCGACTCCACGCGGGCTTCGATGCCAAAGTCTTTGCGAGCGCGCATCAAGCCGGCATAAGTCATGTCGTTGAACGACTGGTCGCCCAGGCCACCCGCCCCCAGGAGCGCGCCCACGCGATAGCCCCGCAGCGCGTCCGTGGAATCCCCGTCCGTGCAACCCGCAATGCCGAGGATCAAGAGCACGGCGAGCCCCAGACAGGGCCCCCGCAACGCGCGCAAGCTTGGTACAATCTGATTCAGCATTTTCGATTGACCCGGACTGCGAATGAGGCGAGACCTTAGCACACCACATGGCCATTGTCAACTACAGCCGCACTCTGGCCGTACTGCTTGCGTTCGCGGGCCTGGCCGGTCCCGGGTCAAACGTCGGAGCGCAAACGCCCGGCTCCGCGCCGGTGGAATTCACAGCTGCGGAGCGCAGCTTCATTCAGCGCCATCCGGTAATCCGGCACGGCTACGAACCGGACTGGCCGCCTTTTGAATTTCTGGATGAATCCGGCGCTTTCAGCGGCGTCGCCGCGGACTACTTACGCTACGTAGAACGCAAGACCGCGCTTGTGTTCGAGGCC
>JAVHPJ010000110.1:0-46237 GCA_036170535.1 Leptospirales bacterium | reverse complement strand
GCCGTTTTAATCGACCGGTTCCTGGACGGAGCCGGGCGCGACGCGATAATTCGCCGCATCGGTCTCGGCGACATTCGCCGTGCGCCGTAGATTAAACGTCGTTGAAACGAAGCGCCGGGAGATGTCCGGTTCGCGCAGCGAGTCCGAATAAAACTGCCGGACAAAAAAAGCATGCGCGAAGGAACGCGGCAAGCGCAAAGTCAAGACGCCGGCGCCTTCCAGTGTTTCGCCCAGCGCCGCCGCAAGGTATGCAGCTTCTTCGTGTTCCGCCGCCGCGTTGAGACCCAGCCGATTGCCGGCAAAAAACCAGGCGCCGCGGGCGGCGATGGCGCTGATGGCAGTCGGCAATCCGGAAAACCCGCCGGCCTCGGTCGGATACGCTTCAGAAAATATGTGCCGGATGGCGCTCGCATCGCGACTCAGTTCCGGCAGGGACAGTCGTTCCATCGCCGCAAGACGCGTGTAGAATAACAGGTCTTCGCCTTCCGCTCCGCGCGGCGGGGCGCTCTGGCCAATGGCGCTTACCGAGTTTACATTTGCGTATTCGCGGCCCGTTGGCGCAGTGCGTCGATCGCCGGCGGCGAGCGCACGCGGATTGAGCGCCATGAAAATGCGGTCGCCGCGTTCAGACGGCAAGGGTGCGAGCGAATGCACGCCGGGCAGCCAGACATAGATGACGCCGCCCTGTCCGATGGGAAACAGGCTGCGGTAGTTGCGTGCGAGATCCTGGTAGACGTCGTTGGCGGGAGCGCCAGCGCGCGTGAGCGCAAGATATTGACGCATGCGGCCGCGCAGATATCGTCCGCTCGCTTTGAGTTCGATTGCAAGCAACGATCCATTGCGATGCATCAGGCGATACGCGGCGTCCGGAGTGTCCACAAGTGCTATGAAACTCTGGCCGCGCGGCAGGCGCTCGAAAAGTTTCGTCGAAATTGCATCCAGGGAGGGCGTGCGCCCGCCATTCAACGCCGGCAGCCGTCCGCGCGCAGCGCGATACAGCAAATAATTCTCAAGTTCCTGCTCATGAATCGCTGCATCCAGCAGGCGCTGCCACGCTTGCTTGCGTGCGGCGTCGCGCTTCAAAAGAGCGGCGCCTGCCCGCAACTGCGCGCCCAGAGAAAGCGGTCCCGCGCCCGGGCTGTCTTTTTCCAGCAGCGCAAGCGCCTTATTCCAGGCGGCCGGATCGCCGGTCTGGAGTGTTTGGGCGACCGCAAAATAGACCTCGGCGATCTGAGCGGCCCCGGCGCCGCGCAGCGTCTCCACCCAGGCGGGCACGCGCACTCGCAGGGCTTCCGGCAGGCCGGCGATCGAAAGGGCGGCGCCCAGGCGTGCGCTGCGTACGTCCCGCTCGCGTTGCGGCAATGCGTCTTTTTCGGCTTCCAACTGCAACTCGAAGAAGCGCAGCGCGTTTGTGAAATCGTTCGCTGTCAAATAGGCTTCCGCGGCGCCAAGCGCCAGTTGACTCTGACGCGTTTCACTGGAGCGCTTCTCCGCGCGAATCAGCGCGACGAGAGTCTGCGCAGTCTGCAATTCCGGGTCGGAAGCTATATTTTCCGTCAACAGGCGAAATACGACTGCGCGTTCCAGCGCGGTGATCGCCTGGTACGCTGTCGCGCCGTCGGGAATGGTAACGTCCGACACGTCGATCAAATTGACCGGTTGATGTCGCTTATGCGCGCGCCATTGTTCGAAGAGACGTCGGCGGAACTTGCTGACTGCGAGATTTGTTCCCGCGGGAATACGTTCCAGAGCGGCGTCGTACGCAGCCCAATCGCCGATCTGTGCGAGATACAGCAGGCGCGCATACAGCGAAGCGTCGCCCGGATCGATTTCCGTCGGCGGCGCGCCGTAACCTGATAGCCACGCGTTCATCTCCAGCTCAAAACGCAGTCGGCGCGCCTCGTCCGGATTGGAGCCGATACGCGTCAGGTCTCGCGCCAGGCGGGCGGCTTCGGCGTATTGTCCGTGACGGACAAGCAAATCGCCCAGTTCGTACGCTTCCAGGCCGCTTTGCAGTATTTCCGGATACAGGCGTTCAAAGGCGGCGGCAAACAGTCGATTCTGTTCGGCATTGTCGCCGTACTGCCGGCGCCGGGCGCGCGATACGAACTCGAGCAGCGCGGTCTTTTGTTGAATTCGAGCGCGACGGTCCGGGAACCTCTGAATGTAGAGCGCGGAAAAGCTGCGTGCGTTGGGGATGTCGCCCCCTTCCAGCAAAGTTTCAATCACGGCGTCGTAGACGCGCGGCAAGCGTTCCGCATCGTCTGCGTAGTCCGCCAGCAGGGCTTCGGCTGCACGCTTGCGGCCGCGACTGCTCAGTTCAAGTCGCAGATCCAGGCGGGCGAGCGCCAGACGCGTTTCAAAGCCGCGTGCGCGAGCGGAGGGCGTCTCCCACAGCAAGGATTCGGCCAGACGATAGAGGTTGCGCGCTGCGTTCAGATCGCCGACTTCTTCGCGCGCGAGCGCCCGTTCGCGAGTTTGCACGAACATACGCTCCAGGGTCGGCGTCAGCGCCGCTCGATCAAACCCGGAGGCGCCGAACAATCGCAGTCCGGTCGTCTGGTACCGGCCCGCCCCGCGCATGGCAAGCAGTCGTTCGACAGTCGCAACGTCTTCGCGATCCCTTGAGAAAATATCGCCCGCATTCGAATTCGGGAGCGCTTCTTCCGACTGTAACAGTGCGGAAATTTCCCGCGCGAAATCGGGGCCGGATTCCAGGGCGGCCATCGAACCGACTCCGCGGGCTCGCAGAGTTTCAAACAGACGCGCCATTTCCTGATAACGCATGGGGCCGCGTTCGCGCGGCCAATCGGCGACGGCCAGCGAGGCGTAGCGATCCTCCGAAAGCCAAATGCGCGCGTCGAAGAGCAGGCGCTGACCGGCGCGAAAGACCGCGGCGGAATCCGGAGCGCGCATGGCAACAATGTCCGCGTTAGCGTTGCGCGCGCCTTCGGAAGAGTAGGCGAGGCGCGTCCGCACGTTGAATAAATTCAGGCGAGCGGCACGTTCGTCCACCGGCGCGCCGCGGCCGTAGAAACCGGCGAAACGATCGCTCAGACGCGTATAAAACGCGGGCGGCGGCAGTCCCGCTTCGCGCGCCAGAGTCTCGTAAGGCGCCGCAAACAGGCGCCGATCCGTGACAATAAACACGTCTCGTAGCCCGCGCACCGCGCAGGCCCGCAGCGCGGCGCTGATCGCGGTCCGATCATCGCGCGCGGCAGGCGCAATAAATTGCTCGCGAGTTGCAGTGAAACACCAGGTTGCAACGCCGGTTTCCGTGGGAAAAAAACGAAAGACGATCTGGCCGGCCCCGAGCGCAGGCCGGGCGGGCGCCTCAAGCGCCGCCGGCTTTACAAAAATGCGCCAGTCAGGCTGCTCTTGTAGAAGCAACGTTTGCGTCGCGGCGATGATTTTGCGCAAGTCTTCCTTACGGCTGAGAATCGCCTTCAAATCCCGTCGCGCCAGCCGCAGGTTTGATTCGTCCCGATCCAGCGCGGCCAATTCGAGATAAGCTCGTCGCAGCTCGCCGCTTGCTTCTTGCAGAACCCCGTCCTTGAATTGCAGCGGATTGCGCAGAAACTGCCAGTGCATGTGCAGCTCCCACTGACGCTCAAGAATCTGCAGCGCCAGGTCGCGACGCCCGCGTCGCAGGAAAAATTCGGCCGTAGTTTCGAAGAACTCGTCGGCGGATCGATTGATCAGCGAATATGTGGACGGGCTCTCCAGCACGAGATCGAGGGCGCGCCGATAGTGTTCTTCGGCCGCGGCGAGGCTGCGCGGCGAGTTATACAGCGCGGCCAGTCGTTCTTCCGTCTGAGCGAGCAGGTAGCGGGCGTACCACTCCTCGTAGCCCAGGTTAAACTCGTAGGCGACCTCGATCAAATCCGCCAATTCCCGACGGGCTTCCAGGAGTCTGCCGGAGTAGCGATATGTGCGCGCTCGATTCAGACGAATGCGCGTGGTGCGAACGCTGTTCGACTCGCCCAGGCCGGCGAGCAGGCTGAGCGTTTCGCTGAAGAGCTTTTCCGCCAGAACGTATTCGTCATGCGCGGCGGCCACATCGAGGTCGGCGCTTGCAGAGCGGTCCAGCAGACGCGCTCGATAGTAGCGCAAGGACGCTTCGATAATCAGAATGTCCAGCAGCTGTCGATTGACGCGCGCATTTAAGGCCGGCGAGTCGCGCGCTTCGTCGAATTCATATTCCGGCGCCTCCTGGCGACGTTCCTCAATAAACTGGCGTTTTACTTCATCGCGGTAGTCGTTACGGAATACTTCGACTTCCTCGATCCCTTCGGCGATGGCCGCCAGCGCCACTTGCGGCTCGGATTCCTCGCGTTCCAACCAGGCGAAAAGCGCCTTGAATCGATTGGAAAAATTCAATCGAAAACTCTGCAAAAGCGCGAAATCGCGCGCTTCTTCGGCGGCGGTGCGAAACGACCGCGCTGCAGTTTCAAAGTCGCGTGCGCGATATTCGTTGAGTCCTTGCTGATTCAACGCTGCGATAGCGCCCACGCGTCCCAGACGCACGTCAAAGTCGCGCTCGCGAAATACCTGACGACGCTGGCGCAATAGATACGCGGCGCCGGCCAGATCCCCCTGTAAAATCCGGTTTTCCAGCTGGATGCCGAGACTGAGCTCGTAATGGCGGAGCGGAGAGAAGCCGAAGGGGTTGCGACCTTCGCCGATCACGGAAAAATCTTCGCCGTAGGGCAGAATGCAACCCAGCGCACGACCGCCCACGGTGCGCGGCTGGAAACGCGTATCGTCGCGTTGCAGGCCGGCATCGCGCGCAAAGCGCCCGGCCTGCTCGGAACGTTCATCGGACGCGCTGAAATCGCCTTTACTCTGGAGCGCGAGCGCGATGAAGTTCATCAGGCTGGAACGGTCTACGGCGCCGTCTACCGGCGCCTGCGCTCCGTCGCCGTAGAGCCGGAATTCGGCGTCGCGATAAAATAAAATCGCCTCGTCGTATCGTCCCGCTTCCCACTGCGCCAGACCGATGAGCGCGGCGATCATCGCCATCTTCACGCGCACCTGGTCGATGCCTTTGAGCAGCTCGGCCTGCCGGAATTTCAACACCGCAGGCGATTCGCGCCGGCCGGCGATATCGTCATCGCGGGCGCGCATCAGGAAAGATAGCGTGGAGAATCGTTCATGCAGCGGTTTGCGTTCGAGCTTATCGTAAAGGTCGTAGGCCAGCAGCAGTTCGCGGGCACCTTCTTCCGGTTGCCCGTCGTAATAAAGCGCGCGTCCGAGGTTGAAGTGATACAGCGCGTTTTGACGGTAATCGTCAAAGCTGGCGGCTCCGGCCTGGGCCATGTAATTGCCGGTGAGACGATAGTTCTCAATGGCGCGTTTAAAGTTCAACAGGCGAAAGTAGTTGTTCCCCAGATTTAGATGGAGCGCCGCCAGCGCTTCCGGGGCCGCATTGGCGGGCGTGATTTTCTCCAGCGCCTGCCGATAGAGCTCTACGTTGGTTTCGTAGAAGTTTTCCGGGAAATATATTTTGTAAAGATCGGAGTAGAAGGTGCGATCGGTTTGCGCAATCGGTTCCGTTCTGGTAAGTAAGTAATACGTATCTTCCAGCAGGGTGGGCAGGGTGCGCACTTCTTGCGCCTGTTGCTCGTCCAGGTATTGATACAGCCAGCCGAGCAGGAGATAGGCGTCCGTATTCAACGGATCCACATTGAGCATGTACTGCAGCAGATACTCGGCGGTTTTCAGATCGCGCAGCGTTTCTTCTTTTTTTTCGCGCAGCAAGTCCCCCGGCAGACCGACCCCGCCCGGTTGAATCCGTTCGGTGATCTGCCGCTCCTGGGCGAAAGCTTGTTCCTGTAAGCGTCCGTAGAAGGATTCTTTCTCGACGCTTTTTTTGATCAGCGTATACGCGTGTCCGTAAATCATCGAAAGATCGCCGGCCTGGGCGGCTTCGCGCTGCACCGTACGATAGACGTAGAGAATTTCGTCGTAGGTTTCCGAGTTGTAGGGGTCCTGCTCGCGAAAAACGCCGGCGACGTCCGAAGGACTCAAAAACAAAATCGATTGCTCCTGACGTTCCAGGAGCAGACGATTTTTCTCCGCGGCGGCGTCGATCTTGGTGCGCTGGTAATGCACGGCCCGGTCGCGGTAGAGTTTCTCCAGCACGCCCAGGCGGCTCATGTTCATGAACAAGAGGTTCAGAATATTCCCGTTTGCGTAGGCGCCTACATACAGGAGATCGGCCGCTTCGCCGGCCTGGTCGCGGGGAAATTCGGTAAAGCGCCGCTCGTCGAGCAGCGCTCGATTGCTTGCGCAAAACTCAATGTAGCGCTTCGTGTAGCGCGGCCCCAGCAGGAGAAACAGCACGCCGTTGGAAGAATTGGGCGTACAGAAATCCACCAGCACATCGAGGTCCACGCCGCCTATGTCGACGCGTCGAGTTTGCGCCAGGGCGCCCAACGCCTGGTTGACAGCGCTCTGGTCTTCGGCGTCCTGCTCGCGGATTGAAAGCGAAATGGAGCGCGCGGTTCGCAGAAAGAGATTTATCTGACGTTCGCCGTCTTCAATAATCTGTACAAAGTCTTCCGTATCAATCGCAACCTGGGCTTCCGGGGAATAGGCGCCGCCGTAAGTGAGCTTCGCCGAGTAGGCCTCAGCGTACGCGCCCAGTTTTTCTTGAGCGTAGGCGATCGTTTGCCACACGCGAATGTACACGGTGCGCCAGCCCGGCTGCGGTTCTTCGCGCACCCCGCCCGGCGGCACGTGCGTTTGGATCAGCGGGCGCAGAGCATTACACTGCTCGAGAGCGCCGTTATAGTTCTTGTCTTCAAAAAGCGCGCGCGCTTCCACCAGACGCAGGGACGCCTGAATCAGCGGCGGCAAGTCCGCGCGTGCGAGCTCGCGCCGCGAAAGTTCGATGGCGGCGGCCGGAGTGCGGTCTTTAAAGTAATGCTCAAATATCGTTGCTGAGATACGCTCGTGAAAAATTGCGGGAACCGCGGGGTCCGCAAGCATTTCGGAGAAAATCTTCGGGATCAAGCCGCTGCTCTGCAACTCCAGGCGACCCTGCAGGAGGCGCGCGTCGCTGCGCAGCAGGTAGTCGGGGTATTCGCGGTTCAGTTCGGCGACCGCCGCCAGCGCGCGCTCATAGGCGCCATAACGCAAGCAGGCTTGCGCAAGTTCGTCCAGCGCGGCGGCGCGGACTACCGCCGCCGCTGCTGCGTCGTACGGCGCCGGGGTGCGGGCGAGGCGTTCGGTAAAGGCTTGCAACAAGGGCACGGAGGGTTGTGCGCGCAATCCGGCGCGATAGATTTCAAGTTGCAGCGCAGCGTAGGGATTGCTGCGCGATTCCGCCTGAATTTCAGAAAGGATCCGTTGCTCCGCGTCGCGGTCGCCCTGGCGCGAATAATAATCGAGCCGATCGACCAGCGTGCGCGCATGGTATATCGGTCGCTCGCGCGCCGTGAAAAAGTACTGCGTGACCGCATCGAGGGCCAACATGTAGCGCGTTTCCGTGCTGTTGCGGTACTTCGCCGCCAGGCGATACTGCGCGTCAATTGTGGGTTCTTCCGGAATTACGCCGCCGGGGCGGATAAAGTAGATGTTGACGCTGTTGTAGAGTTCGGCGGCGTAAAGCAGCGCGCCGCCAATAAAATCGGAAACGATCAGGCTCTGGATCGACGTGGAGTTGTCGAGCAGTTGGCGCTCGCGCGGCGCCGGTCCGAAAGCTTCGGCGAAATCGGCGGAATAAAGACCCGCACGATCGGAGCTGTCAATCTGACCGTCGCGATTCACGTCTGCGCGAATCGATGCGTAATAAAGCGTCAGCCGATCCTGTCCGTCGCGTTTTTCAAAACCAATCGCCGGATCAAAATACAGAATGGGACGACCGGCGGCCGTACGCTCCGGCAGATTGGGTTTTGAGGTCTCGCCGGTGTCCAGATTGAGCAGGCGAATGCCGCCTGCAGCGCCGCGTTCCGGAACCACATAGACGACGCGCGACCCGTCCGGAGTAAAACGCGGTTGGACGCCGCCGTCGTCGGTCAGCCGTTTCAGAATCTCGTCGCTCTCCGCTTCAGCGTCCAGGTTGAGTATCCAGACGTTATACACGCCGGGCGTGCAACGATCGCTGGTAAAAAGCAAACGCGTCCCGTCCGCGCGGAAGGCCGGATCCGTTTCCGCGGCTTCGCCGTGGCAGGCCGGTTCCATGGAGGCGGCGACGGCTTCGATGCGCTCGCTCAAATTCTCAGACTCGTCCCAGACTTGCGAGGGCGGCAGGCCGTTGACCGTGTTGTCGACGAAGTCCTGGGGCTCGACGTTCGCCAGGCGCAGGTCGCCGGAGCTGTCCGCATCTTCGGAAACGAAGACGAGCCGATTGGCCAGCGGCGAAATTGCAGGTTTGTATTGTTCGGAAGGATGGCGAATCAGCGGAATATTGACTGTATTGCGCAAATCGCGCATCCAGATGTCGCCGTTGCCGTCGCGATTGGAAGTGTAGAATAAAAAATTGCCGGCGGACGAAGCGTGCAGGTTAGCGCCGCGTTGTACGGTCAGCGGAAATTGTCCGTCCAGATTTTTGCGAAAAAAACGATCCGCCAGTTCGCGGTATTCGAAAACCGGCGGTTGCAGCGGCTCCTGGGCGGACTGGCAACCGGCGAATAACGCCAGCGCCGCGCAGCCGAAACTCGCGGCCAGTGCCGATTTGACAGGCGCTTTGCCGATTCTCATCGCACCCGCACCCAGCGACGTTCCGCCGTGTAGATCCACTCGCCGGATCGGTTCTGCGCTTCGCGGTAATAACGTTGGCGAATTTCCGCCTCAAGCTTTGCGCGATCCGCGCCGGGCTCGCGCTGTAACGCCAGCTCCAGCTCATAGCGAAACACCCATTCGCGGGCGCGATTCATCTCGTCGGCGGTATCGCGTGCGGATTGAATTTCTTCTTCCCAGCGCACGCCGCCGCGCCTTCCGCTGACGCTGTCCGGCACCAGCAGGATTTTGCCTTCGTAACTTTCGCCCAGAGCGCCTTCGCCGCGATACCGCAGGGCCGGCTCACGATAAAACTCCAGCACGCCCAATTCGATGTAATAGCGCCGTCGACCGGTCGCTTCCGGATCTGCGCCGGCGGCGGCCGGCGCGCCGCCTTCCTGATAATAGCGCGCGCTCTGGGCCGAGGCGATCAGCCAGCCGTTATCTTCGATCTCGCTTTCCTGACCGATGAGTTGTCGTTCAGCGGCGGTGCGCGCCGGCGTCAGTGTAATCGGCGGTACATCAACCGAGATGCAGGAGCCGCGTCGCAAGAACTTGAGCACGGGATCCTTGACGGAATCAAACGCCGTGCACGCAGGCAGTCCGCCGAGCGCCAGGGCCGCCATGAGAACCGCGCCCCGCAGGTTTATCACATTCAGTTTCCAGAAAACGCTACGTACATTTTTGCTATGCGTCGTTGGCGGCATTGCTGACTCCTTTGCGGCCGAAATCCTGCACCTCGCTGCGCGCGCGATCCAGGAATTGGGCGAGCGGCATGCGTTCCTGTTTTATCTCCTCGTCGCCCGGAGCGATCAGGAGGCCCGGAAATAGTCCGCCGCGTTTTATCGTGATGTAAGAGTAAACCAGTCCGCCGCGCAGTTCCGTGCGAATGTTCGGTATTTCCAGAGTGTTGCGCACCATGAGCGCAACGATCTGCGAGGGCATCAGAATCCGCGTGACAAAGCCGCTGAACTCGCGACTGATGCGAAACACATTCGCCTGGGCGCTGATATTGTAGAGCGGATCGCTCAAATTTGCGCAGGAAGCCTTTAAGTCCGCCGAGATGACGCCGTCGTAGTTCGACTGAGTTTCCGGCAAAAACGGCTGCAAATCGAGATTTTTGATCTGCAGATTGGCGGCAAAGCCCATGTTTTCCGGTTTCAGATCCGCCAGACTGAAGAAGATGCTGCGTCCGTCGATAACGCCGTTGGGCGCCCACGCCGCGCCGTTGGGGCCCTGGCTGAGTTTAAATGTGGCCAGGCGCAGCCAGCTGAGCAGCAGCGTGTTATTGCTGTAATCGACGCGCGCGGCGAGCCCGGCGTCGCCGCGCGGCGAACCAAGATAGAAGTATTTTTCAGGCGCAATCGCGCCATTGGGCGTTTGATTGGAAGACAGCGACGCCAGCGACAGATTGGGGCGCCCGCTGCGGCCATAGGTGTTAAAATATTCGCCGCCAATGCCCGGCCCCGGCGATCGGCGCGGATCAAAGCGGCGGCTGTGCTCAAAGGGCAGATTCAGATTCATTCGATCGACAAAGAACTTTCGGCAGGCCGGACTGTTGGGCCGCGCGCAGTTGCCGGTGCGCAGTTCCAGGGAAAGATCGCGCATATCGATGAGTCCGGATGCGGACTCCGGGCGCAGCGCAAGGTCGGCCTTGAAGCTGCCCTGCAAAGAAATATTCTCGTGCACGGCGAAGAGCTCATTGCGCGCAACATTCAGCGCGAGTTTGAGGTTCGGCTCCCATTCGTTTGCAATCTTTATGAGCGCGCCGGACAGGCGCAAAGACAGGGCGCCGCGCAGGCCATCCAGACTTGCTGTCGTAAAGCGAATCTCGCGTTCGCCAAAGAACATGTTTGTCGCGAATTTCAGATCCGTGAGTTTGAGAAAGGGGACGGCCAGTTCGCCCGAGCCGTCGACCTTCATGCCCGCGCTGGTGGATTCGATGCGCGTGCGGGTTCTGAGCGAAAGGCCCTGAGAGAGATATGTTTTCGCCGGCAACATGGCGTATTGAAGCTGACCCGGCAGCGCGGGATGTAAATTCTGATAGTGTACGTCAAAGTCGCTGATGTTCAGATCGTACAACTGACGGCCTTTGCCGAAACTCAACAGACCGGCCGCGGCCAGATTCAGCATGGGCGCGCCGGCCGGACTGCGCGCATCCAGACGCAGGGTTTCAAAACGCACGTCGACGCTTTCGCCCAGCGATAAGACGCCCTTTGTGTTCAGAGCGACCGTGTGCAGGCCGGAACGCGAGCGGCCCATGTAATAGCGCAGGCCGGTAATGCGCAGGGCGCCGTCGATCGCGAAGCGCGAAAAATTTTCGGGCGACGACAGCGTCAGTCGCGCCTCCGCAATTCCGCGCGCGAAGCGCGGCGCAAAGCGTTCAAAATTGAAGTTACGAATCGCCAGGTTCAGCTTCACGCCCGCTTCCGGCAGAATGGAAGCGTCGCCGGTGAATTGCGCGCCGTTAAACCGTGCGAATAGTTCCGGAGCGAGCAGGCGATAAAAGACGCCGAAGGCCAGATCGTCGCGCGCCCGGTAACCCTCCGGTTGGTCCAGAAAAGGCAGCGCCTGATAGAGATCCACCTGCGCGCTCGCGTCGATGCGAAACTCTTCCAGGCGTTGCGGGCTGGCGGCCGAACCGAAGTCCAGCGTCCGCGCGCTCAGGCGCGTATCCATTTCCAGACGATCCATGCGCCCGCGCAAACTCAGGCGTTCCAGATCGATGCGGTCGCCGCGAAAGGGCGCCTTCGCCATGCCGGCGAGCGTGGCGATCGAGTCGGCCAGATCGTCCACGTCGATTGTGCTGGGCGTGAGGGCCAGATCCAGGCGCCGGTTTACGGACGAGGCTTCCGACACCGTCGCGCTCAGCGCCAGCCAGCGGCGCGCGCTGCGCTGGAGTTCCACGCGCCGTATCAGAACCCGATCGCCGGGCGCATCGTAAGCGATGTCGTAGTAGAGGTTCAACGCCAGCGGGCGGGCCGCCTCGCCGGGTTTGCGCAACTGCAACAGGCTTGAGTCGACGTTAAGGCGCGAGGCGAACTCCGTCTGGCCGCCGCTGGTTTCACGATAGAGGTACAGCGCCGCTTTAAAGGCGCCGGTAAGCTCGCGCGGTCCCTTAAAATCGATCTTGATGGGACGATAGGGATTGAGCGCGAAAATAAAAGTGTCAAAAAGATCCAGAGCGCTCAGGTTCAGGGGGATTTCGTCGAACTCGCGCGTGATAAAGGCCAAGGTCAGATCGACGTTTTCCAGCTTCAGTGAAGTGCGACGCTCGCCGACCTGGTTGGAATAGTACAGACGAAAGTCGCGCACATTGATGTTGCCGTACACTTTGAACGTAAGATACAGCGGGATGCGCGTGCGTCGCGGACGGTCGTCTTCCGTTTCGGCGGCCGGGGGGGCGCTGCGTTCGCGTTGCGGCAAGAAGTCCGACCAGTTGGAGCGACCGTCTTTCGCTTCCAGGTAAAACTCCGGGCGCTCCACGGTCAGTTCGCGGATGCCCGCATGGCCGACCAGTATTGCCGGTAAATAAACGGAAAGTTTGAGTCGCCTGGCGCGAAAGAGCGGCGCGCCGGTTGTGCGCGATTTCAGATTGATATTATGAAAATCAAAGCCAAAGAGCAGACTGGCGCGTTTTACCTCGATTTCCAGAACTCCGCCGGTATAACGTTCCACCGCGAAGCGCGCGAGCCGCTCCACGTTCGAGGGCGCCATCGCGATATAATAAAGCAGGCTTAAGAGCGCCAGGGCCGCGGCGGCATAACGAACCCAACGCGGAATTCGCCAGCGACTGCGTTCGGGAGGGGCTTCAGACATAGGTGCGATCTACGCCGGCTTGCAGCAACCGGAAGGACCGGGCCAGGCTGGCGCACTGACAGTCCCCGAACGCGGCTCAGAAGGGAATTCTTTTTTCCGGCGCGCGCGGCGGTTCGGCGCGCCGCAGCAGGGCGAAGGCTGGCAGAAGCGCGGCAAAAATCAGGGCGGCCCCGAGAAAAATCGGCAGAAAGGCCGCGCGCGCCGCAAGTTCAGCAGGAACCTCGACGCCGCTCAGGCGCTGGTAGAGTTGCACGCCGAGACTGGAATGCAGGAGGGCGGCGCAGGCGAGGTTGCCCAGGACTCCGCCCAGGCATTGGGCCAGCACGCTGAAGATTCCCGAGGCGGACCCATACAGATGCGGCGGAACCGAGGCGCGCATGTAGTAAATCATGGCCATATAAAAGCCCGCAAAGAGCGCGGAGTGTACGCTCTGCAGGGCGAGAATCCACGCGCCTTCCTGGCCCAGGGCCGAGGCCGAAAGCGCAATAAAACGCGTCACGCCGGCGGCCGCGGAGACAAAAAACAACGAGCGCTTGCCGAAGCGTTCCACCAGTTGCGGCGCAAAAATCAGGAAAGGCACTTCCAGGGCGACGCCCACAAACCACATCAAAAAGACGCTGTTAAGTCCGTAGGCGATTTCAAAATAGCGGCCGGCGTAATTGTCGGTGATCTGGTACACAAAGTGGTATGCAAAACCCAGAGCCAGAAAGGTCGCCAGGCGCGGTTGCAACATGACCCGGAGTGCGTCGCCAAAACGATAAACCTCGTGGGACAGGCGGCGTGCGGGCAGCGCGAGCGCCGGCCACAGACACAGAATGTAGGCGAATACTCCGAGCCGCCCGGTGTCGGCCGAGTCGCTCGAGAAGGACGCGGCGACGCCCGGGGAAGAAAGCAGGAAGAGAACCAACTGCACCGTCAAAAAACCGACCGTGCCGGCGGACCGTACGCGACTGTACGAGGCTTCGCCGATCGACTCCAGGATGGCGATCGACATCCATTGAAAATTGGCGGAGAGCAAAAAGCGCAGGCAGGCCGTGGAAACGAGCGTAGCCGTCCAACTTTCCGGCGTGGAAAACGACAACCACTGGAAGGGCGCGGCGAGAGCCAGTCCGATCAGCGTGAATACGCGCAGACGCTGATAACGATCGGAAAGCCAACCCGCGAAAAACGCGCCGGCCGGCATGGCCAGTTGGCTGGCGACGAGTATCAAACTGCCGCGCTCGCCGAAGTTCGCCAGCGCATAGGGGGACACGCTCGAGAGCTGCGAGCCCAGGCCGAAAAAATGCAAAAAGAGCAGAAGCAGGCGCACCGCACGGCCAGAGCGGGCGAAGCCTTGCCCGCGTAAACTACTGTCAGGAGCCGGGGCGGCGGATCGGCTGACCCTTTCCACATGGAATTCTTACCCCGCCTGCGCGCCTGCGCGGCTTTTTTGGTGGTTCTTTTGATATCGGATCGCATCTACAGTATATGGATCACGGCGGGCGCGTGTTAATCGTCGAAGACGACAGCCAGGTGCGCCGGTTGCTCAAGCACGTCATGGATCGGCTGGGCTACGGATGTGATGCGGCGGCGAACGCGGCTGAGGCGCTGGCCCTGAGCGCCGACGGCCGGCACGCTGTGGTTCTGATGGACGTGGGCTTGCCGGACTCCACCGGTCCGGAACTAACCCGAGCGCTCCTGTCGCGACGACTCGAGCGGCCGCCCGCAGTGCTGGGCTTCACCTCCGATGACGCCGCCGCCACCTCCGAGGAATGCTTTGCGGCCGGCATGAAGGCCGTTTTTATTAAGCCAACCCAGGTCTTCGCACTCGCCGAAGCGGTGCGCCGGTACATGGCGCCGGCATAGCCGCCCGGCTTACCTGTTGACCGGGCGCGACCGGCAAGCGACGCCTGCCGGATGAAGCGACTCTCCGTTACCGGCAAAACGATTTTGATTACAGGTGCAAGCCGCGGCATTGGCCGGGCCCTGGCCCAGGGATTTCACGACGAAGGCGCCATTGTGTACGGCACCGGCCGCAGCGCGGATTCGATCGGGTGGATGCGCGGAACCGGCATGGAAGGGCGCGCCGCCGACGTTATGCAACCGGGCGCTATCGCTGCAATCATTGACGAGATTATCCAGAAACACGGCCGCCTGGATGTGCTCCTGAACAACGCCGGCATCGCCTCCAACACGCCCGCCGGCGGCATGAAAGAGGAGGAGATGGATCGCATCATTGATACGAACTTCAAAGGTTTGTATCGCGCCTGTCAGGCGTATTACAAAGCGCAGCGGAAAGCGGGCGGCGTCATCATTAACAATGCGTCCATTCTGGGCATGATCGGCGCGCCGCTGGCGGCGGTGTACTGCGGCACCAAAGGCGCTGTTCTGCAAGTCACGCGGGCGCTGGCGATCGAGTGGGCTTCAAACAACTTTCGTGTGAACGCCATTGCGCCGGGTTTTATCGATACGGATATGACGGAGATGATCAAAAAGCGGCCGCAGGTGCTGGAAAAGATGCAGCAGGCGATTCCGTTGGGACGACTGGGGCAGCCCGAGGATCTGGTGGGCGCCGCGCTGTTTCTGGCGAGCGACGCCGCCGCCTATGTCACCGGCCAGGTGATTGTCGTGGATGGCGGGGTCATCGCACAGTAACGTCCGGGCGGCGAGGAGCGGGACTTTGCCTCTGCGAAAACTTAACCTTGTGGTAGTGCGCTCGTCGAATCCGCCAGCGCTCGCCGAGTTCTACGGGCGGCTGGGGCTGCACTTTGACTTGCATGCACACGGCAACGGCCCGGAACACTACTCGGCCGAGGTTGACGGCCTCGTTTTCGAGATTTATCCCGCCCTTGCTGAAGCGACCGCAACAACATCGGTCCGCTTCGGCTTTGCGGTCGAAGATCTGCGCGGCCTGCTTACGAAAGCCATGGATGCCGGCGCGCAGCTGCGCACTCCGCCGCGCGACACGGAATGGGGATTGCGCGCCGTTATCGTCGATCCTGCCGGGCATCACGTGGAACTGACCGAGCGGTCTCCGGGTTGGCGCGTCGTGCGGCAGGATGACAATGGCAACGAGTTTTTGGTAGAGGCGCGCCTGACCCTTGAAGCTGCGACGGCGTTAGCAAAAGAGTTCGAAGCGCGCGGACACAAGCAGCTCTACTCGGTGCGCCGGGAAACTTCGTCTTGAGAACCGCAAATCGGTCGGCGATTATCAGGCGGCTGGTATGAAAACACGCATCGAACGTTTGGATGAATCTAACACGAAACTCCTGGAGCGCGTGGCGCCGGATGTGTTTGACTATCCGGTGCAGCCCGAACATCTCGCGCGCTTTGTAGCGGATGCGCGCCATGTAATGTTCCTGGCGGTCGCCGACGATCAGGTGATCGGCATGGCGTCCGGCGTGGAATACTTTCATCCTGACAAGCCGCCGCAGTTCTGGATTAACGAGATCGGCGTAGCTCCGGAATACCGCAATCGTGGCGCGGGACGCAGTCTGACTCGCGCGCTTATCGACGAGGCGCGCCGGCGCGGCTGCGTGTTCGCCTGGCTCGGCACGGCTCAGGATAACGTGGCGGCGCAAGCCTGCTTCAACGCGATTGCCGACGACGACCCGCCGGAAGCGTTTCTGCTGTATGAGTGGGACCTCACGCCGTGACTGCGCAAGCCCAACCCGACGAGCCCGCCGCTCTTCTCCGCCTCGATCGCGTGACGAAGCGCTACGGCGAGCGGTGCGTTCTCGATGCATTGAGCCTCGTCATTGCAAACGGAGAGCGCGCCGCATTGTTGGGCGCCTCCGGCTGCGGCAAGTCGACCGCATTGCGTTTGATGCTCGGCCTCATCCAGCCTGACGAGGGCGCGGTTTATTTTCAGGGCGCCGCGCTATCGGCCTTGAATCTGCGCGAATCCCGCCGGCGGATCGGCTACATGACTCAGCAGGGCGGATTGTTCGCGCATTTAACTCTCGCCGAGAATGCGAGTCTCGCAGCGCAGAACTTCGGGCTCGAAAACGCCTGGATTGAGGCGCGCCTGGGGGAGCTCAGCGGACTCGCGCGCCTTTCGCGGGCGGAGCTGAACCGTTATCCCCACGAGGTATCCGGGGGACAGCGGCAACGGGCGGCGTTACTGCGCGCCCTGTTTCTGGATCCGCCGGTCATTTTGCTCGATGAGCCGCTGGGCGCCCTGGATATGCTGACGCGCGACGAACTGCAGCGGGAACTTGAGGCCATATTTCGCCGCCTGCAAAAGACCGTCGTTCTGGTTACGCACGATCCCGCCGAGGCGGCCCTGTTGTGCGAGCGAATTCATATTCTGGAAGCGGGTCGCTGTTTGCAATCAGGAACCAGCGCCGAGTTGCGCGCGAGGCCGGCCAACGCCTTTGTTGCGCGTCTGTTTCCCGCTTCCGTGCTTCCGGATTTTGAGCGATGAAATTCATCCCTGCAAAATTCCTGCGCGCGCACTTTGTCGCGGCCGCTTTGTTGTCGGCCTTGTTTCCGATGGGATTGGCGGCGCAGGTTGTTATCGGCTCAAAGAAATTCACTGAATCGGTGATTCTGGGCGATCTGGCCGGCCATCTGCTGGCGGCGCGCGGCGTCGCCGTCGAGTACCGCCGCGAATTGGGCGGCACGCGCATCCTGTGGGAGGCCCTGCTACGCGCCGACATCGACGTTTATCCCGAATACACCGGCACGATTCGCTTTGAGATATTGCGCGACCGGTCGATCAGCGACGACGCGCTCGCCGCCGCTCTGGCCGCGCACGGCGTGGGCGTTACGCCTTCGCTCGGTTTCGAAAACACCTACGCCCTGGGCATGCGGCGCACGCGCGCCGCCGAGCTGGGCGTTCGGCGCATCTCGGATTTGACGGCTCACGACGACCTTCGCTATGGCCTGAGTCACGAATTCCTGGAGCGCCGCGACGGCTGGCCGGGACTGCGTGCGCGGTACGGTTTGCCGGGCGGCGCGCTGCGCGGCGTGGATCACGAGATCGGCTATCGCGGGCTCGTGTCCGGCGCAACGGATGTCATCGATCTGTATACGACCGACGCCGAAATTGAGCAGTACGATCTCGTTGCGCTCGAAGACGATCGCCGCTACTTTCCCGCCTACACTGCGGTTTATCTCTATCGCCTGGATGCGTTCGACGAAGCCGGCGCGCGCCTGCAAGAATTGGCCGGGCGCATTGACGAACGCGCGATGATCCGGATGAATTCCGCCGTCCAACTGCGCCGGGATAGCGCCAGCCGGGTTGCGGCTCAGTTTCTTCAAGAGCGACTCGCCGTGCACGCCGTCGGCGAAGAATCCGATCTGTTTCAAGTGATCCGCGAACGCAGCCTCGAGCATTTGCTGCTCGTTAGCGTTTCTTTGCTCCTGGCCGCACTGGTCGGCGCGCCCCTGGGGTATTTTGCATCCGAATACTCGCGCGCCGGCGCCGTAATACTCGCCATTACCGGTCTGGTGCAGACTGTGCCCTCGCTCGCGTTGCTGGTGATGCTTTTGCCGCTCTTTGGCATTGGCGCCGCGCCGGCCCTCGTCGCATTGTTCTTATACAGTCTCTTGCCGATTGTGCGCGGAACTCTCTTGGGCTTTTCCACCATCCCGGCCTGGGTGCGCGAATCTGCGGAATCGCTCGGACTTTCGCGCGGCTTTCAATTTCGACATGTATATGTTCCGCTCGCCTTGCGATCGATATTAAGCGGCGTAAAAACTGCGGCGGTCATCAACGTCGGCGTGGCGACCCTGGGCGCGCTGATCGGCGCAGGCGGTTATGGACAGGCCATCCTCAAGGGCATTCGACTGGACGATACTGCGCTCATCCTCGCCGGGGCGATTCCTGCGGCGCTGCTCGCGCTCGCTTTACAACTGGCTTTTGATGCTCTGGAACGCAAACTGGTTTCGCGCGGCCTGCGGGAGTCGTGAGACAGAGCGATGCGCGACTCCGTGTTTCACTCGATGGACTGACCGGCCGCGGCGGGCGGTTGTTTGCGCGCGCGTGCTACCAGACTGGAGTATCGCCCGCGCCTTCAATCGACAGCCCGATCCCGTCGCCCACGTTCGCGGTCGAATTGTAACCCAACTTGCCCAGCGCGCCGGAACCCCAGCAGCGCAGGGCGCCGGCGCCGCTGAGCGCGCAGGTGAAGTCCTGTCCGGCGGCGATAGCCTGTGCGGCGTACCCGAGCGGCGCGTCGCCGGTCGCAATAATCGAGAGCCCCACGCCGTCGGCGATATTCGCCGTCGCATTGTAGCCTAATCGGCCGAGCGCTCCGGCGCCCCAACAGCGCACGGCGCCGCCGCTCAGTACGGCGCAGGAATGCGTCTGTCCGGCGGCGACGTCGATCGCCGTAGCGCCCAGCGGTAGGTCGCCGGCTGCAGCAATGGCAAGCCCGATCCCGTCGCCAATGTTCGCCGTCGCATTATAACCCAGGCGACCGTTGGCGCCGGAGCCCCAGCATCGAATCGCGCCCGTTGTGAGTAGAGCGCAGGCATGATTATACGTCACGCTGATGCGCGCGGCGGTCGCTCCCAGGTTGATATCGCCGCGGGCGATAATCGACAGTCCGACTCCATCGCCGACCTGGGCCGTAGCATTGTAGCCGAGTTTTCCGCCGCCCGCCGAGCCCCAACAACGGACGTTGCCGGCGGCGAGTCGGGCGCAAGTGTGGGCGTCGCCGACAACAACCTGCGCCGCGCTGCCGCCGAGCGGCACATCGCCGGCGGCAAGTATCGAAAGGCCGACTCCATCGCCGATATTCGCCGTAGCATTGTGTCCCAGTCGACCATTGCCGCCTGCGCCCCAGCAGCGCAGAGCGCCCGTGCTTAATACCGCGCAAGCGTGCGCCGCGCCGGCGGCGATATCGATCGCGCTGCCGCCGAGCGGCACGTCGCCAGCGTCGATGATCGAAAGGCCCGCGCCATCGCCAATATTTGCAACGCTGTCATGACCCAGGCGCCCGCCATTGCCGGAGCCCCAGCAGCGGACGGCGCCGCCGCTCAGTATTGCGCACGCAAACGCGTTGCCGACCGCGACCTTGACGGCCGTTCCGCCCAGCGGAACATCGCCGGCCTCGCGGATGGAAAGTCCGATTCCGTCGCCCACGTTTGCGACATTGTTCAGGCCCAGACCGCCGAAGCCGCCGTCCCCCCAACAACGCACTGCGCCGTTGCTGAGCACGGCGCAGGCGCTCGCCTGGCGCTGGCTGATCTGTACGACCGTCGGCGCCGGCGCCGGCCCGGGAGTCTGGTAGACCAGATTCCATGCCGCGCCGCAGGCGGGGTCGCTCCAGTGACACACGTTCGGGTCCAGACAGCGCACGCCCGGGAAAAGGGCGAACAGGGCGATGAGCTGCGCGGTCAGGGCCGGCCAGAGTGAAGCGCGCATGCGCCATTAGACATCGTTTTTGAACGGTGCGCAATCGGGAGAAACTCCCCAGACCGCGCGTGCGCGGGGCTTCATTTTCCTTGCCCGAATTCGCTTGCATCCCAGACTTCGCCGCATGCAAACTCTGGTCGTCTTCCCTGAATCGTCGCGGCGCCTGGCGCGCAGATTTGCGCGCCGCGCGGGCGCGCTGGCGCTCGTCGCCCTGCTGGTTCTTACGACCGGCTCCTGCGCCGCGCTTCAGCAATTGGGAGACGTGCTCAAAAATCCGGAGTTTCGGCTGGTCGGCGTTGAGTTGATCGGACTTTCGCTTTCCAGCCTCAGAATTCGACTCAACACGGAAGTGAAGAACTTCTATCCCTTTGATATTCCGAGCGGCGGCGTGGACATGGGCGTCTCCCTGGAAGGCGCACAATTTGTGCGACTCAAGAACGACTTTGCGCAGGGGCTCAAGTCCGGCGCGGCGACGCCGGCGTCTTTTGACGTCGAGTTGCCTTTTCAAGGATTGGCAGCGGCGTTTCAAAACATCGCCGGTAAAGAAACACTGCGCCTGGGGCTGGCCGGGGACTTGAGCGTAAAACTGCCCGGGCAGCGCGCGGCGATAGCGCCGGGACTCCCGGAGCGTTTAAAGCTGAGTTTTCAGCGCGAAGACACCATCCCCGCAATTTATCCCGAGGTGGAGGTGCGCAACTTTCGCCTGATCGCCCCCTCGACGACCGACATCGCCCAATCCGCCGGCGGCGCCCTGAGTGGCGCGGCTACTAACTATATTAATGGACTCTTCGGCGGCGGCGGCGCGCGTTCGGCGGCGTCCGCCGGACTGGCGGGACTTGACCTGGAAGTCGGCACAGAGTTTGAAATCGCGCTGAAAAATCGCGGCGCCGCCAGCCTCGTGTTCGATCAGCTCAACTACGATCTCCTGCTGGATAATGCGCCCTTTGTGAAGGGGCTGGCCACGCAGATCAGGCCGGAGGGCAATGGCTCGGTCGCGACAATTCGCACGAGTTTTCCGATCGCACAGGTCACCACCGCGCTCGCGACGGCGATTCGCAATAAACAAGCGCGCTTTCGTTTGCGCGGCGAGACCGGCCTTGACACGCCGGGATCGGCGCTCGGCGGACTCTTGCGCTTTGATATTGATCGCAGCGGCAGTCTCAGCTGGCGCTGAAATCCGCTGGTCGCGCCGCGCGGGCGGCGGAAACTGAGCCATGTCTCCGCTACTCGATCGCCTGAACGACCTCTCCCGAAAATTTCTCGAATGGCTGGGCGATCTGGCATTCGCCCTGCGGACGCGCGGTTGGCCGGCGTTGGCGGACGCCGCCGCGCGCGTCGGCGCCTGGCTGGGGCCGCGCTGGAAACGTTACGCAATCATTGTCATCGTCGGCGTGGGCGGCGCGACGGCGCTCTTCACGCTGCTGGTATTCTTCATGTATCTGGGCGATCGCGAATCGATCGCGCGCCAACTCGAAGAGGAAAAGCTCTGGTTGTACGGACGCGGTCTCAATGAGAAAAAACCGCCCATCTTGATCTACGCGCGCGACGGAAAGCTGATTGGCGAGTATTTGCCCGAGCGCGGTTCGCATATGACCATGAACGCCTGCGCCGCCAGCGTCTGGCTCTCGCGCGCAGCGGTAGCCGCGGAAGATCGCGAGTTCTACGAGCACGGCGGGGTTTCCTTGCGTGCGATCGCGCGTGCGGTAGTCAAAAACCTGCTGAGTTTTTCTTTGCGCGAAGGCGGCGGCACCATATCGCAGCAGGTCGCGCGCAATCTCTATACCGATCGCTCGCGCAGTTTGTATCGCAAGCTTTA
This sequence comes from Leptospirales bacterium, assembly GCA_036170535.1. Lineage (GTDB taxonomy): Bacteria > Spirochaetota > Leptospiria > Leptospirales > Leptonemataceae > SSF53. The sequence continues at coordinate 24,533 of JAVHPJ010000110.1, read as the reverse complement.
CGAGACTTTCACCGCGCGTTTGATTGAAGAGCGTCTTACCAAAGAAGAAATCCTCTGCCTTTACTTGAATAAAATCTACATGGGCGAAGGCCGTATTGGAGCGGAGGAAGCCAGCTGGTTTTATTTTCGCAAGGCGCCCGAACGACTGACGGCGCCGGAGGCGGCGATGATTGTCGGGCTTTTTCCCAGCCCGGTGGCCTACAGTCCCCTGAACAACATCGCGTTTTCCGTGAAAAAGCAGCGCCTGGTGCTCGACGCCCTGGTCGAAGCGGGTCACTTGAGCGAACGCGATCGTAATCTGCAAATCCAGTCCTTCCTCAAGTATTATCGCGTCGATGAACCCAACGATGATCCCGGCGAAGTGGGCCTTTATGGCGCGAGCCGCGATTTTCGATTTAATTCCGCGCCGTCCGCAAACGAACGGGTTAAAAACGAACTTTATGATCGACTGCCGGAAGATGTAATTCGCGCCGGGGGACTCAAGGTGTACACCACCATCGACGCGACTCAGCAAACGGCGGCGTTGCAGGCGATTCGCGCGCGAGTGGAAGAGATGCGCGCAAAACTCTTGAGCGCGCCCGGCGCAGATCCGGCGCGCATCGAACGCATCGCGCGCCGTTTCAACGGCGTATTCATCTCGATGGACGCGGGCACGGGCGAGCTGTTGTCCGTGGTCGGCGGATACGGCGTCGCCGAAGGCGCAATGACCCAGCGTGTCTGGAGCATGCGCCGCCAGCCGGGATCGGCGATCAAAGGCTTTTTGTATGCGGTCGCCCTTGACCAGGGCGCACTCCAGGTAAATTCGATGGTAATCGATGAGCCGGTTAACATCAACGGCTATCGTCCGCGCAACTGGTATGGACGCTATCTGGGACGCATTCCCTTACGCCGCGCCGTCGCCATGTCCGTGAACACGGTCGCGGTGCGCGCGCTTCAGGATGTGGGCGTCGGCGAGTTTCGCGATCGATTGATCGCCGCGCTGGATCTGGGTTATTTTGATTCCGACGATCGCTTTCCGGGCAATCTCAGCCTCGCCCTGGGCGCCGGCGAAGTCACGCCGCTTGAGCTGGCTCAGTTATACGCCGTTATAGCGAATGGCGGTCGCACGATCGAACCGCGTTTGCTCACGCGCATTGATACCACGGAAGGCGAAACCATCTGGGAGAATCTCAGTCGCCCGGACGACGGTCGATTGGTGCTGAGCGAACAAGCCTGCGCCGAAACGCTCAAGCTGATGCAATATGTCTTTGATGAAGGCGAAGACGGCACGGTCGCCTACATTGGCAAACGTCGCGCGCGGGAGCCGGACTATCTGCCCTTTCCGATCGCCGGGAAAACCGGGACGGTGCAATCCACGGTTGAGACGCGCCGCAAATTTCCGGGCATGCGCGGCGTGCGCGATGCGTGGTTTGTCGGCATCACGCCCGGCGTGGTTTCCATTGTCTGGTTGGGACAGGATGAAGGCGCGCCCTTTCCCGGCAGCGGCAGTCAGGCCGCGTCGGTGTGGGCGGAGTTCGCGCAGACTTCCCTGCGCGGTCGCGTAAGCGGAGACTTTCCGGAAGTGGAAATTATCGATCCGCCGGAAGAAGGCGACGCGCCTCTGCCCGGCGGACCGGAAGACCCTTTGCTGCCGCCCGAAGCGGACGATCCGGCGCCGCCGATCGACCCCGCAGAAACCAATCCGCCGCTTGCGCCGCCGCTCTAACCGGATTATTCATTTTACGGAGCGAGTCCCGGCTTTATTCAGGAAACACTGTGTGCTGCGGCGGCGCGCCGGCGCGGCAAGTGCGTCAGGGACGATTGGGGTCCCACTCCAGACGGCCGGTGCGGGTCAGAACTTCGGTCAGAATCTGAAACACGACCAGCGCGCTCAGCGCGACCCAGCAAAGCATCAGCTCGGGGCTGCTTGCGTTGAAGCCGTGTCGGTAGATCAGCTTCAGTGCGCCAAAGCCGATCAAACCGGCGTAAACCAGAAAGATGGAGCTGTGTTCCTTTTTCAGCACGCGTTTCCAGGTGAAGTCCATATCCGCAATGGACTCTTTCCATTTATGCAGCTGATGGGGAATCAGTCGCGGCGTCGTCTTTAAGTAATCCTGGTAGTCCGCGCCGAACTTCCCGCCGAGGAACTTCTCTTCCGCGAGAATTATGCAAGCGTAGATAAAATAGAACAGCAAGAGCGCGAGGAAAAACCAGCGAATATTGATGCCGATCACGGCGCCTGTGACGATCAAGAGATTGCCCAGATACATAGGATTGCGCACATGCGCGAACATACCGCGGCGCACGACCGTTTCGGCGTAGATTTGCTTGTTTAACCCGCCGCGTTTGATGTAGGCGTAACCGATCGTAATGATCCGCACGGATTGGCCCAGCGTCATGACCAACAGGCCGATAAAGGTGATCGCCAGGTCTTCGTTCAGGCCGCCGAACAAGCCGGGCGGGGCGGCGAGCGCCATCCAGACGAAAGGCGTGATCATGATGATCGAAAAAATCGTGTCGCGCCAGCGGAAGATGAAATTCCCAAACGCGATCATAAAAGCTCTCATTGGTTTCTCCTGAATGTCGGCGCCGCGTAGCGGCGAATAGATGCAATTGCGTGCGGAGTCGCTTGCGCGCAGCGGTTTACTTGATGGCGAGGAAGCCCTCGAAGTTCAGGTATTTTAGAATTGTCATGCAATCCTTGAAACCGGCGCGTTGCAGCAGATCGAGGTTGCCCTGCGTGGAAAAAGGCTCCAGTACGCCCTTCAGGCTGCGCGATTTTGCGAGGATCTCGTCGCTCGAGTAGCCCATGTCTTCCTTAAATTCGGTGTAGAGCTGGGTTACAATATCCTGGAAGCGCGCGTCCGGCGCGCGCACCTTCTCGAACAACAGGAAGGCGCCGCCCCAGTTCAAGGACTCGAATATCTGATTAAACGTGGTCTGGCGATGTTTGGGATGCAGAAACTGCATTGTATAGTAGGAGATAATCAGATCCGCTTTCTTGAGCGGAACCTCGTGCACTTCGGCGATCTCGAGTTCTATGCGCGAATCCCCGGCGCACTTGCGGCGCGCCTCCTCGATCATGGCAGCTTCGCGGTCCAGCCCGATGAAACGCAAACTGGGCTCGCTGTGACGTTCGGCCAGTTTGCGGAGCAGGGCGCCGGTCGAACAACCGATGTCATAAACGACGGAATCGCGCGTCAGAAAAAAATCGGAGAGACGAACTATAAGCTGATGCCCGTCGGCGTAGAGCGGCACGGATTTCTGGACATGCTGGTCGAATGCTCGCGGCACGTCGCCGCCAAAGCTCCAGGCGCGACCCGCTACTGTAATCTCGTCGCCTACTGCGCTCTTTTCGCCAGCCGTCATAGATTATAGGGACGCGAGACGCCCGAAGCGGGGCAACCAAAAAACGCCCTTAAGGTGAGCGCCGCCTCACTTGCGGCGGCGGGCGTCGCCCGGGCGAAATCCCCGCGGGGCTTTTTTATTGCGATTCGCACGGGGCGCCTGAAAGCCGCGCGGGCCCGCTTCTTCGTCATCCGGGCGCAAGTCCAGCTTTTGATCGCAAACGCGGACCTTTTTGAGCAAGCGAATGATGTCCCGCGGCAACCCGGAGGGCAATTCGACCGTGCTCGAATCATCATAAAGCTTAATTTGACCGATCGCTTCTCCGGCGATGCCAGCTTCGTTAGCGATCGCGCCGACAATATCCTGCGGCCGTACGCCGTGTTGTCGACCGACATTGATGCGATAACGCACCGCATCGATGTTCAAGCGTTCCCCGCGCGGCGGACGTTCGCCGCGTTCCTCTCGGGCGGCGCGCGCCGGTCGGTCGGCGCGGGGAGCGCGGTCGCTGCGACCTGGACGATCTTCACGAACGCCGCGCCCGGCGGCGGCGCCGCGGTCCTGGCGGTCTTCGCGATCGGGCCGCTCTGCGCGTTCCGGGCGTTCGGGTTTCGTCGAGAGTTCGCGCAGGGAGCGATCGCCCTGGGCGAGCGTTGCGAGCGCCGCCGCAACGCGCTCCGCGCTTTCGCCGCTCTCGTTGCGAAACTGTTCCAACAGCTCTTCAAAGAACGCCACGTCTTCCGGCTGCTCCACGAGGGCGGCGGTAATGCGTTGTTTGAAAATTTCAATCCGACGGTTGGCCACGTCCTGGCGGGTGGGCATGCGCATGGGCGCAATCGTCTGGCGCGTGGCGCGCTCGATAGTTTTTAACATGCGAATTTCGCGCGGGGAAATAAAGAGAATCGCCTGCCCGGTGCGGCCGGCGCGACCCGTGCGACCAATCCGGTGAACGTAGGCTTCAACATCGTGAGGAATATCGTAGTTGATCACGTGACTCACGCGTTGAACGTCGAGACCGCGCGCCGCCACATCGGTTGCCACCAGTATGTCGAGCGTGCCGGCCTTCAGGCGATCGACCGTCTTTTGCCGCATGGTTTGATTTAAGTCGCCGTTTAACGCCGCCGCCGCGTAACCGCGCGCTTCGAGTTTTTCGGCCAGTTCGACTGTCGCCGTCTTGGTGCGTACAAAGATGATAATCGCTTCGAAGGCTTCCGTCTCGAGTACGCGCGTGAGCGCGTCGAGTTTGTGCAGGCCCGATACCTGCCAGTACCGTTGGGTCACAGCTTCAACAGTGGTCGTGCGCGTCTTTACTTTGATGGTGACTGCGTCTTTCAGATGACGTTCGGCGATGCGCCGAATCGGATCGGGCATGGTCGCTGAAAACAGCGCGCCCTGACGTTCGGCGGGCGCGTGCTCCAGGATCCACTCGACGTCTTCGAGAAAGCCCATCTTGAGCATCTCGTCGGCTTCATCGAGCACCACCATGCGCAGGCCGTCGAGTTTCAGCGAGCCGCGACGCAGATGATCCATGACGCGACCGGGCGTGCCCACTACGACCTGCGCGCCGCGCTTGAGTCCGCGCAGTTGAGCATCCATGCCCTGACCGCCATAAACGGGCAGTACATGCAGGGCGGGCAGATGTTTGGCGTAGCTGTGAATCGCCTCGGACACCTGCAGAGCAAGTTCGCGCGTCGGAGTGAGTACAAGGGCCTGGGGAAAACGTTTATCGGCGTCCAACTTCTGCAACAAGGGCAGCGCAAATGCGGCGGTTTTACCCGTGCCGGTCTGGGCCTGGCCGATGATGTTGCGTCCCTCAAGCAAAGGCGGGATGCTCTCGGCTTGAATCTGCGAGGGCGTTTCGTATCCGACGTCGGCGACGGCCTGAAGGAGTTCGGGCAGCAGTTTGAAATCAGAAAAACTGGGGGTGACGACGGCGCTCATGCAATACCTGTTCGCGCCCGGGAGGAATTTATGCGAAATTCGCGCGACAGGGCACACTGGGGCGAGGGCCGCTGCGGTCAAGCGGCTAACTTTCAAACTGAGTCAGGAGTTGGTCATGTTCCGTGAGGGGCGTCCGGCGACTGCAGTACAGCCTTGCGTACTCAGAGTCAATGGAGATCATCGGCGCAACTGCATTCTGCGCGGCGCCATTGACAGCGTCGGAAACGCGTTTGGACAGCGGGGGCGCGCCCGGTGCGCATATGAAACTGAACGCCAGAGAGACTTGCGGCATCCGGTTAGAAAGCGGAACTACGTCGAAGGGAGAATGGGCCGCCGTGCGCCGCGTCCTTCCGGCGCCGCTTGCGCCTTATGTTCGCGACATGATGGGCTACTGCGAGCGAATCGCCGGGCCTGCAATCCGGCGCGAACTACCGGGTCCGCAGGTTGTGCTGATTTTCGAGTTCGGTCCGCCAATCGCCGTGTACGCATCCGGATCGACCGATCGCGCTCGAAGCGGACGTTTTTTCACCGGCTTCGTGGCCGGTCTCGATGAACGTTTTACGCTGACCGAGCATGCGGGGCGTCAGGCCGGTCTGCAGGTGAACCTGACGCCGCGCGGGGCGCGCCAGTTCTTGAATATTCCGCTTTCCAGGATCCGCGGGCGCACAGTGGAGTTTAGCGATCTCTTGCCGGAAGCGCGCACCTTCTCGGAACAATTGGCGGAAGCGCCGGACTGGGCGACGCGTTTTGATCTGGTCGAAGGCTTGCTGCTGCGTCGGATTTCGGATGTAAAGCTTGAATTCAGCGGCGTGGCCTGGGCTCTCGAGCAAATCCATAGCTCTGAAACTATGCCGGAAACTCGCCGGCTGGCGCATGCCCTCGGATACAGCCAGAAACGTCTCATCGGACTTTTTCATGATCGTGTCGGTCTGCCGCCGCGCGCCTATGGCGCGCTATTGCGTTTTGATCGCTGGACGCGGCGGCTGCGCACGGCGGCGTCGCCGGATTGGGCTGGGCTGGCGCAGGACTGCGGCTATTATGATCAATCGCACATGGTGCGCGAGGTGCGGCGTTTCAGCGGACTGTCGCCCGTCGCCGCGCGCCGGTCTTTGCTCGGCGAAGGAGAATTTCAAACGTCCGGGTAAATCCCGTGCAATACAGTCCGCTGGAAATCGGTCAAAATCGTCCCATGAAACAAGACGGATCTTTGCAGGGCGGAATAATCATATACACCCTGCGTTACAAAAACGCGGCGGCTGCGGTCGAGTGGCTGCGCCGCGCCTTCGCTTTCGAGCCGCGTGAACTGAGCGCCGACGCAGCGGGCCAGGTTTTTCATGCCGAACTGGTTTACGGCAACGGGATGGTCATGCTCGGGCAGGCGCGTGATGACGAGTTTGGCCGTCTGCAGAAGCCGGTCGCGGATATTGGCGGCGTCGGGGCGGCCAGTCCCTACGTCATTGTGCCGGACGCCGACGCGCATCATGCCCGGGCGCTGGCCGCCGGCGCGCGCATCGTAATGGATCTTTACGATGCCGACTATGGCGGCCGCGGTTACGGCTGTCTGGATCTAGAAGGGAACTTGTGGAACTTTGGAACCTACAATCCCTGGCATAGCCCGGCTCGCTGAGCCGGGCTACGCCAGGTGCGGCGCGCTTCGATCAGTCGCCCCAGCGACGATTGACCGCGCCCGTATAAATCGCGTCCGGTCGCAAGATGCGCTCCGCATATTGCTCCATGGCGTGCGCGGCCCAACCGGCGACGCGCCCGCAGGCGAAGACCGGCGTAAAGAGCTCAGTCGGCAGACCGACGCCGTGCAGCACCAGCGCAGTGTAGAACTCGACGTTCGTTTGTAGTATCCGGTCGGGTTTGTGCGCGGCAAGCAGCCGGAGCGCTGTTTTTTCCACCGCGCGCGCAAGCGTGTAGAGCGCTTGCAGTTCGGCGTCCTCTTGATACAGTCGTTCCGCCGCTCGCGCCAGTACGTCGGCGCGCGGATCGCGCACGCGATACAGGCGATGCCCGAAGCCCATCAATCGTTCCCCCGACTGCAGCTTTTTGCGGATAATTTCCTCCGCACGATCGGCGGCGCCGATTTCAAAGACCATGTCCAGGGCCGGACCCGGCGCGCCGCCATGCAGCGGACCCTTGAGCGCGCCGAGCGCGCCAGTTACCGCCGAAACCATGTCGCTGCGGGTCGAAGCGATCACGCGCGCGGCGAAGGTCGACGCGTTTAATCCGTGATCGGCGACGGTGTTCCAGTAGGTATCGAGGGCCCGCACTTTCGCAGGCGCCGGCGACTTGCCCTGCAACATGTAGAGAAAGTTTTGCGCTTGCGATAGATCCCGTTCTGGTTCGACGGCCGGCAGGCCCTGGTGCGCGCGAAAAGCCAGAGCGACAATCGTGGGATAAGCCGCGATGACCCGGATCGCCTCGTCGCGAAGCGCGCTCGAGTCGCGACCCAGCGAAAGGCCGGCCGAAGCCATACGCAATAAATCGATCACCGGCGCGCCGTGCGCCGCCGCAGCGTAGAGCAGGCTTTGCAATTCAGCGGGCAGTCTGCGCTCCTGCGCCAGAGCGGCCGCGAAACTCGAAAGCTCGTCCGGAGTCGGCCGGCGATCATTTATCAATAGAAACACCGTCTCTTCGAAGGTCGCGCGATCGGCAAAATCCTCCACAGGGTAGCCGGCGATCAAGAGCTCGCCGCGTTCGCCGTCCACGCGCGACAGGCGGGTGCGGGCGGCCGGGACTCCTTCGAGACCGGGAGCGTAAGTTGGGTTAATTTGAGTTGTCATATTCGTTTTCTCAGTAATACTGTACAACATTGATCAATCAGGGTCAATGTTGATTAACTCATCAATATGAAGAAAACTTTTGATCCGTTCCTTTCTTCCGACGAAGCCGCCGCAGCGCTGGGCGTCGAGCTGGCCACGCTCTACGCCTATGTGAGTCGCGGGCTTCTGCGCTCCGAGCCCGGTCCTGCAGGTTCGCGCGCGCGGCGTTATCGTCGCGAAGATGTGGAACGCCTGCGTCTGAGTCGCGATCATAAGCGGGATCCCGCTCAGGCGGCGCGTTCGGCGCTCGACTGGGGACGCCCCGCGCTTGATTCCGCAATCACCTTAATTGAACCGCATGCGATCCACTATCGCGGGCGTAACGTCGCCGGGCTCGCAGAAAGCGAGAGTTTTGAACGGGTCGCCGCGCTGCTCTGGACGGACAATCTGGAAAACGAGCTTTTTTCCACCGTCTGGTCGCAGCTTTCGCAACGCGCACAGCGCATGCCTGGCGTTCTGGAACTCACGCCGATCATCGAGCGTCTGCAGATTCTTCTGGCGCTCACCTCTACGGAAGATCCCGGGGCGCAACTGGCACGCTCGCCGCAACGGCTGTTTGCGGGCGCCCGTATTCTGCGCGCGCTGGCCTTATTCGCGGGCGCCCGTCCAGCCGCGCCGCAGACGTCGATCGCGTCGGCGCTTGCCGGCGGTCTGGTTCCTGCGCGCATCCGGAAAAGCCTGGGCGGAGATTTAAGCGCGCGCTTGATCAACGCCGCCCTCATTCTGTGCGCCGATCATGAATTAAACGTCTCGACGTTTACGGCCCGCTGCGTCGCTTCGGCCGGCGCCTCGCCCTACCAGGCTGTGCTCGCCGGTCTCGCCGCCCTTTCCGGTCCGCGTCACGGCGGTCTGTCCGAAGCCGCCGGCGACCTGCTTGCCGAAGCGGAGACGCAGGGCCCGCGACCGGCCCTGATCGAGCGTCTGCGTCGCGGCGAAAATTTACCCGGCTTTGGACATCCGCTGTATCCGGATGGCGATCCGCGCGCGAAGATCCTGCTGATGATGTTAAAGGATGCGGGCGCCGATGCGCCGGCATTGAAGCTCGGACGAAAAACGATCGCCGCAGCCCGCGAACTGATCGAAGACGAGCCGACCATCGACCTGGCGCTTGCCATTCTTGCTCGAACGTTGCACCTGCCGCGCGGCGGGGCCCTTACCCTTTTCGCGATCGGCCGCGCCGCGGGCTGGATCGCGCATGCGCTGGAGCAACAGGAGTCCGGCGCTTTAATTCGTCTGCGGGCGCGTTATACGGGGCCGCCGTCTCGCGATACAGCCTCTACGCGGATCATGCACTGAATGTTTCGACGTGTACGGCTCGCTGCGTCGCTTCGGCCGGCGCATCGCCTTATCAGGCGGTGCTGGCCGGTCTCCCGGCGCTTTCCGGTCCGCGTCACGCGCGATGCGGCCATCGGCGGGGTTAGCCGCCGATACACACAATGGATCCGAGCTGTCCGCCAAAGCAGTATTTATGCGCGTTCAGTTTGCGCATCACCTCCACCATACGGGATCCGTTGGACAACTCGCGCGAAAAGGCGGCGTAGAGGGCATTTTGGGACGGCATGTACGCCAGATCGATTGAAAATGGGAAAGACCCCGTGGCCACGCCGAGGCCGCCTAAATCATACCAGTGGAATTTGTAGGTATTGTCGGCGTTCTTTTCTTTGAAATAGCCCGCATGAACGATGGCAAGGCCGTTGAACGAGTCTTTCGGCTGGCGAATGCAGCCGATAAACAAAGCCGGCGTTTGGGCGCCCGTGCTGGTTTCGATGCTGTTGCAAAAGTCGTCCACCGGCAGTGTCTTGCTGAGCACCCAGGGCGAACCGCCGGCGTTGTAAATCGAATAGACGCGGCCCTGGTGTTCGGAGTTGAACATGACGCCGCCGACCAGTACGAAGGTCGTCGCGTCGCCGTTGCTGGCATAGTGCACTGCCAGGTCGAGGTAATTCGTACTGGAAGCCTCCGGGACCGCCAGATTTGGTCCGACCTGGGTCCACTGTCCGCCGCTGCCCAGGCGATACACGCGGACCGTGTTGCCGGATTCGTTCAGGGCCGCGACGTGTACGCGACCGGCGCCGCTGCTGGACTTCGGCGCGTAGAGGCTGACGGAGGCGATGGCGTCCGGCGTAAAACCGGCGGCGCCGACCACCTGCCACGCGGTGGAATTGGTCCGTCGCACCACGGTTAATTTTCCCCCTTTCGAAGTATCCTTAAACGCCAGGTAGGTCGGAGAGTCGTCGTAATTTCCGACCCAATGGTACACCATGTCCACCGGTTTTACGTACAGGTACCAGCTAAGGTCTCCGCCCAGATAAGCGGAAGTGGAGGCGGGCGGCGAGCCCCACGGTCCCCAAAGCGAGGAGCCGAACAGATTGTAACAACACGTACGGATGGAAGTACTGCCGCTCGTCTGTAAGGTGGTAACGGGCGCGCCGATGGAGCTGTCGGCCGTGGCGCCGCGTGCGGTGGCTGCGAAGACGGAACCGCTGTCCGCCGTGCCGGGTGCAGCATAGTATCCCCAGGCGGGCAGGAAGCCGTCAACAAAGAAGGCGGAATGCAATTTCATAGGGCTTTCCACATCTGCGCCGGTTTGGGCGTGAACCCACAGCCGATCCTGTGAGCCGAGGACGGCCGCCGCAGGGATGATACTGGCGCGGATCGCCTGCGGAATGCTGTTTTCCATGGTGGGAAAACCCATGCTCGCCCAGGGCGGATTGTAGTTATTTTGGGCCGTGCCCTCCTGCCAGGTTACGTCAGCGGCCGGGCCGCTTAACGCTTCGAGTAACACGGCGGCGTTAACCGTGTCCGATGCGGCGTTGGATCCGCAGCGCAGCAGTGTGATTGCGGCCAGAAGGAAAATATTCTGTTTCATGCGGTTTGGATCCGACGGCGGGCTTTTGTGCTGTCGAGCGCGGATTTAGCGACGCGAACAAATCGTCGCGAACCTTACATTTCAAGTAAGGGTGAGGCGCGTCGAATCCAGCTTCTACGCGTGAGGCGTGTACAGGGCGGCGGGCTCACGCCCACTTCATTGTTGTTCCGCCGGGCCGCGCATCAATTGTTCGAACTGTTTCGACGTCGGGCGGGGGCGCTCCACCTCCGATTCGGCGGGGCGCTTACCCTTTTAGCGATCGGCCGCGCCGCGCGCTCGATCGCGCACGCGCTGGAGCAACAGGAGTCCGGCGCTTTAATTCGTCTGCGGGCGCGTTATACGGGGCCGCCGCCTCGCGATACAGCTTAGATTGTTTATAATATTCAATTAAATCCGCGCTCAGAACCTTCAGCGCGCCCGTGATCGGGAGCGCAAACAACATGCCGACGAGTCCGCCCAGGCTGCCGCCGACCAGCAGCGCCAGAATGACGGTCGCGGGACCCAGACCCAGTTTTTCGCCGACGATGCGCGGCGTGAGTACATATCCTTCGGCAATCTGGACAATCGCAATCACGATCGCCACGCCCAGAAGCGGCCCGAGTCCGTGCCAGTCGAGGAGCGCGAAGAGCACGGAGAGCACGCCGGCCGTCAACGCGCCCACATAGGGAATAACGCTGAGCAGGCCGCCCACCAGTCCTACGGCGACGCCGGCCATCACATCCAGACCAAAAATTTGAAAGACGAGCGCAAAGCCGAGCGCATACAGAACCGCCAGCACCGCCGCAACCTGGAGCTGCCCGCGAAACCAATGGCCGACCACTTCGTCGATTGCGAGCAGACGGGCAAGAACCGCCGGCCGTCGCGCGGGCGGAATCAAATCGACAAACGCCTTCTGCATCTGCGGCAAATCGCGCATGAAGTAGTATGTGAAAAGCGGAATCAGGACCAGGTTCAAGAGACTCGAAACGATGGCGCTCGTCGCGCCGATGGCGCCGGACAGCCAGGCGTAGATGCGTTTTAAAATATCCGGGGCTGCGGATTTCAGATTCTCGCTGTAGCGATCAAACAGTCCGCTCAGGGACTCCGGCGTCTCAAAGCCGAGATTCGTCTGGAGCCAGGGGAGCACGTCTTCCTGTAAGGTCGCCGCCAGGCCGGGCAGGCGATCGTTCAGATGTTGAAACTGCCCGCGCACTACGGGATAAAGAACCAGCGCCAGCATACTCAGCGCGCCGACGACAAACAAGAGGATCAAGAGGGCGCCTGCGGCGCGCGAAACGCCGCGTCGTTCGAGAGCCAGAACAAGCGGGTCCAGCAGGTAGGCGAGGATCAGTGCGAAGAGCACCGGAAACAGGACGCCCGAAAGAGCGCCCGTAAGCCAATAAAGCGCGGCCAGGATGCTGGCGACTATCAGGACGCGTGTGAGTATCCGGGCAGAATCGTTTTGCACGCGCCCAGTCTGAGGCCTGCCGCCCGGGCCGTCAATGAATCCCGATCGACCGGAGCATCTCGCGACAACTGGCTCACCGCGCGGGCGCGGGGCTCAGCGCTGCGCGGGCGCGCAAGCGGTGCAAGTGGCCGCCCAACAGTGCGACGCTGTCGATGTGATACAGGCGGGCCATGGCGCGCCGTTTTTCCTGCTCGGCGCCGCTGAGACGCGCGACGGACTTATCAAACAGAAAGCCGACGACCAGCCGCGTCGCCCCTTCCACGACCTCGAAGGCCAGTTCTTCTTTGGTCTCGGATGCGCCGATGTTCTTGTAAGCGCTGACAATAGACTCATAGAGATCGTAAGTTTCGCGCGCCTCAGTGGAAATCGGGCACAGATCGAGAAACTCCTGGAGATACAGCCGAAAATGTCCGGATGGCGCCATCCCGGCGGTGACGCCGCCGATGGCCGCATTCACCTGAATCTGGGTGGTTCCGTCGTATATGTTCGTGATGCGCGCGTCGCGATAAATGCGCGCCAGATCGTAGTCCTCGGTAAAGCCGGCGCCGCCCAGAACCTGGATGCCGTCGTAGGCGAGCGAGTTGCAGGTTTCGCTGGAGTAGTACTTGGCCATCGGCGTCAGCGTGCTGGCCACTTTTTCTTGCCGACGGATTTCCTCGTCGTTGCGAATCTCGCGGTCGTTTACGCCCTGTTCAATAGAACGCAGCAGGCGCCAGTGATAGCGGTCGACGCTGCGTGCGCTTTCGATCATCAGCATGCGCATGGCCGCGGTCTCGCGCTCAATGCGGTCCAACATCCGTCGTACGGCCGGGATCTGAGCGATGGGCTTGCCGAACTGTATGCGCGCTTCGGCGTATTTGCGCGCTTCGAAGAGCGCGGCGGCTCCGATGCCTGTGCCTTGAGACGCGACCGACATCCGCGCCCCGTTTAACATGCCGATCACGTACCGCACCAGTCCGTACCCTTCCTGGCCGATAAGTTCCGCAGGCGCGCGCTCAAACGCGACTTCGCAGGTTGCGCTCGCTTTGAGGCCGAGCTTTTTTTCCAGACCGATGATCTGCACATCTTTGCCGTCGACCAGAAAGAAAGACAGTCCGCGCGAACCGCCGCCCGGTTCGCCGCTACGCGCGAGCACGAGCAGCGCCGACGGCGCGCCGTTGACGCCGCAGGCCATCGTCTGAAAGCGTTTTGTGCCTGTAATGTACCAGCGTCCGTCGATTTGTTCGGCGCGCGTGCGCACGTTCGGCAAGTCGGAACCAAAGTCCGGTTCGCTCAGACCCATGGTGACGGCGTATTTTTCGCTGATGAGTTTTGGGATCCAGCGATCTTTCATCTCCCGGTCGGCGTACATTTCAAGAATGGCCGCCAGATTGACGCAACCGACCGTGATCGACATGGAGCCGTCCGCGCGGTAGGAAATTTCCTGCGCGAGGGCCTTGACGACCGTGGGGATGCCGAGGCCGCCGTAGCGCCGCTGAAAGCTGGTCGGGGCTAGGCCGGCGTCGTGGAATTTGTGATAGATGGCTTCAATTTCCGGAGGATGTGTCACGACGCCGTCTTTAAAATCGAGCCCGCGCGCGTCCATGGCCTGCGCGATCTGGGACATTTCTTTGCCGCAGATTTCGCCGTAAGAAGAGAGCAATTCTTTGTAATACGCGACCGCTTCTTCGACGCTGGCGGGCGCCATGGCCAGCCGCTCATTGCCGGTCTTCTTGTATTCAGCTGCGTCGGCGAAGCCGTCTTCGTAGAGTTCGACGATTTCGTTCCAGTCGATCAGATGGTTTATGTGCAGTTGCAGGTCGGCGTTGTCTTCGAAATAGTTAGAGCTGATCATGGCGAGTCCTCGCTCTATCGGAGCGGCTCGCCTTGCTCTGTCAACGGTTTTGTCCGGAGAAGCTACAGGGATTAGATCGGGGTCCCCGCTACGCGGCTCGAAAACGCCGTTCGATCGATCAGCTGACTCCGAGTCGACCCAGGATTTCGCGAAAGGGCGCCGGCAGGACCCGGTGGGCCAGCCGATTACGCTCGCGCGCATGCAGTCGGATCGCGCTGGCGTAGTGACCAAGCAAACCGGCGGTGATAGAACTCCACCGACGCGCCCGCGCGGTGATGCGCGCTTCACGCGCCAGACTTTCGGCCAGCGCGCGGTGCGACAGAAGCAAACTGGCTTTTTCGACCAGGTCGTTCGTATTGTCGCGTTCAAATAAGAGACCGTTTTCGCCTGGCTGAATCAGATCCAGCGGACCGCCCGCCGCAGCCGCGAGCACGGGCGTTCCGGACGCCATCGCTTCGAGGATGACGTTCCCAAACGTTTCGGTGGGCGAAGGGCAGATAAAAAGTTCCGCCGAGGCGTAAGCGCGCGCCAGACGGCGGCCGCGCAACATGCCGGTGAAGCGCGTTTGCGTGCCGGAAAAATGCGCTTCAAGATCTTTACGGGCCGGGCCGTCGCCGACAATCGCCAGGCGCAAATCAGGGATTTGATCAAAGAGAGCGCGCAAAAGGTCCACGCGTTTTTCGTGAGCGAGTCGGCCCACATACAGCGCAATGGGCGATTCCGGCTTGCCCTGGCTCAAGTAGCGACGCATCAGGCTGAACTTGCGTTTGGGATGGAAAAGCTGCGTATCCACGCCGCGACCCCATACGCGCAGCCGTTCGACGCCGTACGCGCGGAGCTCTTCCGCAATGGTCGGCGTGGGCGCAAGGTTGAGATCGGCCTGGTTATAGATGAATGCGTTAAAGCGTCGCACTGCGTCCTGGAAAATGCCAAAGCCGTACCGTTCGGCGTACGCCGCAATGTCGGTGTGATACGAGGCGACGAGCGGCAGGTTCAATCGTCGCGCGGCGCCCATGCCAACGAAGCCGCAGGCGACCGGATTCAACACGTGCACCAGGTCGGGCTTGAAGCGCGAAAGTTCGGGGCTGACGTCCGTGGTCAGAGCGGCGAGTCGAATTTGCGGATACAGGAAAAAGGGCTGCGCGGGCAGGAGATTTACGCGCAGGCCGCGATAGCTGCGGACGGAACCCTCCGGCGCAAACAACTGAATCGCGCAGCCGCGCTTTTGCAGCTCATCGATGGTTCGGCAGAGCGAGTTTACGACCCCGTCCACGTTCGGCAAAAAGGTTTCAGTAAAGAGGGCGACGCGCATGCCCTCCACAATGTGGATAAGTTGTGAAGATTCGATGACTGTCCGCTGACAGGGCCATGAAATGGCGGGCCGCGCGGGGCTCGCGAACGCTGGGGGAGAGCCGGTTCGATGGGTTCGCCGGAGCCGCTCAGCTTTTGTTGAAGTAGCCGGAAGTCAGAATATTATCGCAGATGCGGCCATTCGCCCGGGGATCGATCGCCACGAATTGGGTCGCATTAAACGGTGCGGCGTAGATCTTCCCGTTTCGTGCGAGGATTCCGCCTTCGTAGGCGCTGCCGCCGCCCAGAGCGCCAAATTGCGCAAAACTCTGATCCGCGCTATCGATGTAGGCGAAAAACGTGCTGTTTACAGGAATCAGCATGATGCGACCGTTCGGCGCCGTGACTGCGCCGACAAACTTCCCGGCCGGGCCGCTCACGGAACCAAACTGTGTAACCGTACGCGTCAGCGGATCAACTGCCATATGCTGAGTTTCGTCAAACGGAGCGCCATAGATTACGCCGGTCGCAGCCAGCGCCGCGCCCTGATATGCGTTGGCGACCGGGTTGCTGCCGAAGACGGTCGTTGTATTGTTACTCGGATCAATCTCCAGGTACGTGCTCGCCTGAGCGGGCATGCCGTAGATCTTGCCGTTTGGCGCCAATACGCCGCCGACCCAGGCGTTTCCGCCTGGCGCTGCGCCAAATGTAACGGCGCTATCCGTTTGCGGATCAATTTCCAGAAACGCGGTGGCGCTGGTCGGAATTGCGTAGATTTTCCCGTTCGGTGCAAGCACGCCAAAAGAATAATAGGGCGGCGCCCCAGGCAGGGTGACTGGAATGGACTTTGTGACGTTTGTATCCGGATCGATGACCAGGAAACTGGAATTGTTCCACGGTATTCCGTATATCTTACCGTTGGGCGCCAGCACCCCGCCGCTCCACGCGCCGCCGCCTGGCGCAGTTCCAAACGAAAACACGGCCTCCGTATCCGGATCAATAACGGCGAATTGCGTTGCGTTATGCGGTATCGGATAGATCTTACCGTTTGGCGCCAGCGTTGCTCCGTAGTAGGCGCCGCCGCCTGGCGCGCTCCCAAAGAAACTTGCGCTCGGATCGCCGTTTGTTCCGCGCCTGACCTGACTTAGTAGCTCCGCTTGAACCAGTGGCCAATTTGCCGGATCAATGACCTGCGAGCGATTGAGAAAGCAGGCGGGGTTTGCATACAGCAGGTAACCCGCAGATTGCCCGCAGGCGACATCCCCCGGACTGCAATTCGAATCCAGACAGGCGGCGTTAGCGAGACAAATGGCGAGGATAATGCATAAACACACAGATTGATGCAGTCTGGCAGCCATTACGAATCCCGGCGAGGCTGCTCCGGCGCATCGCCGGCGTCGATTCTACAGATTGTAAATACTCATTCAATCACATTTCGCCATCGACCGACGTCCCTGTCGGTTACGAAAGCTCGGCTGCGCGGCTTTGGATGCAGGTAGTTACGGACTGCTGAGGAATAGATGAGTAGAATTAAAACGAGTTCTCCCTCATGACCGCGACCGCCAGGGAGGGCGGTCGTTCTGCACGCTTGGACAGGGACGGCCGTGCGTGCAGATCATGAGGGAGAACTCGCCTGCGGAGAGGGAGGGATTCTCCGTCGACTCTCGACCTCCGTGTCTTCGTCGACACGCCCGGCATCCTGCCGGCCGCCCAGGAAAGCGAGGGTTCTCACCCTCCCTCTCCGGTTCTAAACTGCAATTGCGGTCGGGAAAATTTCAAATGCGGAGAGGGAGGGATTCGAACCCTCGGTGGGTTGCCCCACACACGCTTTCCAAGCGTGCACCATAGACCACTCGGACACCTCTCCAGCGTTGCATCCGCTGCGTCGACGGGAATCGGCCGCAGTAGAGCAAGGATTCGCGTCCGGGGCCCGGGGTCAAGTGAAAGTCGGCTTACGGCCTTGCGCCGCGTCCGGCGGCTTTCAGCCGCGTTTTTGCCGGAAAAATTCGCGCAGCAGCTGCGCGGATTCTGCGCGATACTCCTCCACCGCGTAGACGGCGGGCCGGTGATTGATCCGCGCCGGTCCGTCGCTGAAGTTCGCGAGAATGTTGCGCAAGCCCGGGCCTTTTTCCGTTTCGGCAAAATAATACACGCGCTCCACTCTCGACAAAACCGCCGCTCCGGAACACAAGAGACATGGCTCGAGCGAGGCGATCAGCCATACGCGACTCAGGCGTTCGTTCGCCTGGGCGCGACAGGCGGCCCGCAGGGCCAGCAGCTCGGCGTGGGCGCTCGCATCGTTCAGTTCGAGGATACGATTGCGATCCTGCGCCAACATGCGCCATTCGATCGCTCGTCCGTCCGCGTCCAGCTGCAGCACTTCGATTGCTACCGCGCCGACGGGCGCTTCGCCGGCGGCCGCTGCTTCCCGGGCGAGCTCAAGTGCGCGAGCGGCGGCGGGACGCGGCAGACCGGCAGATATAAATTCGTCGGCGGACATTCGATGCGGGCGGCGCCTCTTGAATGGCGGCGCGTAAGTTACACTGACTGAAACTAAAGCCGGGGACCAACGCCTGTCAAGTCGAGCGCGAACAAAAAACCCGCCGACGAGTCGGCGGGTCGTACTATAAAAGCCCGGTCGGCTCAGAGCCCCAGGCCCGAGCCCGCGATAATCTCGCGCATGATCTCCGATGTGCCGGCATAGATCGTTTGTACGCGCGCATCGAGATAGGCCCGTGCGATCGGATACTCCAGCATATAGCCATAGCCGCCGAAAAACTGCAGGCATTGGTCGATGTGGCGTTTCATCATTTCCGAGCACATGAGTTTGGCCTGAGACGCCATCACGGCGTTGCTCTGGCCTTTTGTATGGAGCAGCGTCACCTGGTCGAGGAATGCGCGCGCGCCGGCTTGTTCCGTAGCAATGTCCGCCAGGGTGAAGCGAATATGCTGGAACTTGCCGATCGATTTGCCGAACGCCTGCCGACTCTTAACATACTTGATCGTTTCTTCCAGCGCGGCTTCCGCGCTGCGCATATTGGAGATTGCCAGTACGAGGCGTTCTTGCGCCAGTTCGCTCATCAGATAGCGAAAGCCGTAGCCCGGCTTGCCGATCAGATTCTCCTTGGGTACAATTACATCTTCGAAGGAAAGTTCGGATGTGTCCTGGGCGTGCAGACCGATTTTTTCCAGCTTGCGGCCGCGCTCAAAACCTTTCATGCCACGCTCAACCATGAGCAAGGAAATGCCATGGATGCCCTTTTCCGGATTGGTCTTGGCGACTGTGATCACCAGATCGGACAGGTAGCCGTTAGAGATAAAGGTCTTCTGACCGTTCAGGACGTAGTGATCGCCTTTGTCGATTGCCGTGGTCGTTACCGCCGCGAGATCGGAGCCGGTGTTCGGCTCGGTCATACCGATGGCAAGAATCTTCGAACCGTCGATTATGCCGGGCAGCCAGCGTTTCTTTTGCTCCTCGTTGGCGTAGTGTAAAACATAGGGCGCGATTACGTCGCTGTGCAGACTGTGAAAAAAACCGCTGTTGCCAACGCGCGCGCCTTCTTCGATGACGATCGTGTTATAAAGAAAGTCAGCCGCTGCGCCGCCGTATTCTTCCGGGAAGTTCGGGCACAACAAACCCAATTGGCCGGCTTTGGTCCAGATTTCGCGCGGAACGATCTTGTCCTTTTCCCACTGGGGATGATTGGGCGCGACTTCCTTATCGAAAAATCCGGCCGCCATTTCGCGGTACGCAAGATGCTCTTCGGTCCAATTGATTGCGCGGGGTATGGTCTTCATCGCTCCACCTGTTCAGAAAATTTATAGAGGAAAACCCGTCTCAACAAGCGCGAACGCCTGAATTGTGTGTATATGCACCTATTGAGCCCGAAAAAAATCCGGCGCAGTTCTTGAGCCGGTTCGGTCTGGGTCGTTTGTTGACTTCCGTGTCAATGAAACGAGGCCGGGGGTGCAGAGCAAGTTCTTTTCCCCTCCGGGCCCCGGGCGGATTGCTACGGCTCGTCACGCGCCGCCGTTGCGCGCCCGGGCGCTGGCGCGCAGGCTGCGGACGATCTGAACGCAATTGGCCAGCGCTGTGAAGGCCCCGACCTCGCGCTCCAGCCCGGCGTATATGCCGCGAATCTGACGGAATTCAACGGGATTCAGGCCCAGCTTCTCGAGAGTCGCATTGTTTAATGCGCCTTCCAGGGGCGGCGGCGCCTGCAGCCAGGAACAGCGAATTAAAAACCAGTAGGAACTGCGCTTGCGCTGGATCTTGAGGATGCGCGCTGTTTGAAAAAAATCCGGGCCGCGTCCAATGTGCACCGGCAGCAGCAGTCCGTAGCCGATGGCGCCGACAGGCGCGGCGAAGAGGGCGGCGAGGGCGAGCCACGGAGAAGACTTCACGGGTTGATTGGCATCCCGGCGCCCAAAAGCGCAACCGAAACGCACGCGGCGCCGGCCGGAATTGCGGAGGCTACTCCAGCACGGCGCCGGTCACAAAACGACGAAAAATCTCAACCTTGCGAACGCCGAATACGCGGCTTTTGTTGTCTTTGAGCCAGCGTTCAACGCCGACGTACGAAACGCCGGGTTGCTCCCGTTTGCGCAGGGCGACGCCTTCCTCGTAGAGCGCGCGGTATTCGCGCTTGACCATCTCCAACTGGCGCGAATATGTTAAATACGAATCAACGTCTTCGCGCGAAAGTTCCCGGAAGCGCTCGTTCCACCAGTCGATCAGGATTTTTTTTAATAGCTCTTCCGGCAATTCGCGCACGGAATTGTTGTTGTCGTCCAGATAATAGATCTCGCCCAAACCGCGCCGGCGCAGCTCGGCGACCAGGATTCGATAAAAAACGTTCGGCCCGCAATGGTATAAGAAGACTTCCGGCTTATCCACGCCGGGAAAATCTTCCACCAGAAGCGCCACGGCGGTCGTGTTAATAAGTTCGAGGCAGAGCTCGTGATACTCGGCGAGCGCCGCCTCGCCCATGCCCCGGCGCACCACGGCTGCGGCGGTCGCCAGAGGCGTGTGCAGTATGTTTGCGTCGTCGTAATTTACATGATACGCATCGCGAAATAGCCGCGCGCAATCTTCAAAATAACGCAAGGGGATTTCGAGATGATAGTCCGGGCTGCGATTCCAGTCGCGGCTGCCCAGCAAAGGGACGTTAATCAGGCTGGCGCGATTCAGCTTGTGTTCGCGCGTCTCCAGGACAATGTTATACGCGATTGAAGTGCGATATTCGCCGGCGTCATCGGCCGGTTTTTCCTCGGCCTCAAGCGTCGGCGCGGGGGCCGCGGAACCGGGCTCGTCCGGATCGCCGAACAGCGCGCCTTTGCTGTAGTTCTTTGCGGGATTGTATTCGCACTCGATCTTGTAACTTCCGGTAATCCGGTCTACATTTTCGGCCGTAACCTCGAGATAAAGCTTAACCTCGTCAAAAAAGGATTCGCTCTGGCGAATCAGCAGTTGAATGGGGCGCAGCAGTTCGCGCTCCGTTTCCACCGCGATGGCGCGCGTTTCTTTTAAAACGATCAGGTTGTCTACAACCTTGTTGATCTCGCGCCATTCCTTTTTCGCAGTTTCATTGAATGTGCGCAGTTTTTCGTATAAGCGACGCAGGCGCAAGAATTCGATCTGGTTGCGGACTCCGAGCTGCTTGAAATAACGCCGCTCCAGACGTTCCGCTTCACGTTCAAGCGAGTCGTCGGCGGCCGTGTCGACGTAGATTTTGTAGGCTTTCTGGAGACGGTCCAGGGCTTCGCCCAGACGATCTTCGTGGGGAGCGATTGCGGCCTGCACATCTTCCGGCAGGTGCGAAGCGAAGAATTTCTGACGCACGGCGTCGGCGCCGCTGAAATGGGACCGCAGCGCCAGATCCGCCGACTGTCGAAAGGCGCTGTGGTCTTTTACTTCGCGGCTTGTGATCTCGGCGGCGTCGAAGCCCTCGTCGGCGCGGCGCTCGATGAGCGCGCGCGTGCGCTGCTTGCGCTTGAATTCTTCCTCCGCTTCCGGGTCTTCTCCAAAAGGATGGAGAATCGTCAGCGAATCGGAGGACATGCGAGCCGCCCGCCGACCTACAGGGCCGGCGCAGGCGTCGGCGCCGGGCCGATTTCACCGGAGTTGTCCGGTCGGGGCGGCTCCAACCCGGGGCTGGCTGCAGGCGGGGCCGGTTCGCCGCGCACGATTGCGATCAGCTCTTCTGCGTTGACGCTTTCCTGAGCCAGCAGGGCTTTGGCGATGCGCTCGAGCTTCTCGCGATTGTCGCGCAGGAGCTTGCGCCCGCGTTCCCGTTGGTCGCCCACGATACGCTTCACTTCTTCGTCGATCGCGGAAGCCGTTTCGTCGCTGTACTGACGGCTTGCGCCGAATTCGCGGCCCAGGAACACGTTTTCATTTGCGTTGGAATACGCGATTGTGCCCAGCCGCTCGGACATGCCCCATTCGCAGATCATGCGCCGGGCGATGTTGGTCGCTACCTGGATGTCATTGGATGCGCCGGTGGAAGTGTCGCCAAAGATGATTTCTTCGGCGAGATAGCCGCCCATCAGCACGCAGATGCGGTCTTCCCAGTATTTGCTTGTCTGGAAATGCCGATCTTCTTCGGGAAGCATCTGGGTGAGGCCCAGGGCGCGTCCGCGCGGAATGATCGTAACCTTGTGCACCGGGTCGGCGTACGGGAGCAACGAACCCAGCAGCGCATGTCCGCCTTCGTGATACGCGGTGACCTCTTTTTCTTTGGGCGTCAGCATGAAGGAGCGACGCTCCGGACCCATCATCACTTTGTCTTTGGCTTCTTCCAGCTCGTCCATGGTTACGCGGCGCTTGTTGCGACGCGCGGCCAGCAGGGCGGCCTCATTAACCAGATTAGCGAGATCAGCGCCGGTGAAACCCGGCGTGCCGCGGGCGATTTGCGAAAGCGTAACGTCCGATGTCATCGGGATTTTGCGCGCATGGATCTTTAGAATCGCTTCGCGGCCCTTAACATCGGGAACGTCGACCACGACCTGACGGTCAAAGCGGCCCGGGCGGAGCAATGCGGGATCAAGCACGTCCGGCCGGTTGGTCGCAGCCATGACGATCACGCCCTCGTTCTCTTCGAATCCGTCCATTTCGACGAGCATCTGGTTCAGGGTTTGCTCGCGTTCATCGTGTCCGCCGCCGAGGCCGGCGCCGCGCAGGCGACCCACCGCGTCGATCTCATCGATAAATACGATGCAGGGCGAATTTTTCTTGGCTTGTTCGAACAGGTCGCGCACGCGACTGGCGCCCACGCCGACGAACATTTCCACAAAGTCGGAGCCGGATATAGTATAGAAGGGAACGCCCGCTTCGCCGGCGACGGCGCGCGCGAGCAGGGTCTTGCCCGTGCCCGGCGGACCCACCAGCAGGACGCCTTTGGGAATTTTCGCGCCGATCGATTGGAACTTACGCGGGTCTTTCAGAAAGTCGACGACTTCCAGGAGCTCGACTTTCGCCTCGTCGCAGCCCGCAACATCGCTGAACGTGACTTTATTTTTATCGTCGGAGGTGAGCCGCGCCTTGCTTTTGCCGAAGGCCAGCGCCCGGTTGCCGGCGCTCTGCATCTGACGCATGGTGAACATCCACAAAAGAAAGATCACGACCGCGCCGAGAAGCAGCGTGCTCAGCGTCGAAAAAAGGCCGCTTTCGTCGTCGTTCTCGAAGCGATACGTGAGATTATTGGCGTCCAGTTCCTTGAGCAGATCTTCACTCGAAGCGCTGGGCAACGTTTCTACGACAAAGCGCGTCGCACGCTCGCGCAATTTCTCCGGCGTGTCGCTGGGCTCCTGCTTCAGGCCGACCGGCAGATAATAACCGGTGATGCGGCGCGGCGAAATATGCACAATAACCGGCTCGTTGACCGGAATCAGCGAGCGGCTGGGCTCCTCAGTCGCCGGGGCTTCCATAGTCACTATGCGCCCGAACTTTTCCTGGCCTTCCGGCGTCAGCATGCGCTTGAACTGACTGTAACTCAGCTGCTCCGTGGCGCGCGCGTCCGGGCTTGAAATCTGCTGCGAGAGGAACAGGAGTCCGACTACCGCAACTACAATGAAGATGAAATATTTCAGGTTTTTGTTCATCCGTGTTTCCAGGCGACCGGCCGCGAAGGGCGCGCCGCGCATGCCTCTGTCACAGGCAAAGTAAGCAGCTTTGGAGGAGTCGTCAACGTTTACTCAGGACAAATGGGAAGTCCTGACCGGATCGGGAGGCGTGGCGGGCCTCGCGGCCGGGCTGGCCAGGCGGGGCTGCGCTGCGTTCAATACTTGAACTTTTCAATAACTTCGTCAATATCCCCGTGCGTGATCGACCGGATCGCCGCTTCGGCGTCGTTAATGATCGTGATCAACTGGAGATTTTCCAGCGGCTCAAATTCCTGGCCGATGTACTGTTCGCGCGTGGCGCCGTTGACGGTTTGCCCGAAAATGCCCACGCGGACCCGGATAAATTCCGGCGACTTAAGAGCGACCCGCAAATTGCCGATCGCGGGATGCTCGTAGTCTTCGCCGCCCTTTTCCACCACCAGGCGACCCAGCGGCATGGAGAAATCGTCCACGATGATGATAATATCGTTAGGCTTAATGCGCAGGAAGCTGGCGATGTAGAGCGCCGCTTCCCCGGAAAGCTCAGCGAAGGTCTGCGGCTTGAGCAGAACGACCTCTTCGCCTTCGAAATCGCCGCGGCCGATCAGCGATTTTTTCTTTTTGGTGCGAATATCAATATTGTTGTTGTTCGCGATTACGTCGAGGATCTTAAAACCAATATTCGACCGGTGGTTAACGTATTTTTCGCCAGGGTTGCCGAGTCCAATAATCAGTTTCATAATTCGTACTTAGCGCTTACACGCCGGATAGAAACTGCCGCACGTCTGTGCTTCCAATATAAAGTCTCCTGAATATTAGAAACGCCGAAAGACGACTTCTCCGTAAAAAATTCCCGGAGCGAGTGGCGGACGGAACGAGTCCCGGCCGCGCAAAAGG
>JAVHPJ010000109.1:0-12796 GCA_036170535.1 Leptospirales bacterium | reverse complement strand
CCCCCCGCGCCGGGATCTCCTCAACGGGCAGGGGTTCCTCGCCTGCGTCGGGCGGCGCCGGAAAGCGCGGGTCCAGGAAGTGTTTGAATTCGTAAACAATCCGATTTTCCGCAAGGTCGCCGATCCGGCCGGTGATATACTTCACCGCCGACGCCGGCTCGAGCTCGCGCAGGGCGCGCAGCGTCAGCAAAAACATGGCGCCCAGGTTCACCGCCGCGGAGCGCGTGGATTCCTCATACGAGAAGAGCAGCGATCCGTCCCGAATGTCGGCCTGCAGTCGGCGCGCCAGATTCTGAAGGCTCGCAAAGCGGTCGGAAGCGAGATCGGAAAGATGCACTATTTCGAGGCGGAGTCCGGCGGATTCACACAGACGTTTGAGTCGCGCGGCATTCTGGTCGAGGCCGGAGGCCGCGGGCTGCACGACCAGGGCCGCGGCGCTCAGTCCCTCGGCGCGCCAATTTTGCACCGTTTCGAGGCTGAGGTTTATGGGCGCCGGGCCGTACAGCGTATCGGCCGCTGTCGCCTCAAAGCGAATCGCATGGGAGTTTTTGAACTGAATTCGTGTACGCATGCTGCATTACCCGCCAATCGGAACCGGCGGAATTTCTCTCAGCTATTAAGTTCGGGTCTTCGCAGCCCGACTTTTAAGGGGCTTCTTTCTAATATCAAGTTTCTTGCAGGAAACATTCCAGGCGCTGCATGCCGCCCGGGACCGTGTCACCCGGGCTGCCCGGCTCCCCGGCAACCTGGGGCGGTCCTGGATTTCTCCCTAGGAGAAAATTTCTTTTCCAGAACATTTTTTTCCTCTTGCCCGGTCGGGGGTCGTTTCTAATCGTGCGTGAGTCGTTTCTCCAACGACAAAATATTCGTTTACCTGTAACAGCTACGGGAGAATTAAAATGGCTGAATTTGACAAAGTAAAAGCAATCATCGTCGAGCAACTGGGCGTTGACGAATCCGAAGTAACGCCGGAAGCTCACTTCATCGATGACCTGGGCGCCGATTCTCTGGACACCGTTGAGCTTGTAATGGCTCTGGAAGAAGAGTTCGGAATCGAGATCTCCGACGAAGACGCTGAAAAAATCCAGACGGTTGGCGATGTAATCAAATACATCGACGAACACGCTTCCTGATTTTTTCTTTTTTGGGTCGGTTCGCCTTCGGGCGGACCGGCCTCTCTTAGTTTCAACAGTTTTCATCCTTTCTAATCTTACCAGCCAGAACGGCGCAGTGCCGCTACTCTCGCGCAGCAAACCCTCCCGTCGCCTCGAAGCCGCTCGCAAAGCCCGGCTCCTCGAGTTCGCAAAACGTCTCCGGGTCACATTTCGTTCGCTTGATCTGATGGATTGCGCGCTCACGCACAGCTCCGCTCGCAACGAAAGTTCCGGCCGCGCATCGGACAATCAGCGTCTGGAATACCTGGGCGACTCGGTGCTTTCCCTGGTTGTCAATGAGTATCTTTACAGCGCGCATCCTGACTATGCCGAGGGCGAACTGGCGCGCGTGAAGTCCGCCCTGGTTTCCGAGGCGTCGCTCGCGAAAGTCGGAGCGGCGATCGGCATTGGACCCAATCTGCAAATGGGGCGGGGAGAAAAGGCGAGCGGGGGCGAGTCGCGGCCTTCAAACCTGGCCGATGCGCTGGAAGCCCTGATTGCGGCCGTGTATCTGGACCGCGGGCTCGAGGCGGCGCGCCGCTTTATTCTGCGCCATTTCGCCGAACGCATCCGCGCGATCGACGATCCGACCCTGGCGCGCGATCCCAAGTCGCGCCTGCAGGAGTGGATTCAGCGCGAATCGCGCAGCCGTCCCGAATACGAATTGGTCTCCGAAAGCGGACCGGATCATCGCCGCGAGTTCGAAATGCGCGTGCTGGTCGCCGGCAAAGAACTGGCGCGCGGCCGCGGCAGTTCCCGAAAGCGCGCGGAGCAGGAAGCGGCCTCGAGCGCATTGGTAAAACTGGAAAAGCTGGAAAAGAAGCGCGCGGCGCGGAGCGGCAAATGACGATCGGGGAATCCGGAGATCCGCTTGAGGTTCAACCGCACGGCGCGTCGGCTTATTCTCTGTATGTGGAACGCGATTGGTCGCGGCTGCTGGCTGAGGATCTGCTCGGCTCATTGAAGGCGAGTCGTCTGTTTATCGTAAGTCAACGACGCTTGCGCGAGCCGGTGCTCGGCGATCTTGCGGCGGCGTTGCCGCAGCATTTCCCCGGCGGGCTGGACGATGAGCGCGTTATATACATAGAAGAAGGCGAAGCGGCCAAACAGTTTGCAAACCTGGAAACGCCGCTCAATCGATTGATTGAACTGGGCGCAGATCGCAAGAGCTGCTTGCTTGCCGTCGGCGGCGGCGTCGTTGGCGATTTTACCGGCTTTCTGGCTGCGATCCTGTTGCGCGGCGTGCCATTTGTGCAGTTTCCGTCGACCCTGCTGGCGGCGGTCGATTCCAGCGTCGGCGGAAAGACCGGCGTGAATGTGAATTTTGGAAAGAACATGGTCGGCGCGTTTTATCATCCGCGCTTTGTCTATTTTAATCAGTCTTTGCTCCGCACCCTGCCGCCGCGCGAATGGATCTGCGGTCTGGCGGAGATGTTCAAACACGCGCTGCTCGAAGAAAGCGGCGCGCATCTGCGCGATCTGGAAAACTCCGGCGCGCGTCTGCTTGATCCTGACGGCCCGGAACTCCGGCGCGCCGTGCGCGATTCAATCGCCTTCAAGGCGAAGATAGTATCGCTGGACGAGAAGGAAAGCGGCCTTCGCAGCATACTTAATTTTGGCCACACCACCGCGCACGCCCTTGAATCTTTCACGCACTACAAGCGGTTCTTGCACGGGGAAGCCGTTGCGCGCGGGTTGGCGACGGCCCTCCTGCTGTCGCGCCGACTGCGCGGTCTTTCCGACGCTGATCTTGAACGCTGCTTCGCGCTGATGGAAAAGCTGGCGCTGCCCTGCGACACTGCGGGCCTGTCAGCGGAGGATCTGCTCCGGCACATGACCTACGACAAGAAAGTCGAGGACGGTCGGGCGCGCTTTGTGCTGCTTTCTGCGCCAGGCAAATACGAATTCGGCTGCGCGGTAAGCGATGCAGATTTTCGCGCGACATGGCGCGAACAGGCGGCCAGGTTCGGCTGATCATGAGCCGCTCGGATCAACGGGAACTCGAACGCGCGCTTTTTGAGGGGCGGTACGACGACGCCTTCGAAATGGCGCGGCGCCTGCGCGAACAGCAGGGGCGCTCGCTGCGCCCGGAAACCCTGTACGCCGGGGCCTGCGCGCTGTTTGGTTTGGGACACGTACTGCAAGCCGAGGAGTGGGTGGAAGCCCACGGCGAAGCGACGCGCTACGGGGCGGACAGCCTGTACCTCTCGGCCTATCTGGAAATTCAAAAACGTCGCCTGGATCGCGCCTTGTTGCTGTGGACGCGCATAGTTCAAATCGATCCGGCCGAAACCTTCGCCGATCAGCTGATCGAAAAACTCAAACGCAGTGAAGCGGCGGTCCTGAATGAAGCGGAAAAAGCTGCGCATTTTACCCGCTTTGTGCCGCTGCCGGAGCAGGCGCGAAAGATCGGCGCGCGGGGCGCTGAGACGCGCCGTCCAGGGCGATTGCGGCTGGATCCATTCTGGAAGCTCGGGCTCGCGGCGATCGCCATGGTTGCACTGGCGGTCGCGATCGGGCTTATGTTTCCGCAAATCGCCGCGTTGTTTGAAGCGGACCCCTACGACACCGCCCTGGAAAATCTGCCGGAAGCGCCGGCCAGCGGCGGAGTCACGCCGGTGGATCGTTACACGGACGAGCAGCCGCGTTTTGTTTACTCTGCGCGCGAAGAAGCCCTGCAGGAATACAACCAGGCGCGCGGACTGATTTACGAGGGTCGCGTGAATGAAGCGCGCCGGCTGCTGGGGCGAATCGAATTGTCCAATGCATCATTCGAAATCAAGGAACGCGCGCTGATGTTGCGCGATGCGATTCCGCCGGTCGCCCGGCGCGAGAATTTCAAAGACCCCGTAGATCCTGCGACGCTGCGGCAGGATCCTTATCTCTATCGCAATGCGCAAATCTTATGGACCGGAGTCGCGCGCGATGTCAGCGTTTCGGGTTCGAGCGTACGTTTCTTTCTGGAGATGCCAGCGCTGGCCGATCTATCGACGCTCGTGCTCTATGCGCCGCGCGAAGGCGCCCCGACGCCCATTCGCGACGGCGATCAGGTCAGCGTATTCGGCTCGTTTCTGGAACTGCGCGGCGATCAGATTCGCCTGCAGAGCGTTGACGTTCGCCGGCCCTGAACCGTGTCAGTACCGGAACTCCGCCCGGATAAACACTTCGCGCGCCCTGTATTCTCGACCGACGTAATCATTCAGAATGGCAATTTCGCCGGGCGGCAAACCGAGTGCGGCCGCCGTCGCTGGCGACGCTTCCAGCTGGCTCTTCAGGCTGCTTTCCACGCCAAAGGCGGCGCCATCGTACCGATCAAAAGCGCTGCGTTGAAAAGCACGGCCGCTTAAGTCGGTTCCGAACAATTCTGAAACGCCCAGGCTGATGCGAAAAAATTTGGATCGCGGATGGGGAAAGTAGGTGATCGCGTACACCACGTTGTTCACACGCCCGAGGCCCAGATCAATTGAACTGCGGGCGCGATTCGGCGTCAGATTGCCTGCGACTCCGTCGGCGAAGTCAAGCTCGGTCATCTGCTGCGCCCAACCTTTGCCGCTGCGTGTTTGGAGGCGTCTTTGCAGGCGGTCAGTTTGAGTTTGCGTGATCCAGCGGCCGACCACGGCGAAATGACCGTAGCGAACCTGAAGCCAGGCGTAATTCATATGGCCGTGGGCGTCTGAATCCAGGCGAACATACCGATTAAAGTCAGCCTGGGTTAGACCCTGGCTCAGCGCACGCTGATCCACCCGATACGCGTTTGCGCGCCGATCAATCGTCTCGGCGCCGCCGACGCCCAGATTAATCTGCCACAAGCCGGACGTGATGATCAGGTCGGTTACAGCGCCATAGGTCACATCGCGTTTCGCTCGCGAATCGCCAATGAGATACACAAAATCGGGCGCAGCCGGATCCGTAAGATTGGCGGAAAAGTAACGAACTTCGTCTTCGTGGACTCGGCTAATGTTGTGCAGACGCCACGGAAATCCGATCAGCCAGCGCACGTTGTCGTTTTTCTTGCCGGTCGGTTCAAAGTGCAGCAGTCCCTGAAATTCCAGCGCATACGAATCGGACTCGCCGCGGCCCAGCTTGCTCAGCGAATCCGGATTCACCTCTTGTGCGTTCACGCGTTCGAAGGATTCGCCGTTCGCCAGATACGCGTGCAGGCCGCCGTAGTCGTGTTTATAGATCAAGGCGACGCCCCTGTCTACGGGCTCGTTCAGGCCCGCTTCCTGGAGGTGGGTCCGCTGCCCCAGATAGCGATTCTCCCAGATGGCGGTCATGCGGTAGCCGGCTGCGCCCTGACCCATGGCGCTCTCAATCTGGCCCATGCGCACGCTGAGGCCGTCCAATACCGGCAGCGGGATATCGATGTACGCCTGACGCAGCGTTATTGCATATTCATTGCTTTCATCGCAAACGGAATCGCCGCCGCACCCGTCCGCCAGTTCGGCCGCGCTTGCCAGGTCGCTCGTAATACTGACTGTCCAATCTTTAAACACTCCTTCATTGACTTTTCCATCAAAAGTCAGAAAGGCGCGTTCCAGGCCAAAACCGGAATCCTGACGATTCGGTCCGCGTTGGTCTGCGCGTCCCGACGAATCGGAGTCCTCGAACTCATACCCCAGAAACAGGCGCGCGCCGACTTTATATTCGAATACCGGAGTCGGCGGTATTTCGCCGGATGCCGCGGACGGAGCGGGGGACTGCCGCGAAGATACGCCCTCGGCGGATTGCGCGGCGAGCTTCTCGCCGGAAATGAACGCTGCGCTCGCGAGCACAGCGGCAAATAACGCTTCAACGCTCGAAGGACGATTCGGGCGAGTGGCTTGCATGACGGTATTTCCAGTGAAGTAGGTTAGCCCATATTACGATTGGAAACGCCGAAGCGGACACGTGATCCGAATGAATTTTCGCCTCGCCTTCGCCGCGGTCGTAATGCGCGCGCCTTTCCATTTCGCAGCGCCCGCGAAAAAAAATCGCGCCGTTGTAAGACCGGACCCTTATATATCCGGCAACGTTCAAACTGGAGGAACGAAACAATGCAAACCTTGTTCGGCTTGCGAAAGCGCGCTCTGGCGCCTGTCGCCGCAGCTCTGGCTGCGGCTGCATTTGTCAATTGCGGCGGACCCAAAAACATACACAAGAATGTGGTTACGCCTTTTCAGCAGGCGACGGAAGACCCGCAGATTCATGAAACCGCCTACATTCACCCGGGCGCATTTGTGATCGGCGACTGTCATATCGGCGAATTGACGATGATGAGTCCGACCGCCGTGTGTCGCGGCGACGAGGGCACGCCGATTGTCGTGGGTAAACAGACCAATATTCAGGACGGCGTGATTCTGCACGCGCTCGCCACGGAACTGAGCGGCGAACGCATCGCGGGACGCGTCTTTTCGGCGGACGGTCGGCGACTGGAAGTAACGGATCCCGAATGGGAAAAAGGCTTTCCGATCTGCGTTGGGGAACGCGTGAGTCTGGCTCACGATTCCATGATCCATGGACCGGCCTGGGTGGGCGACGACGTGTTCATCGGCATGGATTCGCTCGTGTTCAACGCAGTGATTCGCAATAACGTGGCGGTCGGCGTAGGCTCTGTCATCACTGACGGCGTCGAAATTCCCGAAGGCCGCTTTGTGCCGCCGGGCAGCGTGATCGATACGCAGGCGAAAGCGGATGCGCTGGGACCGCGCATCGGTTCGCCTTACGAAAAAATCAATGAGGCGGTGGTTATGGTGAACATCGAACTGGCGAAGGCTTACATGCAGGCCTTTGGCAAAGGTCGCTGATTCGCAAGGATCTCAGCCTCTCGTTTAAGCCGCTCGCCGGCGCACTGCGCGCCGGCGAGTTCTTTAGCTGCGGTAGTCGGACAAGCGTCTTGCTTCGTCGGCTTTTTTCCTTCTGGATGAAATTATGAAATCTTTTTTACGTTTACTGCTCGGAAGTTCCGTGGCCGCCGTCTGCTTGCACTGCCAGGATCCTGGCGTGGAATTCACGAGCGCGGCGGGCGATTTTTCCGCGGTTTTCCCCGGCCCCGTGTCGCAAATCGAGGAGCCGATTGATAGTCCCGACGGGCCGGTGGTTGCGCGCATGGCGGTGCATATGCAGCCGATGACGCCCGTGCGGCAGTACATCGTCTCTTCCAACGCCTTGCCGGCTGCGGTTTTGCAGAGCGGCGGTCCGGCCGAGCGCCTGCTGCGCGGTCGAGCAGGGCTGCTGCGTCGCTATCCCGGACAAATTGAATCTGAAGAGTCGATTGAGTCCGGGCGCCATCCCGGACGGGCCTTTGAAATTCGAACGCGCAGCGGACAGCGCATTGTGGCGCGGCTTTTTGAAATCAAAGGGCGGCTCTATGTGGTGAGCGCTCTTACGCCGGACGAACCGGGCGAAATCCGGCGTGCGCGAAAATTCGTGAGATCGTTTCAGTACCTCGGAAGCGACTGACGGCGCGTTCAGAACTGGTAATCAAGCATGATAAACGCAAAGTCGGCGCGCGGATCGAAGTTCCGACGTTGTTGATCATAGGGGGCGAAGGAATTATTGATCACGATGCGCGCGGCGTCACCGGCGTAAACGTAGCTGTAACCCAGGCTCAGTCGGGCCGTGCGTAGTTTCAATGAATACACAAAGTCGTATTCCTTAATCAACTGACGACCGAGTCGGGCCACCGGTTGCGAAACCACTCCCGTCGCGGAAACAAGCTGACCAAAGCGCGCATTGGCGTACGATTCCGTGGATAGACCGCTGCGCGCGGCGCCGCTTGCGTCATACCAGGCGTCCTGCAGTGCGTCCTTGCGGATATCCCAAACGGCGAACTGAAAGCGACCCCACGAGCCCGCATCGTACGAAACATTGCCGGCGCGCGCGAGCACGTTACGCCAGCCGGCCAGATCGGCGCCGCCAAAAAAACCGTGCGCCGTGGGGAACAGCGCCTGGAACGTGGCGACCGCCGCATCGCTGCGATCCGGATCGCCCGAGCCCTGCTGATACTTGCCCCCGAACCGAAACTGATCAAAAGTTACGCCCGCGTCCAACGCGAAGGCCGCGGTATCGTAGCGTTCCTTTTCCCGGTAAACGGCGACCGTCTCAAAGGCGCCGCTGGCGTTTGTCACCGGCGCGCCCAGAATATCTGCGCGCACAACGCGCTGGCGAAACGGATCCCACGTTGCGTCAATTTCGCGACCCGTGCGCCCGCTCTGCCAGACCGCTTCTGCCGTCCAATCGATAATGGTTGGCGCTTTGCCGTCCTGGGTGCGATTGGTGAAACGCAGACCGTAAGTGTTCAGGTTGTCGCGCTGGCGCGCGCGATCCTGAGTAGCGACCGTTCCCCCGGGCAGCGTGAGCGAGGGCGTTTCGTTTAATATGAATTTCTTATGTAATCCAAAATAATAAAAATCCGTGTGCAGGTGATCGCTCCAGCGGAGCGTATTGTAAAAGCCGCTCAAATATCCGTCGTTGAGTTCCCGCGCAGTAGAGGCGAGGATGCGACAGTTGGCCCCGGTGGCGTCGCACTGAAACTGGAACCCGGAGCTTTGCCCGGATCCGACCGCGGTTGTATTGCCGGTTGCGTCGGAGTCTTCCTCGGAAAGCACGGCGCCAAAAAGATGCGCGCGGTAAAAATCGGTGTCAAAGTGAAAGCGCAGCGCGTCAAAACTTGAACCGACGTTGCTCCACTCGCTGCCGCCCAGCAGACGTTGATCGCCGTAGGAAAGAACCTGACGTCCGGCGCGAAATCCCAGGGGACCCAGCAGACGGTTCATCTCGATCCAGCCCTCGCGGAGATCGATCGACTCCGTAGTCTCGCGATTGGCCGTGTTCAGGCCGGTATCCGAACCAGGCGTCCCGCCCCAAACGCGCGCGTCCTGGAGGGTGATGCGCATACGCGTATCTTCGTTGAAGACTTTTTCCAGACCGAGTTGAATACGCTGTCCGACATAATCGCTCTGATCGTCCGTCGAGCGATTGAAGTCGAAATTTGACTTGTATTCCGGCCGGAGGCGCACCTGACCGAACAAGGTCAGGCCGTCCAGCCAGCCCGACATGAAGTCCTCCGAGGATTCCGACTGCGCCTGCAGCGCCGTCGGCCCGCAGACCGCCAGGGCAAAAGCGACGGCCCCTGCGAAGGCGGCCGTCCGGAACTGCTCTGCAATGCTGCGGTAAACGCGGGTTATCAATCGACGCTCCTCTGCGGATCAATACTCGCCGGGATCGGGCGAATTGTCCGTAGCCAGATTGGTCATGCGGTGGCAGTTCATGCAAGACCGAAATTTTGCGTCTTCCTGCACCACCGCCCGGAAACTAGTATCGACCTTCAGACCGCGAAAGTACTGGCTCAGGTCGCGCTGGCTGTAGGCGCCATTAGCGGCGTAGTCGTTTGAGTCGCCCTGTTCGGCGATTGCCAGGTTTTGCGGCGCGGCGGTCGACGCGGTTTCAATTTTCCCCTCGCATACGCAGGAAATGACGCCCGCGTCGTCGGTCGCCACGGCGAATTTGGTGCCGCGCACAGCCGCCACGGTGGTCGGCGTCCGGACCTCGAAACGCTGCACGCTGCCCGGATTCACCGAAAACCAGCTGAAGCCGCGGCGCACCTCGATGCGGGCCTGCGGACCGGAGAGGATGCTGGTCAGGGCCGCCTCCGTTTTTTCGCCCAGGCGCACCTGGCCGGTCCGCGTCGTCAACAGGACGGCGCTCTGCGGGCCGGTGCGAATCACATCGCTATCCGCCAGTTGGGCGTTTGCGGTCAGCGGTCGCCAGGGGCCGGCGCCGCCTTTCTGGACCTGGACCAGGCCGGTAACCCGGCTGGCCAGCGCCCGGGCCTGCTGGGCGTTCAAGAGATACCAGCCGCCGCTGAGCAGCACGAGTGCGGCGGCCAGCGAAAGCCGGAAGAAATGGGTTTTATTGGGTTTCATACTCTGCCTTTGGAAGCGGGCTCCTGGCCCTTCCTCATATTATCCTAACACATTCATAACACAAATCTTGCAATCATTTCTGAGCTAAGTCTCCCTTTTTTTAGCCTCGTACTGCCGCCAGCTAGACGAATTCGGCGCCTCCCGGGCCTTTTGGACGGGCCCCGGGGCCGGATTGTAGTTGCCTTTTCGGGATTTTTGGCGCTCATGATCTCAGGGAAACTTCCGAAAGATGTATCAAGGGTTGAGCTGATCGGGCCGGCCCGCGTGCCTCTCGGAGGCGGACTATGACGGTAAACGGAGTCGCTCACAATCCATCGGCCTTTGATAGCCGCGCGCCTTCGGAGGCGGTCCAGGATATCCGGCGGATTCTTGCGCGCGCGCAGGGCGCCGGCGCGGATGCGCCCCGCAGCCCGGATGCTGTGGAGGCCGAACGGTCGCGTCGCGAACAGCAAACTCCGCTCAAGGTGAATCCGCAGGATCTGGTGCTCAAGCCCAGCGAGGTCAAGTTCGAGGATCGCCAGAAGCTCGTCATGAGCCTCGAAGACGTGCAGCGCTTGCTGCTTTTGCGCAGCCCCTTGCCGGATCGCCCGAGTATTCAATCGCTCTTTGATTCGCCCTCCGGCAACCTTGTCGATCTGCGGTCCTGACTCGATAACTTGCGCCTACATGCTGCGCCGGTAGCTGCCGCCCACGGCGTAAAGCGCCCGTGAGATCTGACCGAGCGACGCCGTCTTTACCGTTTCCATTAACTCGCTGAAAATATTCTCGCCGCGCAGTGCGGTTTGCTTGAGGCGCGCGAGCGCCGCGTCGGCCTCCGGCGCATAGGCCGACTGCATCTGGCGGACGCTTTCAATCTGTTGTTCTTTCTCCGCTTCCGTCGAGCGCATGAGTTCGACTTCGGGCTGCTCCGATTCCGTCCGGCTTAAAAACGTATTCACGCCGACGATGGGCAACTCGCCGGTGTGTTTTTTGTGTTCGTAGTCGAGCGACTCTTCCTGAATTTTTCCGCGCTGATACATGGTTTCCATGGCGCCCGGCACGCCGCCGCGCTCGGTCAGCCGATCAAACTCGGCCAGTACGGCTTCTTCGACAAGAGCGGTTAATTCTTCAATGATGTAGGCGCCCTGGGCGGGATTGTGGTTCTTATTCATACCCAGCTCGCGGTTGATAATCAGCTGAATCGCCATGGCGCGTCGGACGGATTCTTCCGTGGGCGTGGTGATCGCCTCATCGTAAGCGTTGGTATGCAGACTGTTGCAGTTGTCGTAGAGCGCGTAGAGCGCCTGCAGGGTCGTGCGAATGTCGTTAAAGTCGATTTCACGTGCGTGCAATGAGCGTCCGCTGGTTTGAATATGGTATTTCAGTTTTTGCGAGCGCTCGTCGCCGCCGTACAGGCGTTGCATGGCGATGGCCCAGATCCGCCGAGCAACGCGTCCAATTACGGCGTACTCGGCATCCAGTCCGTTTGAAAAAAAGAAGCTGAGATTGGGCGCGAAATCGTCGATTTTGAGGCCGCGCTTGAGGTAGTACTCCACGTAAGTGAAGCCGTTAGCCAGAGTAAAGGCGAGTTGGGTGATCGGGTTGGCGCCGGCTTCCGCGATATGATATCCTGAAATGGAGACGGAGTAAAAGTTTCGAATGCGTTTTGCTACGAAATACTCCTGCATGTCGCCCATCATGCGCAGGGCGAAGGCGGTCGAGAAGATGCAGGTGTTTTGCGCCTGGTCTTCTTTCAGAATATCCGCCTGCACCGTGCCGCGCACCTTTTGCAGAGTCTCCGTGCGAATCCGCTCGTACACCTCGCGCTCCACCAGGCGATCGCCGCTGGCGCCGAGCAGGGCGAGTCCAAATCCATTGTGACCGCGCGGCAGCTCGCGGCGATAAGCGGGCGCGGGCAGTCCGCGTTCGCGATAAAACGCCGCGATCTTTTCCTGCGCCGCTTCCAGTTCGCCGATCGCGCGCAGATGACGCTCGACCTGTTGATCCACGGCGGCGTTAAAGAAAAAAGCGAGCACGACTGGCGCCGGACCGTTGATGGTCATGCTCACCGACGTTGCAGGCGAGGTCAGATCAAAGCCGGAATAGAGCCGCTTTGCATCGTCGAGGGCGGGGACGCTTACGCCGGCGTTGCCGACCTTGCCGTAAATATCCGGCCGCACATCGGGATCTTCGCCGTAAAGCGTTACGGAATCAAAGGCGGTCGAGAGCCGCGCTGCGGGCGGCGGGGCGGAATCCAGTCCTTCCCCGCCGGCGTCAGCTGCGCGGCCGCCGGTCAGATAATGGAAGCGCGCGTTTGTGCGCTCCGGGCCGCCTTCGCCGGCGAACATGCGCGTCGGGTCTTCGTCGGGCTTGCGAAACGGAAAGACGGAGGCGGCGTACGGGAAGCTGCCTGGCAGATTTTCCGCGTAATAATAACGCGCCAGTTCGCCCCAGGACTCATACGGCGGCAGCGCCACAATCGGCAAATCCAGGCCGGAGAGGGTGCGATACTTCAAATCCTGCGAGAGCTCGCGATCGCGCACGCGGTATTTGAGCGCCGATTGTTGATAGCGCTTCTTTGTCTCCGGCCAGCTTTCGAGCCACGCCAGCAGCGCCGGATCCAGGCGCGCGCGCAATTCGGCGATTGCGGTTCCGAGTCCGGGGGGAGCGGCGGGCTCACGAGCGCCATCCGCCGCGGTTTTTGCAAAATGCTCGCGCGTTCGCATGAGGGCTTCGAGGTCGCGAGCGAGAGCGATA
>JAVHPJ010000108.1:1513-2658 GCA_036170535.1 Leptospirales bacterium | reverse complement strand
ATGGACCGCATGGGCACGATGCATCCCGCCGATCCAAGATACGCCGATTTTATGGAAAGTCGCGAGGCGGTGTACCGCCGCATGATTACAGCGCGCGACAGCGGCCGGCCGGCGAGCGAGGAATACAAGGGCTGGTACTGGAGCGGCGGCCAGTGGTTCACCGATGGAGTGAACAGCGCAGCGGGAGCGCTCTTGCAGGGACTGCGCCCGGCGCCAGTGGGGCCGGTGCAGGCCTTTGAAATGGTGACCGGAATCGCGGCGGCAGACGGCATACCGGCCAGCGATCGCTATCATGTGGACCGTTGGATGCAGATGGGCGGCGGTATTGCGGAGTACAACAACTACCGCGGCGCATACTTTAATTACTACATGACCGGCGCCTGGTTGGACCAGAGTCTGTGGACCCTGGCGCTGGCGTTGAGCGTGTATGGACCGCTGCTGGCAGTGCCGGTGGTGAATGTGCTGGCGCAGGCGCAAATATCTGCAGCGCAGATGCAAGTGTTGTTTGCGACGATCGCGACGTGGTGGACCGCGACGGCGGCGCTGGACAGCGCACATTACACGACGGTGAATCAGATCCAGGCGAAGGAGCAAGAGTACAACGCGAAAAAAGCGGCATACGATGAACTGGCGACAGTACCGGACGTGCAGGCCCTGAAGGCGCGACTCATCGACTACGGACAGAGGCAAAACGACCCGGATGATCCAGCATACAAGTATTACACGCTGACGGAAGAGGACTTAGACTATCTCTTTGAAACCACGGGCGCAGGCGCGCAGTGGAAGAAGTCCACAGGGACGACGTATGCGCCCACAGCGGAACAGGCCTTCAACGGCCTGGATGCAGCGGCGACGCGCACCCCGGACGGAACGTATGATCTGGCAAGCGTGACACGGGCCCTGCAGGATCACGCAACGAATCTGCGCAATCAGAAGCTGGCCGACTACATGAATGCCGGCAATGCAGCGGACGGCGGCGTGTTTACGCTGAAAGAACGCGAGCGTACCTTCCGTGAGTTGTATCAAGAAAGTCAGAACCGCACCCACGGCGGGCAGGAATACGCGGGTTATCTGACGACGTTCGATGACTACATAGCGAATCAACAAGCGTTGTACGATATCGAGTTGAACCAGAAGATCGCCCA
>JAVHPJ010000108.1:0-1413 GCA_036170535.1 Leptospirales bacterium | reverse complement strand
GAACTTCAACACGAACCTGGGAATCTCTGAGATCCGCAGCATCTCGATGGGCGATAAGCTCGCCACGTTGCGCGCCGAGTTTTACGAAACGAGCCAGGAACACCAGAAGAACCTGCAGGTATTTGCGAACACGAAGATGTTCGAACAGTACCGACTGATGCAAACAGACCTGGTGGAACAGATTCAGGAGCAAAATCGGCAGAAACGGGAGGAAACCCACGCCGCGGCGACCGGCGCGGGCTATACGCTGCAGGGCGGCGTGTATGTGAAGTCCGGCGGCGTGCCGATGGGCATGGAGGATCTGCTGACAACGCTCCTGAGTTTCAACGCCGCCGTAAATCCGTACGTGGACTATGACGCCGTGGGCGCAGTAGATCGCGTGTTTGGCGAGTTGGGCGCAGTGACCGTGTCGAACCTGGATCAGATGATCCAGAACCTGCAGACGATGGATGGCGTCGAGATGCAGGCGTTTATGGATTTCCAGATGCTCTTGTTCGATAGAGCCTACGCCCGTCTCTTTGGCGGCGGCACCGGTGAAGAACGCCAGACCGCAACAGCGAGCGCAGAGGTGCACGGCGATGTAGGAATGTGGATTGGCCGGGCGCCGGACAGTCAGGCGATCAACAACGCGCAACTATTGCTGCAAGGACAGTATGCCAGTTCCGGCCTGGGCGTAACCGCGGCGCTGCAAACCACGACCGGCGGCTTTGGCGAATTGGGTGCAGCGACAGCGCGCGATTCCGGACCGGTGGCCGGGTTTTATGTGCAGCTTGCGATCACGGAAGCGCTGGTCCAACAACAGCAACAACAACGGGCGAGCGAACTCGCAACGACGGCGGGCGCAGCGCGCATGGTGAATGTACGCGCGTTGGGAGCGATGGGGCGAACGCTCTCCGGCGGCAACGCGGCGGGTGAAGCGATTGGCGTGTTTATCGGCGATCAACTGGACCGGGCGCTGGGTTCGTTGGGCGGCAAGTTTGTGGAGTCCTTCCAACAGCAGATCGCTGGCGGCGGACTGGATTTCTTTGGGCCGGGCGCCGCGACGAAACTGATGGAAGCGGCCACAAAAGCGGCGGTGAGCGCCGCGACCGTCCACTATGGCGAACAGGCGGCGCGCAGTGCGATTGAGAACAATCGGGATCTGGCGAGCGGCATACGCGCCGGATCCACGCTGGTGACAAATTTTAATCCTACTTTAGGCGCAGCGTGGAGCTACTCCAGCGGCGCGTATAATGTGGAGCTGGGTCACGCGACGCAACTGGGAGTTTCGCAGGGCGAACTGTGGGAGGCGCAGTACCTTGCGTTCTCCAAATCGATGTTGCAATCTGCAGCGACGGCAGTGGCGGCGATGGTCTCCGGCGGGGCGGGCATCCTTGCCGCGAGTTCCATGATCCTTGCATCCAACATGATTCA
>JAVHPJ010000107.1:0-2666 GCA_036170535.1 Leptospirales bacterium | reverse complement strand
GGAGCGGCGCAGAATACGCGCCGCTCCGACCCTGTTCGTCGGCGCTTTTGCGCTCCTGCTATACTATTACTACCGCTCTACTGCAACACGAGGTCCCGATGGGCGCCGTATCCTACGAGAACACTGTCGACGCGATCTACGATCCAAACGACCCGAAATACTGGGATAAAAATTCCCTGGAGAGCGAGCTCGCTCGCAATTTCGACCTCTGTAATGGCTGTCGGATGTGTTTCAAGCTCTGCCCGTCATTTCCCAGTCTCTTCGAGATGATGGATACCAGCGCGGAGGGCGACGTCTTCAAGCTCACGACGGAAAACAAAAACCAGGTGCTGGACGAGTGTTTCCAGTGCAAACTGTGCTACGTAATCTGCCCGTACACCGCCCACGATAATCATAAATACAACATCGACTATCCCGCGCTGATGGAACGCATGCGCTTGATCCGTTCGCGCGAGGAAGGCGTCGGATTGCGGGAAAAGCTGCTGCAAAATCCCGACCTCGCCGGCCGGATGAATACGGGCATGATTTCGCGCGTGGTCAACAGCGCGCTCGGTTCCAATTTTCATCGATCGATCGCCCAGGCGATAATCGGCATTCACAAGAACAAGACTTTGCCGGAATTCCACCGGACCAGTTTTATGCAGTGGTTCCGCAAACGCGCGGCGGCCAGGGCGAAGCAGGGCGGCGTGCAGGTCGATCCGGCAGCAAAGATCGTGTTTTTCGCCACCTGCTTCGTGAACTACAACAATCCCCGAATTGGCAAGGACGCGGTCGAGGTCTTCGAGAAAAACAACGTTCAGGTGGAATGCCCTGATCAGAACTGCTGCGGGATGCCCGGTCTGGATAGCGGTGATTTGAAGTTCGCCATGAAAAAGATGAAGCGCAACATCGAATCGCTTCATCCGTACGTGGAGCAGGGCTATAAAGTGGTTGTAACCAACCCGACCTGCTCGCTGACCCTGAAAAAGAAATACGCGCAGTTTATGCCGCCTGGCGAGTGGCAGGACAAAGCCCGCGAGCTGGGCGCCGCGACGCAGGATTTGCATGAGTTCCTGTTCGATCTTAAAAAAGCCGAGAAGTTCAATCGCGAATTTAAGAGTTCGCCAGGAACCGTCGCTTACCATGTGCCCTGTCACCTGCGCGCGCAGAATATCGGCCTGCGTTCTCGCGACATGATGAAACTCATCCCGGGCGCGCAAATCACGCCCGTTTCGGAGTGCTGCGGACACGACGGCACGTGGGCCATGAAAGAAGAATTTTTCGAACAGAGCCTGGCAGCCGGCAAGCGCGCCTTCCAGGGCCTGGCCGCGCCGGGCGCCGAGGCGGTGGCGACCGATTGTCCGCTGGCGGCGATTCAGCTTGAACAGGGTATGGAGCTCAAGGAGCGGCCGGTGCATCCGGTGCAGGTGCTCGCCCGCGCCTATCGTTCGCCGGAGGACGGCGGTTTTCCGCATCCCGTGCCGCCGGAATCCAACGGCTGACTCGCGCGCCGCCCTGCGATGAAATTGGTACAATAGAACAGCGCCATAAGGCCGAGTTTGCTTGAGGAGTTTCTGATGGGTAAGATACAGTTTTCTGATGTGAAGCCGTTGCAGGAATACGTCGCCATTCGGCCGGAATTCCGCGAAAGGATGACGCGCGTAAAGGCGGCGCGCCGCGTGCTTGTGGGACCCTATTTGAATTTTCTTTTCGAAAATCGAGATACCATGCTCTACCAGGTGCAGGAGATGATTCGCGCCGAAAGCCTTTCCAGCGAGTCGGCGATTCGGCATGAGATCGAAACCTACAATGAACTCGTGCCCGGGCCCAACGAACTCAAGGCCACCCTGCTGATCGAAATCGACAATCCGCAAGTGCGCGCCTTCAAGCTGGCCGAACTGGTCGGCCTCGAAAAACATATCAGCCTGCTTGTGGATCGCGACTACCAGGTGCAGGCCGAATTTGACGAGCGTCAGATCGATCCCCAGAAGCTTTCGTCGGTCCAGTTTATAACGTTCCCGCTGGGGGAAAAAGCGACCGACGCGTTCCTGCAGACCGAAACCGTCGAATTGCTGATCACGCATCCGGCCTGCAGCTACCGCATAGCGCTCGCCAGGGATCAGATCAGCGCCCTTCGCGACGACCTCATCTCCGCGCGGACCGGGTAGGCCCGCGTGCGCGGCGCCGGCGCGTCCGCCGCCGCGTTTCCCGGTGGACGGTCGGGCGCGGGGGGCCGAGCCTGCCCGCGTATGCGTCGTCCCATCCTCCGCTCGCAACTCCGGTTTTCCCTGCGCTCCTGTGTCGCGTTCCTCGTTTGTTTCGCCGCCGCGGCGCCGGTCTTGCCGGCGTTTGACGCGCTATCCGCCGATTCCGCCGCGGAGCGTGAAAACGTCGAAGCCGCCAACCGTGCGGTTGTTAAAGTCAGCGTCACATATTTCGTTTTCGATTACGAAAGCCCCTGGAACGCCCCGGCGGTGCGCGCCGCATCGGGCACGGGCTTCATTATCGACGGCAATCGTATTATCACGAACGCGCACGTTGTGAGCTCGAGTAACACCGTGCGCGTGCAGCGTCCCAGCCAGCGTCGCGATTACGAGGCGCGTGTAACGCACATTGCGCACGACTGCGATCTGGCCATGCTGACGGTCGCCGACCGTGACAATGACGCCGTCATCGACAGCGCCCTG
>JAVHPJ010000106.1:0-12877 GCA_036170535.1 Leptospirales bacterium | reverse complement strand
GCCCGAATCCGCTGGATCCGGATTTGCGCGTCATGAACGGCTACGCCGGACTGGAGTTCGACGGCCCGGTTCTACGCGAAACATTTTACGATCAGACCGGCCGCGCGTCCTGGCAATCCCTCTGAGCCGCCGCGCGCAGACGGGCGGACGGACGCAATCGACTCAAGCGCGGAGCACCGCGCGGTAACGTACGGCATTGGCGCGCACCCGATCCAACGCCTGGTTTGCGTCGGCGAGGGCATAGGTTTCGGTAATTGGCGCCACGCCCTTTGCGTCTGCGAAGGCGAGCATCTCGCGCATATCCACGCTGCCGCCGATCGGGCTGGAGAGAATTCTGCGCCGCTTTGCCATCAACAGCGCCGCGTTGATGCGCATGGGCTTTGTCGGGACGCCAACGAGGCACAAGCTGCCGTCAGCGCGGAGCAGTTGCAGATACGCGTTCCAATCCAGATCCACGGGCGCAGTGCTGAGAATTAAATCGAAGCTGGCCGCTTGCGCGTCGCCAGGTCGCGGTCCATCCGCAAGGACCGCGTTCACTGCGCCAAGTTTCGCGGCTTCGGCGAACTTGTCTGCGCTGCTGGTAAAGACGGTGACGGCGGCGCCGGCCCGCGCCGCGAATTGCACGGCCAGGTGACCCAGGCCGCCCGCGCCGATGACGCCCACGCGCGCGCCGGCGCGCAAGCCAGCGTATTTTAAGCCGCAGTAGACCGTAACGCCGGCGCAGAGCAGCGGCGCCGCTGCGACGCTGGACAGGCCTTCGGGAATTGCAAAACAAAAGCGACTGTCCGTGACTATCGCCTGCGCAAAGCCGCCATGCCGCCCCACGATCGTCCCCTGGTTCTGGTCGCAGAGATTTTCCTGGCCGGCATCGCAGTACTCGCAGGCATGGCAGCTGCCGCTTTGCCAGCCCACGCCGACGCGATCGCCGGCGCGCAGCGTCCGGACCCCGGCGCCGACTTCGCGCACGCGACCGATGATTTCATGGCCGGGCACCAGGGGATACTGTGCGATCCCCCAGTCGTTATCGATCATATGCACATCGCTGTGACAGATCCCGCAAGTTTCGATTTCAATGAGGCATTCGTGCGGACCGGGAGCGGCGGCCGGGTAATCGTAGGGACTCAGGGCCGAGCGCGCGGCTGGGGCTGCGAGAGCTTGAATTTGCATGATGGCTCAAGCTGATGATCTGAAGCCTGAGAGTCTACAGCAAATCTGAAAGCGCGCTGCGCACGCGCAGCTCAATCTCGCGATAGAGGGCCAGGGTCTTCTGCACGACCGCCGGGGGCAGGGATGGCGCCGGCGGAGCTTTGTTCCAGCCCAGCTGTTCCACGTAGTCGCGAATATACTGTTTGTCGTAGCCTGGCGGACTTCTGCCGATTTCATAGCTTGCGGCGTCCCAGTAGCGACTGGAGTCCGGCGTGAGCGCCTCGTCGATCAGCAGCACCTGGCCGTCGAGCAGGCCGAATTCAAATTTTGTATCGCAGAGCAGAATTCCCGCGCGGCGCATCTTTTCGGCGGCAAAGCTGTAAAGGGCCAGCGAAATTCGCTCCAGTTTGCGCGCGAGATCGGCGCCAAGCGCCGCTTCCATGCGCTCGATGGAAACGTTTTCATCGTGCTGTCCGATGTCGGCCTTGGTCGCCGGAGTAAAGATAGGTTCCGGCAGACGCTCGGCCTGCCGTAATCCCGCCGGCAACGCGTGACCGCACACCGCGCCCGTCGCTTGATAGTCCTTCCAACCGGAGCCGGCGAGATACCCGCGCACAACGCACTCAAAGTCCACCCGCTGCGCTCGACGCACCAGCGCGGATCGGTTGCAGAATTCTTCGCGATTGCCGAACGGTTCGGGAAACTGACGACAGTCGTCCGTAATCATCTGATCGCCAAAGCCGAGTTCGCCGGGCAGGGGCGTATTGCGCAGAGCGCGAAACCACATGCCGGATATGGAATTCAGCAGGCGGCCTTTCTCGGGAATCGGTTCGGGAAAGACCACATCAAAGGCGGAGATGCGGTCGCTGGCCACGATCAACATGCGCGCGTCGTCGATGGCGTAGAGATCGCGCACCTTGCCGCGATAAAAGGGTTCGGGGAGAACTGGATCGGCGCTCATACTATACCATAAAACGTCGCGACTTCACTTTCTGGGGCGCGAGAAATTCTTTTTGCATCTTGTTTACGCGCCGGGCGACCACGGAGTCCGGAATCGGGTCCGCACGCGGACTCATGGTTCCCGGGCACTCAGCGGCGACCTCCGCCAGGCTTGCTGCGTCGGCAAAGGTCGAGGGCCAGAAGGGAAAGCTGCGGCACTGCAGCGGGCGCGCCGTGTAAGCAGAACACTGGTTCTTTTCATTCAGAAGAATGCAGGCGCCGCTGGTCCGATGCACATAGTAGCCGTTTTCTTTGCCCTGGACCAGGCGCGCTCGTAGGGCGCGTCTGCCCGCGGCAT
Source organism: Leptospirales bacterium (assembly GCA_036170535.1). Taxonomy (GTDB): domain Bacteria; phylum Spirochaetota; class Leptospiria; order Leptospirales; family Leptonemataceae; genus SSF53. The sequence goes on along the minus strand of JAVHPJ010000106.1, from coordinate 10,434 downwards.
CCAGTTCCAGAACCGCGTAAATGTTCTCGAGATCGTCCGCTGTAAAATATACGCTGCCCGGGCCGGTGCAACATTTGCCGCAGGCCGTGCAACGAAAACCGAAGGGCCGATCGCCGGTGGCGGCGCGCACTCGTTCGCCGGTCGCCGGCTCAAATAGTTGGGGATCCTGCTCGTGGAGCACCGCGGGTAACAAGCGCCGCCAGGTCCGGGGCGGCAACCATTTTGCCGCCAGCCGGCCGCGCAACCGGGGAAAAGCGGGGAAAACTCTCATGGAATGCCCCGATTCGCTCGAAGCTGAAGGTGATGAACGCGCTGCGTGTACCCGTACGGCCCCTGGCCCCGAATCCGTTTGAGGAAGCCGGGCGCGCCGGGGTCAATGTCCCGACGTCCTTCGCTCCGACCGGACTGTTTGCTGCGGAACTGAACGAGGCCGAACAGCGCCTGGCCTACCATCGGCCCGCGCCGGCCGACGGGCTCGCGCCCGCAGCGCACCCGGCGCCCGAAACGCCTGCCGGCGCCCAATCCGCGCCTGGCCGCACGCCGCCGCGCGAGGAAAGTGAGGCCGCGCGGGACCGCCCGGCGGAGCGGGAGCGCGAAAACCCGCCCGCGGATGCCGCCGTTTCACGTACATCCGAGCGAGCTTCAGAGGACGCGGCGCAGCGGGCAGCGAGCGAAGCCAAACCGGCGCGCGAGTCAGAGCGCGAAACGCCGACGCGCTCCGCGGCCGAGCGCAGCAGCGCCGAAAACCCCGCGAGCGAAAACGCCGCCGCACTCGCGCCCAAAGAGCGCAAAGAAGCCGGCCAGCGGGAAACAAAAGTGGCCGAAAACGACGGCGGTCGTCGGTCAATCGCGGCCGAGCTGTCTGATAAACGTTCGCCTGGCGTCGTCGTCCGCAGTGAGCCGCCAATTAACGAACGCCGCCTGACCGAATTCACGCGCCTCGCCGGCCAGCTGGGCCGCGCGCACAGCGTAGCGACCAAGTTGGATCGTCCGGTCCTGCCGCAATTGCAGAACGCGATAAACGAAGTCGGCGCACGTGCGAACGCCGGGGAAATTCGGCCCCTGGATCCAGGCGCGCTGCAGGACCTGGGGCGAAGCGGTGAAACCGGCGAGCGCGCCGAAACGCGCGAACGCAATCGGGCGCCGGTTACGCGCGGCGCAACTCCGGCGAGTCTTGAAGGCAAGGAACGCGTGGCGGCGGAAACGCGTGCGCGCCATGGCGGCACCGCCGAACTGGTGCGCCTGGAACTGGATCCGGAGAAATGGCGCGTTCAGGGACGGATCGAAGGTCAGGCCGGTCGCGAATTCAGTGCGGCGCAGAGCCTCACCGAGCTCAGCCGCGGCATGAAAGACCGCGGCGGCAAGGGCGAGCAGGGATCGGCGCGCGACGAGAGCATGCGCAGCCGCCAGTTGAACGACATGCAGACCGGGCAAACCGGCGAACGCGCCCGGGTCGGCGCCGAACGCGTCTTCAGTCTCCGGGACGATGCGTCGACGCGCGAGAATTCAAAGCTCTTCAATGAATTAGTGCAAAAGGCCGTCGTAAATCTGCGCTCGGACGGCGGATCGACAGCGTCCATTCGGATGAACCCGGAGTCGCTTGGCTCGGTTACGCTGAATCTGCAAATCCATCGCACGGAAGTATTTGCTCAGGTCGTCGTGGAAAGCGATACGGCGCGCAAATTGGTCAGCGAGGAGTTGGACCGGATGCGCGGCGAATTGAAGGCGCATGGGATTAATGTGGAGACCGTCCGCATAAGCGTGCGCGAGCCGGCATCGACGGGGCAAATGGAATCACAGACCCAGTCGGACGCGCGTCAACAGGATGCGGCGGCCGGAGCGCAAAACGGCGCCTCCGGCGAACGCCAGCGCTCACCCGCGAGCGAAGAGGAACATGTTCTGCGTGAAGGCTTCGCAGCGCGCAGCGCGAGCGCAGAATACGAAACCAGCCTGGACGCATCCGTCGTGCGGGCGCAAGCCGACGGTCGCATAAACGTACAAATCTGAGATTCGCCTCCGCGAGGATAACCCTATGCCAAACGTAACATCTTCCATTGAACTGGAACAGAATCGCAACGGCTATCTGAATCAGGATCGCTCGGTTAACATTGAGCGCCTGGTGGAAGAGCGCCGTCAGATCCAGGAAAGCGGACTCGAAGGCATCGATATCCTCCGGCAGCCCAAGCAGCTGGGCAAAGACGACTTTCTCAAGCTCTTGATTACCCAGCTCAGCTCGCAGGATCCCACCAATCCGGTGCAGGATCAGCAATTCATCGCGCAGATGGCGCAGTTCAGCTCGCTGGAACAGATGCAGAACATCTCGTCCGCCATGACCCGCATGGCCGATCGTCAGGGCAGCGAACTGCTCGGTCGCTTTGTCGTCGGCAAGGACCTGGTGAACGGCGAAGAAGTCGCCGGCGTGGCGCACGCCTTTTTCTATGATGAGTCCGGTCAGGCCTTCCTAAAAGTCGGCGGTCGCGCGACGCGCTTGCAGGATGTCATGCTGGTCGGCGATCCGTCAATGGTCCGTCCCGAGTTCGGCGGCACCGCGCCGGCCGCCGGCCCTCCCGCAGTCCAGGGCGCGCAGGGCCGCGCTCCGCAACCCGGCGCCGCGCCGTCGACAAGCGGCGTTCCGGGCGCTGCGACCGATCCCGCTGGCCTCCCGACGAACTCTGCGGCGGAACCGGGCCCGGCCGCCAACGGCCCGCAGACTGCGGCGCCCGGCGCAGCCGCGCCGGTTGCGAATCCAACAGTTCCCGCGAGCAACCCGCCGACCCCGGTCGGACCGTCGCCGGCGGAGCGCAGCGCCGCCGAACGCGCGCGTGCAGACTACGAACGGAATCTCCCGACGACGCCGGGCGAACGCTGAGGAATTACAGAGAACCCTAAAGGAATCTACAGATATCCCGACAAAGAGTACGGAGCGGATCGAGCCGTCCGCATCGCGCCAGCATACACACATAGACTCAGAAGCGAAGACGACAGACCACAGAGGAATTCAGCATTATGATGCGATCGCTTTACGCCGGCGTTGCCGGTTTGAAAAACCACCAGACGCGCATGGACGTCATTGGCAATAACGTATCCAATGTGAACACCCACGGCTTCAAAGCTGAGCGTGTTACATTTATGGATATGATCAGTCAGGAATTGTCCGGCGCTGCGGAGCCGCGCGAGAACATCGGCGGGATTAATCCGATGCAGGTCGGCCTTGGCATGATGATGGCGTCGATCGACAAAATCATGACCCAGGGCAGTTTGCAAACGACGGGCAAGAACACCGACGTCGCCATTTCCGGCGAAGGCTTCTTTGTAATCCGCGACGGCGACAAACAGTTCTATACGCGCGCCGGCCAGTTCACGCTCGACAAAGACGGCTTTTACGTGCATCCGGGCACCGGTCTGCGCGTGCAGGGTTGGAACGCTCGCGAAGACGAAAACGGGGGCCGTTACATAAACTCGGCTTCCAGCATTGAGAACATCCAGATCCCGCTGTATTCCAAAAAGCCGGCTCGCGCTACGAATGAGGTAATCTTCGAATCGAACCTGCGTCAAAACGTGGAAGTGGTCCCGCCGGACGCGACTGAAGAGCAGATCCAGCAGTTCATCGCCGGTCCGCCGGAGACGCGCCGCGGTCATGCCACCACGATTAACGTATACGATCCCGAAGGCAACGAGCGCGAACTGCGCCTGGAATTCTGGAAAACCGGCGAAAATCGCTGGAGCGTGCGCGCCAATCTGGAAGACGCTTCAAATGTCAGCGTGAACGTCATTGGACCCAACGGCCAGGATACGGCGATTGGCGGTTCCAATACGTTTGAACTGGGCTTCTCTTCCGACGGTCGCCTGGTTTCCGTTGGCGACGGCCAGGATCTCTTGAACTCCGGCAAACTGGACGTGCAGTTGTCCTTTCGCATCCCGGGCAATCCCGAGACTCAGACCGTGCGCCTGAATATGGGCGAGGCCGGTCAGATGAAAGGCGTCACCCAGTTCGCATCGAGCTTCACCACCCGCGCACGCGAGCAGGACGGCTATCCGATGGGTTATCTGGAGTCTTTCTCCATTGATAACACCGGCACAATCACGGGCACCTATTCCAACGGCTTAAAAGAGCCGCTGGCGCGTCTGGCCACCGCCGTGTTTACAAACCCGGGCGGCCTGAATAAAGAAGGCGAAACGAAGTACAGCTTCTCGATTAACTCCGGCGAGCCGATCATCGGCGAGGCGGGCGTGGGCGGCCGCGGCAAAATTAACGCCGGTCTGCTCGAGATGTCGAACGTCGATTTGACCGATCAGTTTACGGACATGATTGTAACCCAGCGGGGTTTCCAGGCGAACTCGCGCACGATTACCACGAGCGATCAGATGATTCAGGAAGTGCTCGGACTCAAGCGATGAGCGCGAGTCCAGTAGTTTGACAGCCGGCCGCTGCGCCGACTGCACGAACGCCCGGCCCGCGCCGGGCGTTTTTTTTGCCGGGACTCAATGCTCGGAATCCGACAGCCAGCGACGCATTGTCTGTGCAGCGCGCGCGGGGTCCGCACGCGCCATGTCGCGCGCATTTTGCAGCAGCTCGTTCGCTTCATCGCGATTCAGCGCAAACGCTGCGCGTCCGGGCGCAGCAGTCGGCGCAACTGCAGGCGTTCGTTTTTGCGGCTTACGCACCCGGCGCGCCGTTCGCCGGGTGCGGAGGGCCAGCCAGGCGGCGGACAGGCTGAGCAGGATTAGAGCGGCGATCAGCGAAATGACCAGGAGCGGCGGCATGCTCTCAGAAAGGGCGCCTGCGTCGCGAAATCTACCACAAAAAACTGCGTTTGTACGCGCGTCTGCACCCGTCCGCTCACGCTTTGTTTACGATCCCGTGAAAAAACTCTGGACTCAGTACAGGCTTTCTGGCTTTTATCAGCTGGACCGCCAGTAGAGGAGAAATCATGAGCAGTAGCGCCATTTCCGAACGCGCCGTCGCGGACGTTCAAATACCGGACTATGTAAAAAACGATAAGTTCAAGGCGTGGCTGCGCGAGATGGTCGCGCTATGCCAGCCCGAGCGTTTGCATTGGTGCGACGGATCGGATGAGGAGTGGAAGTCCCTGTGCGAACTCATGGTCGCCAGCGGCACCATGGTGCAGTTAAATCCGGCCAAACGTCCTAACAGCTATCTGGCCCTTTCCGATCCGGGCGACGTGGCCCGGGTGGAAGACCGCACCTTCATTTGCTCGCGCCGCAAGCAGGACGCCGGTCCCACCAATAACTGGGTGGACCCGCGTGAGATGCGCTCGACGCTGCATGGCCTTTTTCAGGGCAGCATGCGCGGACGCACCATGTACATCATGCCGTTCAGCATGGGGCCGCTGGGCTCGAACATCGCGCAGTTGGGCATTGAAATTTCCGATTCGCCGTACGTTGCCGTTAACATGAAGATCATGACCCGCATGGGTCGCAAGGTCTGGGATGTGCTGGGCAACGGGGACTTTGTTCCCTGCATGCACTCGGTCGGACATCCGCTGGAGCCGGGCCAGAAAGACGCGCCGTGGCCCTGCAACAAAGACAATAAGTACATCGTACACTTTCCCGAAGATCGAGAAATCTGGTCCTATGGGTCCGGCTACGGCGGCAACGCGCTGCTCGGCAAGAAGTGTTTCGCGCTGCGCATCGCATCGACTATGGGTCGCGACGAGGGCTGGCTTGCGGAGCACATGCTGATCCTGGGCGTGCAGACCCCGGCCGGCGATAAGAACTATGTGGCGGCGGCGTTCCCCAGCGCCTGCGGCAAGACGAACTTCGCCATGCTGATTCCGCCCAAGTCCTTCGACGGCTACAAAATCACAACCATCGGCGACGACATTGCGTGGATTAAGCCGGGCGCGGACGGTCGATTGTATGCGATCAATCCCGAAGCCGGGTACTTTGGCGTGGCGCCCGGAACGTCTTACAAGTCGAACCCGAACGCCATGGACAGCATCAAGGCGAATTCGATTTTTACGAATGTGGCCCTGACCCCGGACGGCGACGTCTGGTGGGAAGAAATGAGCGATGAGCCGCCGCCGGAACTCACCGACTGGCAGGGACAGAAATGGACCCCGGCGATTGCAAAGGAAACCGGTCGCAAGGCGGCCCATCCGAATGCGCGTTTTACCGCCCCGGCCAATCAATGCCCGTCGATTGATCCCGATTGGGAGAATCCGAAAGGCGTGCCCATCTCGGCCTTTATCTTTGGCGGCCGCCGCGCTTCGACCGTCCCGCTCGTTTACCAGGCGGTGAACTGGAACTTTGGCGTGTATCTGGCGGCGACCATCGGCTCCGAGATGACGGCCGCAGCAGCGGGCGTGTTGGGTCAGGTTCGACGCGATCCTTTCGCCATGCTGCCGTTCTGCGGCTACCATATGGGCGACTACTTCAATCACTGGCTCCAGGTCGGCCGGCTCCTGCCGAACCCGCCGCGCATATTTTGCGTGAACTGGTTCCGCAAGGATCAAAACGGCAAGTTCATGTGGCCGGGTTTTGGCGAAAACATGCGCGTGCTCAAGTGGGTCATTGAACGCGTTAATGGCCGCGCGGCGGGCATCGAATCGCCCCTGGGCTGGATGCCGCGCTACGAAGACATCGATTGGTCCGGTCTCGATATGAGCCGCGAGCGGTTTAACGAACTGATGACTGTGGATCGGGAACTGTGGAAGCAGGAAGTGCTGTTGCACGAAGAGCTCTTTGAAAAGCTCTATGATCGTCTGCCGAAAGAATTCATCGCGATGCGCGAGCTGATCCTGTCGAGCCTGTGGCGTTCGCCGGAAAAATGGGAGCTCGCGCCCGAGCGCTACGCAGAGGAAACCGCCGCAGCTCGCTGAGTCGCACTGACAACCTGCGCCGACGGACCGTTTTCGGAATCGTCCCGGCCCAACGACACGAACCCGGCTGCGCCTCGTTGCGCGGCCGGGTTTTTTTACGCCAGTTCGCCTTGGCGGGCCGGTTCAGCCCTCGACCGAGTCGCCGACGCCCGGAATCAACAGGCGCGCGGGATCCAGGCCGAGGCGCGCCGCCGAGTCGCGCGTCAGGGCGGGCGGCGCGTGCAGGGGTTCGTCGGCGAGATCAAAAACGCCCCAGTGGATGGCGAAAAAGCGTTCCGCGCCCAGGTCGACAAAGGCCTGCACGGCCTCGGCCGGAGTTGTGTGCACCTCTTCCATCAGCCAGCGCGGCAGATAGGCGCCAATCGGCATAAGCGCGACATCAATGCGCGGCAGAAGGGCGCGGATCTCCGCAAAGTGAGGACCATAACCGGTATCGCCGGCAAAGTAGAGTACGCTTTTCTTGCGTTTCTCCTCGATTGCGAAGCTGCTCCACAGGGTTTTGTTACGGTCTGTTACTCCGCGGCCGCTGAAGTGGCGGGCCGGCAGGCAGTAGAGCTGCAGGTCGTCCGAGTCGATGGTTTCGCGCCAGTCCAGTTCGATCACGCGCCCCACGCCCCAGCTCTCCAGAATCGCGCGCAGGCCCCGCGCGACGTAGAAGCGCGGACGAAAGCGCTCCTCCAACCACAGCACGCTGGCACGATCAAGATGATCATAGTGGTCGTGCGAAATCAGGACCGTGTCGATTGGCGGCAGGTTATCCGGGGTAATCGGGAGTCGGGTGAAGCGCCGGGCCCCGATGCGGTCGAAAGGGCCGATTACGGAACTGAAAACGGGATCGGTGAGAATCCAGCGGTTCGGTAGCTGGATCAGAGCGGTGGCATGCCCGAGCGCGTAAACACGAAAGCGCTTCAGGGGCCGGTCGAATTCGTCGCGGTGCAGTTCGCGCCAGGGCGTCGACTCGAATTCCCGGGCGCGCAGGGTTCGGCCGGCTAGCCAGCTCAGGGTTTTCAGCGGGTGCGCAGCCGGGATGGGCGCCCAGGTGTTGCGGTAGCCGCCCGGGGCATGATGCTCCGTATTATAGCTATCGAGCCGGCGGATGCGCGCTTCGGGATAAATCGCCAGTTGAGTCACGAGGGGTCTCCAGAGTTGCGGCCGGGGCGGGCCGCTTGCCATACTACGAAAATAACAGCCGGGTCCGGCCGTCTTCGCGCCCTTTTTTGGTGCGACGCGTTAGGGTTTTGCGTTCGGCGAGGCCGGTTTCATGTGAAACTTATTACGTCGCATGACCCTGCCGGTCCGCGGCAGAATACGGGCGTCAAACAGCCCTTCTGGAAGACGCCAGAATTGATTATGTCCCGCACGTACCGAACGCACTTGCGCCCGGCGGCCAGGCGAGACGGACTCCGGTAGAGCCGGCGGGCAAAGCCAATTCAGCGCAGGTCGACCTGGACGGCGCCCAGGATGTTATCCAGGGAGCGCAGGCGCGCCAGGGCCTCCGGGTTGACCAGCTCGTCGATGGTCATCATGCAATAGGCGGTGCCGCCTTTGTCGTCGCGGCTCAGTTCGAGATGGGCGATATTGATGTTCAAATCGCCCAGGTAATTGCCCAGGGTGCCGACCACGCGCGGCACGTCCCGATTGGTCACCAGCAGCATGATGCCCTCGGGTTTGAATTCCAGCGGCAGACCCTGCATGGAAACGACCAGCGGCTCGCGATGGACAGCCGTGTACTGCAAATGGGTCTTTTGCCCGTCGGCGGCGCTGAAGCTTACATGGACGTAGCTGGAGAAGCCGCTTTCGCTTACGCGTTTGTTTTCGCTGACCTGAATGCCGCGATCGCGCGCAAAGACCGGCGCGTTCACGTAGTTCACCTCGTCGCCCATCGCGACCGACAGGGCGCCGGACAGGATCGCCGTGGTGACCGGCTGCGTCATATACTCTGCGATTTCGCCGCAGTAGTCGATGTGAATCGATTGCACCCCGCCTTTGAGGAAATTGGCGAGTATGCGACCGGCCTTTTCGCCGCCCGAAAAGTACGGCTTGAGAAAGTCCATCGCCTCGGGGTCGACCGTGGGGAAGTTCAGCGCGTTGCGCGCGACGCCATTTTGAAAGTACTCAATCAACTGATCCACCGACTCCAGCGCGACGGCGAATTCCGCATCTCCGGTCGAGGCGCCCAGGTGCGGCGTGAGAATGCAGTTGTCAAAGGCCAGCAGCGGAAAGTCCGCGGGAATCGGCTCTTCGGTGAACACGTCCAGAGCGAGGCCGCCGATTTTGCCGGACTGCACGCCCGTGAGCAGCGCATCTTCGTTGTAAATGCCGCCCCGCGCACAGTTGATCAGGCGGACGCCGTCTTTCAAAATGCTCAGGTTGTCTTTGTTGATGAGATCGCGCGTTGCATCCGTCAAGGGCGTATGCACCGTAATAAAATCCGAGTTTCGCAGGATTTCTTCCACGGATACGAGATCGATCTCCAGGTGACTCAGATTCGCCGGCGGAATGTAGGGATCAAAACCGAGCACATTCATCTGCAGGCCGCGCGCGCGTCGAACCACTTCTTTGCCAATGCGGCCAAGACCGATCACGCCGATTGTTTTACCGGTCAGCTCAAGGCCGACAAACTTGCTCTTTTCCCATTTGCCTTGTTTCATCGAAGCGTTCGCCTGCGGCGTGTTACGCGCGAGCGCGAACATGAGCGCGATGGCCTGCTCTGCGGTCGAGACGCTGTTGCCGCCCGGGCTGTTCATGACGATCACGCCGCGTCGCGACGCTTCCATAATATCAATGTTGTCCACGCCCACGCCGGCGCGAATGACGATTTTGAGCTGCGGGGCCTTTTCCAGCAGGGCTGCGTCGACTTTTGTGGCGGAGCGAATAATCAGGCCGCTCGCGCGCGGCAGCAGCTCCAGCAGGCGGTCGCGTTTGTAGCCGCCTTCGTAGAGCACCTCAAGCTCCGGTCGGGCCTGGAGTCGGGATACGCCTTCGGGATCGAACTTGTCGGCGACAATGATGCAGTGCTTCACGCCGACCAGGGTTGCGAACCGGCATTGAGCCGGCAAGCGGGATCAAGTACGAGCAGAGGAGCGCCGCCGCCGGCCGTTTCAGGAGGCGTGATGTATCACCAGGCGCCACCGTCCGGCCTCTTTGCGGTAGACGTTCGTGGCATGCACCGAACCGCTGAGCGTCTGCCCCTGGCTGGCGCTCCGCATGACCTCCGTGTTTGAAACCGCAGCCAGACCGTTTTCAATCCAGATGACTTCGTTTTGCACCTCGAACTCGATGTAGCTCGTGTGCGCAAAAATGCGCCGCCAGCTTTCAAGCACGGTCTCGCGCCCGGTCAGCGCGCCCCAGCCGGGATGTACGCACTGCACGTTAGGCGAATCGAGCCACACGCGCTCCATGCGGTCGGGATCCAGGCTTTCGATCGCCCGATAAAACTCGCGATTCGCCTGGCGCACCGCCTCGAGTTCTTCTTCCAGATCTGTTCTTGCACCTGAGTCCATCGTAACTAACCCGGATGATTCATCTGATTCGAGCGAGGCGCCGGTTTTGTTTGTGTAACACTCTGTGCCGCGGCGGCGCGCGGCGCCCC
>JAVHPJ010000105.1:0-12981 GCA_036170535.1 Leptospirales bacterium | reverse complement strand
TGCCCAGCGCGGCGGACATATGCAGCGACACCTGTTTGCCCAGAAAGTCGAAGTAGTAGACCGGCAATACCAGCGCCTCGCCCGCAGCAAAGCCGCCGAAGTTGACCAGCACGCCGGACGCGCCCACCAGCGAATACAACACAAAAGTAGCGGAAACGTAGCGTCCAAAGCGCAAATCATACAGCGCGACGAGATAGTTCTTCATGACTGAACCGGAAAGCTTCGTCTCGCCGTGCAGGCGATTGCGAAACCGATAGCCGATCTCTTTGATCTTCAGATTCGGGTTACGACCGATGAATTCCAGCAGAATCTTAAAACCGACCGGGTTGATGCGCTCCGCGCTGTCGTGAAAGATCTGCCGGCGCACAATGAAAAATCCGCTCATCGGATCGCGCACCTGCACCGGCAACGCGAGTCGGGCGAGCAACGCCGCCACCGCGCTGATAACGCGCCGCGTCCACTTCCAATCGCCGTAGCTGCCGCCGGCCGTCGCGCGCGAGCCGATGCACAGGTCAAAGCCGTCCTCTTGCAGGGCCTTTAACATCGCGGGCAAAATGCCTTCGTCGTGCTGCAGGTCCGCGTCCATTACGGCGAAGTAGTCGCCGGCCGCGGCCGACATGCCGGCGACCACCGCGGACGAGAGCCCGCGTTCGTGCAGGCGCCGGATGACGCGCAGGCCGGGCGTGGCGTCCGCGAGTCGCTCCGCCAGTTCCCAGGTGCGATCGGGACTGTTGTCATCGACGACGATGATTTCGTGGGCGATGCCGGCGAGCGCTGTTTGCAGACGGGCCACCAGGGTCGGCAAATTAGCCGACTCGTTGTAGGTGGGCAGAATAACGGAAAGCGAGGGTCCCGCCATTTGGATCAGGCTGGGCGAGCGGACTCTGCGCGCAAGCCTGAAGCTGACGCGCGCAGGTCCGGGGCGCGCGCTCGCTTACAAAAATCTCAGTCAGTTGTCGTGGTGCAGGTGAGGCCGCCGCGAAAACTGGAATTGTCCAGACTCAACATGTTAAACTCAAGATCCATAAACGCGACTTCATCCTTATTTGCGTTCAAGGTGAGTCCGCCCGAGTAGTCGATCGAGCCGGTCCGGGCCTGGAACGCCAACGGCGGCAGGATGCTGGTCCAGATAAAGGCCTTGGTGCCGCCGCATTTAAGCCCGTCGGTCGTCTCGCAGGTGGGGTTTTCCGACGTGCCGTTGCAGTTTACAAAGTCCGTGGTAAAGCAGGTCTGCGAGTTGGAAGTTTCGGGCGACAGGGTAAAGCTCGTACGGCGGCGGTCGTACACCCAGCGGATCAGCAGGGTTTCGCTGTTTTTGAACTGAAGGTATGTGCTGATATTATAAGTATCGGAATCGGAACTGGAGCTGGACGAGCTGCTGGAGCTGTCCGTGGTCGTAGTGGAGGCCGTGCTGGCGGCGCCGCAGCTGGGCGTAATGTCCGTGTCGATGTCGGTTTGCTTCCATTCGTAATAGTTGCCCAGGCTTGCGGCCGCCGGTCCGATCAGCACCGCGTCGCCCGCGTTGTCCGGCGTCTCGCAGCCGGTGGTCGCCGCGAATAGGCCGAGCGACATAATTACAAAAAATCCAGTTCGAAGCGCGCGCATGACATTACCCCGATTATCTATCGGTTCAAGAGCGTCCCGGAATTCAGCGGGCGTCGACGAAAAAATAGGCTGCCGACGCGGTCGTATTCAGTAACGTCCGTCGCGAATCAGGCTCATGAACTCGCTGCGCGTGGACTCGCTCTCACGGAAAGAGCCGGCCAGACTCGAAGTGAGCACCTCCGAGTTTTGCTTCTCCACGCCGCGCATCATCATGCACATGTGCTTGCAGCGAATGACCACGCCCACGCCGATCGGATCCAGCGTCTCGCGCATGGCGTCGCAGATTTGCACCGTGAGACGCTCCTGGACCTGGAGCCGGCGCGCGAACATGTCAACGATGCGGGCCAGCTTCGAAAGTCCGATGATCTTGCCGCGCGGAATGTAGCCGACGTACGCCCGGCCGTAAAAGGGCAACAAATGGTGCTCGCACAGGCTGTAGACCTCGATGTCGCGCGCGATGACCATGTCGTCATGGGCTTCATTAAAAATCGCGTCGTTAACGATGGTTTTCAGATCCATGCGGTAGCCGCCGGTCAAAAACTCGTAGGCCTGGGCGACGCGCTCGGGCGTCTTCTGCAGGCCTTCGCGCTGGGGGTCTTCGCCCACCGCATGCAGGATGCTGCCGACGGACGCGGACACCGCCGCTCGGTCTATGCCGGTTGCTGGCCGATAGCGATCTTCTGGACTCACTCGCTTGTCTCCGTTTGAATATCCTGCGCGAGCTTCTCGCGCATTTGCACCAGTTGTATTTCCAGATCCGAAAAGGGCGCCTTGCGCAGATACAGGCGACCGACCAGGTCGACGTACGCCAATCCGCCGCTGTAGAGCTCGAACTTGCGCGCAATCAAGGGCAGAAGTTTGCGCGTCCGTTCCGTTGGATCCCAATAATACAGCTTATCCCGATTCTGAATCAGAAATGAGCGGCGCGCGCGCAGATACGCGACCTGCGAAAAATTTTGCGCGCCGAAGCCCGGCCCCGTGTCGACCGCTTCGCGATAGCGCACCGCATGCAGCATCCAGCGACCCGCGCCGCCCGAGTACACAAAGCCGTCCGCTGTGGCGAGCCGCAGTCGGTCCGGCTCCGCCCGCGCAGCACGCGGCGCGGCTCCCGAGTCTGCGGGGTCGCCGGCCTCGTCCGTGGGCGCTTCTTCGGCGGCTCCTTCGCCGTCCGGCGCGCCGCCCTCGGAAACAATGAACAGGCGCGGTCGGGCCAGGTTTTGCTGCAGGCGCTTCACTTCACGACCGGTCCCTGAATAAAAATACAGATCGTAGTAGCCGGCCGCTCCAAAAAAAATCAACAGTCCGCGTTGGTTCACCTGATACAGCGTGAAAGCGTTGGACACGTTTTTGTAGCGCGGCGGAAACAGGGCGGCGGGCAATTCGCGCGGCGCGTCCAGACGCGGCGCTGCGCCGATCGAAATCAGATTGAGTCCGCCGCCGCGCATCTGGATTAAGAGCGCGCCGTCGTCGGTGACGGCGGGCACCTGAAAACAGGGCGAGGGCGGGAAGCTCTGCTCCAGCACAGTGCGATCGTCAATGTCGACGACCACCGGACGGCAGCCGCTTTCGCTTTCCAGTTGCAGCGCCGCAAAGCGACCGGAGTTAGACAGGCTGAAGTCGCGCACGGCCTCATCCAGATCGATGCTCGTTTGCTGACTGTCGGCCTTGAGTACAAAGAGTTCCTGGTCCTGCACCCAGGCCACGCGCGATCCGTCCGGGCTCTGCTTGAGTATGCGGTCCACGCTTTCTTCGTTCAGCGGGATCGAGAGCTCTTTGCTGCGTTCCGTGAGTCGTTCGTTAATCTCTTCCAACGCCTCCTTGCGTCGCCCTTCGGCGACGAGTTCTTCGAGGTCAGCGATAATTTCCGCGGGGCTTTCCTTGCATGCGGCCAGCGGCGCGAGAGCGATGAGCAGGAGGACGGCGAGGTGTATGCGCATGTATCTGACGCCCTGTGCGGCGGGCGAGCCGGAGATCCATCTGGCGCGTCGGTCCCTTGGTGAAAAGGGCTTTTTCCGGCGCGCATTTCGGGCGCGCGCTCACCGCGCACAGGGCGCTGGTTTCAATTTTAGTCGCGCCTTCGCCCCGGTCGCGGGATTATGACCGCCGGAGTCGACCGACCCAACGGCGTTACCCGGCGACTCAAAATCCAGCCAACGCCCCGACTTCGTATGACCAAGAAAAAAACCGCCGCGAAAAAGACCCCGGCCAAATCCGGACGCGCCGCCGCGCCGGCCGCGAAAGCTGTGCGTACGTCACACGCGGCGCCATCCACAAAACCCGCGTCCGCGGCTCATCCCGCTGTTCCGGCCGCCGCCCTTGATTCGGCCGCCTGGCGCGCGGGCCTGTTTCGCGCTCGCCGCTCGGCCGGCGAACTCAGCGCCGCAGACGCCGGCCAACGCGCAGCCCTCTGCGGCTGGGCCTTTCGCTATCGCGACCAGGGCGGATGCGTCTTCGTCGACTTGCGAGACCGCAGCGGACTCATCCAGCTCGTCTTTGATCGCTCGGAACTGGCGGAAGACTATGCCGCGGCGGAACGCATTCGCGCGGAATTCGTCATTGGCGTAGTCGGCATAGTGCGCAAGCGGACTCCGGAAAACGTGAATCCGAAACTCAAGACCGGCGCGATCGAGATCCTGGTCGAACGCTTCGAGATATTGAGCCGGGCGGAAACGCCGCCGTTCAATCTGGACGAGTTTTCGCATATTCACGAAGATGTGCGCCTCAAGTATCGCTATCTGGACATGCGGCGCGAAGATCTGGCGCAGGCTCTGGCGAAACGTTCGCACTTGAGCCAGGCGATCCGTCGCTTTCTGGAAAGCGACGGATTTCTGGAAGTGGAAACGCCGGTGCTGAACAAGTCGACGCCGGAAGGCGCCCGCGATTTTCTCACGCCTTCGCGGCTGCAACCAGGCAAGTTTTATGCGCTGCCTCAGTCGCCGCAATTGTTCAAGCAGATCTTGATGGTGGGCGGCGTCGAACGGTACTTTCAGATTGTGAAATGTTTTCGCGACGAAGACCTGCGCGCGGATCGGCAGCCGGAGTTCACCCAGCTTGATCTGGAAATGAGCTTTGTCGACGAGAACATCATCATGGACGCCATGGAGCGTCTGTGGAGTTCCGTGGCGCGCGAAGTGTTTAACGTGGAGGTTGCAACGCCGATCCGACGGATGAACTATCGCGATGCGATGGAATACTACGGCGTTGACAAACCCGATCTGCGCTTTGACATGCCGCTCGCCGACGCCGCCGCAATCGTGCGCAAAAGCGAATTCAAAGTGTTTCACGCTGCGCTGGACGCCGGCGGTCGCGTGAAGGCCCTGCGCGTGCCGGGCGGCGCAAAGCTGTCGCGCAAAGATATTGACGATCTCACCGCGTGGGTCGCCGAAGCCTACGGCGCTCAGGGTCTGGCCTGGCTTAAACACGAAGCGAACGGCCTGCATTCCAACATCGCCAAATTTTTCGGCGCGGATCTGCTGGCGGAACTCGCGGGCGCGCTTGGGTCCAGAGAAGGCGACATGGTCTTTTTTGGCGCGGGACGCGAGGACGTTGTAAACGCTTCCCTGGGCAATCTGCGCGTGCGTCTGGCGCGCGACCTCGGCATGATTCCGGAAAATTCGTTTTCCTTTGTTTGGGTGACGGACTTTCCATTGTTCGAGCTGGACCACAAAACCGGTCAACTGCTCAGCATGCACCATCCCTTCACCTCGTCGCATCCGGACGATTTGCCGATCCTCGCCGACCCGACGCGCTTCCAGAAAGAAGCGACGCAAATTCGCTCGCGCGCGTACGACCTGGTTCTGAACGGCGTGGAAATCGGCGGCGGTTCCGTGCGGATTCATGACACGGAAGTGCAGAAAATCGTCTTCCGTGCGCTGGGCATTTCGGAGGAGCAGGCCGAGGCGCGCTTTGGCTTCTTTCTGGAAGCGCTCAAATACGGCGCGCCGCCCCACGGCGGCATCGCATTCGGCCTCGACCGCGTGTTAATGCTGTTTTTACGGCGCGAGTCGATTCGCGATGTCATGGCCTTTCCCAAGACCCAGAAGGGGCAATGTCTCATGTCCGAGGCGCCCTCCGGAGTCGAGCCCGAGCAATTGCGCGAACTGCGTATACGCAGCCTGGTCCAGGATAACGCCTGAGACGGCGCCGGCGGCGAGCCCGCGGGAGCGGAAATTTCGGAGCGGCCCGGGCCTCGGACGGTCTTGAATTTTGCTTGCCCCGCGGACTTCCTGGACCCAGTCTGCAGGGACGGCCTCGGATCGATTGAACTTTCAATTCGAAGACAGGAATTTGTTTCGCGCGCTGTGCGGCGTTGCGGACGCCGGCGTGGCCGATCTTGAGAAGCTGCTGGAAGTACGGCTGATTCCGCGGGGGCATGCGTTCCTGATACAGTCCGATTCCAACGATCGGGCGGACTTCGCAGTTGAGTTCTTTCAAGCGATTTCCGACCAGTACCGCAAGAACGGCGCCCATCCCCCGGAGTTTTTTGACACGCGTTATCTGTTCGAACGTATGAAGCGACGCCACGATTTAAAACTCGCCGGATCGGCCGAAGCGCCGATCGAAACCATTTATACCGCGTATAACGGTCGGCCCGTCCAGACGCGCACCCATCGCCAGTTCGAATACGTGCAATCGATATTGCACAACGCAGTTACGCTCTGCCTGGGCCCGGCGGGCACGGGCAAGACCTTTCTGTCGATCGCCGCCGCTTGCCGGCAGTTGCAGATCGGCGAACAAGAGCGGCTCATCATTACGCGCCCGGCCGTCGAAGCGGGCGAGTCCCTGGGATTTCTGCCCGGCGATCTTGCGCAAAAGGTCGAGCCGTATCTGCGGCCGCTTTACGACGCATTGTATGAATGCCTGGGCTACGAAAAAGTAAACGATCTTCTAACTGCGCGAAAAATAGAGATCGCTCCATTGGCCTACATGCGCGGCCGCACTTTGAACGACAGCATCATTCTTCTGGATGAAGGTCAGAATTGCACGCTCCCTCAGTTAAAAATGTTTCTCACGCGACTGGGACGCAATTCGAAGATGGTGCTTTCCGGCGACGTGACGCAGATCGATTTGCCCGCCGGTCGCTCGGGTCTGTCGCGCTGCGTGCGTTTACTGCGCAGCATCGAGGGCATTGGCGTGGTGGAATTTCAAAACGAAGACATTATCCGGCATCCCCTGGTGGAAAAAATCGTGCGTGCATTTGAGTTGCTTAACGACGAGGCCGGCGGCTGAACATGGACAGCGACGAAGGCTTTTTCCAGAATCTGATTACGCGACTGTCCGTCTACCTGACGCAGCAGCGGCCCCTGCAATGGGTCCGCCGCATGCAGCTGGCGCTCCTGGGTTTTACGGTCGTGATCGTGACGATCGCGCTGGCCTATCCCAATCTGCGCCAGCCGCAAATCGATCTTTCGCCCGGCGGTCCCTGGGAGGCGGGGCGCAACGCGCCGCGCGACTTCATGGCGGATACGGAAATTGAATTCGTTCTGAGCGATCAATTTGAACGTGCGCGTCGCGATCGCGCGCTGCGCGAACCTCTGCGCTTTACGCGCAACTGGGCCGCCCTCGGTCAGCCGGGCGCGCCCGCTCCGGAAGGCGAAAACGACACGGTGCGCAGTTTGGTGCAAAAGGATCTGGCGGCGCTCTCGCGCTGTCGGGCCGAGTCGGCGGGGCTCGCCCAGGCCGCGGAATGCATCCGCAAAAGTTCCGACTCGTGGCGCCGGCTCGACCGCGAGCAGGTCGTGAATCTGATCACCCTGCCGGATTCATCGATCGCCGATCAGTTAAGTCAAACAGCGAATCTCATTTTTCAGGAATACATAATACTCAGCGAACCCGTCCGCAATCCCGCGTATGCGGAGTTCATCGGTTCCAGCGTGCGCGCGGAAGATCTAAACCGTCCGGCTGCGCCGCAGGCGGAGCTGCCGCTCGAATCCGTGGTGACGCGCCGCGAACTCATGGGCGCGCGGGTGCAATCCGAGATTGCGGAGCTGGCCGCGAGCCGCATGGCCGCCGTTTCGCCCGTGCGGCGGCGCGCCTTCGCCACGCTCGCGTCGGCGTATCTGGGCCGCGCGCCGTGTTGCGAATTTAATGTCGAGGGCACGCTGAACGCGCGCGAAAAAGCCGCCGCAGCGGTCTCGATGCAGGAGCATCTTTACAAAGTTACGCGAGGCCAGCCGATAGTTCGTCTGGGCGAGGTGATTTCCGCAAACGCCCGCACCGCCCTGGAGCTGCACCAGGAGCGTCGGCTGTGGGAGCTGATCTGGCGGACCTTCGGGATTGTGATCCAGCTGGCGGTCCTCACCGGCCTTTTGCTCTACTTCGCCCTGCGCTTCGCCTTCCGGCAGATTAATGCGGTTTCTTCTAATCTAATTATTTTTCTGACGCTCTGGCTGTTCGCCGGCATGCTGGTCGTGTTGGAACGCCTGTGGATGGGCGAAAACGCGCACAACGAGCTGATCCATTTTTTTGGGGCCTGGACGCCGATGGGCCTGTTCGCCGTGCTCTTCGCGCTCATCTTCGGGGAAACCCTCGCAATACTCCTGTCCTTGTATCTGGCGATGCTGGTTTTTATCGCCAGCAAGTACGACGGCATGTCGCTTTTGATTGCCTTGTCGATGAGCCTGGTCGGGGCGATCCTGGGCGCCCGCATTAAGAAGCGCGTGCAATTCATCACGGCCTCCGCAGGTCTTACGGCGCTCGCGCTCGCGCTGGTGACGGCGGGCTATCTCTACAGCAATCGCTCCATACTGGCGGACCTGGGTGAAACGGGCCTGTTCTCTGCGAACTACAAAAGCGCCATGTTCGCCGCGCTGTTGTCCTCGGGCCTCACGTTGACTGTAATCGGTCTTTTGCCGGTCTACGAAACCCTGTTTAATATTCCAACGCGCTTCAAGCTGCAGGAGCTGGCCGATCCTTCCCATCCGCTTTTACAAGAAATGTTTCGGCGGGCGCCGTCCACCTGGCAGCACACGTTGATGGTCTCGGCAATGGTTGAAAAGGCCTGCGAACGCTTGAACCTAAACGTGCAACTGGCGCGCACCGGCATATACTTTCACGACATTGGCAAAATGAAAAACGCCGGCTTTTTTATTGAAAATCAACATCTGATTCCCAAGCCGGAAAACATTGATAAGGACAATCCTCAGCGCGCCGCGCGGGTGATTATTGATCATGTGCTCGACGGCATCAAACTTGCGGAATTATACCGACTGCCCCGGGAAGTAATCGCCTTTATTCCGGAGCACCACGGCACCTCGACCATGGCCTTCTTTTATCATAAGGCCCTCGAGAAAATGAAGCGGCGCGCGCGGCGCGAGGACTTCCGCTATCCGGGACCGATTCCGCAATCCAAAGAAACCGGCATCGCCATGATCGCCGACAGCGTCGAGGCCGCCGGCCGTTCCCTCGACGAAATCACGGAAGACAGCGTTAATAATCTAATTCAGAAAATCATCAATATCAAACTTGCGGAAAACCAGCTCGATGAGTCGGGCCTGACCGTCGGCGATTTGCGGACGATTCGCGAGGCGTTTAAGGACGTGTTGCTTTCGGCCCTGCATTCGCGGCCCAAATATCCGGACGAAAAAGATACGCGTAAGCTGGAAGACGCGCGCACCGCAAAAGAGCGGGCCGCATCCCTTCGAAAAAAACCGACCGCACGGCGCTGAGCGCCGCGCAGAGCCATGCGAAACTTAAACCCCGGGAGGCGCCGCCTTATGCCAGAGTTCCGTTCACTCTCCGTATGCGCCGTCGGCAGTTATGTTTGCGAAAACGGCGATTCGTGTGACGGTCAGTATACGGCCGGACGGATGGAAGGCTTCGGGTGCGACGTCTGGACCCAGGGCCGGCGCAAACAATATGAGCGCGAGTACCGCCATGCGGATGGAAGAATTGAACGCGGGCGCCGGGTGAACGATCTTTATATCAGCGAGCCGGCGCGATGAGCGCGCCCCTTTCACACCGCGTTTCGATTACCGCACCGGAAGACTTGCCGGCGGACTTTCCGCCGCCGCTGGAGATTCTGGCGCTCGCGGAAACGATGATCGCGGAGCTGTGTCGCCTGGATGCGCTGGATCAGGCGTTCGCCCTTGAAATTTCCGTAGTGGAAGACGCGACGATGGCCCAACTCAACCAGGCGCACCGTGGAAAGTCCGGCGCCACGGATGTGCTCAGTTTTCCCATGTTGGAATTTCCGGCCGGAGTCGGCGCAGCGGCATTGCCGCGCAACACGGCCGGCCGCGCAGAACTCGGCGATTTATTGTACGGCCAGCCGCCCGACGAACCGGCGCTGCTCGGCGACATTGTCATCGCGCGCGAAACCTGCGAACGTCAGGCGGCCGAGATCGGGCACAGCGTGCGCGACGAATTTTTGCGCTTGCTGAGCCACGGGCTGCTTCACCTGTTTGGTTACGACCATGAAACCTCGTCTCTGGACGAGGCCCGGATGCGCGAACGCGAGGATAAACTGCTCGCGGTCGTCGACTGAGTCGACGTCGATCCCGCGCGTGCGTTTTGCCAGGCGGCGGTTTCGCGCCCCGGGAGAATAGGGCGTCGCTTTGTTCGCGAGGTTTGCCCATGACTTCCCAGCGCCACCGCGTCCAAGGACGCCTGCTCCGATCCGTTGCGCCGGTTTTCTGGCTGTGTATCGTCGCGCCGGGATGTTTCTGGCCCTACGATGCGACCACCGGATCGCTTCCCGAACTCGCCCTGGCCGGTCTGCTGGCCGAGTCCGCCGTCGCCCTGCGCGTCGCCCCGCCTCTGCCGGTTACGAGCGGCGTTTTTCTTCAACTGGATGCACAGTCCGCCGAAGCCTCGGGCGGCGTCATTTCCGCCTGGCGCGACCGCGGGGCGAACGCCCTGGACGTCCCCGCGTCGGGCGCCGCGCTTTTGCGCGTGGAAGAACAAATCAATGGCTGGCCCGTGGTACGAATTCCCAACAGCCCCGCCGTGTTCAGTTTTCGCCGCACTTCCGGCTTTACCGGGCTCACCAACACCTTCACGGTGTACACGGTCTTTCGAACCAGCGCCGGCGCCGGCGGCGCGCGGGCGCTGATCTCTTTTGGCAACGGGGCCTGCGGAGATACGAGCAACGTTACGATCTACCTCGCACCGGATACGCGCGGCGTGCTCGATAAACAAGGCAATGGCAATATTCTCGTCACCAATTCGCTCTTTGCGTCGGACGTCGTGCACTCGGTGGTTATCGTGTCGGATGTCAGCGGCCCGCGCACGGATTGGTATTCGAACGGCGCCCTCGACATAGCGAACCCCGCCGAGGCCGGTCCGTTTTCGTTGAGTCCGATGCTCTGGCTCGGCACAGGTTGCGACGACGCGGGTAACAACAACTTTCACGGCGATGTGGCGGAACTGATTGTCTATGCGCGCGCAATTTCGGCCGCCGAGCGACTGCAACTTGACTGTTATTCGCGGGAAAAATACGGCGCGACTATTGCGCACGCCTGTCCCTGAACGCGTTTATTCAATTTTTCGAATGCGCTGGTTGCCCGTGTCCGCAATGTAGAGCGCGCGTCCGTCGCTGGTAATGCCGGTCGGATTAAAAAAGCGCGCGTCCGTTCCGACGCCGTCGGCAAAGGCGCCGGTCCCGTCGCCGGCCAGGGTGGTGACATCCGCCGTGGCGAGATTCACTCGACGCAGCCGGTGATTCGAGGTATCCGGAAAATACAGCGCGGCGCCGTCCGTCGTCAGCGTATAAGATCCGGACATGCGCGCGGCGGTTCCCGTTCCGTCCAGATAGCCGGCCGTTCCGTCGCCAATTACGGTGGCGACGGCGCCGCTCGTCAGATCCACGCTGCGTATTCGATTATTGCCCAGGTCGGCCACATACAGCTGGGTTCCGGCGCGCACAACGCCCGCGGGCGTATTAAAGCGCGCGCTGGCTCCGATTGCATCCAGATAGCCGCCGGTTCCATCGCCGGCGAGGGTCGTAACCTGCGTCGTAGCAATATGAATCTTGCGAATGCGTTGATTCAGAGTATCAGCCACGTATACAAATACGCTGTCGGTGCTCAGGCCATACGGCGTGTTAAAGCGTGCGCCGATTCCGCTTCCATCCAGAAAAGCGTTGGTTCCGTCGCCGGCCAGGGTGGTAACCAGTCCGGTCGCGATGACAATTTTGCGAATGCGGTGGTTGCCCGTGTCGGCGACATACAGATTGGTTCCGTCGCAGGTGATGCCGCTGGGATTGTTAAACTGCGCCGCCGCGCCGACTCCGTCGAAATAGGCGCCGGTTCCGTCGCCGGCGAGCGTGGAAACCAGTCCCGTTGCGATTTCGATTTTGCGAATGCGGTGATTCAGCGAATCGGCTACAAACACGTGGGTTCCATCCGATGTGATCGCATACGGCGAGTTAAACTGCGCGCTGGCGCCGGCGTCGTCCGCGAAGCCCGCCGCGCCGCTTCCGGCCAGGGTGCTTGTCGTTCCGCTTAATGTTAAGGGGCAGCCGGCGGCGCCGCCCATCAGGGCGGATCGACACGCATAAAACAAAAGAGCGCTTGCATTGCAGCCGGGATCTCCGGCGTCGCACTCGAAATCCAGGGCGCTGCAGGACGGCAGCCAGACCCCGTAAAGAGCGCAGATTGCCAGCGCCGGCCGGCGCCACGCGCGCGTTTTTTTCCACAGACGATCCACGGGGCTTTGCAAACTCCTTCCTCCAGAAAGGCGAAGTTTACCCTGTGCAGAACGGCGGGTCGACCTGGCTTGTAAGCTGAGACCCTGAGTTTGTCGCGTCGCGCGCTCGTGCAGGAATTTTTCCGGCGCGCGGAAAAGCCGCGCCCGGCGGCTCGATTTTGGACTTGCCGGGAACCGAAATTTAAGCGAGGTCTATTTGCATGCGTCGTTTGCTTTCGCCTACCGCCCGGCCGCGCGCTTATGTCGCTCTGGGCGTCGGACTCTGCGCCCTGTTTCTCAGCAGCCAGACCCAATCCCAGGGACTCATGGGTTCCGGGCAGGTGACGGAAGAGAACATTGCATTCCGCGAGGCGCGCGACCTGGCGCGGCGCACGGGTTTTTCCGACCTCGAGGTGGATATTCTGCACGGTCAGATCGCCGGCAACCTCAGCGCGGTGCTGCAAATTCCGGGACTGCCGGAAGAGGTGGGGCAGTTTAACGAACTGATCGAAACGGCCGATGCAAAATTCTTTGTGCGCGGTAAGGATCGCCAGGGTCGGCCGTATTTGCGCGTAACGCTGCGCGAAGGTTACAGCTTCAGCACGGAAGTCTTTCCGGTGCAGTATATTTTCCGCGCCCACTGCTATATGTTTCCCAGCGCAAGCCAGGCGCCGGCGCCCGCGCCTGCGGCGAATCCGGATCCGGCCGCGGCCGGCCCGCCGCCCCCCCCGCGCCCGCACCTGGCGGAAA
>JAVHPJ010000104.1:0-13052 GCA_036170535.1 Leptospirales bacterium | reverse complement strand
GACGCCGCGCGCGATCATCCATCGCGCACGGCCTGAACTTCCCGCTGTGCAGTTTCGAGTCGCTGCAACAAGTCTTCGCGGCGGCCGCGTAAAAAACTGACGCCCGTTTCTTGTTCCAGTTTCACGGCCTGATTAAAGACAATGGCAAGCGCGCCGCGCAGCGAGTCGACGGCCGCAGCCAGCCGGGCGATTTTTTCGGCGGAATCCATGTCTATTCCTCAGCGACCGGCTCGACGGTTTCAGCGGCGAACGTTTCCGGCGGCATGTTTACGCCCTGCTTGCGCGCCCAAATCTGAAACAGGGTCGGAATATACGGCGAAAAACCATCGACGATTTTCGCCATAAAGTCGTCCGGTTCTTCTTCCTCCGGCGTCGCCGCCCCGACCGCCTCGCTTTTCAGTGCGCGCATTTGTTCGACAAGAAGCTGAAACCCTTCCTGATAACGTTTCTTATCTGCCTTCGCCGCTTCCTCATACACGCGCATCGTCGCTTCATGCGTTTTCGCGTTTGAGTCAAGCATCGCTTTATAAAACGACTCGCGGTCCGCTTCCTTCTGGCGCCCGACGTCGTCTAAGCGTTGATGCAGTAAGCGACGGTCTTCGGCCAGTTCCCGGCGCTGCGCTTCGAGCGACGCTAAAAGCTGATCCTCGAATGTTACACGGCGGGGCTCTTCGCGCTCCGACTCTGCCGCATCGACGCGAAACCGTTCGCGCAGGATTTCGTCAGGGTCTTTTCCGCCCGGAAAAACTCTTGCGGCCACCGCGACGTAGACGCCCGGCGCGAGCGCTTCGCCGGGGATGCGGAAACAGTTATGTGTAAAAACGCACACAGTCGCGCCGCCTTCCGTCAGGACTTGCAAGCGCAGTTCAACTTTGCTGTCCTGAATTTCGCGCTTGCGAACCGTCGTTAATTCTTTCGATAGCGCGTCGTTTATCTCCTCAAACGATCGCGGCTTGACTTCCGTTTTTGTTGCCAATTCGTAACCCTCTTTTTGTTTCGATTGCTTGTTTCAAATATTTAAGAACGCGAAACGTCCCGAAGTTCTCGCGCTGCGCGATCGCGCGCGCTGCGTCTTCAACGCTCAGGCCGTCGTCGGACTTTTCGGCGAGTCGATCAATGTGCCGCGCGACCGCGCGACGCAAAGTCTCGTCTCCGGGGCCGCTGTTGGTTTCGGCTTCTTCGGCAAAAACGCGCCGCGCCTGCGGGTAAGAATAACCGCGCGCCAATAATTCGAACGCGCGCCGGTCAAAGTCGGCGTTCTTCCACTCGCGCCATTTCATGCGGGGAACGCCCCCGGCGTGAAGATCGCGCGCAGCTTGTGCAGGTTGCTTTCGCGCGTCGGCGCGCGCACGGGGAGCGACGCGGCGAGCGATTCCGGGCGCCAGTAAATCAGGCGACGTCCGGCCCCGCCGGTCGCGCGCAGTAAATACGGGTCCAGCCAGTCGAGCGTCACGGGGACCGCTTCGCCGTCCCGGTCGCGGTAATCCGTGAGCGGATTTCCAAACGGATCGAACAGGTCATAATGTGCGCCCTGTCCCTGCGCGAGTAAGACGATGTGTCCGCCGAGCGCGTCGACACGCCCGGCGCGCGCGTAAGGCAAGCCGGACGTCGCAAGAATCACGGGCGCGAACCGCAGCGCGCGCGCCAATTCGTCGCGCGTCGCTCCGGTCTCGACGTAGACGAGCCGGCCCGCGTCGATGCCGGCCGCTTCCAGCGTCGCAGCGATCGCGTCTCGATGCGCGATCCAGTATTGACCGATCCTCCCGGTCAGATTGTAGCGCCGCAAAAGACGCTCGCCAATTCCCGGTTTCCCGAACGTCGGTTCGAGCGCGTCCACGTAGTCGGATAAATACTGATACGCCGATTCGGGTTTTACGATTCCCGGGAACGCGCCCAGAAACATCACTGCGGAGGCGTAAAAGCATTGAATCGCCCCGGGCAGGCGCGGCCAGTGCTTGGCGCGCAATTGGTGTAAATAAAAGGCGGGCTGTGTCGTCGGTCTCATGTTCCTTTCCAGTTATTATGTCTCTTTACGGATCAAAAAAAGGGGCGCGCTACGCGCCCTTTAACTTCCGGTCGATGGCTTCTAATAGGGCTGCGATTTCGCGCGACACGGCTCGCAAGTAGTGTTGCATTTCCCGGACGCTCGCATCAACCAGCACGGGGCCTTTTGCGACATTCTCGCAGTAATTGCTATACTCGCGCACGGCGTCGCGGCCGGCGCTTGCCAGCGTTTCGATTTCCTCAAACGCGTTCTTGATCGCGCCAAAGGTCGGCTTGTGCAGCGTGCGCAGGTCGCGCGTCTGGATCGCGTGCAGCGCCGCCATATTGTCGCGCACGCGATCCAGTGCGGCCGTATGAAAAACTTTCGCGCTCAAAACGGTTTACCCGTCGCCTGCGCGTGCAGACGATTCAGAATTTCGCATTCATGTTCGGTAAAGCTGACGCTGGCGGCATGGCGTTCCTCTGCGTCTCCGGCGTATGTGACCTCGAACGTATATCGCCCCGGGCGCAGCCATTCGCCGGTCTGAATAATTCCCTGAAGCCCGAAATTTAGTTTCTTCGGTCCCAGCCGCTCGATTTCTTCGGAGAAAATTTCGCGGCCTTTTTTGGCAAATTCTTGAGCCTCGCTCATCGCTTACTCCTCCTCTGCTTTCTGCGCCTTTTCGCAGCCGTAATGCGCTGTTCCCGTTCCAGATAAAATAGTTCATCGCTTCGCCGCCGCTCGCGCAGGGCGATCCGGTGCAGCAGCGCATTTAGCAGAGTGGACAGCAAAAGCGCCGCGACCCATGCAAGCGCGATTATCGCAATGGCGAGACTATCCACGGAGAAACCCTCCCGCCAGCATACCGAGCACGGTTGCGCAGGCCCCAAAGATCGCGGCGCCGCTTTCGCCGATGGCGAGCGCGACCAGCCCGAGAGCGACCGCGCCGAGCGTCGGAACGATTGCGAGAAAAATTGCGTCGCGCATTTAAAACACACTCTCCAGCCGCAGGCGGAAGAATTCGCCTTCGCGCACCAGCCGCCACGGGTTGCCGTTATCGTCGTAGCCGACGACGTCGGCGGAATTGCCAACTTGCGGCTTGCCGACATTACGCGCGCTATCGATGACGCGCTGCGCATGGCGCACGCAAAGCGCGACGCCGTCCCGCAAGGGGACGGTGTTGGTCGGCACGTCGTTACACGCGGCGCAGGTGATTTCGGTTGTTGTAGTCTGCATTGCATCGCTCCTTATACTGCGCGCCTGTGACGCGCAAGAATTGGCGCTTACGTGGAATATGTCTCACGCGCGCGCGTCTAACTTCCGCTGGACGTCCCAGCAATACCGCACGGGGACCGCGCGCAGCAGCGGCCCGCTGTGCCGCGAGACGGCGCGACCGTCCGGGGTCAGCGCCGCAAGCTGCAATTCGCCTTCCGTGTCTTCCAGCATGAGCACGGGCTCACCCAGCGAGACGGTATCAAGGCCGCGATAGATTCCGCTGATTACGCCCGCAGGCGTGCGACAGTGGATTTCCTGCCCGACTTCGAGCGCGCGCAGTTCCGCGAGTTTCGCAGGCCGCAGGCGAATTCCCATGAAGAACGAACGGACTTTCATTGCACCCGATCCTCCCCAATCGAAACGACGTATTCCCGGCAACGCGTGTGCATTCCGTTCTGATTCCGGTAAGTCGTGCGCACGACATCGACTTCGTCGGATAGGACGTTATATCGCAATTCGTGGTCGTTGATTTCATCAACGAACAATTCGCGAACGAACATCACTCTTTGCGGCCTGATTTCCACATTGGATATAAGCGGGAACCGCGATCCATTCAAGGATTGTTCAGCGCGAAAAATGGCTTCGCCTGCCGAGAATGCAAAGACACCAAGCAAAATCGGTTTTATGGGCTCGGATCTCATGCGAGCACCTCCGCCGGGCAGTCGGCGACAAAGACGCGCTCCGGGTCGCCTTGCAGCCCGGCGACAATCACGCGCCCGTCAGCGTGAAAGAAAAAATCCCAATGCGTCGGTTCGAAGTCTTCCGGCCAGACGCAGGTTTCGCGCGCGTAAGTTTCGGCGCGGTCAAATTCCAGTGCGGGCGTCCAGTCGAGCGGCAACGCCGGCGCCCATCGGTAGAACCGCTGGATTTCGCGCATCGGCTCAAACATGACCGAGCGCCGCGCGCAGAACGTCCTGCACGCGCTTTAAATGCGCGTCGACCTTCCCGGGAATATACGAGCCCCATCCATTGGCTCGGGCTTCGTCATCTCCGCAGTGATTCAGCAGGTCGATCGCATTGCAAATCAGCGCCGGATTGACAAGCCCACGGATTTTTTTGGGCCGGGTCGCGACACGCAAATACTGGCGAATCCAGTCTTCCAAGGCCTGCGGATTCTGCGTGACAATGGCGCGCAGATACGGCGCGTCGGCGAGCACGTCGTCAAGGTCCGCGATGGCGGAAAGGTAGGCTTCGCGCTCCGGGTCGATTTGCGATTGCCGGAACGTGAAGCATTTACGCAGGAAGCGCAACACGTCAGGCCCCCGCCGCGCGTCCGCCTTCGGCGGCGCGCCCGGAGTCCGCAGCGCCGCGTTCTTCGGAGTCTTCCGGCGCTTCCTGCGTTTTTCCGACAGCCTTTTCGAGCGTGAAAACCGTCGCTTGCAATTGCTCGTTTTTGTGCGATAGATCCCGCATCAGCGCTTCCGCTGCGTCGCGTTCGCTTTCGCGCAGATTGACAAGGCCGTGCAGGTCGTCGGCTTTGACCGCCAGATTTTCGACGTCGCGTTCGGCGGATCGCAGCGCGTCGGTCAGATACGCGGCTTTCTCGATGAGCGTTTCAACGCTGCGAATATGCAGCGCGTTGTTGTCCAGAATGCCGGACGTCGAAAGTTCCTCTTCGTCGGTCTTAACTACGAGCGATCCGAAGTTGACGAGCGCGTCTTTCAGCGACTCCAGATCCTCTTGCAGGTTGTGGTAGTTCAATTTTGCCCCCTGTGCGTCAAAAATGACGCGACATAGGGCGACTATATGGCATAATGTGTATTATGTCGCATACGGGCAGGGACCTTTTTGCACGGATCACCACATCGGTAACACTCGAAACCGGGAGGATCGGTTACAATCTTTACGGAAGGCGGCTCATGGAGAAACCTCGCCGACCTGCGATTTTTATGGCTTGTGTCAGGCGTAAAAACGCCGCCACATAAGCCTATCCATCGCTTCCAGGAGCGCTCATATGAAACCCGCCGCCGGACTTCTGATTCTGTTTATCTTCTGCCTCTTTATGGGCGTCACGGCCATCTCGATCGGCCTGGGCGCTGCGTTTCCCGCGATTAACACGATCGCAAAGCCCTTTGTTTGCGCAGACGGCGTCCTCGAAAGCGATCAACAGATCTACCGGCCCTATCCGGGAAAAACGATTACGACGCGGACCTGGTTTTGCACGTCCGCCAGCGGTGAAAAAGTCGCGCTGAGCGCGTTTCCGATGAGTCTGTATGCTGGCTTGATGTACGGCGTGCTGTTGTTTGTGATTTTGTTTGCGTTGATGCTTGTGCGCGGGCGGCGGCGGAACGCTTAGCGACGGGCAGCCGGCGCAGGCGCGGAGGAACGCACCGCGCTTGCTTTTTTCTTGTGATCCGGGCTCGATTCAAGAATTCTGCGTTCTTGGGTATTGTTTGATGCAGTCGGGCGAGTCACAAACGCGCCAACGCCGGCCGGTCTGGAGGCGGATCGTCCGATTCGCGTCACGCTGGCAGCGAAGACGGCGGTGGCTCAAGAGACCCGCAGTAAAGTCGCGCTGGAAAGATCACAATTCCCCGCGCCGCCAGTGGTCGGACCGTTTTTACGAGGCGCGTCACGGTGTATGGCCCTGGCTTCTGGCGACGGTGCTTGGCCTGATTCTCGCAGGCGCTGGCGTCCTCCTGGTTCTCGCGCTCAGCGTCGGGTTTGAGGACTACTTTGCTAAACTGTATCGCGGCTAACTCAGCGCCGCGCCGGTGCTTTCCAATTCCGGCATCTGGACCCTTTTACTCGCCTTGCTTGCCGCGCCGCTGGCCTGGTATTTGTGGTTGATTCGCGACCGGAATCGTTTGGCGGAGTTTTCCAATACGCGCCTGAACGAGCTGCGCGACTATTTTTACAAGTTACAGGAATGGGCGACGGACAGCGAACATCCCTCGCGGCAGGTCACGGCCCTGTTTCAACTGCGCGATTTTTTGCGCGGGGATCGGGTGTTGATTCCGCGTGAGCTGGCAAACGAGCGCCGGCGTTTTATTCGGATGGCGCGTGAGTTTATTGTGGTGTTGTTGCGGAATCGGGATTTGTGGGAATCGGGTGCGCGAAGTCGCGAAAGCGGAGACCGGGCGCCTGGCCTTCTGGCGGGTGGTGCGCAGGAAACACAGTCGTCAGTCGAGTCGCTGCAGAAAGAGCCTGCGGGGCATCCGGTCCAAGCGGCGCTGGAGGAAATATTAATCAAAGATGGCTTTCGGCTGCGGGATCTTAGCCGGGCCGATCTGGCAAAGTTCGAGTTAGCTCGGGCGGACCTCCGCCGTGTTAATTTGACCGATGTGAACTTTCATCGAACTAATTTGAGGCAGGCAACCCTGGCTCACTCGACGCTGGATCATGCAAATTTTCAGCGTGCAGATCTGACTGGCACCGATCTTTATCGTGTAGCGGCATTCAAGACAGATTTTTCCGATGCAAAAATTGGCTTGGTCAACTTCAGACGTGCGCAACTAAGCTGTGCAAGTTTCAAAAGGTCTGCCTTACACGGTTCCTCTCTGCGAAATTCAAACTTGTCAGGAGCCTTACTTGATGGTGCCGATCTCACAAATGCCAGTTTAGTTGGTTCAAGACTTCACGGTGCAAGTTTCGGCTACGCGATATTCACCAAGGCAAACCTTGCAGATGCCCGTATTGCAATTGCCTGTCGTGGTCTATTGACGGGCTACATCGGCACCCCCATCTGGTGCGACGACGAAACCGGCAAGCCCCTCGACCCGCAACCGGGCGCCGAGCCGCCGCCTGCCGCGAGCTGATTTTCTGCATTTTTTTCTCGCACTCTCCCGCCGCGCGGAGGAAATCCGCCCATGCATCCGGATCTGGACATCGTCATCCCCGCGCGCCCCAAGGATCTGGGCGGCTTTGAAGTCCGCCGCGCCCTGCCCTTTGCCAAACGGCGCATGGTCGGGCCCTTTATTTTCCTGGATCACATTGGTCCGGCCGAGATGCCGCCCGGTCAGGCGGTGGATGTGCGCGCCCATCCGCATATCAATCTTGCGACCGTCACGTATTTGTTCGAGGGCGCGCTACTCCATCGCGACACGCTTGGCACCGAGCTCGTAATTCGTCCCGGCGATGTAAACTGGATGACGGCCGGCCGCGGCATCGCCCACTCCGAACGCACGCCGTCGCCGGAGCGCGAAACCGGTCATCGTCTGCACGGCATCCAGTTCTGGGTCGCGCTGCCCATCGAACACGAAGAAACCGCGCCGGAGTTTTTTCATCATCCGGCCGCCACCCTGCCGACTTTCACCGAACAAAATGTGCCGATTCGCCTGCTCGCCGGCGCCGCCTACGGTCGCACTTCGCCGGTGAAAACCTATTCGCCGATGTTTTATTTTGAAGCGGAGCTCGCCGCTGGCCAGTCGCTCTCGTTTTTGCCGGAAGCCCAGGAATGCGGCGTCTACATCGCGGCGGGCGATCTGGTTGCGGGCGAGGATTCTTATGCCGTGGGCGACCTCCTCGTTTATCGTCCGCACGCCACGGTGCAGGTTCGTTCTACGGGCGGCGCGCGCATCATCGTATTCGGCGGCGCGGCGCTGCCGGGCGAACGCAAGATCTGGTGGAACTTTGTTTCCTCGCGCCCGGAGCGCATCGAAGCGGCGAAGGCCGACTGGGAGGCCGGCCGTTTTGGCCTGCCGCCCAACGAAAGCGAACGCATCCCCCTGCCGCCCCAGTAGCGGCGCGAGGATGCGCGCACGAATTCTGAACAAATCGCCGCAGCGCAAATAAAATTAACCGTCGCCAAACCGACCTTACGCAATTCACACGGGACGACTCTCAAGGCCCGCGTCTACTTATATCGAGCGCAGCACGATGCGCAAGGGGGGAGTCATGGAACGAATTGCAGTGGATTTATACCAGGGCCTGACGGACGAAAGCATCCCGCTTCACGGCGGCGGCGGCTTTATCTTTAATGCCCGCTTTGCAACCGACAGCAATTATGCAATCTTTGAAACGATCACCTTTCGCAACGTGCGCAACATTGTCATGACCGACCAGGGCGTGACCTTTTATTCCGACGGTAATCGCGTCTTCGTGCTCTATGAACCCAAAAACTACGTCCGGCGCCACATAGAGCCGTACCTGCGCGAGGACAAAGAGCGCATTCCGCAACGCTTCTCCGAATCTCTGGTTTACAGCCTGCCGGGCGGCGACCGCCTGCTCTTCTCGCGCAAGCCCTATTTCAGCCGCGGCTCCTTCACCGTCGAAAACCCCGAGGCCGGCGCCATCGTACAATACTTTTACGATCGGCCCGACGCTGAGCGCCATATTGCAACGCAACTCGGCGAAATTCTGCACCGCGACTTTGGCATTCTCCAGCGCGACCTGCGCAGCCCGCTGATGGCGTTTGAGGCGATCGCCCGCCATATCCGCACGGAGACGGAGCGGGAGGCCGCAAACGCGCAGGCGGCCCAGGCGGTTGGTTGATCCCGGCCGTCTGCACGCCGCCGAAAAAGACTTTGCGGGGCGGCGCTCCGCGAATTCATTGCTGGATACCGGCGGGCGGCCGGTTTCCCTATGAGTCCAGTAGATCGTCGCAAGCATATTCGCAATTTCTCCATCATCGCACACATCGATCACGGCAAGAGCACCCTGGCCGACCGGCTGCTGGAGATCGCGCGCGTAACGGACAAGCGCACGCAACGCGCTCAGATTCTCGATACGATGGACATCGAGCGCGAACGCGGTATTACAATCAAAAGCAACTCGGCCAGCTTTCAGTTTCCCATCGACGGCGAGGTCTACACCTACAACCTGATCGACACGCCCGGCCATGTGGACTTCACCTACGAAGTATCGCGCAGTCTGGCGGCCTGCGAGGGCGTGCTTTTGCTCGTCGACGCAACCCAGGGCGTGGAGGCGCAAACCCTCGCCAATCTCTATCTGGCGATGGAGAACAATCTCACCATCATTCCGGTCATTAACAAAATCGACCTTCCCGCCTCCGACGTGCCGCGCGCGCTGGTGCTGATCGAAAAAACTCTGGGTCTCGATCCGGCGGAAGCGATTCCGGTCTCCGCAAAAACGGGCGAAAACGTCGAAACGATTCTCAAATCGATTGCACGCTTGATTCCGCCGCCCGGCGGCGATCTCGATGGTCCGCTGCGCGCCCTGATCTACGATTCGTACTACGACGCCTACGCCGGCGCGGTTATGAAGGTGCGCGTCTTCGACGGCTCCGTGCGCAAGGGCGATTCGATTCAAATGATGAGCACGGGCAAAAGTTTTTCCGTGACGGAACTCGGCATCACCTCGCTCACCCAGCAGCCGCGTGATTCGCTTTCCGCCGGCGAGGTGGGTTACATCATCGCGGGCATTAAATCCGTGGAAGACACGCGCGTCGGCGACACGGTCACCCGCGCCGATCGGCCGGCCGCGGAAGCCCTGCCCGGTTACCGCGACGCCAAGCCGATGGTGTTCGCCGGCTTGTTCCCGGTGAATGGCGAGGACTATCCCGCCCTTAAAGACGCGATCCTGAAACTCAAGATGAACGACGCGGCGCTGGTGTTCGAGCCGGAAAACAGTCCGGCGCTCGGCTTTGGCTATCGCGTGGGATATCTGGGACTCCTGCACATGGAGATCGTCCAGGAGCGTCTCACGCGCGAATTTGATCTTAATCTGATTTCCACCGCACCCACCGTAAAATACCGCGTCACTGATCCCAAAGGCGTGGTCACGGAAATCGACAACCCCGCCGAGTGGCCCAACCAGACTGCGATTGCAAAAATGGAAGAGCCCTACGTGCGTGCGACCATTCTCACGCCGCCGGATTACCTGGGCGGCATCCTGCAGCTCTTACAGGATAAGCGCGGCATCCAGGACAACATGGTGTATCTGGAAGACGGCAAGATTCAGCTCACCTATTTGATTCCCCTGGCGGAACTCATTTTCGAATTTTACGACCGGCTCAAATCAATTTCGCGCGGCTATGCGTCCCTGGACTACGAACACGGCGACTATCGCGAAGGAAAACTGGTCAAAGTCGACATCCTCGTAAACGCGCAACCGGTTGATGCGCTGGCGATGATCACCCACTCCGCGCGCGCCGAGCACCGCGGCCGCATGTTGGTGGACAAGCTCAAAGAACTGATTCCACGCCACCAATTCCAGATTCCTCTGCAGGCGGCGATCGGCGCCAAAGTAATCGCACGCGAGAACATCTCCGCGTTGCGCAAAAACGTAACGGCGAAGTGTTACGGCGGCGACATCTCGCGCAAACGCAAGCTGCTTGAGAAACAAAAAGAAGGCAAAAAAAAGATGAAATCCATCGGCTCGGTGGACATTCCCCAGGAAGCCTTTCTCGCCATTCTCAAGACCGACTCGTAAGGGACCGGGGCGCGCGGCATGCTCTGTAGCAAACTGCGCAGCCGACTTGCGCCCGTCGGCCTCTTGCTCCTGGCCGGTTTTTCCGCCTGTTATTCCGCAACGGAAATTCTCTGGATCGCAACTCCCATGCCGCCGCCCGCCGCCAGCGGCGAGCTGTTCCATGACGGAGGCGAACGCATTCGGCTGCGTGCGCGGCGCGGAGATCTGCGCTTCGACCTCCTATTACTGCGCACCCGGGATCTTTACGCCTACGCCGCCCTGTACGACGCGCGCCGTCCGTTTCCCGCTGCGCCGCCGCCCATTACTGCCCTGCGGGTGCGCGTGTTTAACGAGGGCGCGCAGACGCGCGACTTTACACCGGCGCGTCTGCGTTTGCGCGGCGGCGGTTCCGAGCTGCGGCCCTACTCCCTTGCAGAGCTTGATGAAAAAATTTTCAGCGCGGGCTACAGCGTCCTGCATCCCTACTGGCTTTTTGGCGCGCGCGATTCCTTCCAGTTTCCCCATCCCGCGCCGGACTACGATCGCCTGCGCGACTATGGCGCCGTCGCGCCCCTGGAACAGCAGCGCGAGCGCGCGCGTCGTCTTGCAGCCTACGAAGCCAATCTCAGCCGGGCCGCCGTACTCGCGCCAGGCGCGGAACAAATTGGCATTACGGCGTTTCCGCCGCTCTCGGAAGGCGTCGAATATGTCCTGGTCTACGACGGCGCCGGAGTGCAGCTGCCGGAGTTTCGCTTCACGATGCGCTCGGTGCGCGTTGACCGCGCCGGCGCGAAACTTGATAGCGAACGCACCGCGGACTCAGCGCGCCTGGACGAGCTTTTTGCAGAAGAGCTCGTCGAACGCCGGCGCGAGCTGGCCGAACTCTACCGCATGCACCGCCAGTTACAGCAGCATGCGGATCTGCGCGAATCAGCCGAATCAGCCGGCGCGCGGGGGCCAGAGCGCGAAGATTGACGTACGCCGTTTGTATTCCTGATACTCCGGCAGCGCGCCGAATTTTTCGTCGGCCTTTTTTTCGAGCGGCGGTATGCCGCTGAAAAACAGAAGTATCGCTGTCACGCAAATCGGTCCGAGGACGCTGAGCCAGAGCCAGCCGCTGAGATAGGGAACGGCAAAGAGAAAAATCGCCCACCACAAGAGGGTTTCGCCAAAGTAGTTGGGATGCCGCGAATATTTCCACAGCCCGCTTTGAATCCAACGGCCGCGGTTCTGCGCATTATTGCGAAACACAAACTTCTGATGATCGGCAAAGGCTTCTATGAAAAAGCCGGCCGCCCACAGCCCCGCCGCCGCCAGATCGACCCAGCCGAGGGGCGCGTCGGCCGGCAGGCTCAGCAAAATCGTCGCGGGCAGGATTACAATCCACACCACCAGCGCTTGAAAAATCCAGAATTTCAAGAACGCGCCAAAGTTCTCGCGGACGCCGTCAAAACGTTCGTCGCGGCCGATGTTCAAAATACGGTAAAACAAATACGCGCCGAGGCGCAGGCCCCACAACGTCACCAGCGCCGCAACAAGCCAGGCCCGCGGCGAATCGGCCCCCGCGACCCACAAGGTCAGCCAGACGAGCAGAACAAAGGTCAGACTGTAGCTGATGTCCGTCAGCTTGTCGGTTTTGAAGACCGCCGCAAAAGCGAAACACGCAGCCTGAATCACAATTGTGATCAACGCCGTAAACAGCAGGTTATATGGATCAAAGGCGAAAAAAGACATGCAGGCTCCGGGGCGCGCTTCGGCCCGCTTATAGATAACGAATTTTCGTGCGCGTCGTCGACTCGCCCGAAAATTTCCTTGTCCCAGGTAGCGGCGCTCGCCCGGCCTGCCGGTCGAATTTACGAACGGTTCCTGCCTTAAATCGTCTAAAACTCACAAGGAGCGTTCCCGTGTTCATGTCCCTGCGCGCCGCCTTCGCCTTCTGTTTGATTTCGATTCTGCCGCCAGGCGCCGTGCTCGCCGAACCCGGCGTCTTTCGCCCGCCCGCCGCGGATAACGTAAGTCTGGTCAGCCTGTGGGCGCGCAGCGATCGCGCGCTCGCTCTGGGCGTGACGCGCGACGGCTTCCAGGCGCGAGCACCGGTGCGCGCCTACTGGCTTTCGCTGGAACAACCGCAGGCGCCGCGTCTGTTGGCGGCGCTCACCCTGCCCGACTATTACGACCAGATCGCCGACGATGGCGCGGGGCTGGCGCTGTGGAGTCAGAGCGGCGGCGCGGTCGCGTTCATCGGGCCCTCGGCCGATGAATCGCAGCTCATTGTGGAAAAGCGCGTCCTCGTCAGCGGCCTGGTTGCGCCCCAACAAGCCGGCGCCGAACGCCGGCGCCCTGGCTGACACGCTGCTCCCGTATCTCAAACGCAGGCTTAGGTACGCCGGAGGGAACATGACTGCTGAGGAGCGGCTGCGGCTGGTGCCGCGCGTGGTGGAGCTGCTGCGGCTGGCAATCGAAAAGAATGACGGTGTTTACC
>JAVHPJ010000103.1:0-2721 GCA_036170535.1 Leptospirales bacterium | reverse complement strand
CTGCCGCCAGCGATGCGAATGCCGGAAGCGATCCGCTATTACCCAAGCTGACCATTGGCGCGGCGGTAACGCAAATCAACACCACCGCTGTTCCCGCCTGCGGAGCCACGGCCGCGACGCGTTGCTTCGTCCTGGTAGGCGACGGGCTGTATCCCGAAGGCCCCATTACCATGAACGCACAGGTCTCGGTGCTCGGCGGCTACCAGAATGATTTCCAGGCGCGCAACATCGGTCTGTGGGGCGCGCGCCTGACTCCGGCCGGTGCGTGCGCCGCCGGAACCTTTGCCGATCCCATCGAGACGCTGACGATAGGCGCTGGCGTGGGATCGACAACGCTTGTGCAGGGCCTGCGCATCGAGGGCTGCACGGGCGGAACGCACACTGCCGCCGTGACGATTCAGGGCACGCCCGCCTTTCAAATCAACTATGTCGACGGCGGCGACGGCAGCGTGAGCAGCACCGGGCTGGTCATTGCAAACGCGCTGTGCGGCGGCGGCCGGGGCGCCATCGGTCTGAATCGAATCGAGGGCGGGCTGAGCGCGGCCACCGCCTACGGCCTGCGCACGTCCACCGCGGGCGCTGCGACCTTTTGCATGGATGTATTTCAAAACTCGATCATTGGCGGCACGCGTCCAACGGCCAGTCCGACGGGCGCTTCGCATGGCGCCTATCTGGACAAGAACGCCTCCGCGCTCGCGCCATTGATCGCGTTTGCGAACAACGTGGTGTTCGGCGGCGTGGGCGCCACAGCGGTGGGCCTCTATGCGAACAATACCGGCAATTCCTTCGCCATCGCGCATAACTCGATTGCCGGCGACTCCTTTGCGACCGGCATATCCGTCGCAGTTTCGATTGGCGGCGCCAGTCAGCCGTATTTCGGGAAGAACATACTGTTTACGAACAGCGGCGCCACGCAGATCTGCCTGCAACGTCTGGCGGTCGGGGTGAGTCCCACGAGCATCCAGAATAACAACCTGTGGAATTGTTCGACGCTATTTGACAACATCGGCGTTCCCGAGACGCTCGTCCCGCTGAACGCCACCCCGCCCAATTACGACGGCAACG
Organism: Leptospirales bacterium; assembly: GCA_036170535.1. Classification (GTDB taxonomy): domain Bacteria; phylum Spirochaetota; class Leptospiria; order Leptospirales; family Leptonemataceae; genus SSF53. Next base: position 1,656 of record JAVHPJ010000103.1, on the reverse strand, counting down.
TTTCGCTTGATCCGGGCTTTGTGAATCGGTTTAACGATTTGCATTTAAGCGCCCAGACGCCCTGCGCCATTGCGCGCGACGCGCTGGCCGTGGCGGTGGTTTACGACCGCGATAATCTCACCCGTACGGCGACGCCGGGAACCAGCATTGGCGCCTATGAATACGACGGCGCCTGTCTCTGAGCGCCGGTGGGCCGCGGAATGCGCCGTGCTTCGCGGCCGGCCTTTCTCCCGCCGGGCGCGTTTTTTTTCGACGCAGCCGCAAGAATTCCGCCGCTCCGGTCGTTTATTATAACAGGCGGCCCGCGGGTTCGCTCTGAGACTGTATGGCTTTCATCCGACGCATTTACAGCGCAATTGCGCTGCTGACGGCCGCGACGCTCGCGTCGGCCTGTGCGCGCTACGACGCGAACGGGTCCTATGTCGTATTGCTGCTGCTGGCGGGTTCGACCGGCAGCGCGAGCTCGGTCAGTGTTCCCTGGGCCAACTCGGAGTTCGCCTTTCGGCGGCGCGTTGAATTTGGCACGGCGCATTCCGCGCTGCCGCTCAACTATACGGTTTTTGTATCCATGGATACGCGCGCGCCGGCCAGCGGCGTCAGTCTCGCCAGCGGGAACGATGTGCGCGTTTACTGGCAGCCGACGGGCGGCGCCGCCGTCGAACTGGATCGACTGGCCGACGCCTGGAACTCCGCCACGTCGACTTTGAGTTTTCGCCTGCAGAGCGAGGCGGCCGCTAACCTGAACGAGGACGCGGACGGGTCGTATTATGTTTACTACGGCAATGCGAGCGCCGGCGCCCCGCCGGCCAACGAAGCGAATGTGTATTATTTCGCCGATTTTTTTGATCGGACCGCCGGTTCAACGATCGGCGGCTCCTGGACCGAGTGGCGTGTGAATGGCACGACGGACATGGTTCTGAACGGCGGACGACTGCGCGGCATCGGCGACGATCAAACGCTGGACGCAGGCGTCCGCGCGGCTCTGCCGGCGGGCGCGCCGCCGGGCGACTTTGTCGTGGAGGCGGACTGGTACATCGCTGGCACAGGCGTCGCCCAGGCGACCTGGGCCTTCTTTATGAACCTGGGTCAGAATTCGAGCATTGCAAATGGCAGTCTGAGCGCCGGCGTCGGCCCGGGCTTGTATTTTGGCGAGGGCGGCAGCTTTAATCCTAACAACGCCTACAATATGGATCACAATCTGGCCAGCGGCAGCGGACTGGAAACAAACATGCTGCCGAACGACGCCGCCGCGCTGCAGCCCCTCTACATCCGACTGACAATCGACCCGGTCGCGCAGACCTACACGTATACGCGTTCCGCCACGCCCATTGTTTCCGGCGCGAGCATTGCTGCGCCTGCGGTGAACTTTACCAGCGTCGCTTTTCTCAACACGGGCTTTACGCTGGATGCGATTCGCTTCGGGCTGGACGGCGTCGGCGGCGGCGTGGTCTCGTCCGAGTGGGACAACTTGCGCATCTATCTGAAAGCTGCGGACGAACCGGAAACTACGCTCAGCGCGGCCGAGTCCCTGTAAGCGCGCGCCGGCCTCGTCATATCGGCTCCCACAACAAGCCCATGCTATCGCGGTCGTCGACCTGCTCGAGCGTAATGTACTGCGGGCCAAAAAACTCCGCCAGTTGTTTTAATATCACATTG
>JAVHPJ010000102.1:42171-47894 GCA_036170535.1 Leptospirales bacterium | reverse complement strand
TGGGAGGCTTTGCGATAGGTGCGCAGGGTCATGGCCGACTCCGGAAGCGGAAACCAAATCGGCCCAGCACAGGGAATATTTACGTATAGGTCAACAATGTACTGGCGCCTTTTGTCTGTGGAAACATCATCTGAAAAGCGGCAACGGGCGGCAAATGGCCCGCAGTTTCATATGTTAATGTGGGCAAGCCTCGCAAGGTTTGGCTTTGGATGTTCTCCAGGGGCCAAGCTATTTATTCTGCGGCGGTCGCGCGGGATCGGGAATCAGAACGGACCGTTCCAGAGGCGCCGGGGCCTGAAATTCCGCAACTTTAATGTGATGTACGAGCGCCGGATCATCGGCGGCGGCGGTCAGGCGCAGGTCATGCGCCAGCAGAAATTCGCCTGTCTGACGATAGTCGGCGTACTGCACCGCGCCCGTTACGAATCCGGCCATGTCGCGTACGCTGAAAGCGACCAGTTCGGCGCGACTTGTTTGCCTGTTGATGTAGACCATGTATTGATCCACGTGCGGATTCGGCGGATAACTCTCCCACGTTGCGTAGACAACGTCGTACAGCGTATCGCGGATCTGGATTTGTCCGCCGTAGTCTACAATCGAAGCGTCGCTGATGCGAAACGGCAGTTCCAGAAAATACTGGAGCGTCGGCAGCATAAACTGCATATCCGCGTTGTCTTCGTAAACGGCGGCTTCGCCGGGATTCCGCCGCCACACATTCCAGTCGTGAATGCCGTATTGCGCTCCCGGCGAATTGTCGGCGCTCAGGATGCTTGCGTAGCTGTCGTCCGCTCCGGGAACAAATACGAACCGAGCACGAATCGGATTGACGGGCCAGGGATTCGCCGCGCGGGCAAGACCGTACCATTCATCGCTCAATTCCGCTGCGACGGCCGCCTGAGCCAGCCAGCGCTCACGGCAATTCCCGGCGGCGCAGAGCGCGTTCTGAGCCGCCGTCAGGAGGGCGCGGCCGCGCGCTTCATCGGCCGGGGCGGTGCGTTCGAGCAGAACCCCGCTGCGCATATCCGCAAGGCAGGCGCCGGTGGCGAGCGCGAGGGCCGCGATCGATAGGGCGCTGAGACGTTTCGTGTATACCATAGCGCTCTTTTGGATGGACCGTCCGGCCGCCGGTTACAGAAAAGCGCTGCATGGACTTTGGCCGCTTGCCGGACGTCGACGCTGTCGATTTTACTTTGCCGCCGGACGATCCTTCCACGGAATCGTGGCTGCAATCCTTTCGCGGCGACAGCGCCGGTTTTCGCTTCTACTGCGGCGCGCCGGTCTGGAATCACGCCGGTCTGGCGGCAAAACTCTACCCGCGCGGCGCGCGGTCCGGCGATTTTCTCAAACATTACGCGCGTCAGTTCAATTCAGTCGAGCTGAACGCGACCTATTATGGCTTGAATCCGGCGGCCCTGGATCGGTGGCGGGCGGTCGTTCCGCCAGGATTTCTGTTCTGTCCCAAAATGTTAAAGAGCGTCACGCATGAACGCGGTCTCTACGATGCGGCGACGCTCACCGGGGAGTTTTGCGCCGGCATTCGCATCCTGGGGGAAAGTCTGGGGCCGATCTTTGCGCTCTTGCCTCCGTCCTTCGGGCCCGAGCGCCTGCGTGTTCTGGTGCAGTGGATCGAGCAATGGCCTTCCGACCTGGAGCTGACAATTGAGCTGCGGCATCCTGCATGGTTCGCCGACGTAAAAGCGCGCGCGTATTTGTTTGCGGCGCTGCGTGCACGGAGCGTAATCGCCGCCCTCACCGATTCCGCCGGTCGGCGCGACGTCTTGCATCAGACGCTCAGCGGACGTGCGGCCTTTATTCGTTTTCTGGGAAACCGGCTGCACAAAAGCGACTTTGCACGACTGAATGACTGGGTTGATCGGCTGGCCGCGTGGAAACGCTGCGGGCTGGCGCGTGCGTTTCTGTTTTTGCATCAGCCGGACGAAGCGCTGGTTCCGGAACTGGCGCAGCATCTGGACCTGCGCGTGCGGACGGCGCTTGATTTGCATTGGACCGCGCCGCGCATGCTTCCGCACGACGAGCAACCCGGATTGTTTTAGAGCCAGCCCGGATGATTCACGAACTTCTCGATAAGCTGCCAATCTCCTGAATAATCCGGGCCAGAGCAGAGCTAGGGCGACGGCGTTTCGGGAGCAGCTGGTTCCAATTGCGGCGCCGGACCCGTCGATTCAAGAATTGGCGGCGCAGGCGTCTCTTCAATGACCAGGGCGTCGACGCTGGTCTCTCCCGCCGTCTCCGGCTCCGGTTCTTTACGAAAGGTGCGCGCGCCGGCGAAGCGCGTCTTCCAATAGCTCGCGCGCAAATCCGCAAACTCCACGTTGCGCCCGGGGCGCGGCGCATGAATAAAAAGGTTGTCGCCAATGTAAATGCCGACATGGCTCACGCGTGTTCCATTAATTTTGAAGAACACCAGATCGCCGGGCATCGGCCGCCGGGTGTTTTTCAAGGTTTCCGCGCCGTATTGCTGGTTGGCGCTGCGGGGCAGGGCGAGCCCGAAATTGCTGTAGATGTAACCGGTAAGCCCGGAGCAGTCAAATCCTGTATCAGGTTCCGCGCCGCCGTAGCGATAGGGCAGGCCCAGATACTTGCGGGCGTAGGCGGCCATCAGCTGTCCGCGCGCCTCTTCGTCCCAGAGTTCCAGATCCTCCGGGATGGAATCGCGCGTAGCAAAATCTTCAATGGCGGCGCTGTCCGCCGGCGCCGGCGGCATGTCCGCACCAGGTATCTCCTGGGCCGGTTCCGCTGCGAGCGCCGCGGCGACGCTGCAAAACGCGCCAAAGGCGAATACGCGAAACGATGCAGTAGCGCTTTTCATGCTCATGTATTAGATGCGCTACGAGCCAGGAATGTTTCAAGGTTCCCCGCAATTTCCTGGTTAGCGTCGCGTAAGGGACATAGTACCAGCCGGTCCGGGTCTTTACAAGTCCTTTGTCGGGCATTTTCCGCCGTCTGCAATCACTGGACAACCGCTCGCGTCGGGCGGACGCGACAGTATGCGCGAATATTATACGCCTCCCGCCGGCCCGCCCCGGCGCCCGCTGGAAACGCGCCTGGGGCCCGAGCTCGACGAAGCCGCCGTGCGACGTTTGCTGCAATTGCACTATCGCAATCTGAGCGAAACCGCTTTGCGCGACATGTTTCCGGACGATATGGCCGCCGCGGCAGACCGCTCGGCTGATTTCTTCATTCAGATTCTGGGCGGCCCGCCGTATTTCACCGAAAGGCACGGTCCGCCTCGCATGCGTGCGCGGCATCTCCCCTTTGAAATTACGGAGGCCGCGCAGAGTATCTGGCTGGATTGCTTTCGCCGGGCCATGGATGAGCTGCCTTTTCCCGCCGGACTGCGTCCCGGCTTTGAAGTTTTTCTGGAAGAGTTTTCCGCGTGGATGGTGAATGCTCGCTGACGAACCCGCAGCATTGACGCCGCCGCAGCACACAGTGTTTCCTGAATAAAGCCGGGACTCGCTCCAAAATATGAAGAAAAACCGCCCAATGAGTCCGTTTTTCTCAATAAGTTCCCGACTTCATGAATAATCCGGACTAGGCGTCGGTTTCTCGAAAATAGGCCAGCGCGTTTTTTAATTCGCTGATGCTGCCGATAATTTCCGTTTGGACTCCGCGCACTTCGCGCGAGTAGGCGGTGTTTACCGAGATCACCTGTTCCAGTCGACTCACGGCCGATCGAATCGCTTCGGCGGCCTCGAGTTGTTCCGCGCTGCTGCGGGCGATTTCTTGCACGTGGCGTACATTGCTGTCAATGCCCGGCAACACGTCGTCCAGCGCAGCGGCCGCGCGCTCAGCGATGCTTATGCCGCCGTCCGACAATTCCGATATCTCCTGCGCGGCGCGCGCGCAGGCCGCCGCCAGTTTGCGGATTTCCTCCGCGACGACGATGAATCCGCCGCCTTCGCCGCCCGCCCGCGCCGCTTCGATCGCCGCGTTCACCGACAGCAAATGGGTTTCCGCGGCGATTTCTTCGACTACCGCATTGCGCGCGGCGATGTCGCGCATCGCCTGCAGAGTTTCGCGCACGGCTTCCGCGCCGCTGCGCGTTTCGGCGGCCGTGGCTTCGGCGGCGCGTTGCGCCGAGTCGGCGTTGGTCGAACTGCGCGCCGATCCCGCCGCAAGCTCTGCGACCGCTGCGCTCACATCGCTGGCTGCGCCAATCTGCATCTCGGCGCCCGCATTCAGCGCAATGGCGCCGGCTCGCAACGCCGCAGCGCGATCTAACAAGCGATTCGCTGCGGCCTTGATGTCCTCCACTACAGCGGACCAGCGTCCAAGCATAGCCGAAAAATCCTCAGCCAGTTCGCCGATTTCGTCGCGCCCGCCCGTCCACCGGATTGTTCGCATATCGCCTTCGGCGGCGGCGGATGTTGCGGTTTTGAGCTTTCGCAGCGGCGCGATTACGATGCGCCGGATCAGCGCGCTGGCCGCGAGCATAATCACCACGCTGATCACTGCGCCGATCGCCAGCAGGCCCAGCGCTTCCAGGCGCGACCGGTAAATCCGACTCACATCCAGGTCGGCGCCGACCAGCGCGATCACGCGGCCTTCATGTTCGATGGGATAGAAGAACGAGCGAAATGTTCCGTATTCGTCGGTGTATTCCGGTATAAAACCAGGCTGGCCGGAATCGAAAGCCGCCGGAACCTCCGGCGGGACCTGTTCGTATTTGCGCCAGTGGGTATCGCGATCGTCCTGCGTCGCTTCGCCAATGCGACGTTCGCGCGGAACCCAGTCGCCCCACTCATAGCGATATTCGTCGCCCTGCGGGTACGCGACCACATCCGGATCATCGCCAGTGTCGTAAGTGAAAACAAAATCGCCTTGTTCATCGCGAATAATCAGATAGAGGTAGGTGAGCTCGAGGGCTTCTTTGAGTCGACGCAAACGGCGCCAGCCGTCCCGATACGCATCGCTGCGATCGCCGCCTGCATCCAGACCGGCCACCTGCGCGGATTCCAGGGCGGCGGTCGCGGCATATGCGCCGGCCTGCAGGCGATCGTTCACGCGCTCATCGATCGACTCGATATAGCGAAAAAATAATAGCAGACCCGATGCCAGCGCAGCGGCGACGACGCCCAGGGCGAACAGCGCGTTGACCTTTACGCCGACGCCGAATGTAAACGGCAGTTTCATCGGGGTTCGGCGCGCGTAGGTTTGATGGCGACGCCTTCGACGGTGTCGCCGTAGGCGAAACGCCGCGCATACGTTTTGTAGAAAGGACGAAACCACCGTGCGCCCTTCCAGCCCTGCGCACGTTCGGGACGGTAGGACGCAGGCCGGGCGGCGACAAGCTGCATGCCGTAGAGCGGCAGAGTTCGTTTGAGACTTTGCGGATCATAGTCGATGCAATGATCCGCCGGATGGCTTTGCATCCAGCGCGCCGGATCAAATTCCATGAGCGGACCGTTCGCCGACGGCAGGGCGAACACAAAGCGTCCGCCCGGTTTCAGCGCGCGTGCGATTGTGTCGAAGACGCGCGGTTGATCGGGCAGGTGTTCAATTACGTAGAATGCGGCGATCACGTCGTAACTTTCCGGCGCAGGAAGCCAATCGTCAAATGACGCGGTGCGCACATCAAGCGCCAATTTCTCCCGCGCGTGGCGGGCTGCATAATCGGAAATTTCAAGACCCTGCGCGGCGTAGCCGGCGCGCGCCGCCTCGTCCAGAAAAAAGCCGGCGGCTGCGCCGAGTTCAAATAA
>JAVHPJ010000102.1:0-42161 GCA_036170535.1 Leptospirales bacterium | reverse complement strand
CCGCGCGCGCCCGGGCGCGCGTCCTCAAGGAGTTCCAGACGATTGCGCGCAAGCTGGCGGAGCTGCGGTTCATCGGCGAGGTAAGTTTTCCCGTACTGCGCTTCGTATTCGCTCAGAAAGTAGTCGGCGTCATACGACAGAACCTGCGGCGACAGATTATATACGGCGCCGGTCAAAGTCCCGCGTTGAAACTGCGGTCCCAGGCGCGGATCGGCCCTCAGCGCTTCGCCGGCGTGCGTGGGCGGCGCGGCGAGCGGCGCCTTCATGGCCGCCTCGCTTGCCGCCCGATCAGCTGCGATTCTACAAATTCCGCCGGACAAAGATAGGACTTACCGCGCCGTTGCAGCCAGACGCCGTGTGTCTTGCGAAAAGGATTTTCGCGAAGAATCTCGCCCAGCGCGACGCGTTCGATTGCGCCAAAGCGGACATTGCGTTCCAGAGCCAGGGCCGCGCGCTCCTCGTCGGCTCTTAACAGCGCCAGATATGCAATTTGCGACCAGGGGGGCAGGACGCCTTCCAGGGTGCGCACGGGAAAAATTTCACGCTCCACATAACAGAAACCGCCTACGGCGGAGTCCTTGCGTACGCAGGCGTCCCCCGGCGCAACAATGCGCACGAGACTCGCGACCGGCAGGGCCAGATTCACGCGCGGCGCGTCAATTAACTGGAAGGCGGCGATCCCGGGCGTCTCCGCCCGCCGCGCGGACTGCGGCGTATTGGCGTCTGCGTCGCGGCTGTGGGAGTCCGGGTCCGGCTCCGCGGGCAGGCCGGCTTGCAGCAGGCTGCGCAAACGCCGCGCGGCATAAATGATTGCGCGCGTTTTTTCGTGGGCCCATGGCGCACGGTCGGGATTGAGGTCCGGGTGAAACCGCTTTAAGAGCCGGCGAAACTGCAGCTCCAACGAAGCTTCGGTAGGCACGCGCCGCAGTTCAAGGGTCTCCAGTAGTTCGCCCACTTCCGCGCGCGGCGACTCCAGGGTTTGATATGTGCGCCGGGCCGACACCTGTATAGAATTTCGGCGTCTGGCCGGCCTTTTCGGGCCGATTTTTTGGGGCGCGACCGGGCTTCGGCGGCGGCTCAGGGAACCGGGCTGCGTTGCCAGAGCGACATGGGCTCCAGCGGGGCGGCGACGGGCAGCCGTTTTACGCGAAATTCGCTGCGTCGTTCTGCAAGGTAGGCGGACAGAATCGGCTCCCAGGCTGCGTTGTCGTCCAGCAGAAAGCAGTCGATTGTCTTGTAGCGTTCCCGAAGATACGCGGTCTGGTTCGCGCCGCTGCCGGGATCGGCGTCGAATTGCAACTTGCCGGGCACAAACTCAAGTATTTCGAGCGCAGGGTGCGCGCGGCGCAGAGCGAAATAGGGATCAGGCCGCACGCGCAAATAAACGCTCCGGCAGCCGGCTGCCGCGACCGAGTCGACCGCCAGATTCAACGCGTTTGCAATCTTCAGCGGCAGATCCAGCCGTACGCCGTTTATCGTGATCGTGAGTGCGCCGGCGATGAGGGTCCCGGCCAACAGCCACAGCGGCGCACGTTCGGCCAGAGTCTTGTAGAGCGGACGCGTGCGCGGGCGGGGCGCGCCGTCAAACTCGGCCAGCGGGCGCACTGTGACGGGCGTGCGATCGACCAGGCGCAGCGCGAGGCATAACAAAAGCGGCGTTACATAAATCGGATACCAGGCCTCGGAGGCTGCGAGGGCCAGGCCAAAGGTTGCGCCCGCGGCCAGCGCCAGCCGCAGATCCATTTGTCCGGCGGGCGAGTTGCGGCGGCGCCATGCCAGAAAAAACCCGCCGGCGAGCGCCGTTCCCGCCGCGAGCAATGCGGCGATCATCAAGATCCGGCCTCCGCCAAACTGAGCGGCGTAGACGACAAATACCCCGCCCGTGTCGCCGCCGAAGAGAGTTGCAATGCTCTGTTTGCGCACCAGTTGCGAAACGAACTGCAGTTCGAACAATGCGAAGTTGCGGGCGATATAAATCAGCCACGGACCGAGCGCCAGCAGTGCTCCGAGAACCGCGAGAGCCAGGCGGCGCAGGTCGGGAAGCAGCAGGCACAGCGCAATCGGCGCCAGCAATACGGCGATGGGATGACTGCTTGCTGCGAGTCCGACCGCCGCGCCGCCGATCAGGGCCGCCCCGTCTTTGCGCCGACCGGGCAAAGGCGAGGAAGCGGCGGGCGAAATGCGGACGAAGAAATGGATCGCCGAAAAATAGAAAAGCAGCGTGAGCATGTCCATGCGCGCGACATTAGCCGCGCGCTGGAAGACCGGATCCAGGGCGACGAGCGTCGGCGCGATGAAGGCCAGCCGACGGTTTTCCAGAAGCGTCCCGGCGAGACCGGCGAAGACAAACAACGCGAAGAATCCAGCCGCAAGCGACACGCTGCGTGCGACAGGTTGGCTTTCACCGGTGAGCGCATAAACGAGGCCGGTCAGCGTCATGTAAAGCGGCGAATTCCAGAGCGTTGCGCGCTCCATGCCGGGTATGAGTCCGGCAAGCACCGGGGTTCGAAAGCCCTCGCCTGCGGCGAGCGCAGCGGCCGGGCTGGAGAAAAGCGCTTCGTCCGGCCAGGGCAGGGGCCAGTGCGCGTAGTTCAAGCGGGTGAAACAGAACAGCACGACGCCGGCGCACAGCGCGGCCGCAATCCGGAACCTCATGCGACTGCTCGCGTGCGCCTCATTTTCGAACGGCAGTTTGAATCGCCTCGGCTTCGCCGGGCAGGATTACAAACACCTGTCCCAGATCGATCACATCCAGCAGTTTTTGCACCGGCGGCGCAACTTCGCATAACGTCAGGCTGAGTCGCTTTTCGCCCATGAAGCGGTAGAGTCCGAGCAACACGCCGAGGCCGGAAGAGCTGATGTAGGTGACCTGCGAAAGATTAATCACGAGGGGACGCGGTTCCGCTGCAAGCTTGTCCTTAATCGTCTGCTCAAGGTTTTCCGTGCTGCTGATGTCCAGCTTCCCGCCCAGTCGGACGATCCAGACGCCGTCCCGTGTATCCCATTTTAAATCCATAGATCTCAGCCTGCCGCTTTTCCAGGTTGCGGACAATCAAACCGCAGGCGGCGCGAATTGCGCACCAAAATTTCAGATTTCCTTATCGCAGTTTCAGCGGTTGTTTGCGCCGGCGGAACGGGGCGCGGGCGACTCGCCGTGCTCCTCGCCGGTCTGGCGTTCCTTCCAGCGCAGGGTCCAGGCGAGCCAGGCGTCGCGCCGGGCGCGATTATAAGCCAGTTCCGCCTGGGCGGACTCCGTGACATGTAAAAGCCTGTGACCCAGAACCAGCACGCGCTGCCAAACCGGAGGCCGAGCTTCCATCAGAATAACTATCGACCGGCAGGGCCGCTTTTCTATAGAACATGCTTGTGGCACGCACCATCCGAATTCACGAAATCGCCCGGGCGCTGGAGGAACTGGCGCCGGCCCGTCTGGCGGAGGAATACGACAACGTCGGCCTCCTGGTGGGCGAGGCCGAACAGTCGGCGACCGGCGTCCTGGTCGCCCTGGATATCACGCCGGAAGTGCTCGCCGAGGCCGCTCGCATCGGGGCGAGTCTGGTAGTCAGTCATCATCCGATCTGGTTTCGGGCGCGCAAGAGTCTCCGCGGAGACGACTTTGTGAGCCGGCAGATACTCGCGGCCATCCGCGGCGATCTGGCGCTGTACGCGTGCCATACGAATCTGGACAGCATCCGCGACGGCGTAAACGGCGAACTCGCGCGCCGCCTGGAGCTGCGCGATCTTGAATTTCTGGAACCCCGCGAGGATTCGCCCGGCGATCATCATTGCGCGGCCGGGCATGGCATGATCGGCGAGCTGCCGCGCGACTACGCTCCGGATGAATTTCTGGCCTTTGTTCGATCCGCCGTACAGGTGGAATGTTTGCGCTATGCGCCCTCGCGCCGCGAGAAAATTCGGCGCGTGGCCATCTGCGGCGGCGCCGGTTCGTTTTTGTTGGAGGCGGCGCGGGCGCGCAAGGCCGACGCCTTCTTGACAGCCGACGTCACGTATCATAAATTTTTTGACGCCGAACAGGAACTGCTCTTTGCGGACATTGGCCACTACGAATCGGAGCAGTTCTGCGTGACGGCTCTGGCCGACTATCTGAAGCAGCGCTTCCCCGAGTTGCGCGTCCAGGCGACGACGGTGAATACGAATCCCGTGCGCTATTTCACCGGCGCGGCGGAGCGGTGAGACGGTCTTGCAACCCGGCGCGGAGTCGAACGTCTTCCGGCAGGCTTACGCCGCGTTGCTCGCTTTTGCCGGGCCGCGCAACTGGTGGCCGGGTCGGTCGGCCTTCGAGGTGATGGTCGGCGCGATACTCACGCAGAATACGAGCTGGAAAAATGTCGAACGCGCCATAGCCGAGTTGCGTTCGCGCCGACTCCTGCAACCCGCCTCCATGGCGCAAATTCCGCCGGCGAAACTGGCGCCGATTATACGCAGCTCCGGCTATTATAATCAGAAAGCGTTAAAGCTGCATGCGCTGCTCGCCTGGTATGCGGACTACGGATATTCGCCGGGGCGCGTGCGCCGCGCCTTTGCGCCGGATCGCTGGAGTGTATTGCGCCAGGAGCTGCTCAAGATTCGCGGCGTGGGGCGCGAGACGGCCGACTCCATATTGTGTTATGCGTTCGATGCTCCGTTTTTTGTCGTCGACGCGTATACGGTGCGCTGGTTGGAACGCTACGCGCCGGGGCTGGCGACGCGCGACTATGAAACCCTGCGTGCGCATGTGGAAACCGAGTTCGGTCAGGGTTTCGTGGAATCGGAGTTGAGCGCGCACTACAACGAATTTCACGCACTGCTGGTTTTTCTGGGCGCGCGTTTCTGCACAAAACGCAAGCCGCTTTGCAACGTATGCCCGCTGCAGGGCTCGTGCGCGCGCTCCGGCGTGCAGTAACGCCGACTTTTTCGGTGGACAATAAAAATCAGGCGTGAAGGATGCAGTGAAGTCGCTTATGCCGCGTAAACTTCGGATTAACGATGCGTTTAAGATCACCGCGTCGATTTTTGTATTCTGCGTTGCCGCGCATGTAGCGATTCCCGTTGGCGCTCAGGAGCCTGCGCCCGGCCAGGCTCTTCAGGAAACCAGTCCCGATCAGGCCGGCAATATCGTCGACCAGGACGAGTTTCAAAACTTGCGGCCGTTTACGCCGACTGCGAGTGCGGCGCTTAAACGCATCCGCCGCGCGGGCGTTTTGCGCGTCGGACTGCAGCGCGACTATCAACCCTTTCACATTGTAGACAGTCGCGAAGGTTTTCCCGGCATTGATGCGGAGGTCGCCGAGTCGCTGGCCGCCGCGATGGACGTACGCTTGCAGTTTGAGTACGCCGACGTTGGCGCGCTTATGCGGCTGTTGCAAGACGGTCGCATCGACGCGGCGCTTGGCGGAATATCGGCTACCGTGGACCGTGCGCGCTACGTGTATTTCAGCGATCCTTACATCATCTCCAGTCCGGCGGCTCTGCTTTCGCGACGCAGTTTACCTTCGGAATCCGAGTCAGTGGATTTTCCGCGCACCCGTCTGCGCGGCCTGGGCGATCTGGGGGCCTTGCCCTCGCTCACGCTCGCCGTGCGCGCCGCCACCACAACCGAACAACTATTGCGTAAAGAAGCCGCCTTTCGACGTTTCACCCTGAAATCGTATGCGGCGCGCTCAGAGGCCCTGGCGGCGCTTTTGAGCGGCGAAGCCGATGCGCTGATCGCCGATCGGGTGTATTTGCAGGCCTTGATGCTGCGCCGCCCTGAACTGAGCGGCGCGTATCTCACGCTTTTTGAGACTTATCGCGAGGATCATCTCAGCATAGCGCTGGCCCAGGGAGATCCCGAGTTCGCGCTGTATGTGAATTTCTTTGTAAAAGAGATGCAGCGCACCGGCCAGTTGAACACGATCCTGCGCCGGTACCTGGAGTCGCGCGAGTGGCTGCCTTGAATTTGCGCCAATGCGGCGCAGCTGTCGCGCTCGCAGCTTTATGCGGTACCGCGAACCTGGCCGCGCAGAATCCGGAAGGCGGCGACCTTCAAGAGCGGTTTAATTTTTCAGGCGACGTGCTGGTGCGCGGGATCGGCGTGGGGCGCGATATTCCGCTGAGTTCCGCGCCCACGGAGTCCGGCGTCGCTCGCACCGAGGAAAGTTACGCCGAGTATTATCAATGTCGAATTAATCCGCAGACCTGTCAGCGATCGCGTAATCGCGAAGAACAAGATTATTACACATTTCGCTTTCGGTTGAATTTGTCGTTTCGCGCTTCGCAGTATGCGGACGTGTTGTACGGCCTGGAAGTGGGCGATCTGATTTTTGGTCGCGACTCGCGCAATTCCGGGCCGGGTTCCGGCGGCCGTCGGGAAGGCGCGACCAACCTTGAAACGCGTCAGGCGCTCTTGCGCCTGCACGATGAAGGCAATCTGCGGGTTCTCGATCTGGGCGTGTTTCCGTTCAGCACGCCGAACGGCATTGTGCTCGCGCGCACGGGAGCGGGCGCGCGTTTCGCCTACGATCCGCGGCGTTTTGATTCCACTTTTGAACTGGCGTATTTTCGCGCGATTGACAACTCGCAGATTGACGGAGACTCCAACGGCTTTTCCGACGAAAATTTTGGCGATATTCATCTGGCGGCGGCGCGCTGGAAATGGAGCGGCCTGCGCGCCGTCCGTCCCGAGCTTTATGGCGTTTACCGCGCGGACGAAGATCCATCCGCCGCAGATGATTCGCAGACGGGTTTGCGCGAGACCTCGCGTCTGTATTGGGCCGGTCTATATGTGCAAGTAAAGTACGAGGCGCTGGAGCTGACCTTGCATGGCATTGGCAACTGGGGGCGCTTCGCCCGTCCGCTGGCCGACGATCCCGCTACCGCGGCGATCATCGCGGCGACGCCGCCGCCGCTGACGGAGGTTGTTCGCGAGGCGTATCAGCCGCCGTTGAATGAAGAATATCGGGTGAACGCCGGCGCGTGGAACAGCGAACTGGCGTATGCCGTTCTGGATACGTTAAAATTAAGCCTGGTATTCGCCGGCGCAAGCGGTCTGCCGGAGCGCGCTCGCGAACCGGACGGAACTTCGCCTGCTTACAGGCCGGATCAATTTCGTCAGCCGGAGGGCTCGTTCCAATTCAGCGAATTGGTGTTGGACGACTCGGGCGGGTACTCCGTGTTTCCTGGCGGAAGATTGACCGGCGTGCAGGCCGCCGGCTTGCGTCTGCGCTGGCAGACTCTGGAAAAGCTCGAAACGCGACTGGAGTATTTTCGCTACGACAGTTTTCGCCCGATTTCCGTGCGCAATAACGCGCGCTACACGGCTTTAAAAAATCAGGCGCCCGCGACCTTTCTGGGCGAAGAGTACAATCTCCGGCTCAAATACTCCTTCTTCAGCGATCTCAAGTTGAGCGCAAACCTGGGTTGCTTTAATGCGGCCACGGCCTACAAGGCGCTGCTGGACGCGGAGTACGGCGATTACGCGTGGGAAATCCAGGTGGGCGTCGCTCAGGAATTCTGAACCCAGTGTTTCCTGAATAATCCGCGTCAACCGAAGGGATCGCTTTCAAACCAGACGCGGCGCATAGCATATCGGACCAGAAAATATAATAGCAGGCCCGCAGGTCCGAACATAAAAGTCAAAATCAGACAGGGAATCATGATCCAACGATTGATGCCATACCGCGCAGCATTGGCGCTTTCCCAACTGCCCACAAAAAGATCAAAGGCCAGGTAATGTATCCATCCCGCCAGCAAAAGCGCGGGATTTTGAAAAAGCAGCGCGACCTCTGCAAGCGAACCAAATCCGCCCTCCGAGCTGATGTTGGCGCCAATCAAGAAAGTGTACACGCCGCCGAATACCAGCACGCCAGGGGCGCCCAGGGTGATCGCCCGCGTAAAGCGCCACGCGGGCGCAACGAGTAGCAGGACCCAGCCGCAGAGCGCCAGGCCGTTCATTAAAGAAAATATAGTTTCGAGTTCCATTTTAATCTCCGCTCAATTTGCGCCGATCGGACTGCGATCGGGCGACCTGGTCCGGAACAACGTCCCGATCACCGCAGGTGTCAGCGCCAGCGCGAAGGAGCCCAGCGTCCACGTATCCGGTTGCAGTAACGGCTGACCGCGCAAGGCCTGCACGGTTACGGCGAGCGTCACGGCGAGATAACTCACGCTGACTGCGCGCACCAGACGCACCTGCGCCGGTACGGAAGACTTCTGGCGACTGACAAACCATCCCAGCAGCGGCAAGGCCTGCAACGCGTGCAGGCCGACGAAGTGTCCGATGCGCAAATCGCCGCCGCTCGCGCTCCAGCCGGTCAACCAGATTCCCGGTCCGCCGTCCGGCGCGCCGACCGTGTGCGCGCCGATGAACTCGGGCTGGAGGCCGGTTTTGAGCGCCGCGATTTGTTCGGTTGTGGGCGCGGTCATGAGAAAGGCGAGCCCCATGCCAAGCGCGGTGATCCACAACGCGGCGTTTAATGCGCTGCGAAAGGCCGGGGGCGGGCCGTCTTTCTGGCGCAGAAGTGCGATGCTCACGATCACATGAACGACAAACGCCGTCATGATCGCGACGCCCATGATGTTGTAGATGATTCCGTCCAGCGCCGTGGCGTTATTAAAATGACTCACCCGACCGCGCGCCGCCTGGCCGAATATCGCAACCACTTCAATCCACATAACGAGCGCAATGATCCAGCCTGTCCGGCGCACGAGCGTTTCGCGACCCTGCAGGAATTGCAGAATCCAGAGCAGGCTTGCACAGTACACGCTGATCGACACGGCGAATTTGAACGGTTTGAGCCACGCCGGATCGCCGCCGATGCTGCGCGGGTCAACACTCGGGAACGCCGCAAGCGGCGCCAGAACCAGGGCGGCCAGGCCCAGGGCGATCGCCGACCAGAAGAGCGGCGGATTCAGCCGGGCGGTGCGCCGGGTGCGGTCTAACAGGGTTTGCATGCGAGTCATGGCGCTGGTCCTCCGGGTCGCGCCCCGCCAGGCCCCTGGAAGGGCCTTGACGCAGGCTGCGCTGTGCGAATGTTTACACTGCAAACACTGTATGTTGTCATTGTCAACATTAACTTGCCTATGAATGCGAAAAAAAAATCCTCCGCGGACCGCAAGGCCGCCGCTTATCACCATGGCGACCTGCGCAATATGCTGATCGAAAACGCCGAGGCGATGCTGGAGGAGGGGGGCGTCGAGTCCCTGAGCCTGCGCGAAATCGCCCGGCGCGCCGGGGTCAGTCATGCGGCGCCGTATCGCCATTTTCCGGCCCGTGCAGATTTGCTCTACGCGATTGCGGAGCGCGGCTTTATCGACCTTGCGGCCGAAATGCGGCGCTCAGCCGCAAGCAGTTCCGACCCCGCCGAGCAATTGCACGAATCCGGCTTTGCTTATGTGCGCCTTGCCCTGCGCCAGCCCGAACGGCTCAAACTTATGTTGGGCGCGGGCGCCGCGGCCGCCGCCGCGCCGGAAGCGACCCTGAGCGCCGGCCGCGCCGCCTTCCAGGGCCTGGTCGATATAATTCTCGCCGGTCAGAAAAGCGGCGTATTTCGCGGGAACGATCCGGGCGGACTGGCCCTGAGCGCGTGGAGTCTTGTGCATGGCGCGGCCCTGTTAATAACCGGCGGTCAATGTCCGCCGGAGGCGCTGCGCACGGAAACCGACCTGCGCGCTTTTGTGCGGCCGCTCACCGGAAACCTGATCGAAGGCCTGCGGGCGCCCGGGGCCTCCTCCGGCGCTTCGCGACGAAAATAAATTCTGTGCACCGATTGCGGGCGTGCCAGGTTCCGGTCCATTCTGGATCCGCGCATGTCTGCCGTACAAATCACTTCACTGGGTGTGCCCTCGCAGCTGACGGGCCCCGCTCAGGCCCTGATTGATCTGAGCGGGATTCGCGTCTTCACCGGGTTATCGGTGATCGCGCGCATGCTGGGCGACGAAATCATCGAGCAAATTCAGGCGGCCGATTCGGACGTCGTGGTGCAACGCCGCGTGATCGCCGAAATCACTCCCGAGCTGGCGGCCATCGGCCTGTCGCGCGTGTTGATTTATGCGCGCACGCCAACGCTCAGCAACCTGAAGAATTTCCAGGAAGACTTTCACTATCAAATGCGGACCGTCTTCGGCACCCTGCAACGGCCGCGTTGGGGCGGGGTTTTGTTCCCGGAATTGTTTCCGGAAGAGACGACGCCGCTCGAACCTACGGCGCTGCTTTTTCCGTTTCACCTGCACAGCGAGCTGGAAGACATCGACTACTTCTTTCTGGTCGAGCGCAACGCCGCGCTGCGCTTCTTGCGCATTACCATCGAACCGGTTCATCAAACTCGTCTGGATCTACAGCGCATTGCGCACGTCGTGGTGGACGATCTTGAACGCAGAACCTACATCCAGGGACTCACGCGCGCGGCGGAGTCTTTCCGACTGGGACTCTTGCGCGAATGCGAAGAGCGGCGCACCGAACATGCCGAATCGGATCGTAGACATCCTGAATTTTTTGCGCAGCTGCGCGACGCTGGTCTGGGCGACTGCGATACTATCGCCTTTCAGTGGCCGGCGCGTCTCTCTTCCATTATCACCAGCTTGCCGCGGACCAATGCGCTGGACTTTCTCAAGCGCGTATTGCTGACCCTCGAAGATCGCGACCTCACGCGTCAGTTAAACGAAGGGCTGACGCTGGAAGTGCGCACCAGCGACGCGCGCGCATTCCTGGACGTATCGCGCCTGGGTCGAACGCTGAATATCGCTTTTGGCGAACCGCGACGCCACGCCGATTTGCAGGCCTACCTGGATCGCATGCCGCTGCTCCGGAGTCTGAGCGCCGAGCGCCCCGCCGCCTTTGCAGGCGCGGATATTTTTCTTATACATCACATTACCGGCGAAATACTTGCGGTCATCAAGGCGCTCGAAGCTATGGGCGCGGCGCGCGTTACGGTGCTGTTCGTGCGTTACGCTGGCGTGGCGCCCGCCGAGTATCTTGAAGTGCTGCTGTCCTTGCCGCGCAGTCGCTTTGAGTTCTTTGGCCTGCAGCGCGTCGAAAGCGATGTTCGCGGCCACTACGTGTTATCCGATTTACTTTCGCCGCTCGAAGGTCTGGAGGATCTGTCCGCAGCGCTGCGCGAGCGCCGGCTGGATTTTTTTGATGCAATGCGGCTTGTCGCCGGTCGCTTGTTCTTTCGCGCAGCCGGGACCGCGAAGGCGGAAGGCCGGCGCATCGTACTGCTGGAGGACGGCGGTTATCTTGGCCCGGACTTGCAGCGTTTTTGCGCCGAGGATGTTTCCGTAACAAAAGTCGCCGACGGCTACGGAGCGTTCCTGTCGTCAGCGGGTGAATCTCTGAGCGAATGGCTCTTGCCGTTTTTTCCCGGAAGCGTAGAACACACCCGCAATGGATATGATCGCCTTCTGCAAACGGCGGCCAGCGTTCCGTCGTTAAAGTTTCCCAGCGTTTCCATCGCGGTCTCCAATCTGAAGCGCGGCGATGAAGCGGGCGAAGTCGCGGTTACTGTCATGCATGCGATTGAGAGCGTATTGCACGGCCTCGGATTGGTGCTTTCGCGGCGGCGCCTGCTGGTGCTCGGCTGCTGCGGCGCCATCGGCTCGCGCCTGATGATTCAGCTAAACGGCCGCGGCCACGCCCCGTGGGGCGTCGACGTGGCGGCGCCGACCGGCGAACTGGCCGGCTTCCGGAGTCGCATCGTCAGCGCGCCGAACGAGCTACCGGAAGAGGCGCTCCTGGATCTGGATCTGATCGTCGGCGTCATCGGGACCTCGATACTCCAGCCGGCTTTTTTTGAGACCTGGCTTACGCGCAGCCGGCGGCCGGCTTTGTTTCTGGCCAGCGGGTCGACCAAAACTCTGGAGTTCGCCGACTTATCGCGTTGGCTCCAGGATCTTGAGGCGGGCAAGGCGCGGCTGGGCGGCGCAAGCGTCCGCTTGACCCGGACGCCGATTCGCGACCCGCAGACGCGGCTGATCCTGGGCGCGCGGGTTATCATCGAAACGGACGCCCGAGTGTTCCCTGCGCTCTACCTGCTCGCCGACCTGACGCCGATTAACTTTCTATTCTACGGCGTGCCCACCGAGACAATGGATGCGATCCTGACGCAACTGGTGCAGCTGGGCGCGGCCATCGCAGGCGAATCCGGGCTTGCGCCGGGCGTTTACGCGCTTGATCGCGAGATTGACGCCGACGGCCGATCGCTCTAGCCCGGGCGATTCATGAGATCGGGAACTGATCAAGAAAAACGGCCGCCAGATCGGAAAAGTACTTTGCCCGGGCTCTGAAAGTTCGTCGGATCTTTCAGCAGCGAGTCTGCGGACTATGTCCTTCGATCTGCAAATCGAACCTGAGTGGAACGTAATCAAGAAAATCAAGGAGCGCATTCAAGCGGAGCCCGCCCTCGACGGACCCGGCGCCGACTTTCGCGATGCCGCCTTGCTGACCGCCATTGAACTTGTAGAAAATGGTCTTAAATACTCCGAAGGACCCGGCGCCTTTCCCGTGAAATTCCATTTCGAAGTAAACGGCGGCGAGTGCCTGATCGAGGTTATGAACTTCAGCGCCAGCGCCGTGCACAAGACGACGCTCCTCCAATTGGTCGAACGGGTGCGCGCCGAAGATCCGTTTACGTTGTATGTGGAGCGCCTTGAACAGGTTAAGGACCGCCCGGACGGCTACAGCCGCATGGGGCTCATTCGAATCGCCTACGAGGCTGAGTTCAGCCTGTCCGCAAAAATAACAGGCGATCTGATAACTCTGTCCGCGCGACGCGCCCTGTCGTCGGCGTCGTCAGCCGGGTCGGAATCGGAACTATGACGCTGAAGAATCTGCACGTAGACGAGTTTGAAATTCACGTTGCGGTCGAAAGCGCAGTCCTGACGCTGCAGTTTCGCGGGTCGATTCATGCGATCGCTCCGGAAGAGTTTCTGAGCCCTTATCTGGAAAAGGCGCTGGAACTTGCGCAAGCCAGCGGCGCCCGATTGGTCTGCGACTTCACCCAGCTCAACTATATGAACTCGGCCAGCATTCCGCCATTGATTCAACTGCTGCGCAGCCTGGCTGAGCTGCGCCTGCACGGCGAATATGTCTATGATTCAAAACGCAAAGTGCAGACGGCGTCTTTTCGCGCACTCGACGTCATCGCCCGCAAATCCGAATTTACCCGGGTAACAGGCGTGTAATGGCGCAGCGCGTCGAAGCCGACTTCTGGCGTCGCTCACCGGCGCCTCAATTTTTATTGAATCAAAGTCGGATACTGGCTGCAAACGACGCCGCCCTGGACTTGTTCGGGTACTCGGCCGAAGAGCTGATCGAGCGCACGGGCTGGGAGGAACTGCTCTTCGCCAATCTCGCTCAGTTTTATAAATTTCACCGCTTTTGCTTTGATAGTCGCGGCCGCAGTGCGGATCTGGAAATGAAAACGCGCGGGGGCCGGCCTCTGTACGTGCGAGTGCTGCGCCGCCCCGCCGCGGCGCCTGGCGAATACCACGTCAGTTTCGCGGACTATACGGAATTGCACGAAGACTCGCTCGTGTACCAAGCCGGGTACGACGAATTTATGAAAGTCACAACGGAGCTTGAGAACGCTCTCAGTGTCATTGAAAAACAGAATCAGACCCTGGGGCGCCAGAAGGACAATCTGAAAAACGAGCTCGCTATTGCGCACAAAGTCCAGTCGCAACTGCACAGCGAGGATTTCTCTCGCTTTAAGACGGTCAACGCTGCGGGCTTTTATGCAACCATGGCGGATTTAGGCGGCGATACCTGGGATTTTTTTGAAACGGACGCGGAGTTTTACGGCGCCATCGGCGACGTTATGGGTCACGGCGTGGCGGCGAGTTTGATCGGCATTGCTACGCGCACGATTTTTAAAAATACGTTTGTCGACATGGCGAATTTTGGCCGCAGCGTGGCGGAAGCGGCCAATCGCATGAACGCAGAACTCTACGAAATTACGCGCGGCAACTATTATGTGACGCTTTGCATGGTGCGCATCGATCGCAAGGGCGTTATGGAATACGCGACATTTGGACATCCTCCGCTGTTTGTAGTTTCCGCCGGCGGCGGCGTGGGGCGTCAGATCTACACCTCCCAGCCGATGATGGGAATATTTAACAATCTGGAATATGCTTCCGAGAGGATTCAGCTTCAGGCGCGCGACCGCGTGTTACTGTACACGGATTGCTTGCTGGAGAGTCTGGATCCGCTGGGCAACCCGCTCAAGCTCGATGACGTGAGCGACATGCTGCGTTACAGTGCGGACAATTCTCCGGCCGCGGCGCTGGAAAAGATCTTAAAATTTCGCCGAGATCACGCCCAGAGCGACGAACTGCCGGATGATCTGGCGCTCGCGTTGCTGGAATATCCGGGCTGAGCGCAGAGGGGGGCGCGGCGCCTAAAACGGCTTAAACACCGCCAGCCCGACGACAATCAGCAAGATCAGCGTCGGAATCTCGTTCAGCGCGCGAAAGCGTTTTGAGTTAAATGTTTCGCCGGCGGCCAGTCGCTTGCGGTACGAATTGGCCAGATGTTGCAGGATCAGCAGGCCGCCGACCAGCCCGATTTTTATCCAGATCCAGGCGTGATCCGCGTGCGCATTCCAGCGTACGGCGAAAAGTCCAAAGCCAAATAGCAAAGTTGCGAGCGCAGCCGGGACCATGATAATACGGTACAGCTTCACCGCCATCACATCGAGGGTGCGCTTTACGTCGGGGGACGTCGCCTCGGCGTGGTACACGAACAAGCGCCAGATGTAGAACATGCCGGCGAACCAGGCGACGAACGCGACGATGTGCAGCGCCTTGAGTGCGAGAAAGAGAACGGCCACGGGGCAGGCTCCGCTATTCCGGGGCGCGTCGCAAGCAAATCCCGGGCTTGAGCGGCGGAGGTCGCCCGGCGCAGCTGCTGAAAAAGTCTGGAATTCTGCTCGCGGTCGGCATGATCTGACGCTGCACGCGCAGCCCGACATGATTCTCGTCATCGACGCTTTTAATCTGATCTACAAGTTCCCGGAGCTTGAAGAGAACATGTACCGGGGCGAACTGGAAGCGGCCATGAGCGGCCTCGTAGCCACTCTGCATAGTGCGCAAAAAAAATCAAAGAAGCGCTTTGTGTGGCACATCTTCTTCGACGGCAAGCGCAAGCCGGGCGACGAAACGCGCAGTCTCGAAGCCGCCGGTATGACGTTGTATTACAGCCAGGATCTATCGGCGGATCATTTAATCATGGAGTTTGTCAAGCGCGCGCCCTCGCCGGGCGAAGTAAAGGTGGTCTCCAGCGACAAGAAGCTCATGGACTTTGTGCGTAAACACCGTTGCGCACGGCAGAGTTCCCAAGAATTTGCCGCCTGGGTGCAGGGCGTGTTGGATGCGGAGGACGCTCCGCCCCCGCCGGGCAAAAAAGAAGATCCGTCATTGTCCCGGTCCGAGGTCGACTTCTGGCGCGATATGTTTCGCAAACGCAAGCCGTAACCCGCATTATTCATGAAGCTTCCGCAAGTTCCCAATCTCACGAATAATCCGGATCAGGCGGCCGCCCGGCGCGAGCGAGTTCAGAGCAGCTGATGTAAGAACGGCTTAATGCTCTCTACAAAAAAGAGCGAACTCGACGACGCCGGCAGGATGCCCACGTTGCCCGTGCGGCCTACATTATTCACGGCGAGCACGGCGAAGTAGCGACGATTCGAATCGATCCACGGATAAAAGCCGTTTGCGCCAAAACTGTGATTCACCAGATCATTGGCGCAGGCGGCCGCGCCGGGCTGGCCGCAAAACAGCCAGTTGCCGAAGCCGTAATGCCAGGAATAGCCGAAGGCCGCAAATTGTGAATAGCCGATGGTCGTGTTAGTGGCGTACTGGTCGGCGTTCATGGAGTTCACCGTGGCGGTCGCCAGAATCGTTTGCGCGTTAAATGTCCCGCCATTTGCAATCATCTGCAAGAAACGCGCATAGTGCGCGGCCGACAATCGCAGGCCATAGGCGCCTGCGAGGCTGCCGTCGCCGCTCGCATCCGTAATGCTGGCATACCATATCGCTTGCGCCGTATCAAAACCCAGTTTGTTGGCGACCGCGGCGTTAAAATAGTTCTGCCAGGTTGCGGCGGCCTGCACCTCCAACATGCGCTGGGCGACAGCCATATGATTCGAGTTGTAGTTAAAGGATGCGCCGCTGGCGACGTTTTGCGTGGCGTTGTTTATCAGACGCTGAATGCAGGCGTTCTTATCCGCGGCCGATGCGCCGGTCGCCAGATTCTGAATGCATGCGTCCTGGGATCCGCGGTTGCTTGAACTGTAAAAGGGCGAAGTAAAGGCGAGCAGATCGCGCAGGGGCGCGTTTTGCAGTCCGGAGGGAAAGGTCGCCACGCCGCCCAGCACCGTCTGCGCCGTATCATTCAACGTCATGACGGCGCCGCCCGGCGCTGAGCCGTCTACGCCCGCCAGAATTGTCGTTGCGGTGATCCACTTGGACGCGGAAAAAATCGGAATATAGCGATCGCGCGTGGTCTGTCCGCTTTCGAGGGCGGCTACGAGCGTGCCGTCAAAGCGATAGACTAGCAGGGTGGCGCCCTCGTCGCTTGTGGCGGCGAACCGAGCAAAACAATCCTGCAGACTGACGCAGCGCGTCAGGAGGAACAGTTCTTCACTGAGCGAGTCGTCTCCGTTAGCGCACGCAACGGAAGAGAAAGTGCAGAGCAGCGCGGCGAGACCAGTATGCAGACGTTTCATGGCGCGGGACCGGAAGGAAATCTGCGCCCGGGAAACCGATCGGGCAATCACTTTTCACTGAGACGCGAGCGGAACGTCGGAAATCGGTCCAGGGTTTTGCGTCGCAGGTGTGCGGCGCATTATAGTTTCCAGCCAATCGCGCTCGATCAGGGCGATCCCCCGCAACACAAGGGCCGCTTGAGACTCGCCCATTTCCAGAAAGAGATCGTGTCCGGCTTTTAATATGCTGTAGCCGTAATTCAACCCGCGAAATTCCGCTTCGGAATAAAGGCTCGCCTGCGTCTGCATAACCTTGAGCGAGCCTTCCATAATTTCAAGCGTGGTTTTGAGCAGCTTCACGTTGGCCAGCGCGTCAAACAACGCGATCAGCTCGGCCTGAAACCGCGCAATGCGCCGTTCCGGAATCATGCGCACCAGATCCCGAACCGCTTCTGGACTCTCAAACGACTCGGGCCGGTAACCGGATTTATCCGCAGTCTCGAGCATGAAGGCCTCGAGCCGCTCGCTTTCGTTGTAAGCCTCCAGGGTATGGTAGGCGGCCTTGAGCGCCGCGCCGAGCATCCGGCCCAGCTTGAATACCGAAGACGCCGCCTGGCCGAGCAGCGGCCATAGTTTGCGCGGCGACCGCAAAAATGCGCCAAAGTGCAAAAACGCCTGATCGCGCTCCGGCCGTCGCTCAGCCGGAGGATACACGTAGTCGAGAAAAAATGTCCGCAAACGATCTATGCGCTCCGGCGAAATCGCGTTTAACTCCGGAAAGCGGCGTACATTCTCGAGACGATAGCGCGCGTCGAGTTCGCGCCAGTAGGCCTGTACCAGGGCATGGGTGAGCGGAGCGTCTTGCATGGAATCACGTTACCAGATGTAGTCGCCCGCTTCGCCGCGTCTTTCGCGCGAGTCGAGCACATGAAAGCGGCGCACGCGCGCGAGTTTCACCGGGCTCAGGGCGTTCAGCGGAATGTGAATGATCTTCTGACCCAGGCGTCCGGCAAGCGCGTGCAGCCGGGCGGCCGGCGGGCGTTCGGCGAGATGCACGACGGCGCGTTTTTCATTGTACTCGATCGCCGCAGCCAGCAGACGATCGGCGGGGCGCGTAAATTCTTCGTAATACGAATCGCTCCAGATGTCGTGCAGGCGTCCGGGCGGATAGGTCATCATCAAACCGCCGTAGCGACTCTGACAGATCCCGGGACCGACGATGCGTTCGGCCGGATTACTGGCATAAAACGCCATGTCGCTTTCCTGACTGTGTTCGCCCCACCACACGACGCGCCAGTCGTGTTCGGCCTCGTCTTCGCTGAAAATCACGACGACGCTGCCTGCTTCGACGCCGCGAATGTGCGTGTCGCGCACGTAGATGCGCCCGAGGTGCAGGTTGCGAATGGTTTCGCGATAATCGATGCCGTCGAGCAGGCTCGAAGAAAAGGGGAGGCTGCGCGATTCCGCGCCGCTGATCAAGGCGGTTGCGCTTTTCTGCAAGTACTTGCCAAAGTCTTCCAGCACCAGATCTTCCGGCGGATACGAGCACAGGCCGCCGCCGCGCCACGCCTCGCGCCATTCGCCGGGCCGTTTTTCGCGCTTGAATCCGCGCGTGACGCCGCCGGGCGGTTTTTTCCGCTCGCGCTTGATGCGCAGACGAAAGCGGATCATGCGGCTGTCCTTGAACATGTCGTCCAGAGTCAGACGCTTTTCCGGGAACGTCGGATTTGATAGCGGCGGCAACAGGTTCAGAACTTCGTAGAAGAGGCGCGCGAAGTTGTCGTTCCCGAATGCGCGCGCAGCCATTATCAGGCGATAGGCGTTTGGCAACAGATCGCGTTCAATTATGCTCCAGTTGCGTGCGAATCGAAAGAAAAGTTTTTCGCGCTGCGGCGGAACCAGTTCGCCCGACTCGCGTTCGTAGCGCTCAACGGCGTCGCGATACACGCGCCGTTGCAGTAAGATGCGATTCATGCGCTGGGCCTGACGCAGGCTGCGCCGCGCGAAGATCCATACCGTGTTATAGTATCCCGGTTGGGCGAGCGTATCGGCCGACTGGCGCGAAAGGGTGGAAATGCTGATGGCGTTTTCTTCGCGGTCGGCGCGGCTGGCGATGCGTTCGGATTTATTCAGGAGCGCTTCGAGCGGCTCTTCTTCCTGGACGCGGTCGCGATCCAGGCTCGCCAGGCGCAGCCGTTCCTGGTCAAACTCGGATTCGCCGAGCGTCATCAGGCGTTCCACGCCTTCAAGGTGGCGCATGCCGCACACAAAAAGCAAGGGCCGCGCCGGCGTGAGCGCATCGCCGTAGACCCGCGCGAGATTGCGCAGTTCGGCCGCCATGCCGATTTCGCGCAGCTCGTCCAGCGCGCCGATCGAGCCCTGCAGCGGCCCGCGCGCACGGAGACTCTTCTGGTAGCTGCGATACAATTCGGGCGGCGCTAGCGCCGTGAGCGCATAAGAATCCGGAAAGGCCTCGCCGCTCCAGGCGATGAGTCGGTCCTGGTAGAAGTCAACCAGGTGCGTGGGAGTTTCCGTTTCGTACGCCGAACGGAGCGCCTCGACGATGGGTTCCAGCGGCTCGAGTATGAAGTGCAGAGCCGGGCGTTCGGAGGTTTCCTCGTAGGTCAGAACCGGAATCTCGTCCGCGTGGGGCAGGGCGCGCTGCAGAGCCGCGCCGGCGCTTTCGGGAATTTCAATGGCCAGCGCCGCGGGCGGCGCAGTCAGAAAAAGCTGACGCACGAGCGCAGCGAATTCAAACGAGCCGTGCAGAATCGGCAGCGCCCGCAGATTGGGCGCGATTTCGACGGTGTTCGCAGCGTATATTTCCGCCGGGTCGTTCATGCAAGATAGCGCAGGGCCTCGTCGCCCAGAACGCCCATGACAGCGTCATGTAGAAGTTCGCGTACGCGGCCCGGATCGGCGAGAAATTCAAAGCCGTCGTTTTCGACGGCCGCCTCGCCGCCCTCGCGCCGCCGGCGTGATACGCCCAGCTTGAGCGCCATGCGCGTGATGTTTATGCCGTCGCGCACGGAAAAGGGCTCTTCCGCGCCGTGCGCCTTTTGCAAAAACTCCACCACGTAACGAATAATGTCGTCCGGGGCGAAAGGCATGTTGGCTTTGAGGATTTCCGCTTCTTCGTCGGCGTCCGCAAAGTCGATGTAAATCTGCGGCTGCAGCCGACTCTGAATGTACTCCGGTATTTCGTACGTGGAAGAATCCTCGTTCATGGTGGTGCAGAAGCGAAAGTCCGGATGCGCTTTGATTTTTACGCCGGCCACGATCGATTCCACGTAGCGTCGGTGATCAAGCAAAGGCGCAAGCGAGGCCCACGATTTTTCGCCCATGCGATTGCCTTCGTCGAGGATGGCGACGCCGCCTTCGACCATGGCGGTAACCAGGGCGGACGCCACGTACTTAATGCGTCCGCTTTCGGCGAGCACGGGCGTAATCAGCAAGTCCTCCGGCCGCGTGTCCATAGTGGCCTGGAAGATGTAAATAGGCCGTTCCAGCTCGCGCGCCGCCGCGCAGGCGAGCGTCGTCTTGCCGACGCCGGGACGACCGATCAAACGCGGATTCAACGGCAGGTCGTCCGGGTGGACCTTGATCCAGCAGGCGAGCAACTGGTGGAGTACGTCGAGGTTGCCGACCCAGAGCGTATCGACGGAGTCCGGTCGCGATAATTCGATGGAAACTCCGTCTACCGTGATGGTATGCATCCGTGACAGGCTCGGTCGGCAGGGGCGAGCGTCAACGATAGTTCTGGTTGCTTTGCGCGCCGCCTGCGACATTCTCCGCCTGGACGGACCTGGATGCAGATTGCAAAAGATACGATCTATGGCTGGCCAGGCTTTCGGCTCAGCGCCGGCGACCTTAGAGTCGGCGTGATTCCTGCGCCTGGCGCGCGCATCATTTCGCTCATGTATGCCGGCGCGGAACTATTGTACCACGATGCGCGCCTGGCGGGCGATTTACCCGGCCTGCCTGCGGACCGGAGCGCGGCGCAACTTAAGGCGGCGCTCGGTTTTCGCTTATGGGGCGGCGACAAGACCTGGCTTGCGCCCCAGTCGGCGTGGGGCGACGGACTGCCGCCGATTGATCTCGACGGCGGCGCTTATGCGTGCCGCGAGATAAAACACGGACTGGAGCTGGAAAGCCCGCTCTGTCGCGAAACCGGTCTCAAAATTATTCGCCGCATAACGCTGGATGAGTCCGCCGCGCTGACTCTCCGCGAGGAGCTTTATAACCCCGGCCCCGAGCCGAGCGCGCGCGGCGTCTGGAATGTAACGCAATTTCTCCGGCCGATGCAAGTTTACGCGCCGATACCGCTCGCAGAGTTGCGCGCGTACGATAACGAGGGCGATTCCCACGCGGCGCGCGAGCGTTGCGCACATACGGAAGACGGACAGTGGACGCGCATTGATTGTAAAGAACCTTTACATTTTAAATTTGGCGGCATTGCGCAGCGCGGCGAAATCTACGCCGTGTATCAAGCGGGCGGCGCGTCGATTGCGTACCAGCGCAGGTTTCGCGCGGACCCGGCGGCGGAGTATCTCCACGGCTCTTCGTTTGAAATCTATAACAGTCCCGATCAAAACTATCTGGAGATCGAACTGCATGCGCCAGCGCGCCTACTGCAGGCCGGAGAGTCGCAAACTCTTGAACAGCAGTGGCGATTTCGCGCAGCGGGCCAGGCGCGGTCGCTCGCGGAGCTGCGACAATTATTCCAATAATCCGGCGGCGCGAGCCCGTATTTGGTTGCAGTCTGCTGTTTGTGCGACGAAGTGCGAGATACCAGGGGGGGCTACATGCGAGCTTTATGGAGCCGAATCGTCAATATCGGCGTAACGAACGAACTGAGTGAACAAGACGCAAAATATATTCGGCTTACAAACGCGCTCGCCATTATAGTCGGGCTGTGGTTGCTTTCGCTGGCCCCCTCGCTGGTCTTTACCTTGCCTTCCAGTAAGTATTTGATACTGTCGTGCACCGCTTTTCCTCTCCTGTGGTTGTTGGCGCTTTACTTCAACTACAAACACTGGTATGATTTCGCAAAGCTATTCTTCTCGTACACCGCAATGATCTGCGTAACGATAAACTCTTTGCAGGCCGGGCGCGAGTCGGACAACCACCTGTTTTTGCTGCTGAACAGCCTGATTGCATTTTACATTTATCCGCCGCGCCAGATGAAATACATTACCGCGGTTTCACTCTCCGCATTGGCCCTATTCATCGGCGTCGAAGTGTATCTCACAAATCGGGGGCCGGTTATTGAAGCGCCGCCGGAGTTCTTTCAACTGGCCCGAATTGTGACGCTGGTGGCCCTCTGCGTCCTGGTGTTTATTCTTACGCGTTACAACTACGTTACCCTGCATCGCGCTCAAGATCTGCTGGCAGCGGAGCACGAAAAATCGGAAGCGCTGCTGCTTAACGTTTTGCCAGCCTCAATCGCCCGGCGACTTAAGGCGAGCCACGCAGTCATTGCCGATCGCGCCAACGAGGCGACAATACTATTCGCAGATATTGTGAGCTTCACTTCCCTTTCGCAGTCTCTGCCGCCGGAAAAGCTTGTTTCCCTGCTGAATCAGGTCTTTACTGAGTTCGATGGGATCGTGGCGCGTCACAACCTGGAAAAGATAAAAACGATCGGCGACGCCTATATGGCCGCGGGCGGAATCCCCGACCCGCGATCAGATCATTGCGAGTCGATCGCGCTTTGCGGTCTTGATATGCTGGCGGCCGTGCGCTCAGGCAAATTCAGCGAGCTTAACAACCTGAAACTCCGAATTGGAATTCATACTGGACCGGTGGTTGCGGGCGTGATCGGTAAGAGTAAATTTATTTACGACCTCTGGGGCGACAGCGTAAATACCGCCAGTCGCATGGAGTCGCATGGCGCAGAAGACCGAATTCATGTCACCGAAGAGGTGTATCTCAAACTCAAAGACCGCTTCGAGTTTGGCGAAAAGCGCGAGATTCAGGTCAAAGGCAAAGGCGCAATGCAGACCTACTTCCTGTTGGCTGCCAGAGCCTGATTCGTCGCGCCAGTACGACGGAGCCTATTGAGGAAACCGTTCGATGTGACAATCGCCGTTGCGTCCGAAATAAATCACCTGTTTGCCCGCCAGGTACACGATGTAGTACACGCAGCCGGCATTGCGGACCAGGTCGGAAAACTCCGGATATAAAATTTCGCCGGCCTGAACGCGACGAATAGCCGCCTGCACGCCCGCCGCAGAAAAATCAGCCGCCGGATGCACGGGGCGATGCTCGATCGCCTCTACGTAACTTTCGCCGTTCGGCATGTAATACCGATTTTCGCCGCGAACGTAGTCGACATGGTACGATTCCACGCCGTCGGCGACGAGTCGCGCGACCACTTGCGGGAACGTAATTTCTCCGCGCATAGAACGGTCCGCCAATTCTCGAATTGTATCCAGATTCATTGTTTTACCTCTACTCTACCGGAAAATTTTGCAAATTGTTCAGCCCCGCCGTTTTAATGAGCAGTCCTTTGAGGGCCTGACGCTCATTCCGGGATAATCCCGAAAAAAACTCCGCTTCGTTCTGTTCGGCAAGTTGTTCCAACCGTGGAATCAGCGCCCGCCCTTTGCGCGTGAGGCGCAGTTCCTGAAAGCGGCGATCCGCCTCGGAGTCTTTTCGCACGCAAAGTTCTTTGGAGACCAGTCGGTCCGTCAGTTTCGAAATCGCGCCGCGGGTCATGCCGGTCATGCGGGCTATGGCGCTGGGCGCGATGGCTGCGTCGTCGTCGTAAATCTCGCGCATTACGACCCATTCTGCGACTGTGACGTCGCAGAGCGCCAGCTTCGCGGCGAATGCCTGGGAGACGCTGTTGGATACCAGACGCAGCCAGAATCCGATGTGACGCTGTAATCCTTCCGAAGGCATAACTTTCGGTTCCAATATAGTTTCCATGGAAACGATTGTCAAGGAAACTAATTATTTTTCAGCGGTGAGGCGCGGCAGAAATGAAGCTCCACTCCAGCGGGCGTCGTTCGGAAAGCGTGCGCTGCAAAAAAACGTCGGCAGTGTATCAGTTGTTTCCGCGCCTTTGTCCACAGCTGGCATGAAATTATGCTCAGTATTGACAAAAAATGGCTTGATTGTTTTCAAGCGTGGTCGCCTTTGCAGGCTCGCTATGCGATCAGATGCGGCACATAGTGAAGCGGCTATGTATGTTTTGCGAGGTAGGCTGACGATGAAAGGTACAACGGGGCGCAAGATGGGACGACGGCGGATGCGATTTGCATCGGCTGCTATGGCGATGATCTGGTTGGCGGCTGCGCCACAAGTGTTTGCTGGCGATTATGACGATAGACCTGTAATATTAGAATTCGAGGCGGATGGAGGCGGGCATTTTCGCGGGTCATTGCTGGGAACCCGAATGGGATCCGGGGCGCAAAGAATGGGTTGCACCATCACCGGTATGCCAAACGGCCCGACGATTCAATGTGCCGCTTCAGTTCAAGGCGGCCGCCGAGGATATTGTACGGTGCGGAACCCGCCGGAATCCATGTACTATGCTGTCATGAATGCGGCGAACTACGGCTATTTGCAGGTCTGGTGGAACAAGGACAAGATCTGCACCAAGATCATGGGAACAATGGGATCCCAGTACCTCCCGGAACTCGAATGAAACCGCCGGAATTCAATCCAGCAAGCTGTAATCGAGACGCCGTTCCGCGCGCGTGCTCCCGGTATCCGGGGCGTGCGCACGGACATTACCTGGGAAAAAATTCGCGCAGTAACGCCTCGCGATTCTGGTGGAGGCCGCGATCGTTCTGAATTTGCGCGCGGATTTCTCCGGCCGCCTTTTCCAGGAGCGCGTTGGACGGTTCCGAGCGCCCCTGCGCGCCGCTTAAAAGATGAAAGAGCTGCGAGTCCGCAGCGACGCTGCGCAGCTCGCTGAACTCGACGCCGCCCGGCTCCAGTCGCTTTACGCGCACCAGAATGTCCAGGTTGTAGTCCACGTTGTAGTACGGCAGCACCATCCAGCCGACAAGCGTCAGGCAGCCGAGAACGCCCGTCGGTGCGACGCTTTTTGTTTCGCGGACGTTGACATGCACAGCGTCTATTTCGGCGCCGGGCGGGAGCGCAGCGGCTTCGATTAATTCGTTCACGCGCTGGCGGAAACGCGCCCCCTGGACGCGTTCGGAAAGGGCCGGATTTTCCGTATCAAAGCGAATCGAGAGCGGATAGAGATCCGGTCGCTTCCAGAGCAGTTTCTGCGCCGCCATAGCCGAAAGATCGATCAGGCGTTGTGCGTTTTGCTGCCGATTAAAGTTGAGCGACGCCGACCAGGCGACTGAGTTGAATATACGTTCTTTCGCTGCGCTGGCGAGCGTGGCGCGCAGGCCCACGCTGCGCTGCCCCGCATCGTCGCCCTGCAACTCAACCCGACCTAACACCAACAAATCAATGCCCTTTTCGCGCGCGAACTTGTAGAGGCTCGCATCATTTTCGAGGATTTCCCGACTGCGCCCGCCCTCGTTAAGCAACCCCAATAGATCAAACGTGGTGACCATCTCAACGTCGGCCGTAGTAGACAGGCTTAAATAAAATGCAGACTGCACCTGTTGGTACTCGTTGTCGCTGACGCCTTCCTGACGGCCGAAAGGCAGCACGGCCAGTTTGGGGCGGGCCTCAAGGCTGGCCGCGAGTCCGCTTAAACTGAGTCCGATCAAAACCAGCGCAGCGCACGCGCGACGTCTGTTAAGCCATGCAATCAGTGCGCTCATTTGGGCGCTCCGCCGTTGGGCGCCGCGTTCTGGTTCTGGTTTTGGGGCTCAGCGTCAGGCGGCGGGTCCGGCAATGGACCCAGAAACCAGGCCCCCCACTCGTTCACAAATCTGAGTTTCACCGGAAAGCTCTTCGTGCGCAGTTGCACACTAATTTCAACCTCGGCGCTTTTGCCGTCGCTGGCGACGCGAATGGCGCCAATGCGATGCGCCGCGTATTCGAATTGTTCGTCGCGGTTTAAGTTGGCCGCGCGAACCATGTGGGCCGTGAATTTGCCGCTCAGATACAGCTGCGTGGCGACGCCGGGGTCAAAGTTGAGCGCGGCGAGCATCTGTCCAAAATCATTCAGCTCATTCTGCGCAAAATACAAAGCCAGCATATGATAGAAGCTGTATTCTTCGAGCGTGAGCTGAGCGCCGATATAACCGGAAAACTGTTCGCTATTTTGCGGCTCGCGGGATGCGGCGAGCTGATAAGCGTAATAGACGCGTTGATTCGCCTGACGGGCCGGCGCGTACATCTCGCGGCGATATCCCGGAGCAAAGTAGCCGCCGAAGTCCGCCAGTGAACCGGTCTTGAGCGACTCGGCGACCGTCTCCGCGCTTTCGCGCAGCTCGCGCTCGTTCGCCGCTGCGTCTCCGGCGCTATTCTCGATATGTTGCACTTCGCGAATAATGTCCGCCGTCGGGATGGCCAGATTCATTGCCTGTTTCTCTTGAAAATAACCGGTCGCCATGCCGATCAACTTGCCTTCGCCGTTAAACACCGGCCCCCCGCTGTTGCCGCTGTTTACCGCCGCGGAGATCTGGATAAAGCGCCGCCGAAACTGGCCTTCATCCGGCAGCATCAGGCTGTTGTTGCTGACGAGGCCGTCGGTAATTGTGAGACTTACGTCGCGATTGCCCGGCACGCCCGGAAAGCCCATTGCATAAACCTTCTCGCCGCGATCGGGATCGTACGCGTCGAGGGCGACCGGCGCAACGTCGTCGATGCCGGGAAAGCTCACAATCGCAATATCGCCGCGCACATTCACGCGCAGGACGCGCGGATTTTCGTACTTCTTGCCGTCGGCTTCGACAAAAAAGTCGCCCGATGAAATTACGTGATAGTTGGTAACCAGATATTTCTTGCCGGAAAATTCAGCGACAAAGGCGGAGCCGGAACCCAGGGGCTGATTGCGATACTGGGTGCGAACGATCAATACGCGCGTGCGATTGTCGTTGAAGATCCGTTGTCCTTCGCTCTGACCGGCGAGCGGCGAGAGAAAACCAGCGAGCAATACAATTGCCAGACACGCCGGAAGCGGGCGCGGGCCGCAGCGAAATAGGGAGCGAGGCGACATAACAGACTCCGGCCCGGAAATGTACAAACGCTTTCGGGCTTAATCCGTAGCGCGCGATCCGCAGCCGGATGACTCTGCAGCGCGGCGAAATCGCGGGCAAGTCTATTTTTCGTGCAGGCGCATTACCTCGCAAGATCGAGCAAAAACCGCAGCGTGGACTTGAGCGCTATGCCGGTCGCTTTTTCGTCCTCAGTCATATCGCCGCCGGCGATATCGAGATGCACGATCGGCTGCGCGTCCTTCGCGCCCGAGAAGACAAACGCCGCCGCGGTTTGAGCGCCGCGGTTTTTGCCCTGCTGCACATTGGAAATATCCGCGCCGTCCAGCTTGCTGGCGATGTCTTCGTAGTCTTCCTCCGTCACATCGAGGGGAAAGCAGGGATCGCCCGCGCGGGCGGCTGCGTCGGCGAAACGAGCGCGCCATTCATCGGAAGTGGACATAAGCGCCATGGGCCCCACTGCGCGTGCGGCCGAGCCGGTAAGGGTGGCGATAGTCAGAATAACTTCGGGCGCCACGCGTTCGGCCTGCGTTACGGCGTCGATCAGCGTCAGGCGACCCTCTGCGTCCGTGTGGCGGATCTCGACTTTCTTGCCGCAGCTTGTATTTACGATTGAGTCGGGCAACATCGCGTCGGAGTCGACTTTGTTGGGCGTGGCCGCGCAAAACACATGCAGTTCCAGACCGGCGGGCTTCAGTTCGGCAATGGCGCGCAGTGCGGCGAGCGCGGTTGCGCCGCCGGTCATGTCGGCCTTCATGGTGTTCATATACGTGTCCGGCTTGAGCTGATAGCCGCCGGTGTCAAATATCACGGACTTGCCCACGACAGCGACGCGATGTTTCACAGCGCCGGCCGGTCGATAGACGGCATGAATCCATTTGGGCGGATCGCTCGCGAGCGAACCGCGCGCGACGGCGAAAAAGCAGGGCATATGTTCTTCGATCCAGCGCGCATCGGTTGTGATGTTCACTTCCACTCCCAGGCCGCGCAGTTCTTCGGCCTCGGCAACGAGGGTGTCGGTACGCTTCAAGTTCGCCGGAGTATTCACCAGATCCATGGCGCGGCCGCGGGCCGTCAGTATCGCCGAAATCTCGCGGGCCAGACCGACCGCGTCTGGCGCCGGCGCGCCGACAAAAATTAATCGTTCAATTTCCGGACCCGGTTCGCGCGCCTCGCGCGAGCGGTAGGTGTGGTGTACGACCGCGCCCGCCGTGGCCAGGGCGAAGCTGTTCAACTCGGCGGGCGAAAGGTCCGTCGGCAAAAGCAGCGCGAGCGTCCCCGGCCGCTTCGCGCTCAGGCGACTCGTAAGCGCCTTGCTCAGGCTCCTTTCGATGCGGTGGGTCTTTTGCCGATCCCGGCGACCGAGTCCAAAGGCCAGGACGCGTTTTGCGCCCGGCGCGTTAATATAGAAGGATTTGCCATGTTCGCCCTGAAACCCTTCGGCGGCGGCAAAACCGACGAGATCCAGGCCGATGAGCGCGGCGGCGCGCTCCAGATCGGTATTCTGCAACAAAGCGGACGTTTCATCCGGGCCGCCGGGGACGGCGCTGTAGCAGGGCAGCAGCCACAAATCGGCGTTTGCGGCCGGCGGATTCGCGTCAAAGGAAAGGGAAAGATTGCGTACAGGCATGTTGGGCTCGCAAACGGAATGTCCGCCGCACGCCCTGCGGTCCAGCCGAAAGGGCTTCCGCAGGCGAAATCCGCGGGTCGGATTTTCCACTGACGTGCGGACTTTGCTTTACGATTTCTCCGGCGTCGGAAAAAGTCCGAACCGTGTCGGACCGCGCGCCCCAAAGATACGGGCGGCGGGCGTGTAAACGAATACCGACCCGGGAGGCCTGATGCGCCGTTTGATCCGCCTGCTTGCCGCCGGCGCGCTGCTTGCGCCCGTCACGGCCTTCGCTCTGCCGCCGATGCCTTCGATCGCCGAGTTGTACCGGGCGGCCGACGTCGTCGCCCTGGCGACCGTGGTCGCCGCGCGCACGCGCGATTACAATTCGATCAGCCGCGCGGCGGAGTTGCAGCTCCAGGTCGAGGATGTCTTTAAGGGCTCGGCCGCGCAGACGCTAACTGTAAATTTTCTTGTGTTTCCGGAATCGCTTGAGAATCATATGCGCGAAGCTCCGCCGGAAGGCCGCTACATAGTATTTCTGGAACGGCGCGAATTTCAGGACGCATCCGGAAACAAAAGCTTCGCGTTGTTTCCAGCCCGGCCGCGCGCCTTCAGCTTCTTGTTGCTTTCTGACGAGCGCCTGGTCGAGGTCAAAAGTCTCGCCGGACGCTGAATCAGCCTCAGCGCCGTTTCGTCATTGCTCAGAAAAAATCTTCAGAAGACAGGGAAAAAGATGAGTCGAAAACTTCTGCAACTTGCCGGATCAGCGTTGGCGCTTGCCGCGCTGGTCATCACGGCGCCGCTCCTTACGCAGGAAACCTTTGATCCCGCGCGCGTGCAACCGACTGGTTGTCGACCCGGTCAGTACAACTGCGGCTATCAGCCGATGACGGAAGAAGAATTTTCCGCCATTCCGCCTTCCGACCAAACGTTGATCTCCCATCGCGGACTCCCGGGCAGCGTCGACCTCAGTGCAAAATTCCCGCCGGTGGGCAACCAGGGTCAGCAGGGCAGCTGTGTGGCCTGGGCCACCACCTATAACATCAAATCTTATCAGGAACAAGCGGAACGCAACTGGGGCTTTGACTCGCCGGTCGCCGGCGGCCAGGGCGCGCGCGTTTTTTCGCCCGCGTGGACCTACAATCAAATCAACGGCGGCCGCGATAACGGCTCCGTGTTAAACGATGCATTAAATCTGATTGTGACCCGCGGCGCCGCGCCGTGGAAGGTCATGCCGTACACGGATTCGAACTACACCAATCAACCCAGCGCAGCGGCGCGCACGGAAGCCGGTCGGTATCGCGGCCGCAGTTATCGTTCGATTCGTGGCGCCGACGTAGACGCCCTGAAAGCGGAGCTGGCCGCCGGCAATCCGATCGCCTTTGGCATTCCGGTCGACGATGCATTTTATCAGTTAAAAAGCCAGGTCTATGATCGCCGCGGCGGTCAGAACTACGGCGGACACGCCATGGCGGTCGTGGGTTACGACGACTCCAAACGCTCGCCCGCCGGCCACACGGGTGCGTTTAAAATCATCAACTCGTGGGGCTCCGGCTGGGGCGACCGCGGCTACGGCTGGATATCGTACCGCACCTGGCAACAGCTGCAACCTCAGGCGCTGGTGCTTTACGATGTAAAAGACAGCGGCGGAGGCGGAGGCGAAGAACCGGCGCCGCAACCCGAGGAACAGGCCAACGAACGCCTGCGGCCGCCCGCGCAGTTTAACGCGAGCAAAGGGCAGTTCCCGAACAAAATCGCACTCTCCTGGTCCCAGGTCAACGGCGCCGTGGCGTATGTGCTGTTCCGTTCGCCGGCTGGCGGAGACGGCGAGTTTCAACAACTGGGATATTCGCAAACCCTGACCTACGATGATACGGCCGTGCAGGCTGGCGTTGCGTTTAAGTATGCAATCGTCGCCGTCGCCAGTCAGGAGAATTATTCCGATCCGCAGGCTTCGCCGGTTGCGGAAGGCTTTGCGGCCGCGCAGCCCCAGGATGTAAACCAGCGTCCCGGCAAAGTCGTCGGCGTGACTGCGCGTCTGAACGCCGTCGCCGGCGGGGCCACGGTCGGGCTGAACTGGACGCAGACGGCCGGCGCGCAAACGTATTCCGTCGCGCGTTACGATCGCGGCACGCGCAGCTGGAAGGTGATCGGTCAGGGCGCGCAAACCAGCTATGTGGATCGCACGCCCGTCGCCAATGCGCGCAACTTTTACGCCGTGCGCGCCCAGAGTCGCGCCGGCGCCGGGCCGTGGAGCGACGCCGCGCAGATTGAAGTCGGCGGCCAGTCCACGCCGCCGGAAGCGCCCCAGGGACTGGCGGCGTCACAGGGAACCTTTCGCGATAAAATTGAAATTGAGTGGGGCGCCGTGCCGGGCGCGACGTCCTACGCCGTTTTTCGCTACAGCTACGAAGACGAGTCCTGGACTCAGCAGCCGCAGACCACGAGCGCAAATCGCTTCACGGATTCCGACGCCGCGGTTGCAAACGGCGCGTGGTTCGCGTATACGGTTGTCGCGCTGAACTCCGCCGGCCATAGCGAATACGCCCAACCGGTTCCGGGTCGCACAAATCCGAACGCGACGCGGGCGGGCATGGTGCTGGCGCCGCCGAAAAATCTTACCAGCGCCATCAATGCGCAGGCGCGGACGACGACCCTGCGCTGGGAACGCGTCAACGGGACGGCGGAATACTATGTATTCCGTAAAGAACGCAACGAAAGCGACTTCCGATTTATTGCAACCGTGCCGGGCTCGGCCGTGACTTACACGGATCGCATTCCGGAAACCGGCAAACTCTATTTTTACACGGTAACGGCGAAGTCGGCGCTGGGCGGCGAATCGGAAAAATCCAACGCAGCGGCCGCATTTGTAAACACGCCGGTGCAGGCCGTCGCCTCGCGCGCATTGCCCGGTCAGGGCTTTGAACGTTTTGCGGGCCGCTGGAGCGGCGAACTGTGGGAAGCGAGCGGTCCGGTGAAAATCACCATCGAACTCAAGGGCGATGGCGCGCGGTATACGGGCAGCTACGTTTTTGGAACGCAGACCGCGAAAGCCTTTGCGGGCGGCTATGCCGTGGGCGCTACCGTGCTGGAAAGCCCCAACGGCCTGAGCTTCACGCTCTTGCCTGACGGCGATCTGGCGAGCGTCCATGTTCAGAGCGGCGCGCTTTCGCCGCAGGAACGCCGCTTCACGCTGACCCGCGAATAAGTCGGGTTAGAAGAACGGATTCATGCGCTTCTCTTCAAAGATGCGCGTGTTCGGGCCGTGCCCGGGCAGGACGTTCACGCCGTCGTCCAGCGTGAACAGTCGCTCGCGAATGCTCTTCAGTATGAGATCGGAATCGCCGCCCGGCAAGTCCGTGCGGCCGATCCCCATGGCGAAGAGCGTGTCGCCGGAGAAAACGAGACCGCCGTCTTCCAGCAAAAAACAGCACGAGCCCGGCGTGTGTCCGGGCGTGTGCAATACGCGCAGAACCCCCTTGCCAAAGCGGAGGGGCTCATCGTCTTCGAGAAAGTGATCAATGGCGCGTTCGGCTTTCTGTACGGGCAGGCCGAACATGCGGCATTGCGCCGCCAGGTTCTCGTACAAGAACATATCGCCGCGATGCAGGCCCACGCCTTCGAGAATTGCGGGCGCAGCCTCCGTCGCCTGTGCGGCGTGCCCGGCGACGGCGTGCGTGCCAAGGCAGTGGTCAAAGTGCGCGTGCGTGTGAATAATCCAACGCACGCGCGCCTGGCGTTCTGCGAGCGCGGCGATGATGCGCGGCGCCTCTCCGCCCGGATCGACCACAATCGCCTCGCGCGTCTGGCGGCAGACCACGATCGAACAATTGCAGCCCAGCGGCGCTACCGGAAAGCTGATCAATTCGTAGGGCGATTCTCCAGGGTTCATACGTTTCCTTTCAGCCTGGACGATTCATAGTACATCCGTTTGATTCCTTACCTGTCATCGATATCCGGTTTGGGCGCTTTTTTGAAGAACAAAAGCGCGCAGGACGCCGGCATTATATTCAAGGGACACGGCGCCGCCAGAAGCTCGTTTTCGCAGAGGCGTACATCGGGTTCCTGCACATCAAAGGGAACAAAGAGAAAAAAGGTCGGCGTCTGTTTGCATTGGTCGGTTTTTGCGGCGTAGGACAGATTCACGCGCACCTGCGCGTCCCAGGACGGCACGACATTGTCCGCGCGGCCGCAGGCGCTCGCCAGGGGGGCGAGCAGCGCCAGGCTGGCGACAAGCAGGAGGGGGCCCTTCATCTGAGGAACGAGTTCAGCGGGCGCGCATTGCACGGCAAACGATTTGTGCGCGACGCAGTTTTCCATTTTACACGCGCCGACCTCGGGCGGAACTGGGCGCGATGCTGCGGCGGGCGCTCCCGATACTGTGTTTGCTGGCGCCGGCCGCGCTCTTCGCCCAAACGCGTTTCAGCGGTCAGGTGTTGGATCGCGAAACCGGCCGCCCGGCGGCTGATGCGCGCATCATTGTGCTGGAATCCGGCGCGTCAGCCTACGCCGACGAGCAGGGCCGATTTGAGTTAAGCGTTTCCGCGCCGGGCATGTACACCATGCGCATTCTGATTGGCGATCGGCAGTACCAAGTGCGTTCCGCGATACGCTACGACGGCGAGCGTGTGCAGCTCGCGGTCGGCGCGGCGCGCGCACCCGAAGTCGCCGAGAACGCCGGCGCGGACGGAATCACGATCATCGGGCGAAGGGATCGCACGCGCCTCTCGCGCTTTACTTTGAGTCAGGACGAGATCAAGCGTCTGCCCGGCGTCTACGGGGACTCCCTGCGCGCAATTGAGACGCTGCCCGGCGTGTCGCCGGCGCAACCGATTGGCGCCCTGCCTACGACCAATTTGTTGACCGGTCAGTTTATCGCCGGCTTTGGCGGTCCGCCTTATCGCAACTCGGAAAGCGGCTTTCTTGTGATGCGCGGCGCTGGCGCGCGCGCCAATCAGTTTTTGCTCGACGGATTCAAGATACAATATCCATTTCATCTGGGCGATCAGTCCAGCGTGGTGAACAATCAATACATTCGCAGCGTGGACGTTTATACTGGAACCTATCCGGTTCGGTTTGGCAACGCAACGGGCGGCGTGATCTCAATCGAAGGACCGGAAGAGATCAAGTCGCACGCAACCAATATTAACGTTTCTCTGTTTAAAAGCGACGTGTACTATCAGCAGCCGCTGTTCGATGGATCCTGGAGTTTTGTAGCCTCCGCTCGGCAGTCGTATCCGAACTATGTGCTGCTGCAGGCCTATCCCGATGCGATTCCGCCCAATGCAAAGTTCGCCAACTATCAGGACGGACAGTTTCGGCTCAGCGGAAAGATCGGCGCCGCCCATATGATCGACATTATCTATTTTGGCGCGCGCGACATTCTCGACTACACCAAGTCCGTCGCGGAGCTTTCTTCCGATGAGAGTTCCTCGCCCCTGGGCGGCGTGACCGGCGCGGCCAGCGGCGGCGGTTTTAATTCCAATTCCGACTCGCGCCCGCCCATCGGACTGGATCGCGGCTTTCACACCCAGGGCCTGCGTTATACGTTCACCGAGGGGGCCTGGCTGCGAAACGAACTGCGCCTGCAAACCAGTCGCTTTCGCGAGGATTTTGATCTTGATTTTCGTTCGCCCTTTACCGGGGAAACCATCTTTGGTTTTCAGGTGCTTGATGCGCGCCGCGAGTTTCAGGTTCGCAACGACGTCACGGTCGCACTGTACGAACAATCCGTGGCGCTGAATGCGGGCGTGGAGCATAACGACGTGCGCTGGGAATTGTCCCTGCGCAATTTTTCGCCGCAGTCCAGTCTCAATCCGGACACGCCCGGTTTTGTCGATGTGGTTAATGATCTGGTCGAAAACAACCGCACCTTCCGTTCGCTCTTCGACGGCGATCGAACTAAATACACGCTGGATGGAGCGTACGCGGAAATTGAGGCGGAATTCTGGCGACTGCGATTGACGCCGGGCGTGCGCGGCGATTGGTATTCATTGTCTAACAGCGCCGGCTTTGGTCCGCGCATGGGCGCGGAGTTTCGCATCCCGGAAACCGGCTCGACCCTGCTGGCCGGCGCCGGACGGCATTTTAACGCCCCAACCAGTTTGAACTACGTCTCCGAAGAGGCGGGCAACCCCTGGCTCAGAATGGAAGAGGCCGATCGAATGGCCGCAGGGCTGGAGCAGGAGCTGGGCCCCGCCTGGCTGCTCAAGATCGAGGGCTTTCGCAATCAGTTTCGCAATCTGGTTGTAGAGGACCCGTATCTGGTGATTCCTTTCTCGCCGCGGCTGAATCGGCGTGAATTAGTCAGCAAGCCGTACGATGTGGCCCGCACCCCGTATGAAAACCGCTTCCTGAGTTTTTCGAACGACGGCGAAGGCTTCAGCGAGGGTTTTGAAATTTATCTCAAGCGGGTGCGTCCGCCGCGGGCCACGGGCTTGTTTGGCTGGATCAGCTACACCAACTCGATTGCGAAACGCAACAATCACCAGACGCGGCTGACGGAAGACGAGCAGGATCGTCGAACGACGGCGAACGCCGCGCGCCGCGTCGTCGGTTATTACGAAGCGAAACCCTGGACCTTGCTGTACTACGACACGGGCGAACTGGAAACCCTGTACGACAATGATCGCGAGGAACTCTACGATCTCGATCAGACGAATATTCTGAGTCTGGTGTTAAACTACAAGTTTTCCGACGGCTGGCAGGTCGGTTCGCGCTTTCGATATGCGGACAATACGCCCTATACGCCGATCACCAGCGCCGACCGCGTCGGCAGCGGCATTCTGGGACGTTCGACGTTTTTACCCAACTATTCCACGGCCTACAACTCGGCGCGCCTGCGACCCTTCCATCAGCTGGATATTCGCGTGGATCGATTTCTGAATTACTCCTGGGGCTATGTAAACTACTACCTGGAGTTGATCAATGTTTTTGGACGTAGAAACGAAGAAGAGGAAAATTTTGACATATTTTATCCGTACGTGCGGGGGACCAATCCGGCGCCGACTTACGAATCAAGTTATATTGAGACTCCGACGGGCAAAGGGCGCCGCGTACTGTTGCCCTTGATAAATCTTGGCGTGGAGGTGCGCTTCTGATGACGCCCGTCCGTGCGCCTGCCCTCGCGTTCCTGTTTGTGTTCGCGTGTTTCCCTGGCCTGAGCTGCGGTCCGACGGCGCAGCAGGCCGAGGATCCGACCGACCTTCTGGATCTGTTCGGAATACTGTACTTTGTCGACGCGGAAAGCGGTCAGTGCGTACAGAGCAATCGTCAGGGAAGCCAGCTCGGACAGTTGACTTGTTCTTCGATGCCGCGCGCCCTGTGCAACGTTGACCGTAAGCGCAACATTTACGGCAACACGATTGTCAGCAGTACGGAAAGCGGGCGCTACGTGCGCGAATGGCGCCTGTATGTGGATGACCAGCCCGAGTGTTTGAGCGCTTTCCAACTGGCCGCCGCTTCGCCCGCCTTTCAAACGACTTCCGCCAGCGTAATCGAGACGCGAAGCACAAACAACGCGTTTACCGTAATTGAGAGCTGCGATTCACTGAACCACGTAGATGCCGCGAAGCGCCTCGATCGGGCCGGAGTTGGATTTTATTTTTCGCCGCGCGGCTTCCTGGCGGCCCAGGCGCTGCAACTCAATTCGACTGTCTGCCTGAACGGCATTACGACGGCGGAAGAACGCGCACTTTTAAGCGCGGTAAAAAATGGCGACCGAGTTCTGGAAACAACCTGCATCTACGGACTGAACGCGATCGCGCCAGGGCTGACCAAGTGTAATGCAAGCGAAAAAGCGATCGCTGCGCCCTTTGATTTTACCACGCCATTTTAGCGGCCGCCGCGACTTCGAGGCCCGGGCGGGCGCCGCTTGAAGGGATCGACACGCGATCCGACCGTGCGAAATTCGGTTGGTGAATCCGATCCTGCCCGCCGATGGTTCCGTCTTCACGTCGCGCAACTGGCACTCCGATCAGTGTTATGGTTGCGGCACTGCGTCGCCGCACGGCCTGCACGCGGAGTTCCCCTTTGACGAACAGACCGGCGAGCTGCGCATGACCTACCAGCCGCTCGCGTGGCAGCGCGGCGCGCCTGGCAAGTTGCACGGCGGCGTGCTGGCGGCGCTGCTCGACGAGGCCCAGGGGATGCTCTGTCATCATCTGGGGCATATGGTCATGACCGACCAACTGGAACTCAAATACCACAAAGCGACGGCCCTCGATGCGCCGTTGACCATTCGAGCCTGGATTACCGCCGCGCGTAAACGTCGGCTGTACACGCGCGCCGAACTGCATTCCGGCGGCGAGTTGCGCGTACATTCGCGCGGGGTCTGGTATATTCTGCCGGATCGAATTTTTGATCGAATGTTCGGCGCGCAAATGACGGACGCCGAGCGCGAGTTGTTGTTCGCTACTCTGGAAGCGAATCGGAAGCGCGCGCAGCAGATTCGGCGGCGC
Organism: Leptospirales bacterium; assembly: GCA_036170535.1. Taxonomy (GTDB): domain Bacteria; phylum Spirochaetota; class Leptospiria; order Leptospirales; family Leptonemataceae; genus SSF53. The sequence continues at coordinate 5,314 of JAVHPJ010000102.1, read as the reverse complement.
CTGCGGAATTTGGCAAAGACTTCGTGATAATTCGCCGATTACGAATCTTCCAGCGAAACTGCGTCTGCAACTGCAATCGCCTCAGGGCGTGCAGGTTGCGCCGCCAGGAATCGCCGTCGCCGGACCGCAGGGAAAATTCTGTACGGTCAGGCCCGGTCCCAGCGGGATTTCAAATGCGGCCGATTCGGTAAGCGTCAGCTCCGGATAACCGTCTGCGCGACAATCATAGCGACACTGGATCACATAGGTTCCAGGCATCATGTAGCTCAGTGAATTGCTGGCGCCGTCGCGCACGGGCGTCGCTGCGAAGGGCAGATGATCGGTTTTGTTTTCTTCCGTTAGCTGATAGACGGAGTAATAGTGCCGCGTGCTGCGCGTTCCGCCGTCGATGACGAGCGTCTGGGTAATGTCCGGGTAAAAAAACCGCGCGCGGGTAAGCACATTACCGCCCATGTTTGCGCCGCGATCGGCGAGCGAGTCGGCATTGGGCCGCCGCCAGTCGCTGAAGGCGACGGCCGTAATCGTCTGACTGGACGGGTTCACAAAACGATGCACCATCATGTTTTCAAACATGTTGAAGCGAATCTCAAGCACGATGGCGTTGTAGGTTGCGTCGTCTTTTACAAGCGTGAAATTCTGACCCGGGCCCACGCTGTAGTGCAGGGGAAACCAGTCGGGCGGCAGCAGCTGACGCGTGACCTCGTCGATGTTCGGATCGTACTGGATATAGGGCGTCAGGTTTGCGCCAAAGATCTCGCTGTTGTCGAACCGGTCCTGCGCCAGTCCGCTGTTCAGAATGCCCCAGCCCGTGGCGATGGCGCGCACGTAGATGCCCACGTGATAATAAATGCCGTCCTGGATATCACGCGACGGATATACGACGCCGCGACCGTTGGTAAGCTCCTGGTAATTCACCAGACCGCCCAACTTGCAATTGTCGAGATCGGGATCGGCGGTGTAGGGAATGCTGCAATAAACCTGACGTTCGTCCGCAGCTACGTTCCAGAAGTCTTCGGATTTTTCCGCACTGTCAATGCCCAGCAATTCGTCGTTGCCTGGTTGCTGCGTGGAGAGTCGAATTTCTCCAATGTCCAGCCAGACCGGCAGGTCGCTGCGATTGGGTATGCAGTCCGGTTCCACAAAGGGCGTACAGGCGTTTGCGCCTGCGGAGCGCAGCGTTGAAATGCCAGAGTCGTCGTCGTCGACGAAGATGCGATTGTTGTTAATCTCCGCGGCGCTGAGCGGATTGTCGGAAGCGTAGGTGCCCTTGAGCAGCACCACCATGCGCGAGTTCGTCAAAAAGGAGAGAATCGGCACGCCGTTGTCGCCGCCCTTGAAGCAACCGACCAGGGCGAAACCTGAAATCATAAGAACGGAGAATCGTTTCATAGAAGTGACGCCTTGCTCAGAAGATGAACGAAACCATCAAGCCAAAGTGGAAGAACTCGCCGTTCTCCAGGGTAAACTCGCGATTCTGCTGGAAACGCGGATCGGTGTTGCCCAATGTGAGATATTCGTTCTGGGGCTTATCCAGATTTTTTTCGTAGATGAGTTCGTAGTCCAGGCGCAGACCGATACGCAGTCGCCGGCTGGCGAGCAGCGAAAATTCCGTACCCGCGTAAAACAGCGGGTCCCAGCCCGAGCGGTTGCTGGGTCGCACTTCCAGCCACGCCGCGCCGCCGCCGACTTTTAGAAAGGTCTGCACCTTGAAGCTGAACGGCAGCTGGTAAACGAGCGCGCCGTAGAGCGGAAAGGCGAGCAGTTTCTGCTCGGTCCGTGATTCGTACTGGCTCCACGAGAAGCCCAGCTCGGTCAGAAAGACCCACGGAAAGTTGATCCGATAAAAGCCGCCGCCGCCGATGTTCGCATCGAGCACCTCGTCGGTCGCGGTGCCCGGCATGGGGTTAGAGGCGCCTACCCAGAGCCCGAACTCGTGCCGCAGCCGGCTGGAGCTTTCCTGGGCGTAAAGCGCGCCTGGCAGAAGGGCCAGGACGAGCGCCGCCGCGGCCAGACCGGCGCGCCGGGGGCGAAACAAGGATCGAAACGTCATGCTCTGGGTCCGCCGCCCCATCCGGACCGGCTATTCTGGAAACGGATTCCGGCGCGACTCAGGACACAACCCATAAAACGGCGACCTGGCGGCCCGGCAGGGGGGCCTGAGCGGCTGGCGGCGCTTAATTGGTTTGTCACGCGCACACAGCCGCCGCACCGAGGAAGGCCGCCGCACAAGTTTCGAGCGAACAACAGGCCGGAGCAGTGAAAGCAACTGCCTTTCGATTTCGCGGACGGCTTGCTGGCCTTGTTTGCACCGTGCTGTTCAGTCTGACCGTGCTGGCGCACTGGACGCACTAACCACGCCGCTGTACGGCCTGGGCTACGATCTACTACAGTCCTTCAGTCGGTGGAGCCGCCGCGCGTAATTCTGAGCCAGTCCGCGACTCGTTGTGCGCGGGCGCCCGCCGGGCGCCTGACCGGGAGGCTTCCACAGTAAATCGGCGGGACGCTGAATTTGCGCGTGCACCACCGCCGGCCCGGGTCGCCGGTGTCCTGCGCATGCTCGTGCACGAGCGTGTTACCATGGAAAAGGTTTTGACTGGCGGCCTGCAGCGGGCGATGCGCAAGGCGTGGATGATTCTGGCGGCGACACACACGGCGTCCTGCGCTGCGCCCCATCGTGACGCCTTATCTCTTGAATTCTTTTCTGTGTTGCTGGCGTGCGCTTGCGTCGCGTGGGCCGTTCCGACGTATTTCTTGATCCGTGGAAGGTATGTCGTTGCTGCGCTGACCGGCGCGCCCTTGAATCTCCTGCTGACTATGATTGGCAGCGTCATGCTCATGACGTACGATGACACTTGTAACGACCGCCTCGCGATCGGGCCATGTTGGTCGCTCGCGTCTATGACGCTGCGCGAGTTTGTGGCGCTCGCCATCGTCGTGCTCGCGCGGATTGCTGGCGTCAGCCTGGTTGGCTTTGCAATTATTCAGTGGATGCGAAACCGCCGCTCCCGGTGAGCGCACCGACTCGCGCACCGATTCCCCGAAAAACTCGCCGACTTTCGCACAACTTTCGCTTATCTTCTAAGCATATAAATAAATCTAAAGAAGGTAAGCCATGAAACTGGAATTCTGGAAAGAACGCTGGGACGCCGGGCGCATCCAATTTCACCAGTCCGATATCCACCCCGCTCTGCGCGAGTACGGGCCGTCCGTATTCAAGGACCGCGGAAATACGCTTGTCCCGCTGTGCGGCAAGAGTCTGGATATGCTGTGGCTCGCCGAACGTTCGCGTGTGACGGGCGTAGAGTTTGTTGAACAGGCCGTGCACGACTTTTTCGCCGAAAACGGACTGCAATACGAGCAGGCCGGCGCGGAATACACGGCCGGGCCCCTGCGTTTGATCTGCGGCGATATGCTGGCAGTGACGCCGGAACAGATCGGCCCGATTGACTTTATCTACGACCGTGCGGCGCTGGTGGCGCTGCCGCCGGATCTGCGCCAGCGCTACGCCGCGAAGCTAATTGAACTGAGCGGACCGGAAACGACGATGCTGCTCATCAGCTTTGAATACGCAAGTCCGGACGAACTGGGGCCGCCTTTCAGCGTCGGCGAGGCCGAAATCCGCCAGCTGTATGGCGCGGAGTTTTTTATCGAGCGCGCGACCGCCCAGGACGGGCCGGCATTAAATGAGCGCTTTCGTGCGGCGGGCGTGAACGCCGTGCGCGAGTGCGTTTATACTCTCAAGCGTCGCGCTGGATAAGTTGCGCTTCGGGAGACGGCGGCGGCGCGCTGCGTTTACGTACCGGAAAATCCGGCAGACTCGCGAGGTCTTCCATGCCGGGGATGCGCGGATAATACGCGGCGCGAAAGTACAGGCCCTCCGGCGGCGCCGTCCGTCCCGCCGCCAGACGCGTGCGGCTTTCAATCACGTCGATCAGTCGGCGTTCCAGCCGGCCTTCGCCGCGATCCTGCAGCGCGCCGGCGAGTATGCGAATCATGTTGTGCAAAAAAGCGTTGGCGCACACGCGCAGAACAACCGCTTCCGGCGGCCAGCCGCATTGGGCGCCCGGCAGAAGTTGCGCCCGGTGCATGTAGCGTATCGTAACCTTATCGCGGTGCGCATGACGCGTGAAGGCCTGAAAATCGTGCTCGCCCTGCAGCTGGGCGAGTTCGGCGTTTAATTCTGCAATTGGCAGGGGCGTATAGACCCAGTGCGTACGCCCGCGCCAGATCGCCGGCCGAACGGGAGAACGCCAGAAGACATAGTCGTATTCGCGCGCATAGCAGCTGAAGCGCGGATGAAAGTCGAGCGGCGCGCTCATTGCAGAGCGCACACTGATGGAATTCGGCAGAAGACCGTTCAGCGAACGGCGCAGGATCCAGTTTTCCGGCGGCTCGTTGTGCGAAACAAACGATACCACCTGACCCGCCGAGTGCACGCCGGCGTCCGTGCGTCCCGCGCAGGTGGTGCGCACCGGCTCGCGCAGTATGATTGCGAGCGCGCGCTCCAGTTCGCCCTGGATGGTCGGGACTCCGTTCTGCAGTTGATAGCCCGCGAACGAGCCGCCGTCGTATTCTACGATTAATGCGCGACGATAGCCCGGTCTATTCATTTTGCTTCCGCCAGGTTCAGGCGACGCGCTGCGCCGGCTCGCGGCGCCGCTCACATTGCCGGCGTACCGGTCATCTCTTCCAGTTGTTTGGAGATCTCTTCGTAAAGTTCCTTGGCCATATCGATGATAATCGAAGGCTTCGAAGAGCTTGCCCGGCCCATGCCGTAGAGTTTTCCAAGATGACGTTTGGACTTTTCGAGCATGTCGATTTTCGCCTGCGGGTTGGGCGCCAGGCGATCGAGATACTTGCGAGTGAGATAGCCGTTGATATAAATTACGCCGTCAAAGCCCCAGTTCTTGTCCGTGTCCGGCCCGAGCAGCGGAATAAAGGCGTCGTGCGGCTCGCGGCCGTTGGTCATAATGTCGAGAGTCGGGTTGTAATACGTTACGGCCTTCATATAAAGGAAGTCGCGCACCTTGTCAAAACCCATGCCTGGAAATTCGTCGTGCATGTCTCCAAAGAGCCACGCGCCGCGCAACGAGCAGATCGCCTTTTTGGGGGTTGGCGCCACGGACATGTCCCGCCGCTGATAACAATCAATTGCGAGCAAATACGATGCGGCGCCCAGCACCAGATTGCGATCGTCGTTAAAGTCCGTCGGTCCGACGATTTTCTGGGCGGCAAGCGTACGATCCGGCGTCGCGCGCTTGATGTCTTCCGCCTGCGACGGATCGATTTTTTCAAAGTCTTTGGGAATGGAGGC
>JAVHPJ010000101.1:0-48092 GCA_036170535.1 Leptospirales bacterium | reverse complement strand
CTGCCAAGTTCCGGCGCGGCGCGGCGCAGCTCCGCATCGGTCAGCAAGCGATCGGAAGCGGTCTGAGTTTTTTTGAACTGTTCGACGGTCTGCAAATAGTCCAGAACGATGAAGCCGCGTTCCTGCAGGGTAAACGCCAGACTGTCGTACAGGTTGCGCTGGGTCACGGGCGAGCGCGCGGAACCGCCGCTCTCAACAAAGCCGATGGCGATGTCTTTAAAACTGGCCGGCGCGGCGGCGGGCCAGGGCTGCGTCAGAATCGCCTCCACCGAATAGGTGCGGCAGCCAGCCAGACTGAGGATTAAGAGCGCCGCAAGGCCAACGGACGCGCGTAGTGTCATGCTGCGGGAATCATTCTGCATACTTAATAATCCTGGGGCGATATTGTTTCGATTCGGGGCTCGCGGTCAATTACAACACCGAAAGCCGATCTGCGGCTGGCGCGTTTCGGGCGTGAGAAAAGAACGGCTGAAACAATCCGTTTCAAGCGTGGCCGAATAGGAGCCGCCTACGGCGATGGCGGTCGCTCCGCGCGAGTCGGCGACCCATTCCATTACATTGCCGATTAGATCGTAAACCTCTGCGTCATTCTTGCACTGCGAGTATTCGCCCGTGAGCGCGGCGCCAGCGGCGCCCAGATTACAACGACCGGCCGTCGCTTGAGGTCCGTAGGAAAACTTGCGTTGTTGCACCCCGAGGCATGCGCTGACCCATTCGTCGAGCGTGCAGAGTCGTTTGCCGGCCGAGGCGCAACGCTGCGCCGCTTCTTCGCGCGTAACATTTACCAGCGGCGCCTGACCGGGCGCGGCCAGATACACGCCGGGCGCGATCTCGGTTGTCTCGTAGCGATCAATGTGAAACGAACGCTCCGGCGTCGCCGCGGAGGCCATCGCTTCCTGCAACAGGGGCGTCGGGTCGGAATTGGCTGCGCCGCCTGAGATGCGTCGATCGGGGATCAATAATTGCCCGGCGCAGCTGGCGATGCCGATCGCCGCCGCCAGAGCGCCGGCAAGTCGACGCAGAGCTACAGCCGCTCGCCCGGTACTATTCAAATTGCAGCTCCCGCTTCGCCAAACTTAAGGGAGCGCACAGCGTCGGCCGGCGGCTCAGGCTTTTCCATTTCGCTGGTAGAAACAAACATGCCAAAAACCGCGACCGGTCCGGTGCGGGTGATCAGATTTAAACGCAACCATTCGTCGGGTTGGAGGCTGATCCGCTGGGTGACGCCGTTTTTCAGGCGCACCTCGGCGGCGACCGGTCCGTAGAGAAAGCCGCCTTCCGCGCCTCGCAGGGCGCCCAGCTTACGCCATTCGGTAAATTCAATCGAACTGAGTTCCGCGCACGGCAGGCCGACGGCCCCCGCCTGCGCAATTTCGCTACGCACGAGTATCAGTTCGCCGGCGCGAACTTCGCCGCCGGCCAGAGCAATGACGACCGGCAGGACCAGGCGCGTCGTCTGGGGACGCGTTGTTTCGACCGTCTCTTTTTCTGCGCTGCTGCGCGCGGTTGTGCGGGCGGCGGGCGTGATGGACTGCCGCAGCTCCAGTTCCATGCGCCGCAAAATACCGTCTTCGTCAATCTCCGACGCGCCGGGCGTATACAGCGACTCCGGTTCTGCAGAGGCGTCTCGTTGCGGCGCGATTGTCGCCATCAGCGCCAGCAGGGAGATCGGCGCAAGTGTGCGAAAGTGTACGAATCGGTTCATGGGGTCACCTCCAGACGCGGGCTGGAATCGAGCAGGGCGCGCACAGCCTTTTCGCGGGCCTCGGACATCTTCTGTAGTTGTACGCGTCGTAAAATTCGCTCTTGCTCGGCCCGCACCTGAGCTTCGCTCGCTCCGGCTGAACGGACCGCCGCATTTTCCGTCATAAATTCGGCCAGGGTTGCGTCATCCGGGCGCATTCTGGCAACCTCTCGTTCGATTTGCTGGAAATCGCCGGTCTTATAGTAATAATATTCCTCAATCAACTTTTCCATGCGCGGCCACAAATACCGCGCTGCTTCCGGATCGCTCAGCAAATCCTCTTCAAAGGCCTTTTGCACCGCAAGCCGGCGCAGCAGTATTTTCTGTATTACCAGCCGCCGCGCGCCCTCGGAGAGGGCGGACAGTTCTTCCGGACTGGAAGCGTCGTACGCTGCGTTTGCATAGTAGAAATTTGAATCATCGACAGTCAGGTCGCCGGCGCGTCCCAGCACCTTTGTCGCCGGCGCGTCGTTCACATCGCTTTCCATGGCGTTCATCGCGCGTTCCAGCGAGCTCTGGATGCCGCACATTGGCAAAGCGGCTGCGATCACAAGAATCGTGATTTTTATTGATTTTTCCGAGTATGTCATTTCGTGAGGCTCAGATTTTTTTTTACTACGCATTTTTGCAGAAAGACTGTGCAAAAATACGCCCATCTGAGTGGTTTAATTTAATAAGCGCGCTCTGGCGTCCACGTTTATCGCGAAGGATATCCGATATGAACAAAAAAAACGCAGCGGCGACGGCAGTCGGCCCCGGAGCTTGAGAACGATTTGAGTTTTGAACTTATGTCATACAAAAATTCAACTATATACACGGTGTCAGGCAAGCTTCGGGACATAATGAATGCGAAAGTCGCCCGCGGCGCGCTCTGTGCGGCCCTGTTGCTTTTGAATACGGCGTGCACCGGCGTTTTTTCCGACGATCGGGTATTAAATGAAGACCAGCTCAAGCGCTTTAACGATGCGCAGACGCTTTACCGGAACCGAAAGTTTGACGACGCCCGGGAATCTCTCGAGAAGCTGCTCGATGAGCGTCCGGGTTCCGTCGAAGTCGTCGCCTTGCTGGCGCGGGTTCGCTTCTTTACGCGTGAATTTGACGCTGCCGAAGAGCTTTTGCGCGACTATCTCGACGACGACGAGCATAATCCCTACGCGCTCATGTGGCTCGGCAAGACCATCGCCGTTAATCCCGAGCGTCAGGCGGAGGCGGCTGAGATTTTCAAACAGATTGTTCAGCGCGATCCGGAGAACTATTTGGCCCGGTATTATCTCGGGCGAACGCTCGAGGCGCAGAACCAATTAAAGCCGGCCCTGCTGGAATATCAGACGGCGCTCGCCATGGAATATCAGGTCAGCAAGGTGCATTTGCACATGGGACGCCTGTTTGATCGTCTGGAGATGGGCGACCGCGCGCGGACCCACTTCCAGCGCGTGCAGGCCCTGGGCGTAAACGCCGCCGATATCGAAGCGGCGGAGTCGCTCATGGCGACCGAGGAGCCGCCCGCTGCGCCGCCGCAGGCGAATCGGGGGCGCCGGCGCTGATGTTGCTCTGGCGTTTTGCCATCCTTTTCGCCGCAATCGGCGGCGCGCTGGCATTCGCCGGATCGGCCGGGTTACGGGCGTCGGAAGAGTCCGCCGAGCTGCTTGGCCTGGCCGATGCAGAGTTGCTGGCGGAGCGTAATAGCGTCCAGCTGCGCGTGCTGCGCGGAGAACGCGTGGCGGCCGAGGAGCAGCTCGCGGCGCGATTTCGAGACTTCTTTCCCTCTCTCACCCTGTCTTATAGAAGAAACCGCACGGTTGCGCCGCGCAATTTCGATTCGGGCGACCACTCGGTCCAGGTCAGCCTGTCCCAGCCGCTGTATGACGGCGGTCGCTCCAGTCTGCAATACGAAGTCGCGCAGATCGACCTGCGCCTGGCGGGTGAACGTTATCAGGAGGCGCGTAATCAGCTGCGTTTTCAGGTGCGCGAGGCCTACCTGCAATTAATTCAGGACTCCGAAAATGTGCGCATCACGGAGACGTCGTTGCGATCCCTCGAAACGCAATTAGCTCGCGTGCGCGTCGAGCGGCGTCAGGGCGCCGCCACCGAGCTTGACTTTCAAGAACTCGAAACGGAATACTCGCGCCGGCGCCTGGAACTCAAACAGCAGCGCGACTCGTTGGGCGACTCGCTGGTCGACTTTGGCATGCTGCTGCGCCTGCCCGAACCGGGCGGCGCCCGCGTAAAGCGACTGGATCTCTTCGAAATCAAGATAAACGATTTCTCCATGTCGGAGGAAGACCTTTATCAGGCATCGTTAACGTCGCGGCCGGACGTGCGCCAGGCGCGTATTGACCTGATGCGCAGTCGGCGCGAATATTTGCTGCAGAAGTACGATTGGCTGCCTACGATTTCGCTCACAGGAAACTACGGCCGCAGCGGCGAAGAGTGGCCGCCCAGCAATACGGAGTGGGGCGTGGGCGTCAGCGTCACGTTGCGCGTTTTTGGAAATACGCTCAGCGGCGACGTGACAAACAATCGATCACAGAACGAGACTTCGCGCGGCTATTCTTCCAGCGGCTCATGGAACGTATATGATAACGCCGGCTGGCGCGAACCTATGGTCCGCGCCGAATTGCAGCTTTTGCAGGCGCGCGAGCGCAATCATGAAGTGCGCATGCAGGCGGCCAACGAGGTGCATCGCCTCCGGCGCGCGTTTCTCGATCGTCGCACCGAACTTGACATAGCCGACCGGAATCTGGCTATCCAGGAACGGCGCTTTATGATCGCCGAGCGTCGCTTCCAGAACGGCGAGATGTCGCTGCAAGACTATCTGGAACAAGAGCTGCGCATGGTGCAGGCGCGCCTGGGTCTGGTGCAAAGTCGCGTCCAGCTCGTCATCGCCGCCAATCAGCTCGAACTGAATCTTGGTCTGGAACTTGATTCGCAAAAACTGGTCGAAATCCGGGAGCTTGACCGGGGCCCTTTAAATTCCCCGGGCGAACGCAGCGATGAAGGCTCGCGCGGATATCGCACGCGTTCGAACATACAATCCGAAACCGCGCCTTTCCCTCTGAATCCCTTTGAGGAGGACGACGAATGAACCCGGTTGAACCTGAATTGCCGGAAGAACGCGCGCAGTCCCTGCCGGGCGACGCGGACGATTCGACTTTCCCGAATGCGTCGGAGGACATGCCGATCGTTCCTGCGTTTGCGACCGACTCCGCCGACGGCGAAACCGCGCTGGAGGCTCCACCGAATGCGGCGTCGGCGCCCGTCGAGCCGGCCGAAAGCGCGGCTGCGGCGGCCCAATCAAGCGTCAGGCTTCAGGCCCGTGCGGCTGCGATGAAACAAGCCGCCGAAGCGGGCCGCGAAAAACTGCGCGGTTGGGCGAAACGATTGGGGCCGGTCTCGGGCGCGGGATCGGAAAAACTGAAGGCTGCGTCGCAGAAACTGCGCGGACGCTTTAACGCGCTTACGCCGCGCAATCGCTGGATTGTCGGCGGCGCGGCCAGCGCACTCGGCATCGCCTTAATTGCCGGTCTGGTTTATCTGATCGCATCCGACTCTGAATCGGACGTGGACTCCAGCATGTTGCTGCCGGTCGTAACGCCGCTGACTGTGCAAAAGGAAGAACTCGTCCGTACAGTGGCTTCGCCGGGCACAGTCACCTTTCTGGAAAAAGCGGCGGTCGTGCCCAAGGTCGTGGGCCGCATCCAGACGCTGTTCGCCGAGCAGGGCATGTCCGTGAAGAAAGGCGAGCGGCTTGCGCAACTGGAAACCTTCGAGCTGGAAATTCAGATGCGCCAGGCTCAGGCGCGCGTTAACGCCGCGCGGGCGCAGCGCGATGTGAGTCGCGCGCGTTACAACGCGTCGCGCCGGGAAGTCGATCGTCAGATTCGCGATCTGGAACGCATGCAGTCGGATATTATCGAAGCCAAAGCGGGCTATTTGAATGCGCGACGCAATCTGGAGAATAAGCAGGAAATCTATGAACTGGGCGGGATCTCGCGTGAAGAGCTGAAAAGCGTGTACACGGACTACCTGTCCGCCATGAGCCGCTACTTCCAGTCGCGCAAGAACTATCAGATTCGCGCGGTTGGTTTTCGCGACGAGGATCTGCGTTCAGCGAGCATGAACGTGCCGGAGAATCCGGCGCAAAAGCGCGAAAGTTTCGTAGATTTTAATACGCAGGTGGAGCGCGAGGACGTGCGCGCGGCCGACGCCAATGTGCGCAATGCGGAACTCGAGCTCGACTCGATCCGATTAATGATTAAGGAGTCCACGTTGGTTTCGCCGCTGGACGGAGTGGTGGCCTCGCGCGCCCTTGATGTGGGCGAAAGCGTCAAACAGGACGAGCCCGTGTTTACAGTGGTGCGCATGGATCGCCTGCTGGTATCCATTAACATCGCGGAGTCGGACCTCAAACTGGTCAAAGTCGATCAACCGGTGCAATGCACCGTTGATGCGTGGGAAAACGAGCCGCGCGAAGGCAAGGTCAAGCTGATCTCGCCGATTATTGACGCGGAGACGCGTACTGCGGAAGTGCGCATTGACCTGGAAAACGCGGAACTGCGACTGAACCCGGGCATGTTCGTGCGCTGCTCCGTCGATGTCGAAACGAAGTCCGACGCGATCGCCATACCGGAAACAGCGCTCGTGGATCGGCGTGAGGAAAACGGTCAGAAGATCGCCGAGGTTTACGTGCTGCAAAACGGCCTGGCCTTTCGCCGGCAGGTGACATTGGGCGGCCAGTTCGGCGAACGCGTGGAAGTCACCGGCGGCCTGCAAGCGGGCGAACAGATTGCGGCGGATAACGTGGACGCGTTGCGCGAAGGCTCAAAAGTGCGCTTGCGCGAAGAATCGCCCCTGGATCCTGCCGCCCCGCCGTCCGATACGCAACGCGGGCGCGAAGGCGCGACGCGGCCTGATCCCGCGCCTGCGGATAAGCCGATAGAGCGACAGGGCGAAGAAAAAGGTCCGGAGCAAAAACCGCGCGAAGAAAAGGCCGGCGAACAGCGCGCCGGGGAGCGACGCCGATGACCCTTCGATCCGTACTCATGCAACGCGCCGCGCGCTGCGCCTCAGTCCTGGCCCTCGCCCTGGCGTCCGGCGCGGTGCGCTGCGACAATATCCAGGATATCCCGGACGTGCTCTTGCCCTTGTCGGCGGCGGACAATCGACCCGGCATCATTGCGTCGAGCCCGCCGGCGGGCGCGCAGACAATCACGCAGGGCGATCCGATCTACGTCGAATTTGATCGGGATATGAATCTCGAAACCACGCGCAACACTCTGTTTCTTACCGGCTCGGGCGCATCCTCCGGTTCTCCGCGCTGGGAGGGCCGGCGACTCTACTTTGACCTGGAAGAGCCGTTGACCAACGGCGCCGCTTATACGTTGCGCGTCGACGGCGGCGCGACCTCGTCCGAAGGCGTGCGGATGGAAGTCGAATATTTAGTATTCTTTACAGTCGGTTCGCGTCTGGATGCGCCGCGCGTCCTGAACACGACGCCGGTTAACAACGCCCAGGGCGTTTTGCCGGCCAGCGCGCTCACGGTCGTATTCTCGCGTCCCATGAATCGCACCACAGTGGAGGCGGCCTTCAGCATCTCGCCGTCGGCGCCCGGCGCCTTCGCCTGGAACTCGGATGACAGCGGTTTCACCTACACGCCGTTCGGGCCGCTCAACAATGCGACGACCTATTCCGTCGGCATTGCTGCCAGTGCGGCGGATGTCGAAGGTATTACCTTCGCATCCTCATTCAACTTCAGCTTCCAGGTTGGATCGGATTTCACCGGGCCGTTGGTTGTGAATGCGCGCGAGTCCGGCGCCGTGGTGGATTTGACCGACGGCCAGGCCGGCGTCTACAAAGACAGCGCGTTTATTGTAAACTTCGACGAAGGCATGCGCTTTTCCCAAACGCAGAATGCATTTTCCATTACGCGTCTGGATACCAGTTCCGTCGTTTCCGGTCAGATAGCCTGGAACGCGACTTTCACGCAGTTAACATTCACCCCGACCGATCCGCTGGAGCCGGAGACTCTGTACCGTCTGCGCGTTACTACCGGCGCTCAAGATCTGGCGGGCAATGCGCTGGATGCGGAATTCACACGGGCCTTCACGGTGAATAATACGGCGGGCGCGCAAAACTCGAACTATCTGGCTGCGACGCTTGCGCAAAAATCGTCTCCCTCCGGCGCCGAGGCGCTTTCGCTGGTCGCCGGCGCTACGACAAACGTCACCATGGCCGGCAGCGATTCCGGAACGCCGGTTGACGCGGTCTTCCGATTTCAGTTCTCGCGCGGGCTGCTGCGCGGCAGCGCTCCGGAGAACGTCTCCGTCCAGCGGCTCTTCGGCATTTATTCCGACAGCGCCGCGGTGAGCGGGGTCGCGTTTGAGACCGTCGGTTTTACGGACGATCGGCTGGTTCTGTTCGTCGGCGGGCTCGCGGCCAACACCTACAAGATTACAATTTTTGGCGGGCGCAACGGGCTCCGGTCGCGAGTCATCGGAGCGGAATCCTCGACCTGGCTGGAAGAAGATCTGGTCTTTTTCGTGAAGGTGAATCCATGAGCGCTTTAACTTTCGCGCGCGCGGCGCGCAATTTCGCCTCTGGCCTGAGCGCGACGCTCTTGCTGTCGACGTTTCCAGCCTGCAGTCAGGAGGATCTCGACGCCGCCTTGCTCGGGTTGTCTCCTACGCAACTCGTACCGCTGGTGCTTGCGACCAATCCGGAAAACGGCCAGCGCGGCGTGGATGCCAACGGCGACGTTTGGGTTCTCTTCAATCAGACCATGGATCCGGAAAAAGCCCAGGATGCGTTTCGCCTGGCCTCCGGCAGCGGTCAGGTATTCGGCTCGTTTCGTTGGGAAGGGCAACGCATGATATTTCGTCCGCGCGAGAGTCTCAGCGGCGTGGATGAGTTTACCATGACCATTGGACGATCCACCGAGTCCAGCGAGGGCGTGGATCTGGGCGACGATGTAATCGTTCGTTTTTTCGTCACGTCTGACATCGCCCGGCCGCGTTTTTTGAGTTCCGCGCCGGCAGCGGGCGACGTGAATGTTCCCGCCGCTTCCAACATTCGGTTGATCTTTTCGCGGCAGATCGATTTTTCAACGGCCGGCGCGGGCATCGCCGTGAGTCCTTCGTTTTTGTTCACAGCGACGCAAAACGCGGAGAAGACGGAAGTGATTCTGATTCCGTCCAACCCGCTGGCGCCCGGCACCTATACGGTATCCGTGAATCAATCGCTTCTGGATACAAACGGGTCGCGGTTGCAAAATCCCACGAGTTTCTTTTTTACCGTCGGCGCGGACTTCGCCGCCCCGGCGATTACGGCTGGGAATATTGGCACCAGCGCGCTTAATAACGGCGTGCTGATTACGGGCGTCGAGCGCGCCAGTCCGATTGTGCTGACCTTCAGCGAGGCGATGGATCAGGTCAGCACCGAGAATGCGGTGTTGTTAAATCCTTCCGCCCCGGTAACGCGCGCCTGGAACGGCGCCAGCGATCAATTGACGCTCACCTACAGCGGCGGACTCGATCCCGAAACCGTTTATACCCTGTCAATCGACGCTACCGCGCGCGATCAGAACAACAACGGGCTGAATACGAGCTACAGTTTCCCGTTTTTGACCGACGGACCCAATTCTCTTCGTCCGGTAATTCTGGATTCGCGGCAGATGAACAGTTCCGCTCCGGGCTGCGTGAGCGGAGCAGTGGCGACCGGTCCGGGCGCGGCCGCCCTTGTCGATTTTTCTGCGATCGACATCAGTCAGGCGATCGACCTGACGCCGCTGGCGGGAACGCCGACCTGCGTTCGGCAATTCCAGTTCACGTTTAACAATGCGTTGCTCGCTTCCTCGGTGTTCAGCAACGTCAGCGTGTCCACGGTGATCGGCGTCGCCGGTCTGAGCGTATCGCTCGCCGACGTGCAGGTGGCCGGAGCGACGGTGCGCGTGAGCGTCGGCGGAAACCTCCCCCCGCACACGGCGACCGAGGTTCCGGTAATTCGACTGCGTTTTCGGGGCGGTTCGACCGGCGTGACGGATCTTAACGGCAATACGCTTGAAGAAGATTTTAACCTCTATCTGACCTACTGAGTTCGGTTCCGCGGCGGTTCGTAAGAATGATTGAGTTTTTCGTACGACGCCGCGTCGCCACAGTCATGATGTTCGCCGCGGTGCTTTTGCTCGGCGTCATCTCACTTACGCGCCTCAAGGTCAGCTTGTTTCCGGATATCTCGTTCCCGCGCCTGACAGTGCTAACGCCGTATTCTAACGTCGGTCCGGAGGAAATCGAGAATCTGGTAACGCGTCCTATCGAGGATGCAGTCAGTTCCGTCAACGGCGTGAAGAAGATCGTTTCGCGTTCGCAGGAGGGACTTTCGATCGTCGAGGTTTCGCTCGAATGGGGCGGGTCCCTGGATCTGGCAGTCATAAATTTGCGCCAGAAGGTCGATCTGGCTCGCAGCGTGCTGCCGCAGGACGCGGGCAAATCGATTATCATCAAGTTTGATCCGTCTTCCGATCCCATCGTGCTTTTGACGGCGCGACCGGTTAACACGTCTTTTGAAGACCTGCGCGATCACGTGGACAAAAATGTGCGCCCTTTCCTGGAACGAATTCCGGGCGTAGCGTCGGTGCAAATCCTCGGCGGCTACCGGCGCGAAATCCAGGTGAATGTCGATTCCGGTCGACTATTCGGCTACGGGCTGACTCTGGATCGCCTGGCGCAGTCCCTCAGTTCTTCCAACTTCAATTTTCCGGCGGGCAACGTGCGGCGCGGCGCGCGCGAATACAATGTGCGTGTAATGGGTCAGTTTGACGCTGTGCGCGACATCGAAAGCGCCGTGGCATCCGTCGGCGAAAACGGGGCGCCCGTTTATGTATCCCAGGTGGCGGAAGTGCGCGACGGGTATCGCGAGCGCCGCGGCTCGGCATATTACAATCAGGAGCCGGCGGTTATAGTGGGCGTTCGCAAAGAGCCCGATCAGAATGCAATTGAAACGGCGGAGGCGATTCGCGACGCGCTCACGGATATAAATCGGCGTTTTGAACGCAGCGTCCAGTTCGATGTAATTCAGGATCGCAGCGTTTTTGTTTCCGACTCGATCCGATCGGTGCGCAACGACGCTCTGCTCGGCGGCGCAATCGCATTTGTCGTACTGTTCTTTTTTCTTAAAGATCTGCGTGCGGCGGTCATTGTCATCGTGACAATTCCGTTTTCGGTCATCAGCACCTTTGCGTTGATGTATCTACAAGATGTCTCGCTGAATATTATGAGTCTGGGCGGCCTCGCGCTGGGCACCGGACTCATGATCGACAACAGCATCGTGACCCTCGAGGCTATTTATCAAGAGGCCGAACACCATCCGGAACGCGACTGGCGCGATAACGCCATCCTGGGCGCGCGATCGGTATTCGGCTCCGTAACCGCCTCCACGCTTACGTCGATCGTAGTATTTGTGCCGATTATTTTCGTTTCCGGCGTAGCCGGCGCGGTGTTTCGCGACCTCGCGCTCACGGTTTCTTTTTCCTCAATCGCGTCGTACTTTTGCTCCATGACCGTAATTCCCATGCTGGCCAGTCTGTCCCTCAGGCCGGGATCGCGCGCCGAACGCTGGCTCAACGCCGTGAACGCTCTGGCTGCGCCGGCATTTGCAGCGACGGACGGGTTCGTTATCGGACTGCGCACGCAGTATGGCGCGGTAATTCGTTTCGCAGTTTCGCGTCCAGGACTGATCCTCGGCGTTTCGTTCGGACTGTCGCTCACGGGCGCGCTGCTGCTCTGGCCGGTTGAGAAGCGCCTTTTGCCGGAAGCGGATCTGGGCGAAGTGGAATTGCGCACCGAACTGCCCGGCGGCGCCACCCTGGAAGAGTCGGAGCGTTTGCACGCCTCGATACACGAATTTGCTTTGAAAAATAAGCTCGCCCTGCACTCGGTCACGCGCATCGGTTTTGACGAGGATGATCTGGCGTCGCGCGTGGAGGGCGTGCGCAAGCCGAATCTGGGCGAAACGCAATTCATCTTGAATCCGGATGAACTCAGCTCGCGTCGTTTTATTGAGCACCTCAGCGCAGGGCTTTCGAATTTGGGCAACGTGCGCGCCGATTTTCGGATCAAAGGCGACGCACTGGAAGAACTCCTGGGCGAAAGCGCCGACTTGTTATACTTCGAGGTGGAAGGGCGCGATCGGGCGAAAGCGCGCGAAGCGGCGAGCTGGATTTATGAACGACTGCGCCGCGATGCGCTGTTTCGGTCCTTAAAAAACAGCGCCGTGGCCCGCGATCCGGAAGTGCGCGTGCGTCTGGATCGCGAGCGACTCGCGGCCTTTGGTCTGACTCCGGAGGGCGCCGCAGGCGCGGTGCGCGCTGCGGTGCGCGGCCAGGTGGCGACTCTGTATCGCGAGGGCGATCGCGAAATCGATGTGCGCGTCCGGCTGCGCGAAGCTGATCGCCGCACGGCCGATCAGCTGCACAGTTTGTATGTTTCCACGCCTTCCGGTCGTAATGTCGAGCTGGGGCGGCTGATCACGCTGGAAGACGGCCTCAGTTATCCAGTGATACTCCGCGAGAACCAACGGCGCGTCGAGCGCATCGAGGTCGGTTTTGAGCCGGACGATCGCGACGAAGCGCGGGAGAAACTGGAGACTTTGCGGGAAGAAGCCAGCGCCGTGTTTGCCGAGCGTTTTCGCGACGAAGACGAACTGGAGGTGCGCGTTCGCGAACAGAATAGCGAAACAATTGAATCGCTCCAGAGTTTGATCTACGCGTTTATCCTCTCAACAGTTTTGATTTATCAGCTGCTGGCCGCCCAATTCGAATCGTTTTTACATCCTTTCACGCTGACGCTCTCGATCCCGATGATTCTGTTCGGCGTTTCCGTATCGCTTTTGATTACGGGCAACAGTTTGAACATTACCTCCGGCATCGGTCTGGTTATGCTCACCGGCATCGTGGTGAATAACGCGATCGTGCTGTATGAATACATTCAGCAAAATCGCGAAGAGCGCGGACTTAGCTCCGACGAGGCGTTGCCCGTGCTCACGGAAATTTTAGAAGCGGCCGGGCGCGAACGGATTCGCCCCATCCTCTTAACGACGCTCACGACGATTCTGGGCGTGGCGCCCATGGCGCTCGGCCTCGGCGGCGGCGGCGACATGCAGGCGCCCATGGCGGTCGTGGTAATGGGCGGTCTGAGCGTGGGATCTTTGCTGACGCTGGTCGCTTTTCCCACTCTGTATGCATTGTTTGAGCGCATCCGCATACTCGGGCTGCGCGGGGCGCTGAATCGATGAGTCGGTTCATTACATTTTTCGTATCGCGGCCGGTAACCAGCGTCATGACGGTGGTTTCGCTGCTCTTGCTTGGAACGATCAGTCTGGAGCGTTTGCCCGTCGGTCTTTTGCCGAACGTCGCATCGCCGGGCATCACTATCATTACGCGTTACCCGGGCGTGGCTGCGGAAAAAATCGAAGAGCTGATTACAATTCCGATCGAACGTCAGGTCAGCGACATCTCCGGCATCGATCGCATACTCGCGACGTCCAGCGAAGGCGAATCGCGCGTGAACCTGATTTTTAATCATGAAGCGGACATCATGGTGAAAATCCTGGACGCTTCCGAGAGCGTGCAGTTGATCCAGGATCGTTTCCCGCGCGAAGTGGAGGACCCGTCAATCGTCCGCTACGATCCGTCGGATCGGCCGGTATTCATCGCCACGTTTTCCAGCGATGTTTATGATCTCAAGCAGCTGCGGGAGCTGATCGACAATCGCGTTAAACCGCGCTTTGAGCGAATTGACGGCGTCTCGGAGGTGTTCGTGGGCGGCGGATTTGAACGCGAAATTCAGGTGCAGACCGACGCGTCGCGACTGGTCGCCCACTCGCTTTCCACGCAGAGCGTGGTGGAAGCGGTGTCGGCGGGCAACGCATTTGCGCCCGGAGGCAAGCTGCCGGGCTTTCGCGAACGGTTCATCTACATGGACGCGCGCTTCAGGTCCATCGAAGAGATGAACGGAACCATGCTGGCGGCCACGCGGGAGCGCTCGCCGGTGCGCCTGGATTCTCTGGCGCGCATTGTAGACGGCTTTCGCGATCGGTCGAGCATATCCAGCGTAAACGGCGAAGACCGGGTGACTATTTACGTACAAAAGGCCGGCAATGCCAATACGCTGGGCGTAACCGAAGCGTGCGACCGTATCATGGCCTCGCTGGCGGACCTGCCCGATGTACGGCGCGACATCTCTTATAACCAGGGCGAGTCCATTCGCAATGCGATTTCCCAGGTGCAGGGTTCGGTGATCTTCGGCGGCATTATTGCGACCCTGGTATTATACGTTTTCCTGCGCCGGACCGCGCTGACCGTTCTGATCGGCCTGTCGATACCGGTTTCGGTGATGGCCACCTTCTTTCTCATGTTTCTTTCCAATCTGGAATTAAACGTGATGAGTCTTTCGGGTCTCGCCCTTGGCGCCGGCATGTTGATCGACAACAGCATCGTTGTTTCGGAAGCGATTGATCGCGAGCTGGCGGCGGGGCGCGATCCGGATGCGTCGGTGCTGGAGGCCGCCGTAAACGTCCGCGCGGAGCTGATTTCTTCGACCCTGACGACGCTGGTTGTTTTTATTCCGCTCATCTTCGCGAATCCTGAAACGCGTTTGCTTTACGAAAGCCTTTCGCTCACAATCGTCTATTCGCTGCTGGTTTCGCTGTTTTTGTCGCTGACAGTGCTGCCCTCGCTGGCTCTGGCTCTGACGCGTTTCGAACGGCGTCACGGCGCCGACTCGGGTCGGCTGGAGCGCTTTCTGGCCGGGGCCTTCGCCTTTGCGCGGTCGCGCGTTAAAGCGGGAGCGCAGTCGCTGGAAGCGCGCGTCCTGGTTCGCGCCGAACAGGCCGGCGCGGCTGCGCAGGCGACGACGCTGACCATAGTAGCGACGCTCCGCCGCGTATTGCACGCGGCGCTCAAATTGATGAGTGCGCGCGCTCTCACGGCGTTGTACAAACACTACGGCTGGTATCTATTTCGCTATCCGTATTTTACGATTCTCGCGCCGATCGCGCTGCTGGCCGTGGCTCCCGTCGCGTACGCTTTTTCCAAAAAGGATTTCTCAAGTCCAATTGAGTCGGCCGAAATCGAAGCTTCCGTAGATCTCGAAACCGGCTCGCATATCGATCACACGCGCGCCGTAACGGCGCGCGTGGAGAAGATGATTCGCGAGCATCCGTCCGTAAAGGAAGTGACAGCGCGCATTGAAAAGTCCCGTTCGACGCTCGTCGTAAAAATTGATCCCGAGGTGGATCCTTCGCGGAGCGTGGAAGACGTAATCGGCGATTTGCGCGGGATAACCGACGGCTTTTCAGACGGTTTTGTGTACTACGAGATTGCCAGCGAAGCCGGCGGCGTGCAGGAGCTGAACGTCGAGTTTTTCGGGGACGACATTCCCGCGCTCAAGCGCTACGCCAGCGATATATCGGACGCGGTGCAACGCAAGGTGGCGGGCGTCGATCAGGTCGTTCTGCGCTTTCGCGAAGGCCGACGCGACATTGTGGTGCGCCCGGATCGATTAAAGCTGGCCGCGTTGGGCAGCTCCTCGGCGGAAGCCGGCAATATATTGCGCTATTTGATGTCGGGCGTGATTATCACAAAATACTACGACGGCGATCGCGAAGTTGACGTCCGTTTTCAGGGCCGACCAGGCGACCTCGACGCGCCGGAAGATCTCGAGCAGTTTCGCCTGCCGCTGGAGGGTCGTTCCGCGCCCCTGGCAAGCGTGGTTACGCTCGAGGAAGGCGAGGGCGAGCCGCGGCTCTGGCGCAAAAACAAGCGTAAGACCGTGAGCATTACGATCAAAGCGCGCGGCCGATCCCTCGAAGAAATCGCCGCCGACGTGGAAATGGTGGTGCGCGAGTCGGAGCCGCCCCCGGACGTGATCTGGGCTTTTGGCGACGAATACGAGCGATTGCTGGAGAATCGTCGCCAGATGCTGTTCGCGATCGTGACCGCCGTGCTGATCGTCTATTTGTTGCTGGGTTGGCTTTTTGAGAGTTTCGTGCAGCCCTTGATTATTATGACGGTCGTGCCCGTGTCGTCGGCGGCGTCGTTGTGCTTTCTGGCTGCAATCGGCCAACCCGTGACCATGAGCGTCTACATCGGCATGATCATGCTGGCCGGGATTTCCGTGAATAACTCTATTCTGGTCGTCAGTGCGATAAACAGCGAGGTGGATTTGAATCGCCACCGCGGTCGATTCCTGAAAGAGTTGCTGCACGCCTCTGCGGGGCGGATTCGGCCGATTTTAATGACGGCGCTTACGACCATCTTTGGAATGGCGCCGATGATTTTCGACCGCAGCGAGAGCGGCGGGCTGTGGCGGCCGCTGGCGATTACGGTCTGCTTCGGCTTGACCGTATCCATTTTCGCAAGCCTGACGCTTGCGCCATTTTGCAGTTTTCATTATTACCGCTGGCTGGCTCGCATAAAGAGTCGCGCGGCGACCAAGCAGTTACAACTATCTACCGAGGGAGCCCGGACATGAACCAGGAGACGGAGAATAAAAATCGGCCGGAAGATGAAGAGGGCCAGCCGCAGGGCGACGTTCAGCCGGAGGAGGAGCATCTTAATCCGGAAGATCCGCTGGCGATGTACGACGAGCCGCCTCCGCGAACAGCGTCGGCGCAAAGTCGCTGGGATGCGTTTCGTTTGTGGTCGCATCGTCATAAACGAAAAATCTATCTGCTTTTTTTTGTGAGTCTCGCGATCGGCATTTATTTGTCGCTGCGCTCGGGCGGGCCCGGAGATTTGAGCGGCGTGCTGCGTTCCTATTTCGCCCGCTTCCAGGGCGAACGCGAGGGATGGTCCTACGCCATTGGCGAGTACTTCGTGGGGCAGGATCATCTGGCGCTCGTTTATCCCGTGATTGCAAAGTATCGACTGGGCGCAAACGGCGCCGCCGCCGCCATGCAGGATCCGGGGCTCTACCGTCGCTTTATCGAAGAGCAATATCAGGTGGACGCATTGGTGTACGCCGCCATGCGCGAAAACACGATCCACACTCCGGAAGCGCGCGTCGTGCTGGAAGATGCGGTGCGTCGAGCGGTCGCGGACTATTACGTCTATTCGCGCATTCCCAAAGACTCTACGGATTTTCGCATCGAGGTTAGCGATGCGGAGGTGCGCGAGTTTTACGAGCGCAACAAGGAAATTTACGAGAAGAGCGGCGATCCCGATACGGCGCTGGTCGCCATTCGCGCGACGCTGTATAACTTGAAGCGCGATCAGTTGCGCCAGAAGCTGGCCGCGTATCAGCAAAAAGTATTCGAAGACGTGCGGAATCGCTACGGGCCGCGCATTCAGAGCGAAACGCAGCAATAGGCCCGGCTGCGGCCGCGCATCAATTATTTCAGGATTAAACCCATGTTGAAGTTATTCAATCGCGATGAACTTTATGAGATGTATCTCCGTCCGCGCGCATATTTTGAAAAAACGCGCGACCAGTCCGTCCTGCGCGGCGACCTTATGCGCTACCTGATCGTCGCGGCAGCCGGAGCGATCTTGAGTGTTTTGAGCGCCTGGCTTAACGCCGACACGCTGCTGAGCGCCAACGCTGCAAGTCGCGCCGCAGCGCCTGCGGCCTTAAATGCCGGCATCGTCGCATTCCAGGACGCCGTTCCCTGGAACCGCCTGGCTTTTATTCCAGGCGTATTTGTCTTTACCCTGCTCACAGCCGTAATGCGGCACGCAGGCGTGCGCATGTTGGGCGAGGCGGGCGCTGCGCTGGACCGCACCCTGCGCATCACCCTGGCCAGCGGCATGGTTCCGCTGTGTCTGTTGATTGTGGGCGGCGTGTTGACGAATCTGGCGCCGCCGATTCCCTCGCCCGCCGGGTACGTGAACGCCGGCGCGCTCTGGTTCGGCTTATTGCTCTTCCTCGTCGGCATACTGTGGGACGCCTGGGCGGCCGTGCGCAGCCTGCAAGGCATGTACGCGCAAAACCTGGGACGCGCGATAACGGCGTATTTTTTCCCCTACGTGCTGAGCGTGTTGTCTTGCTGTTTGTTCGGCTTTGTCCTCTTTCTCGTGCGCGCGGTCATTGGCGGTCCGGCCGGTTAAGATGCGTTGCGCCTCGCGTTTTTTTGTGACGACGGGCGCCGTGGCGCGTCTATTTTGCGCCATGAGCGATACCGATAAACGACCGCATTATTATGACGCCCGCGATCTGGCGCGTTTTGGCGAAATTAAACGCAGCGCCCCGGACCTGGCAAAGTCCTATTTTGAATATTACGGCAAGGCGATGGGCCCGGGCGCGCTCAGCGAGCGCGAAAAGGCGTTAATTGCACTGGCGGTTTCACACGCCCTCAAGTGTCCGTATTGCATTGACGCTTATACGCAAACCTGTCTGGAGAAAGGCGCGGATGAACCGCAAATGATGGAAGCGGTCCATGTCGCCGCGGCCATGGCCGCCGGAATATCGCTCGTACACAGCGTGCAGATGATGAATCGCGTTGATGAATTGAGCCTCTAATCCTCTTCGCGGGCGTTCGCATGTCTCCTTCGCAACAACTGGAAACCCTCGCCGCCTATCCGCGTCGTTTCGACGAGGCGGTTGCGGTTGCGCTCGGTCGGCCGGAAATCCGGCCGCTGACGCTCGATACCTTTCAAATCAATGTGGGCAAGGTGTGCAACCAGGCCTGTCATCACTGTCATGTCGACGCTTCGCCCAAGCGCACCGAGAGCATGTCCGCCGAAATTGCGGCTTTGTGCATCGCGGCGCTGAAGGTTTCGCCGCAGGTCAAAATCGTGGACATTACGGGCGGCGCCCCGGAGTTAAATCCGCACTTTCGCGATCTTGTGCGCGCAGCGCGCCAACTCGGCAAACGCGTCATTGATCGCTGCAATCTGACGATTCTCGAAGAGCCCGGTCAGGCGGGATTGGCCGAGTTTCTTGCGGAAAATAAGGTCGAAGTGGTCGCATCGCTGCCGCACTTTGCGGCGGCTCGCACGGATCAGCAGCGCGGACGCGGCGTGTTCGACGCGTCCATACGCGGGCTCAAGCGCCTGAACGCGCTCGGCTATGGTCGCGAACTGGCCT
The DNA here is from genome assembly GCA_036170535.1 of Leptospirales bacterium. GTDB lineage: Bacteria > Spirochaetota > Leptospiria > Leptospirales > Leptonemataceae > SSF53. The sequence continues at coordinate 29,270 of JAVHPJ010000101.1, read as the reverse complement.
TACATCTGGTCTACAATCCGGCGGGCGTGCTTTTGAGCGGCAGCCAGCTCCAATTGGAGCGCGAGTTTAAGGAGAATTTAGCGCGCAATCACGGCGTTACATTCAACAGTCTGTTTTGCATCAACAACATGCCGATCAGTCGGCATCTGGCGGCGCTGCTGCGGGCCGGAAAATTCGAAGCGTACATGGAAAGTCTGGCCAACGCATTTAATCCGGGGACGCTGGACGGACTCATGTGTCGTCACCAGATCTCGGTGGGCTACGACGGCGCCCTGTATGACTGCGATTTCAATCAGATGCTGGATATGCCGGCCCAAATCGGTCACATCCGCGATTTCTCCGCCGGCGCCTTTCTCGAACGACGCATCGCTCTGCATAATCACTGCTTTGGTTGCACCGCAGGCGCCGGCTCCAGTTGCGGCGGAGAAATCGCTTCCTGAATTGAGCAGTCAAACGTCGGCGCACGCGCCCGCGTCAGCCGCCGGTTTTTTTGCGCGCGATCATCAGATTCGATTTGCCGCGCTGGTAAGCGTAGCCAATGCCAAAGGGCAGCGGTTTCACGCCCGTTCCGCGCCGATAGATTTCTCGCAAATCCGCCTGGTAGAGATTTCGAAAAAGCGCAATCGGTCGATCATACGCGCCATAAAACGTCAGATCCCAGGCCTCGCGCCGAAACGCGCGCACCGGCATGCCCGAATCATCCTGCATAAAAATCGCGCTGTGTTCGAGCGTGAAGTCGCGAATCCTGGTGAATGCGTCGCGGTGCATCAAATACGAAGCGGCCTTGGCGTAACTGTTAAACGGACCGCGCGACCGCATGAACGTGAAGAACGGCGCGTTGTCGCCGGAGTTGGAAATATCGAGCGAGAAATACAGCAGGGCTTGCGGGCGTTTTGTCTCCGCGTCTTCCAGATCGATACGCACGCCGGAAATGGTTCCGGCCGGCGCCGCGCCGTACTGCAAACGGCCCTCGCGATCAATAAACGCACTGCGCGCATTGACAATCACTTTGCCGCACCGCACCGCAAAAGCCATCAGCACGGGCACGGCGCCAATCCGGCTCTGCAATAACTCGACGCGCATGTCGTTCGTGCGGAAAAAAGAAAATCGCAACACGCTTGAAAGCGAAACGCGCGTGAGTTGCATCAGGTTTGCACGCTCGCGTTCGTTCATGCTGGCGAGATCGGGCGGAGCGCCAGCCGGCTCCAGGCCGAACTGAACGTACAAGGGCGCCTCGGGAAAAAATTGCGCCACATGCAAATAATCCGGGCCGCCAAAGGGATAAAACACCGGCCGGTTGGCGGTGCGCGCATCGCCGAGTTCGGCGGCCGCCCACGCGCGCATCGGATTCAGGCGCGGCCCTTCGATGCGATCCCATTGCTGATGGAAATATTCGCGCTGGCGTTTGAATTGATCTTTTGATTCCAGGGCCTTCAGCGGACTTTCGGCGCGCACATCGAGGCCGGCCAGGTGACGCGCGACGTCGTTCCAGTAGGGATTGGCTTCGCCGGGACCGTCGAGCAGGGCCGCTGGCTCGCCGACGGGCTGGGACTTGCTATCGCATGCAGGATAAACAAAGACGAGTACGCTGATCAGCGCAAGTACAAGCAAACGGCGAACCGCAGCGGAGTTTCGAGAAAACATGCCGCCAGAATTTTCGGAGCGCTTGCGCTTTCAACCGAAAGAACCTGGCGCCGCTTACGGAAATACGAACGACGCGGCCCGACGCAGACGGTCATTGATCGCGCGGCCCAGTCCGACCTCCGGCACGGCGCGCACAATACAGGCCGTAGCGCCCGCGCGCGCCAGTTCGGTTAACTCGTCCAGGCGCGCAAACAGAGCGCGCGCCGCCTCGCGAAGATCGCCGGCGCGCGAGAGCTCCAGGCGAAACGCGGGCTCGAACGGCGCCTGGCCTTCGCCGAATTCCAACCAGACCAGGCGCGGCGCTGGACCGGCCAATGCGACGAGCCGCCGATAAACCGCCGCAAGTTGCGCTTCGTTCAGGACACCCGTCTCAAACAGGACGAGGGGCAGGCGGGGCGCGTAGTGCTTGAGCAACTGGCCCGGCGATACGGGCGCCCGATCCGCCGCGGGCTGAGTGGCGTCGATCACGACAAAGCCCGCGTCGCTCAGAGCTTCGCGGGGTACGCCGCCTTCGCGCAATACGTGCGCTTCGCGTCCAATAAGCCGCACCACCGTAGACTCGAGGCCGACCTCGCACGCACCGCCGTCCAGCGCGCCGGCGGCGGCATCGCCCAGGTCGGAGAGCGCGATGTCCGCAGTGACCGCGCTGCGCGCTCCGGAGCGATTGGCGGAGGGGGCGGCCACGGGAAAGTCCACCTGGCGCAAAAGCGCCAGGGCCAGCGGGTGGGCCGGCACGCGAAAACCGGCGAGCGGCGAGCCGGCGCTCGTAACTGCGGGAATGCGACCCTGATGCGGCAAAAGCAGCGTCAGCGGACCGGGCCAGAAGCGTGCCGCGAGTTCGCGCGCTTCGTCGTTCGCGTCGCCATAACGAAACACCTGGTCGGCGTCGGGCAGATGGCAGATGATCGGATTAAAGCGTGGACGGTCTTTCGCCGCGAATATGCGCAGAACCGCATCGGGATCCAGCGCGTTGGCAGCCAGGCCATAGACCGTTTCGGTCGGGAGGATCACCAGCTCGCCGGCCCTGAGCCGCGCGGCCGCTTCTTCGACAGTCAGGCGTCGGTGCATGGTTCGCTCGCTCAGGCTTCCGGAAGATTGCGCAGAATGTCTCGAATCACTGCGTCGCGGTCCCGTCGAATGCGTGCGATGAATTGCGGCGGCGCGCCCGTATCCGGGTCGTAGCGCGCGCTCCATGAAGCGATTTCCAGCAACACCGGCAAAAGATCGCACGCTTTGCGGGTCGCAAGGTATTCGCGCTTTACTCGATTTTCCGGAACGGAGCGCCGAACGATCAAGCCCGCCGCCTCCAGACGAGTCAGGCGATCGGTCAGAATGTTTGTGGCGATGCCTTCTTCGCTTTGCAGCATTTCGCCGAAGGTACGCTTGCCGTGCAGCAGCATGTCGCGCAGCACGAGCAGGCTCCAGCGGTCGCCAAATAGATCCAGGCCAAAGGCGATCGGGCAGTTGGAGCGTCGGCCGTTCGCATTGCGCGCGGCGGCGGTCTTTTTTTTTGCATTCACGGATGGAGCCATGGATGAATAATACTTGCAAAATGCAAGTGGGGGTCGTTTCCTCATGCTACTTGCGATTTGCAAGCGAGGTGACTCTCCGTGGCCAGCAAAGTAATTTCGGGCGCGCTCGTCTACTGCGCGATTACCTTCGTACTGGGACCGCTGTGGCATTTTTTTCTGTTTCCGGCAGTGTACGCCGATCTCGGGGTCTACACGCGCGAACCGCCCAGTTTGCCGCTGGGCTTTACGTCGATGGCCACGCAGGGCGTATGCCTGGCGTATCTCTTCCACCGTTTCCGCCGCACGAGCGCTCTGTCCGAGGCCCTGGCCTTCGCTGGCTGCACCGGCGTGCTGATGTATTCCCTGTCGACCGTCGCCTACGCCGCCAAGAACGCCGTTGCGCCCTTGCCGCTCTGGTTTGGCGTCCAGTTGGCCTTTCATGTAGTGCAGTTTGGCCTGCTGGGTCTCGCCTACGGCGTGGTTTATCGAAATACCCCCGCAGAGCGAGCCGCGGCCTGAACCTGCGTCATTTTGCGACCGAATCTCAAAAAGTTCTCGCCATCTTTTAGAATAAGTCTAAATTGGGCGCAGAGGCTTTCCCATGGAACTCCATCTGCAACACGCCCTGCTTTTAACCGCACTCGCGGCCGGCGCCACCGCCCTCGGCGGCCTGCTTGCGATTCTGGGCCCGCGGCCGGGCGATCGTTTGCTGGCGCATGGGCTGGCCTTTTCGGCTGGCGTCATGGTATATGTTTCCGCCGTCGAACTGGTCCCGGACGCACTGGCCCTGACGCCGCCGCTGGCGGTCGGGTTGTCGCTGCTCGCGGGCCTGGGGCTTGCGGCGGCGCTGGATCGCGGCTTCGCCCGACCCGCTGAAGCGGGGGACGAAGCCGGAGCGATCGCTGCTATTGGGGTTCCGACGCGCGCCAACCGCCGGCTCATGCGCGCGGGGCTTTTGAGCGGGCTGGCGATCACGTTGCACAATCTGCCCGAAGGCGCGGCGGTGCTCTTCAGCAGCCTGAACGGCGCCGGCGTCGGGGCGGCCGTAGCGCTCGCCGTCGCTCTGCACAACTTGCCGGAAGGCCTCGTCAGCGCTCTGCCGGTCTACCGGGCGACGGGGCGGCGTCTGCCGGCGTTCGGACTGGCCCTGGGCTCGGGCCTGGCGGAGTTTCTGGGCGCCTTGTTCGTATTCGCTTTTCTGCGCAGCTGGATGAGCGAGGCGCGTCTCGGTTTGATCTACGCAGGCGTATCGGGCGTCATGGTTTACATTGCGCTGCGGACGCTTTTGCCGGAGGCCTTGCGATTGCGCCCGGCGCGCGAACCGCTGCTCAGCCTCGCGGCCGGCATGGCGGTGATGCAGACGAGTCTGTGGATGCTCTAATCGGCAGCATGCATGAATCGTCCGGGCGGACTGCGAGGCCGCAGGCGTCAGTCCGCCGGTCCGCTCAGTCTTCCGGCAAAAGAGCGGATTGGAACATGGGACCGGAGAGGGTTGCACGCGCCTGCTCCAGCACGTCTTCTACGGTGATCGCCTCAATTTCCTCCAGCGCGCGTTGCACCGGATGATCCGCTTCGCCGCGCAGGGCCGGCAGGGCGACCATGCCCGCCATGCCGCTTGAGGTTTCCGACCTGGCGGCGATAGATGTGCGCAACGAAGCCTTGGCCCGCTCCAGTCGATCCGCTTCCAGCGGGCCGTCGCAGATCAATTTGATTTGATCAAGCACTTCCCCGTGCAGTTGATCCAGCTGCTCCGGAGCGATGCCGCAGGAGACGCCCAGCGCGGTGAAGGGATCATGGCGCATGATCCAGGAATAAATGCCGTAACACGACAGGCCCAGTTCTTCGCGAATGCGTTCGAAGAGCAGCGCCGATTCGTTGCCGCCGAGCACGTAATTCATCACGTCCTGCTTGTAACGATCCGGATGACCGGGCGGCAGCGCCGGAAAGAGCAGGTTGTAATGCGCTTCCTGTATGCCCGGCTTGTGCCAGGTAGCCTGCCCCGCATTGCGCGCGGCGACGAGCGTCGGCGGCTTTTCGGTTTTGCCGGAATCGGCGAACGCGGCGGCGACGGCGTCGCGCACGCTTGATTCTTCCACGCCGCCGACGACCGCGATCAGGACATTGTCGCCGCCGTAGTAGCGCCGCCGGAACTCGTGCATCATGTCGACGGTCGCTGCGCGAATGGTCGCCTCCGTGCCGATTACCGGATGGTAGACCGGCCCAAAAAACTGCTGCAGACTGCGCTCGATGATGATGTTGTCCGGGTCGTCCTGGTGTTCGCGAAATTCGCTCAGGATGGGATTGAGTTCTTTAGCGAACTCGTCGGCCGGAAAAAGCGGATGCAGGTACATGTCCGCCAGGATGTCAAAGCCCGCTTCAAAGCGATCGTTCAGGACCGTAATGTAATAGCAGGTGTGATCGTAGACCGTGTAGGCGTTTAATTTGCCGCCGATATCATTGGCCGCGCGCGAAATTGCGGAGCCGCCCCGACGCTTCGCGGAGCCCTTGAAGAACATATGCTCCAGGATATGCGCAAGGCCCTGGCTTTGCTCCGTCTCCGCAGCCGAGCCGACGCCGGTAAGAATCTGGATGCTCGTCAGAAAACTGGCGTTCTGGTAGTAGAGCACGCGCACCCCGTTGACGGTGAATATCGTCGGGGCGCGTTCGGTTGAAATCATACAGGGTCAGAATAAGCGCCCCGCGTGATCCCGTCAGCCTTTTGCCCCGGAATTAGCGGCCTACCGGCGCGCTTTTTAACGCGCCTGTATTCGGATGATCGGGGGCCGGCCGGACCCGCCGCCCTCAGGCGCGCGCGGGCTCGGGCCTTGTGACCCAGAGGACCCAGGCGATTACCAGCAGCTGCAGCGGCAAACGCAGCATAAGAGCGTAGGTGAATCCGGTATAGCCCGCCGCCTGGATCTGATTCAAGAGCATTTGTACGTTCGCCGGGAATACAGCGACGAGCAGGGCGATCAGGCCGTAGCCGGCGTAGCGCCGGACGGCCGGAATCAGGACGCCGACTCCGCCCAGGACTTCGAAGACGCCGCTGATGTAGACCAGTTCGAGATGCAAGGGCAAATAGGGCGGCATCATGGCCAGATAAAAGTCGGGACTGAGAAAGTGATTTACTCCGGCGAAGACGAAGGCGAGCGCGAGCAGCCAGCGGAAGACGGTTTTCAGGTGCATGTTACAGACGGATACGCCGGCTCGCTCCAGTCAGTTTGAATTTCTTCTTCGCGATTGTTGACGGGCGGCGGAGGACTGGCGGGCGTGGAGCATTATGACCGGCGTAACTGTGGCCAACCGCCGCGCGGCTCGGGACGGCAGCGTAAAGCGCCTGTTGCGTTTGAGCGACGGCCGGCTGGTGGAAGCCGTCGATCTGCCCCAGGGCGGCCGCCGCACCCTGTGCGTTTCCAGCCAGGTCGGCTGCGTGCTGGACTGCGCCTTTTGCGCCACAGGAACCATGCGCTTTGCGCGCAACCTCTCGGCCGATGAAATCACGGCGCAACTGGAAGTCGTCCGCAGGGACGCGCTTCCCGGCGGCGCCTCTGCGGACGACTTCACCAACGTTGTCTTTATGGGCATGGGCGAGCCCTTTTATAATTACGATAACGTTCTGGCGGCGGCGGCGAAATTCGCCGACCCGCGGGCCTTTCGAATTGCGCCGCGCCGGATCACGATTTCAACCGCGGGCGTGCTCCCGGCGATTGAACGCTATTTCGAAGAGGCGCAGCCGTATAATCTGGCGATTTCGATCACCAGCGCCATTGCCGAAAAACGAGATCGACTTATGCCGATCAATCAACGCTATCCGCTGGCGAAAATTGGCGCAGCCTTGCGCGCCGCGCCGCGCCGGATGGCGGAGCGCGTGCTGCTCGAGGTTCCGCTGCTGGCCGGCGTTAACGATCAGGCGGAAGACGCGCAGGCGCTGCTTGAATTCATATGCGATTTGCCGGTGCGCGTAAACCTGATCCCCTGGAATCCAGCCGACGCGGGCGCGGTATTCGCCACGCCGGACCGGGAGACGACGCTCGCCTTTCAGCAAATCGTGCGTCGGGCGGGCGCGCCGGTGTTTATCCGCAAAAGCATGGGGCGCGATGTGCAGGGCGCCTGCGGCCAGTTAGCGCTGACTCAGGCTTCGCCGGACGCGGACGACAGCGGCAAGGTCGAGATCGCTTCCTGAAGCGCGCGCCGCGAGAACGGTTTCGCCAGATAGCCGTCAAATCCAAAGGCCTCAATCGCCTTGCGTTCGCGTTCGGTCGCATATGCCGTCAGCGCGACGATGGGCGGCGTGCGCCGGCCGCTCTGCGCCGCATGCGCGCGAATGCGTTCGGTCGTCTGAAATCCGTCCAGCTCCGACATTTGGATATCCATGAGTATCAAATCGAACTCGTCGCGTTCAAAAGCGGCAAGGGCTTCGGCGCCGCTCTGCGCGAGAAATACTTCGCAGGGCAGGCCGCGTAAAAAACGCTGCACGAGCTCGCGATTGTCCGGCGAATCGTCAACGGCCAGAATGCGTCGGAAGCGCGCCGCTCCCTCCGTTGCGTCGCCGGCCGCAGGCCCCGCCGACTCCGCCGCCCCGTCTGCATCGGTTTGCGTCGCGAACGTCGTCGGCGCGCTTTCTTGCAGCGGCGCCTCAAAAACAAACTCGCTGCCTGCGCCCGGCGCGCTTGTCGCGTACAGCCGGCCCTGCATCGCCTCCGCCAGGCGGCGCGAAATGGCAAGCCCCAGGCCCGAACCGGCGCGCCGTTTGGAATACGAGGCGTCCACCTGGTGGAAGCGATAAAAGATCTCTTCGATTTGAGCGGCCGCGATCCCGGGACCCGTGTCGCGCACGGCGATGCGTACGCCGTCGGGGACGCCCTCGGCGCTGAGCACGGCGCCGCCGCGGTCGGTGAATTTCAGCGCGTTGCTCAACAGGTTGCTGAGTATCTGCGAGATTCGATAGGGATCGCCGACGACTCTGCGCGGCGCGGACTCGGAAATTGCGAACTGCAACTGCAATTGGCGGCGCTGCGCCTCCGGTTGAAAGGCGGCGACCGTGGTTTCAAGCAGGTTGTGCAGGTCGAAAGGTTCGCGGGCCAGTTCGATCTGTCCGGCCTCAATTCGCGACAGATCCAGCACGTCGTTCAAAATGTGCATCAGGGCGCCGCCGGCGTTACGGAAGGTGCGCACAAAATGTTGCTGTTCGGCGCTGAGCGGCGTATCTTCCAGAAGTTCCGCCATGCCGAGCACCGCGTTCATCGGCGTGCGGATTTCGTGCGATATATTGGCGAGGATATCCTCGCGGACTTTTGCGGCAGTTTCCGCGCGTTGCTGCGCCTCGCGCCGCAGTTGTATCTCCGCATGCAGTTTGCGCGTGCGCTGCGCCACCAGCTGTTCCAGTTCCTCCTGGTCGCGCGCCGCAAACTCGCGAATGCGATCCGAGTGGGCGATCGATAGAAACAGCGCTTGAATCAGAGCCGCCCCGTCCAGTCCGATCCGCACCGGAAGCGTGAAGGCGATCAGGCCGAAGCCGGCCATGGCGTGCACCACCATCAAGATCGGCGTGGCCAGCAAACCGACAAAGAGCCAGGCCAGGTGCCGATTGGCGGACCGCCGCCAGATGTACAGCGTGAGGCCGGACATATACGCGCCGGCCGCAGCGGCGATAAACGTAATGAACCGGTTTGTCAAAAAAGCGTCAAGAAACGTAAACAGGACCAGGAGAATTGAGAGCAGCTGCCAGCCGCGGCTTGCGTAAAAAGCGCGCGGCCGCGTCCGACGCAAGGACAAGAACTCTTCCAGCCACGCGAAGGCGGTAATCAATGCGGCCAATCCCAAAAGCAAAGTGGCCGCCAGATAGCGCTCGCGCAGCGCGTCATTCATTGCGTCTACGGGAAAGCCGTGAAAAAACAAACGATAGCCGACGGTAAACAAAAGACAGAGCGCGAGCAAGCCGTGACCCCGTTCACGAAGCTGAAAAAACAAAAACAGGTTATACAGCGATAGCCCGAGCTGTGCGCCAAGCAAGGCGCCCAGCAGCGCGGTTTCGGCGATCAGGCGGCGCGCGTGTTCTTTCTGCGACAAGATTGTCGGCGTAAAACGAATGGGCGACCGCGATTCGATGCGAAACTCCACCAGCGCGCTGGCCTGCTCGGCCAGATCAAATGCGTAAGCCGCGGCGCGTTGTGCGTCGGGATCCTGCAGCCCCAGGCGGGCCACGGCGATCCCGTCGCGCTCCGCCGTGACGTGTTCCAGAAACGGATTCCACAGGCTCAGATTGAACCGCTCGGCTGCGCCGGGATTCTTCACGCAGAGGCGAAACCAGTAAACCGCGTTGGTGAAGCCAAAATTCAGAAAGTTCGTTGGCGCCGGTCGATACTCCGTCGCTTCCGGACGAACGCCGCGTTGTGTTTCAATTGCGTAGCTGAGTTTTGCAAGTACGCCTGGATCAACGCCGGGGCGGTAACACGGTTCGGCCGCGAGCGCAGCCGCCGGCGCGCTGAGGAGCGCGACAATCAGCGCCGCCAGCGGAAAGCGAACGCGCGCACTCATGGGGGCGAGTCTTCGTCCTGCGCTGCAAAGCTGCCGTCCGCATTCAATTTGAAAGCGCCCAGAAATTCGTGCGGCGGCGAGCCGCGCCAGTCGGCGGGCGATAATAACGAAAAGTAGCGCTCTCCATCCGGCCTTTGATACAAATGAATGGACTGGCCGGCTTTTTTTTCAAAGTTGCAGCGAATGCGGTGCAGATCGCGATCCCGTTCCGCGCGCGTCAGTATTTCCTGCGCCTCCGCTTTGAGCGCTCGAATCTGTCGCACGATCAGTTCCAGTTTTCCGGAAACGTGGCTCTGCAGGGTTGAATCCGCGAGTTCGATTTCGCGCGCGCGATCGACGAGGGTAATCGGCGGATCCAGTCGGCTGGAGGGATAGGCCAGGGCGAATTTGCGGGGAATCACCCCGTCCTCGGTCGGCTGAGTTTGCGGCGATTCTTCCATAAGCTACCGGGCCCCGGGGACGGTGTGGATAGCCGGCGATCCTTCCGAAACAAAAAATCGATCCGCTCCCGGGGGCGCGCACGCCCGGCTTTTTTGGTGGGCGCCCCGGGACGCCGGCCTCAGGCTGCAAAGATATGACGAAGGATCTATTTGCGCAAGCCTTGCTCTCGGCGGCCGCTGTTGTCGGGGCCCTGGGCGTTGCAGCCGGCGCTTTTGGCGCACATTCCCTGCGCGGGGTTCTCGAGCCGCGCATGTTTGAGATTTTCGAAACTGCAGCGCGGTATCAGCTGCTGCACGCCCTGGCATTGGGCCTTGTCGGGGCTTTGCTTTTATTCGGCGGCGAACGCTTGAATGCGCGCTGGTTGCGCATCAGCGGAGTTTTATTGCTCACGGGCATCCTGATCTTTTGCGGCACGTTGTACATTTTGAGCCTGAGCGGAGTGCGCTGGCTTGGCGCGATTACGCCCATTGGCGGCGTCGCCTTTATCGCCGGCTGGATCGCGTGCGCGATCGGCGTCTGGCCGGCGCGACGCAGCTGAGTCGGGCGCGCGCTCGGCGCGTCGGCTTTCGCGGGCGCGCCAGCCGGAAGGCGTTTCGCCGACGTGCTTTTTAAAGGCGGCGTTAAACACGGACTTTGAATTAAAGCCGCTTTCCAGGGCGATATCCAGAATGCTGAAGGACTCGGGCCGCGTGCGCAGCAGCTCCTGCGCGGTCTGGATGCGCAGATCCTGACAGAGCTGCACAAACGATTTTCCAAAATGCCGATTGATGATCTGCGAAGCTTGCACGGGCGAACAGTCAATCTTTCGTGCGGCGTCGTTCAGGGCGAAGTCGGGCTCCAGATACGGTTGTTCCTCTGAAAAGTAGTCGGCGAGTTTACGTCCCAGAGTCTGGACGCGCTCCTCCGGCAACAGCGCCTTTTGATATTTCAGCGCGGGCGGATACATGGCGTCGGCCGGCGTTTCGGTTTGTTGATTATATAAGAGTATATACGATCGCGAGAGGGCGATGAGCGACGCCATGCCGGAAAAAAGGCCCGAGTTTAAAAGCTGCGGACTCAGGGCCGAGACGCCGGCGCCGATTAACAGCATCAGGCTCGGAATCAAATAAAAAAAGAAATTCTGACGCGCCAGGCCAATTGCGCCGCTCGCCCGCAAAGCCGAGGCGCCCGACTGAAAGAGCCGGTAGAGCGCGGCGGCGAAAGCTGCGAAGTTGTTAAGCAGGCTGAGATATAGAATGATTATGCAGTCCAGATGAATTGCAATCAGGTCCTCGCGCAGGTACTGGAGTTTGGCCTCCGTCGAAGACAAATGAAACGGGATCAGATACGCTGTTATCCCGATTGGAACCAGAGCGAACAGCGCATCGCGACGATGCAGGCGATTGTCGCCGATTTCGCGACTGCGCACGGACCAGAAAAGCAGCGGCCCGATCAACGACATGAAGGTGAAGCCGGAGCGAGCGAGATTCGGGAATTCGAGTATGCGTTGCGTGCCGTACAACCATCCGATCAGTATGGAAGCGGCGACCGTAAGCAGCAGCGCCGCCTCAAATAGATTGCCCGGCTCGGCGCGCCGGCGAAAAAAATACAGGGCCAGCAAAACGGCCTGCGTGATTCCTGCGGCGTGCAGCAATTCCATGGTTCAGGGCCTGCGCTCGCTCGCGCGCCTGCGCGGGGCCGCGTCCGCCCTCAGGGCGGGCTGGCCGGGCGGAATACCTCGACCGGCTCCACGCGGCCGCGAATACTCTGCACGCCGGCGCTGATAAACGCGGCCGTAGGCGGCAGGCCCGCGTGCGCGGCGCGCGAAATCAACAGATCGCAGTCCAGTTCTTTGCACAACGCCTCGATGCGACTGGCAAGGTTTACCGTATCGCCGATTACAGTATACTCCAATCGCTCCTCGACGCCCACGTTGCCCACGATCGCCGGTCCGTAGTGGACGCCCACGCCCTGGCGCAGAGGCGCAAGGCCGCGAGCGGCGCGGCTCGCGTTCAAGGTATGCAGCGCGGCACGCATTTCCAGGGCCGCGGCTACGGCCCGCTCGGCGTCATCCGGACGAGCCTGCGGCGTTCCAAAAGTAGCGAGTATGCCGTCGCCCAGGAATTTGTCCAGAGTGCCGCCATGACGGAATATGATCGCCACCATCGCCACGTGATATTCGCGCAGGAGCGCAATAACCTCTTCCGGCGCCTGGGCTTCACTCATGGCCGTGAAGCCGCGAATGTCGGAAAAGAGCACGGCCACATTCTGCCGGCGGCCGCGCGCGGCGAAAGGGTCGGCCGCTTCGCGCAGGATCGTTTCCTGAATGGCCGGCGAGAAATAACGCGAGAGCGCGCGCGTGTTACTTTCCTGTTCGATGGCCGTGCGAATCGTGCGGCGCGTTTTGCCGGCGGACCATGATAGCAAAAGTCCCAGCATAACAAAGGTGGCGGCGTTTGCGCCAAAAAATTCGATGCTGATCGACTCGCCCAAAATATGGCTGACAAAGTCGTTCGAAAAAACGGTTCGCGGGTCCTGGAGCGCATACAGCAGTGTCAGCGCGATCTCAATGACGCCGCCAAGCGTCATCAAGAGCGTATAACGCGGCCGGCCGGCGAGGCTGTGAATCACCAGGAGGGCGTACAGCTGCGCGGCGACCGTCGGTTGTTTGACCATGTACGCCGGCAGCACCGCTTCGCCGCCGACGGAAAAATAGTAAATAAACGGCAGCGCGCAGATCAGAGCGATGTCGATCAGGACTCCGCCGACGCCCACGACTGCAACCAGGCGGCGCCGCCGTAGCCAGTAGAGAAAAAAGGGCAGCGTGGCGATCGTCGCGGCGGCCAGCGATGTGGTCAGCAGCTTTTCGATCAGCGACTTGCCGATAAACAGGGTGCTGATCGTGACCACGCTGACATAAAAGATCCGCGCCGCGATCACGATCCTGAGCGCGCTGATCTCGCGATCGAGCAAGATGTCTTCGACAGGTTGGTAACGTTCGACGCTCATTCCGGTTTCCTTGCGCGCAGGATCAGGTTGCTGGCGAAGACAAGCATCCACAGCAACAGCGCGCTGACCGAGATCGACGCGAACCAGCCGGGCGTCGCGGGAAAAAAATCGCGCCACGGCAGATTCAATGCGGCGACGACCCAGGCCGAACAGGCCAGCCAGCGTCCGCCGTGCGTCCGTACCAGCGCAAAACCGAGGGCGACCAGCATGGCGAAAGTGGCGACGCCGACCCCGAGGTGTTCGCCGACCTTGCCGGCGTAGAGATTTAACGTATCATACAGGAGGGCGGCGTTCGCCTGGACGGCGGCATCTGCGCCCGGCGCTTCGTGGATGCGCGCCAGGTTCGGCATGGCAAAAAGCCAGCGCACGATGCCCAGGGCTTTAAACGTAGCTGCGAGCCCCGCCAGACTCACGGTCAGATCCAGAAAAAGGTCGCGACCGGGTTGGGCGGCGCTGTCCGGGCTGCGCAGGGCGGAACGGACGACGACGAACATCGGTATCCATAACAGGGACGAGAGCAGATAGAAATAGTAGCCGCGAAACACATCCGACTCGCGTGCAAGCAGCATGGGAAAAACCTCCGCCGCCGGCATGCGCAGACTCTGCGGCCATTGAATGGCGGCGCTCAGCGTGAACAGGGCGGCCAGAAACAGCGCGGCGGAGAGGGCGATCAGGCCCCCGGCCAGATAAAAGATCCATTTGGGCTTCATGTTTCCTCCAGGGAATGGGGTCAGCGTAGCCGATTTTGCGTTCGTGCGCGACCGACCCTGCAGGGCCGGTCGCATCGGAGCGGGTTTTGTGATATATTGAGCGCATGAACCAGCAACCAGCGATTCCTGACTCATCCCCTTTGCGCGAAACGCCCCGTCACAGCCGGCGCAGTTTTCTGCTGCGCTCGGGCGCGTTTTTAGGCGCTGCGGCCCTTGCCGGACGCTGCGCCTCGGCCGCGCGGCAGGCCGGCGCACGCGGAGACGATCCCATTGAAAACGCGCGCGCGGCGGGGCTCGGCGAACGGCCGATACTTGTCGCGCTGAACGCCGGCGTCACCGCGCCCAATCCGCACAACACGCAGGCATGGAAGTTCCGGATCCTTTCGCCCGAAGAGGCGCTGCTGTATGTAGATGAAACGCGGCTTTTGCCTGCGACCGATCCGCCCGCGCGTCAGATCCATATGGGGCAGGGCTGTCTTCTGGAACTGACGGCCGTGGCGGCGACGGCGCTCGACCGGACGGCTGAGATTGAGCTGTTTCCGGAGGGCTATGCGACCGAACGGGATATTGGAAAAAAACCTGTAGCGCGGATTCGGTTGCGGGCCGGCGGCGCGCCCGATCCGTTGGCGCCGATCATTGCGCGGCGGCACACGGTCCGTTCGGCTTACGCGGGACCGGCGCTCACAAGCGAAGAATTCCAGAGCCTCGCTCGCGCGACGGCGCCGCGCGCGGCGCAACTGAAGTTTACGCCGGCCGGCGCAGAGCTGGATGCGCATCTGGACCGTCACTTCGCCGGCTTTACACTGGAGACCATGACGCGACGCACCGGCGAAGAATCGCGGCAATGGTTTCGTATTGGCGAGCGCGAGATCTTCAGTCAGCGCGATGGCATCTCGCTGCGCGACAACGGCGTCGAGGGCTTTCAGCGCTGGTTTATTGAGACTTTCATACTGAGTCATGAGCCCGAGAGTTTTTTTGATCCCGCGAGCGTGGCGCAGTTTCTCGAGACCTACAAACGCAATCTCTTTACTGCGCGCGGCCAGATTCAATTGATCACGAAGGGCAACTCGGTGCGCGACTGGATTCTCAGCGGACGCGACTATGCGCGCCTGCAACTTGCCGCCGCCGCGGCGGGGCTCGTCATGCGGCCCATGAGTCAGCTACTGCAAGAGTTCCCGGAGATGACGGCGCTGCGCGAAGACTACGAACGCTTCAGCGGAGTGCGGCCGCCGGCGAAAATCCAGATTGTGGCGCTGCTCGGACGCGGCGATCATGATTATTACAGCCCGCGCCGTCCGCTGGAGAGCATGATCAAAGACGCCTGAGCGCGCCGCCGCCGCTATTGCGGATCGCGTGCGTAGGGATTGGGCGGGGGCATTTCGTCCGGCAAGGGCGCGAGACCCGGCTCGCGCAAATTGACAACCATGGTGCGCGACCACTTGTCGTGCCAGGTCAGCAGTTCCTCGGCCTTGAAGAAGATGGACAGACCGTCGAAGGGCACGAAGCGAATCAGGCTGCGTAGAAGAATGGCGGAGATGGGCGCGCGACCGCAGTCGCCCAGACGCACCACGCGGGTGCCGGTGATCAGTTTGCCGACCGTCCGTCCGGTAGCCGCTTCGAGGCCGAAATAATAGAGAAGAAAGATTGCGTAGCTCACCAGATTGAACAAACCGCCGTCCGCAAAAACGGAATCCGCGCTCGCGCCCAGGGCGCCCGCCGATAAAGCGAGGGCGACGCCCACGGTCATCACGATGCCGAAAAAAACCAGCGTATCGATCAGGTTGTTAAAGAAACGCTGACTCAACGAGGCGCGCGGATACAGGAGCGCGCGGTCGTCGTCCGGACCGCGGTCGCCGCCCGCGCTCGCGCCCGGCGGCGAGTACGGATTTGATTGCATGGGCGGAGACTGCGCGGCCCGCGCCGCAGGTCAAGTGGATCGACGCTGCGGCCGGTCCGGATCGGCCCGAGAATTCTCTCGCAGCCGATGCCGTCGAATCAAAGCCGGATTTCAGTTGGCGGAGCTGGCCGGGGCGCGATTCGTGCGGTAGATGTCGTCGCCGTAGATATCGACGGTGAAAAGTCCCAGCACAAAGTCGACGAGTTCGCCTGGATTCGCTTCAATGGTGAGGCCGCCGATAAAGCCGAGATAAACGCCGAGGCGCGTATAGTTGTGCGCTTTGCGCAAATTGGCGGGCGTGCCGCCCTGGTTGCGCTCGGCGGGCGTTTGCGTGGTATCTTTGCCGCGCACGTCGCTGCGGCCCTCGTTGGTGCCGCTCTCCTCGCTGAAGCTGAGTCCGATGACGAAAAGATCCGTGTAAACTTCGCCGACCTCGCCGTGGCGCAAACCGTATTCGCTGGCGAGCGAGCCGTGTCCGCCGCCGCCGGGCACAAACGCCAGACCCACGGCAGCCGGGCCCGCCTGCACCTTCGCGCCCGCCTGCAGGCCGACGGTAAAGCTGAGCGTGAGAATATCGCGCAGATCCATGGCCCGATTGCGGTAATAGTTCACCACGACATTTGAGTCGCTGCCGGCGCGATTTTCAGTGACGCCATACATAGTAACACAGCCGACCTGGCTCAGGAGGGCCGTCAGGAGCAAGAGAGTTGTTGCAAGTTTACGCTGTGACATAGGCGGGTTAGACGATAGGATTCCCCGCAAAGTGCAACCGAATTTGTCATAGTAGTGATATATTTTTTGCGTTACCTGGCAAAAGCGGCGTCGCGCAGCGCCGCCGATTGAACGGCGAAGTCGTAGTCTTCCGCGCGGCCAAAGGGCTGGCTTTCCAGGGCCGCGGCCAGCGCCGCAAAGTCCGCGATCGGCCGCGCCATCATCAGCCGCGACGCGCGTTTTTTGCCCACGCCGGGAATCGATTCGAGGGCGCGGCTGCCGAGGGCGTTCAGGGCGATGGGCCAGCTGAGGCCCGTCAGGCTGCGTTCTTCCGCGCCGGTGATCACAACCGTGAGCGATTCGCGCTTCGCGAGGGCGTGAATGGCCGCGGGATCCGTGTCTGGAATTTTGATTGTGACTGGATAGGAGCCCAGCGGTCGGCCCAGGATAAAGCCCTGATTTTGCGCCTCCGGGATGACGTATTCGATGCGCACGCCGGGCGGAAAGTTCAAGAGCAACATGGGATGATCAATTTCGCGGCGAATGCGATCGCGATAATACACAAAGCGTTGCTCCAGAACCTGGGGCCGGCGTTTTTTACGCGGCACGCCGGCTTCGGAGGCCGGGTCCTTTTGCATCTGTTCGAGTTTGGTGCGTTTGTAAGCGACGGTCTGGCGAATGTTAATCCGGCGCAGGAGCAGCCCGCGCTCCAGTACGGTTTTTAAGAACGCGTAGTTTTTCTCGAACGTGTCTTCCGACTCGCCGACGAGGCCGTGCAACAGATTGATGCCCGGCAAAAGCCTGGGCACGCCGTTCGTGCGGCGGGCGCCAAATTCGTTGATGATCTCAATCGCGCGCAGGGCTTCTTCGGCGGAACATTTTAGATCGTTCAGCTTTACCACGACCGGATCGGCGGTTTCGAGGCCCATTGCGGCGGTGTCGCCCGGCGTGTTGTGTTCGGCGATGATGCGCGTAATTTCGCGCGCTTCTTCGGGAAACGTAGCGATCAGACCGGGGTTGATGTTGTCCAGATGCAACAGACGCAGATCCGGCGCGGCGCGACGAATGCCGGTGTAGAGCGCGTCCAGGCTCGCGGGGATCGGGCGCGGAAAACTGTTTTTGAAGTCGTTCATGTCCGGCAGATAGGTCATGAGATCGGCCTGCCGACCCAGCCGGAAGAAGCGATTGCCCATGCGATAGAGTTCCGCCGTCTCCGCGAGGATGCCGGCGAGCGGGCGAAACTCCGGCCGGCCATAAAAAGCTTCCGTGCAGAAGGAACAGAAGACGTCGCGCGTACAGCCGCGATAGGTTTCCAGTTCGAGTATGACGTTGGGAAAGTTGGGATGCAGGTTGGCGAGAAAGGCGCCGCGCTCCGCCCAGCGATCGACCTGCTCGTAGTTGCGCCGCGCGCCCAGGGCCGGGCCATGCGTCGCAAGCAGCGCGTCGAGTTTTTCGCGGCGACCGCTGGCGCGCGCAAGTTCGTAGGCGTAGAGTTCAATATCGCCGCGCACGAGCGTGCCGCCCAGTTCCTGGATCTGCGCGCGGATTTCCGGGCTTGCGTAGCGAATGGGTCCGCCGATGAGCGTAATCGCGCCGCGCTGATGCCGTTTGCGGTATTCAAGAAACTCGAGCAGTTCCGTCACCGTGCCGATTTTGCCGCCGAGGTACTTGCCCGGCACCGTTGTGCCCGCAACCACCACGACCAGCTCCGGATCGCCGCTGAGCGTCTTGCCCGCCGCGCGCCACTGATCCACGGTGAGATAGGCGATCTCTTCCTGGGCGACGCCGCCGTCGACCAGCGCGCCGGCCGTGTAGCGGCAGTAGGGCGACAGGTACGGGGGCACGCCAAAACAGGCCGGCTCGTCCACGTAAAAATCGAGAATCAGCATGACTGGATTCAGGAAAGCGGGCGCGGGGCGGGGAGGCAAGTCATATCGGCGGGGGGTACAGAAGGAATTGACGGTCACTGCGGGCCGGTGCATAAAATTGTATGTCGCATTTACGTCGGAAAATGCTGGCTGAGATTCAAGCCGCGAGTCTGGGGGAAAGACTTGAAGCGCTGACGATACTCTGGGAGAGCCTGTCCGACGAAGAAAAAAATCAGCCGATATCCGAGACTGAAAAACGAATTCTCGACTATTCTCTGGAGTATAGCGCTGAGCACCCGGAGAGCGGCACCGCGTGGGCCAGTCTCAAGGCGGAGTTGAGCGAAAGGGTAGGTCAGCGTTAACTCCGATTAGATTGAAGTGGTCGCTATTCTCCACCACAGTGAGGACCAGGGCGAATTTACTGGCGCGGATGAGTCTGGGCGAAGCAGCGAAGTCGCGAACTGGTGCGCGGGGTTGACGTTAAGAGTTCGACCTGGATGTAAAAGGCGCCGGCGGATTCGATCCCGCGCAACCCGCCTCAGCGCGCATCTAACCGGGCAAGAACTTCCAGGGCGGCCTCGCGTCTGCACAGGTTCTGGCCGCCCAGCGCGCGTCCGGTCAGAATCCGTCCGGCGAAAGCCGCGCTGATGGCGTCCGCCCGCCCTCGCCGCCGCTCAATCCTGCGTCGGTGGTTCGCCCGCGTCCGCTCCGGCCCCGCCGAAGCCTCCCGGAACTTCGCTTTACGCTCCAGGCCGGGCGGGAAAACTGCTCCGACGCTTTGGAACCGAGCGCGCCTACTATTGAAGGGAATACCAGCGCCTTGTCCATGATGCAAAAGCTGCTTCGCCCCCGGCGTTCTCGCCCGCTCCTGGTCTTGCTGGCCGCGCTCTGGCTTGCCCCATCCCTGCTTTTCGCCCAGTCCGTCGACGACGAGGTGCTGCAGCGGCGCCTCGAACAGATTGAACGCAATCCCCTGATTCGCGAACTCCTGCGCCAGCGCCGCGACTATCTGACGCCGCAACAGAAGCGCCTTCTTGAAAAGTCGATCGACGAAATGTCCGACGCCGAACTCAGCGCGGCCCTGACCGAGCTGGGCCTGAGCACGGACGGTTCGGACCCGGCGCGGCGCGATCGCTTAAAAGTCGCGCTCGCGGTGACGGCCGCGCCGGAACTGCCCCAGCGCGCCGAACGCGCGCGCATTGCGATTGAAAACGCCAGCGAAGGCGAGTTTCTCAGCGGCGAAGACGACCAGCGCGGCGTGCTCAAGCTCTACGGCCGCATTCGCGTGCGCCTGCCGAACGGAGTCTTCACCGCCGATCGGGTCATCGTCGACACGCAGCGCCAGGAGATTTACGGCGAAGGCGACGTCGTCTACACGGAGCCGGGAACGGAGATTCGCGCGGAACGCATCCTCTACAACCTCGAGCTGCAAAACGGCATCGTCTATAACGCTGCGGGCTATCGCGAGCCGCTCTATTTTGTGGGGCGCAACCTCCAGCAGATCGGCGAAAATCGGTATGCGCTATCGCACGCGTTTTTTACCACTTGCGCCGCGGAAAAACCGCACTACAACTTCACTGCGCACCGGCTCTGGATCTACGATAACAACAAGATCTTCGCCGTTGGCGCGCTCTATTATGTGGGCGGCGTGCCGCTTTTGCCCTTGCCCTTTTTGTTCGCGTCCGACTGGGGCACGGGCATTATCGCCCAGGCCGGCTACAGTCAGGTGCAGGGCTGGTATCTGCAAAACACGTATCAATTCGGCGTGCCGGACGCGGTCTACAGCGCCTGGCAGCCTCAGGCCTACCGCTTTAAATACGACTATTATCAGAACACTGGTTCCGCTGGCGGCGTGGAATTGTACAAGTTTTCGCCGAGTTTAAGTTACATCATCGATGTGGGCGCAGCCGACTATCGGCGTTACGGTATCGCCGGCGATGTGCGTGACAGCGATCAGGTGCGCATCACCAATCAGGTGCAACGTTGCGTGGGGACGCCCGGCCAGGCGGGCTACTACTGCACGACCGGCGAGGTGAACGAACGCTGGTATAAGATCTTCACCCTGTTGAGCTATCGCAATCAGTCCTTTCAGGACAACGTTGTGCGTAATTTGTTTCTGCGCTACGAAGACTATAACAACCAGCTCTACGAATACGAATTTGGCGGCCGCTTTCAGCCGACCAGCACCATACCCGCGCTGTACGAAAACGGTGAAAGCGCGCGCGGCTTGATCCGTGCGAGCACGAACTGGAACATTGTCTACAGCGAACAGCGCAACGATCTGAATATTCGCGTCGCAGCCACGCGCAACAATATCTGGCGCTCGACTACGGACCCCATCGAGGGGCAGTATCTGCCTGTCACCGACGTGGCGCCGACGATCGACATCAGTAAACGCATCCACCTGGGCGAGCTGCCGCTGCTGGAATCGGCGGTTTATTGGGACCACGCGCTGCATACGGATCTGACCAAACAATATACGACCACGACCCGCGCCGACGGAAGTTTTAAGTCGCTTGAGTTTAAAAACTTAAACAATAACAGTTATCGCACGGGCTTTCGCACCTTTGCGTCGTTTTTTCCCTGGATCACGATTCAACCCGGCGTCGGCTACGGGATTCAGAAGACCGTCACCGAGGCGAAAAACACCACCGCCGCCGACGAGCAGAGTCTGGAGCAGGAGGCGGCGCGCAACAGTTATCAGTTCTGGTACACGGAAGATCGCCTGACGATCGGTCCGGATCTATTGTTTTTCAGCGCGACGTATCGCTACAAACGTTCGTTTAAAGAAGACGCCCTCGACGCGCCCACGGTCAATCTGACCGGGTTCACCGGCCGCCAGAAGGTGCACGAAACCGAGGCGCGGCTTGAGTTTAATCCGTTCACCAATTTTACGGTCAGCGCGAGTTCCGTGTACGATCATCGGCGTTTGCCCTACGATATCAGCGCCGGCGAACGCTGGAGTTATCCGGTCCTGCGCGCGGATCTGTATCTGGATTTTATCAACTGGTTTCGCGAGGACCGCGAAAATCTCCTGAGTCGCAATCGGGTGCACTTTCTGGGCCTGCGCCTGATTAACGACTACGTGTATGATCCGCAATTGCGTCGCGATCATTCCAACGTCTTTGGCGCTACGCTCGAGATGGGCGGCTTTGATCTATGGCTGCTCGAACGCCTGCGTTATTTTGAGATGAGCTACTACTGGTATCACGTCTATTACGATCCGGCGCTCGATCATATGCGCTTTGGCCTCAAAACCGACCTGCAGCTGTGGAGCTGGGGTTATCTCGAACTGGAGCTGGAGTCGCGCGCCGTCGACGCGGGCCGTTACGACAACGATTCGCGCAACCGTGCGGGAACCTCCAACGCGGTCGATTTCAGCAGCGACGTCCTGGAATCCTCGGGGCTGGCGGGCGCGGAACGTCGGCAGCAGGCGGTCTTTAATACGTCCTTTTTTCGTTCGGCGCTGATTCTGGATCTGGATGACTGGGAGTACCGCCTGGGCTACGAACTGGAACAACGCACGATCTTTGGCGGGCAAACCAGCGTGGAAGTCGCTAATTTTTACGACAACCGGGTGTTCTTCAGTCTGACGCTCTTGCGTTACGATCTGGGCGCGTCGGGCGGTCAGCCGAGCCGGTTCCTCTTGAACCGGCAGCGCGTGCAGCCGGGCGATATCGGGCGCCAGCCGATTGGAAGCGGCTTGTAATGTTACGCGAACGGAATCAGTCTTTTAAATTGATGTTTATCGGCCTGGATCTGGCGCTGGGCTTGTTGTCGTTTACATTCGCCTTTGCACTGCATTTCTATTTGTTCGCGCCGGACAAACGCGATTTGTTCGTCCCGGATACGGACGGGCTCTTCGCCCCGGGCAAGCACTTTGGTCAGGAACTCTCGTTTGTAATCACCTATCTGTATCTGGGCGCGTTTATTGCAATCAGCCAGGTCGTGGTGTTTATCGCGACGGACCTGTATCACCCGCGGCGCGGTCAGAATCGTCTGCGCGAGTTTGTCGCCATTGTGCGCGGCGTGGGGCTCAATCTCTTAATCGTCGTGGCGCTGCTCTTCTTTTATCGCGGCACGAGTTTTTCACGCGCAGTAATACTTTACGACGTCGGGCTTTCGATCCTGGTTTTTTCCGGCGGCCACTACATCTTCCGCGCGATTCTGGGCCGGCTGCGCGCGCGCGGTTACAACTTGCGCAACGTGCTGATCATTGGGGCCGGCCCGGCGGCGGCGCGGTTTATCGAGGTGTTGAATCGTCATCCGCTCTACGGCTATCGCGTGGTCGGATTGCTTGCCGCAAAAAAAGGCGCCGAGCGTCATTTGCAGCCGCTGATCAAAGGCGCGCTCAAGGATCTGCCGCGCGTAGCGCGCGCGCTGGATCCGGATTTGATCGTTTACGCCCAGCCCCACGATCTGGAGACGCTGCGCGATGTGGTTGAGTTTTGCGATCAAGAGGGGCGCGACTGTCGCATTGTGCCGGATCTGGTGGAACTCATTACGGCCCGCGCGCGCATCGAAGATATGGACGGCGTGCCGCTGTTGACGATCCGCGACATTCCTCTAAAAAACGGCTACAATCGATTTGTAAAACGCGTCTTTGATATCGCCTTTTCGTCGGTTGTGCTTTTATTTCTGGCGCCATTTTTTTTGCTGATTGCACTACTGATCAAAGTCACCATGCCCGGGCCGATTTTTTTCGCCCAGGAACGCGTCGGTCTTGATCGTCGGATTTTTCGCGTGCTCAAGTTTCGCACGATGGTCGTTCAGGAGAAAACGTCTTCCGACAGCACCTGGGGCGGAAAAAGCGATGCGCGCGTAACGCGGCTCGGCGCGTTTTTGCGGAAGACCTCGATCGACGAGCTGCCCCAATTCTGGAACGTGCTGCGTGGCGACATGTCGGTCGTGGGCCCGCGACCGGAGCGGCCGTACTTTGTGGAACAGTTTAAGAGCAAGTATCACCACTACATGCGCCGGCACGCCGCGAAAAGCGGCATTACCGGCTGGGCGCAGATCCAGGGCCTGCGCGGCGACACCTCCATACAGAAGCGCGCCGAGGCGGACATCTACTACATCGAAAACTGGTCCTTCTGGCTGGATATACTGATCATACTCAAAACTGCGCCCGCGATGATCAAGAGCCCTGGCGAGTAGCGCGCCGGTCAGAACGCTTCGGCCGAAAACCGCAACTGAGCGTCAAAGCGCAGATCGCCGCTCGCCCCGTCGGCGTCCACGCTCAAATCCAGCGCAGGCGCGCCGACTGCGCGCAATTTTTCGTGCAAAAAATACGTGCGCGCGAGACTGATCACGGTCGTAAGCAGATGCGCGCTTACGCCCAGTCGCGCGTAGGCCGTGCGCCGATCGGCGAGGCGCGCAAATTCCTCGGCGCTGTGGTAGCCGTCTCCGTACGGATCGCGGTAGCGCAAGGGGCCGCCGTAGTACAGGTCGGCGAACCGCGCGGCGCGTTCGGCGGACTCATACACGGATCTCTGGCGTTGAAACTCCAGCGCCAGCGCGGCCGTTCCCAGTCGTAAAAGCGCAAGGCTGAATCCCGCCAGGTAGGCGTCTTCGTAGAAGGCGCCGTAGCCGGGCAGGGCGAAGTCCAGCGCGAGAAAGACGGGCAGCGGCGGCGGCGTCCCTGGACCCGCCACTGCGGGCGCCGCTGCGACTGGCGCCGAAGAGCGCGCGGGCTCAGCGCGCAGCGCGTTTGGCGGCAGCAGCGATGCAGCTAAGACGCCGAGTGCGACGCCGCCCAGGCGGATGAAAGGCGCTGCGGATTTCATGGCAGCGTCAGCGCGCTTGTGTTGCTCGGCGCGGACTCCGTGTTTAATTGCAGGCCGGTGACTACAAAGTAGAGCGCGCCGGAAAACGGCGCCGCATCCGTTGCATAAGCGAAAGCCGATACCTCCGCCAGTTGATCGCCGGGACGATAGTACTCGCGCGGCGGTCCGTCGCGATAAAGGTATACGCGGTGGCGCGCGGTTGGCGCGCCGCTGATCGGTTCGCGCGCCGGACGCCATTCCAGCACGATCGTCTGTTGCGCCAGGTCGTAGCGCGCGTTTAACTCGGTCGGCGCGAACGGACGGCCCAAGCCTTCAATGAGCCACGGCGCCAGGATGTAGTCGAGCGCGCCGGGCTCGGCGCCGCGCTGGCAGCCAGGGGTCAACAGGGCGAGCGTCGCCATGACGGCAATGGCCGCAATGCGCGTTCCGTTCCCGAGCGGCGCGCGCCTCAGGGTTTCCCTGAGGCGAACGGTAGCGGCCGCCGCGCGCGTCTGCGGCGTCGGCCAGGAGCCGAGCAGACGCGACGCTATCGCGACCAGGGTCCGGCGCCGCCCGTTGGAAAAAGGCCCTTGCCCGGCCAGCGGCCTTCGCTGGACTGGCCCCTGCGACGGTCGACCGCCCTGCGGGCGCCGCAGCCCGACGCCCAGAGGACTGAATATGCGCGCCATACTACGTTCCAGAAATTTCATCGCGCGAGCGTTGCTCGTCGCGCTCCTCGCAAGCCTGAGTCTTTTGACGGCAGCCTGCAAGCAGGATAATCCGAACAACGCTCAGATTGAGCTGTACACCTTTCTGGCGGCCTGTCCGGAAGGTCCCTTTGTGTGTTACGAGAATTGTCTCACGCAGAACGACGCCAACGGCAGCGGCACCATCGAGGGTTCGGAAACCTTTAACTTCAATATTTGCTCGCAAACCTGCCAGAGCAAATGCAGTCTCGCGTTTCTTTTCTACTATCTGAATAACGAGGACTGACTTCAGCGTCCGCCGTTAATGCGGATGTTTAATTCCGTCAGTTCCGCCCACAATGCAGCGCGTTCGGCGGAATGCTCCGGTTCGGCGAGCAGGATCCAGCGATTAAAGCGCGCTTCGCCGTCGGCGAGAGCGGCGTGCAGACTGGCCCGTTCCTCTGCGGAAAATGCGGCGGCTCCCGGGCGCGTCAGTTGTTCGCGCGAACGCACAAAAAACAATTTCACCTGGATATAAGTGCGTCGGCGGTTCGTCTCGTGTAAAGCGGCGAAAATTGGATCGTTGTTCGTTGCGGCCAGAAACGACGTCACGTTGCGCCGCGCCGCCGCCACATTCGCCGCGCTTTCCGGAGTGAGCTGATGGTTGCGCCAGAGCCAGCCGAGCATGAGCCCGCTGCTGAATACAATCGCTGCCGGAAGAATCAAGCGGGTTCCCTCGGCAAGCCAGGCGCGCGACGAATTAAGTGCGCGCTGCAGCGCATAAAAGAGCCACAGGAGCATAGCCGCAAAATAGAGCGATTGCAGATCGGCGTCGGCCGGATAGCCAATGTAGGCCGAGTGCGCCAGCGACAGGCCGAGCGCGGGCGCCAGCGCCAGCAGGGCGAATTTCTCCGCCGGGGTTTGCGCGAGCCAGTTCCAGGCGGCGCGGACGCCCGCCGCGTTCGGGGGCGCGAGCCAGCGCGCGCGCGACCGCCAGGCCGCGGCGCTCAGCAGCGGCAATAGCGGCAGGACGACGGGCGCCGCGTACAGCAGCACATTCAGAGTATCGAGCGCATTGGCGGCGCTGAAGAAATAAAGCGGCGATTCGATCGGCGGATTGGCGGCGTGCGATTCGCCCACGCTGAGCGGCGGCTCGACTACGAAGAGAAACAACAGCCAGACGCTGGCCAGCAAAGCCAGCGCCGCGCCGCCGGCGCTCGCCGCCAGTGGCAGCCAGGCGCGCGGACTGCGCGCAAGTGCGAATGTCAGATAAACCAGGGCCAGAATCGTCGTGGTCGCATAGAGGTGGTGTAACACGCCCCAGGCGGCCCATAGCGCGGCCCACAGCGCCAGCGGCAGCGCGTTTTGTCGCGCGCGTTCCGGCGACTCAAGTCGTTTGGCGATCGGCAAAAGCGCCAGCGTCATGTAGACGGCGACCATCGTGTAACTTTCCACGTAGCCGGCGAAGAGGGCCAGCGCCGGCGTCGACAGAAACAGGCCGAGGGCCAGCGCGGCGCCGCCGCGCGTGCGATCGCGAACAAAGTCAAACAGGGCGATCCAGTACGGAATAAAAAAGAGCCAGCTGACGAGCGCGTAGCCGTCTTCCACGCTCAGGCCCAGGCGCGCCTGCGACCACAGATAAAAGCGCGAGCGAAAGTAATAGTCGAGCAGCTCGTCAAAGCTGGAAACGTAGCCCAGCAAGTGCGAGTAGACCGGCGCATGCTCGAGTATCAGGCGGCTGTCGCCCAACCCCTCCGGCGGCGGCAGAAACAATTGTACGCGCAGCAGGCCGAAAAGCGCGAGGAACGTCGCGAGGCCCGACCAGAAAAACACCGTGCGCGCCAGGCCGGTCGCGAAGGCCGGCGCGGCAAGCCACGCGCGCAAGCGCAACGCGGCGGACGGGCCGGCGGCGAAGCTGAGCGTCAGCAAAAGACAGAGCGCTGCTGCGGCGGCCGCCGCAGCGGAGTGCGCGGGGTAATAGAGCGACCAAAGGTCGTCAGGCGATGAGCGGCTGGCGGCCGCGCCCAGACCAACGAACAGCAGCGCGGCGCTTGCGCCTGCGGCGGCGCGGGCTTTCGACCAGGTCATGCGAATCAATCGCCCGGCAGTTTAAAGTCGATGGGCGGAGACACGCGCAAGAATTCGAGGCGTTGTTCGTTCCATTCCTTTTCGTAGTCCATCATGATCTCGCGCGGCGGCCAGTCTTCAATGAGTTTGCGCATCGCCGCGTTCTGGCGCAGCAGTTCGAGTATGACTTCGCGCTTGATTTTGCGATCCGCCTGCATCGAGTCATTCCGCTTCGTTTCCCGGGGCCTGTCCACTGGAAATCGACGCAACCCCCGACTCGCGGAGGCGCCATTGCTGAAAGTAGGGCCGGCGTCCGAGCGCGCCGGTCAGTTCTTCAAAGCGGGTCGCCGGCAGTCCGTCCGGTCGGACGCGCACATAGTTGGGCCAGGCGAAGAGCGGCGCAAATTCCGGCGCACGCCGGAACAATCCGAGCATCCGGCGCGCATAGGGGCCGTAATCCGTCGCAAGATGCAGGGTTCCGCCCGGTCGTAGCAGCTTTGCGATGCGCGCCGGGAAGCCGGGCTGCACCAGGCGATGTTTCCAGTGGCGGCGTTTGGGCCAGGGGTCCGGGAAGTTAATCACGATCCAGTCGAAGCTTTGCGGCGGGAGCAACTCCTCCAGAAACCAGGCGAAGTTGATCGGCACAATGCGCAGGTGCGCGGGGCGTGGCAGCTGCTGAATGCGTTTAAGGGTCTTGCGGATACGATCGGCTTTGATCTCGAACGCCACATAATCGTGTTCGGGGAAGCGTTCCAGCCACTGGCATAAAAACTCTCCCCAGCCAGAACCCAATTCCAGCGCTCGAAAGCGCTCCGATTCCGGTCGGAACAGCTCCGCGCCAGGAATTTCCGCCAGGTTTTGCACATGCAATACCCCGGGCAGGCGATGCACCGCGCGCGGCGCGCTCGCTATCCGAAATAACTTGTCGTCCAGATCCGGTCGGGTTCGTCTTGACATTGCGGCTGGATCTACGTATCCATTAAAAATTACGTTTTTCACAGTGGGCGGGGCCGTTGAGTCGCCATGCTTCCGGTGATTCCTTATCATTCTACTGAAAATCAGCGAGTCGATTGTTGCATAAGGGTATAAAGAAGGATCGGGCGGACGTCAATGCGCGTTAAGCTCTGGGGGGTACGGGGCTCCATACCCACTCCGCTGAATTCGGCCGAGTATCGCGATCGCCTCAAAGGCGCGCTGGCCTACGCGCGCGCCGCCTGGACGCGCGACCCCGACCTCAGCGCAGACGCCGTCCTTGCGCGCCTGCCGGCGGAAATCGGCGATCTGGTCGGCGGCGAAACCACCTGCATCGAAGTCCTGCACGACGGCGCTCAGCTCATTATCGATATGGGCACCGGCGCGCGCCGGCTGGGCTACGACATGTTTCGCCGCGGCATCAAGGGCGACGTGCACGTGCTGATGACGCACACGCACTGGGATCACATCCAGGGTTGGCCGTTTTTTGGGCCCGGCTATGTCCCCGGGAATCGCATACATTTTTACAGCTCCCTCGATAACTGCCGCGAGCGCTTTCAACGCCAGCAACATTTCGATCATTTTCCGGTCGAGTTCGACGCGACCGCATCAGAAAAGATTTTCGTGACGCATCCGCATGGCGCGAGTTTTCAAATCGGGCCCTTCACCATTCGGACGGAAGCCTTGATGCATCCGGGCGGTTCTACGGCCTACCGCATTGAGGCCGGCGGCGCGGTATTTGTCTTCGCTACGGACACGGAGTTTTTCGGCGGCGACCTGGCCGAACAAATCGAGCAACGCAAACCCTTCTTCGCAGGCGCGGACCTGCTGGTTATGGACGCCCAGTATTCGTTGGAAGAGGCGCAACAAAAGATCGGCTGGGGACACACCGCCATGATGATCTGCGTCGATTGCGCCGTTGAGTGGAACGCCAGGCGACTCACTTTGACGCATCATGAACCGGCGCACCTGGACGACAAGGTGCGTTCGCTTTTTTCCCAGGCTCAAGCGCGTCTGGCGGAAAAGCAGCCCGCATCGCAACTGGATTTGCGACTCGCTATCGAACTCGACGAATACGAGCTCTGAGTTCCCGCCGAGCTCCGCGCCCGCGCTACGCTGCGATCAAGTCTTCTTGGGCCAGGTGAAGTTCAGGTTAAGCGAGTAATTCGTAATCATTGCGATCAAAATCGCCGCGCCGTAGTAGACATATTTGCCGATATTCGGCGCAACAAAGTCGGGCAGGGGCGCGCTGTTGTAGAGAAATTCGAATACGGATAGTTGCACAATCAGGCCGATCATGCTGATCAGCTGGAATACGGCCAGACCGCGCAGGGCCTGGCGGCCCCGGTGGCGCTGATCTGAAAACGTTATCCAGTTGTTCAGAACGTAATTGGAAAGAATCGAAAGCTCGATGCCCAGCGCGGCGGACATATGCAGCGACACCTGTTTGCCCAGAAAGTCGAAGTTGTAGAC
>JAVHPJ010000100.1:0-13373 GCA_036170535.1 Leptospirales bacterium | reverse complement strand
TTCGTAGCCAAGTACTCTATCCAGCTGAGCTACAGGCGCGACGCTGACTCGCCAGTTCGCAGACGCGGTCCGGCGAGAGTCCTACCACTAATTTTTCCGACGGCGACCGGTCAAGCGCCTTTGGGCATTTTACCGATCGATTCGGGCGAGCCGGTTCCGGCCCGCGTCCGGGCAAGGCCGCGGTCAGTAAAAATAGAGTTCGCCCGGCGTCCGACTGCTGCGCCAGCACTCGGTCTTTTGCCGCAAGAGCGGATCGTTTGCAAAGCGCGACGCAGTCCGGGCCAGGTCTTCGACGCGCACGCCATAGCGTTCTTCAAGGCGCGGTACGATCCGGCTGCCGGCCGCCTTCAGGCGCACCAGTTCCGCCATGCGGCGTTCCAGATCGGGCAGGGTCGCAAGCAGGGCCGGGTCCAGGCGCAGGACGACGCCGTAGGGCGTGGCCATGACGCGATCATAAGCCGGCTCTCCGCTTGCGCAAAAAGCGGCCCCGCGCTCGATGACTTTGCTCAAATCGACGTAGTGCTCATGCCCCGGACGCCAGCGCACCAGCACCGGCATCAACGCCACATCGCGATTGGGCAAGGCCTGTTCATCCAGGATGCGGATGTCCGGCCGCGAGGCGACGCCAAAAAAACCCAGGCCGGCGCCGCGCAGACAACGCGCCTGGGCCTGACTGTTGGTGATCCAGAGTTCGTCGACTTCAAGACACGCAGCCAGTCGCTTGTAGTCGGCGCCGGCCTCGCCCCAGCGATGTTGTTGGCCAAAAAACAAACTGATCGGCGTGGCGCCGGATTCTTCAAAAAAATACCGACGCTCGTCGGCAATGGCGCCGGCCGTGCGCGGCGTGGGCAGAAGCGAGAGCAGTACAAAACACGCCAGACCCAGCCACGCCGGCGCGAGTGGATTGCGCGCGTGCAGGCGCGCGTAGAGGCGCGCGGGCGCGAAGCGGTTGGCCAGGCCGCGCGCGAGCGTAGCGAGCGCATCGGGCCGTGCGCGAAAGAGTCGGTCCGCGATCAGCGCAAGCATCACGATCTCCGGAAGAAAAAACCGGAATGCCATAAAGTCGCCGCCGACGCGCACAATGTAAAAACCCGCCAGCAGCGTTGCGCCGAGCTCGCGCAAATTGGCCGCCTGGAGTCGCGGCGGAAACAGGGCGCGTGCGCGGTGGAATAAAAACGCGCCGGCAAGCACGGCGAGAGCGACCAGTATCGCCGGTCCGTAGCTCAGCGTGTGGGCCAGATACAAAAGCCCTTGCTTGTAATACGCCGCGAGTCCGGCTTTTGCATAGTATGTGTTCGGAAAAATATCGTGAAAGTAGGCGGCGCGAAAGAGATGATAGCCGCCGGCGATCAGGAGAATCGCAGCGCCAAAGGCGGCCATTGCGCGGAACTGGAGTCGCAACCGGCCGTCTTTAACAGCCACGCCTTCGATCGCAGCAAAGACGGAGTAATACGCAAGCACCAGTCCCATTTCCGGGCGCGCGAGATACAGCAGGGCCAGCAGGCCGCCGACGGCGAAGGGCCGTTCAAGAATGGGGCCTTTTTCCAGGAGGCCGAAGAGAACAACGAGTAGAAGGTACAGGAGCGAGTACTCCATGCCGGCCGTGGCAAAATCGCGAAAGCCGCTGATCGAAACCAGGGCGACGATTGCGAAGGGAAAGGCGACGCCGCGCGCGGAAAATGAGCGGGCCCCGAGGATTGCGAGCGCTGCGCCGCTGAAAACGAGCCCCAGCAGGATGGCGCCGGAGTGCAGGGGCAGGCCGAAGGACTTGAGCAGCACCAGGCACAACATCCACAACGGATGGGTGAATACTTCCGTGCGCTCGCCCGGGTTATAGACGAGACCCTGACCGGCGAACAGGTTTTCTACAGCACGGAAGGTAATGTAGGCGTCTTCGGTCACCCAGGCGCGACTGACGAGGGCGTAAACGGCGAAGGCTGCGACCGCATAAATAAACGGCCGTGCGGATCGGGGGGCGTCGGTCATGGAACGTTCCTATCAGGTTGCTGAAAAGTCGGTCCAGCGACTGTTTCAGCCGTCGGAATCGCAGCAAAGCTGCGCTTCCTCGCAATCGCTGTCGCGAACGGGCCTGCGTCCATGCAGGCCGCAGGCTCGGATGGACGCAGCCTGCCAGACGAGTCTGCGCGTCGCGAGCGTGGTTGCGAGGAAAAAAAGATTGATTTTCACGCCAATCTGCGTCTAAATTACAACTACGATTCGAGAGTAACGGGGACGAACTGGTTTCGACTGCTGTGATTTTGAATCTGAGATTGCATGCGGAGTTGAGGAACTCTCCAAAACCTCAAACAACAACTGCCAACAACGAACTGGCTCTGGCTGCTTAATCATAGCAATCAGCGCTCCGATAAGTAAGGTCCCGGGACTTTTCAGGAGCGTCAACTAACGGGGATGCGTTGAATTGTCGCGGGCTGCAATTCGACTAAGACACAGGTCCGCAAAACCGCGTCTCTCCGGTCGGCGGGTAAGGACGCGGTTATTTACAGCCGACTAAGCATGTAGAGGTCTTTGGTTCACACCGTAGGACGCGGGTTCGACTTCCGCCGTCTCCATATCCCGGGCCGCGCAAGTGCGCGGCCTTTGTTTTTTTTGCGCATTTCGGCGGACTTTCGCACAGTCTCGGCTTGTCATACGCCGCGCAACATGCAAGACAGGGCTATGCGTCGCTTGCTGAAGATTCTGGGTGCGATTGTTCTGCTTATCCTGTTGGCCGGCGTCGGCGTCGGGTACTACTTCACGTCGCTGGCGCTGCATCCGGCCTGGCGGCTTACCCTCGAAGATTGTCCGGAAAAACGCCAGGACTGGGGCAAAGGCTGCGGTAATGCGGAAACGAACGGCGAGTTCGTCGTCAGTCAGATTGAGTTTCCCGCCGTGGATGCAAACGGGGTTCCCACGCTGGCCTGGCGTCTGCTCGCAGCGGAGAATCGCGACCGGGTTGAGGAGCCGACCGCCGGCGCCTTTCGTCCCGGCGGGAAGTGGGCCGCGGTTTTTTTTCACGGCGGCGGCGCGGATCGGCGCGAAGCGTATCGTTATGCGCGCTACTACCTGAGCCGTGGCGTGGATTTTTACATGCCCGATCTGGTTTGCCACGGGCGGTCAGCGTGCGCCCAAAACGCCGGTCTGAGTTTTGGCGCGCGCGAAAGTCGCAGCGTACTGAACGTGCACGCCGGCCTGCGCGCCGCCGGCTACGAAGGCCTGGTTTTTATGGGCACTTCGGTTGGCGCAAATTCGCTTTTAATCGCCCTGCCGGAAATGCCGGATCTGCGCGCGGTGGTGGCGGAAAATCCCATGTTCAGCACCGAACGTTTTGTGTTGGAAACCTCGGCGGCGCCGGCCTTATTTCCGGGACCGTATCGACTGTTTCTCGCGCACCTGCTCGCATGGCGCGGAGATTTTTCGGAAGACGAGGGCGCGGCGAAACGCATTGGCGGACTGGCGGGACCGCCGGTATTTTTCATTCACAGCAAGGAAGATCAGTTAATTCCCTACAGCCACTCGCCGGCGCTCTATGAGCTTTACGCCGGCCCCAAAGAACTATGGATTTCCGAAAAAGGGGCGCATGCGCGCGTGTGGAACGTAAATCCTGCGGACTACGAGGCGCGCCTGGATGTATTTCTTACGCGCCATGCGCGGAAGCGCTGAGCCCGGGCTGCGGACTTTGCCGCGTCAGGACCTCGGCATGTTAATCGAACTCTCAGCGCAACACTGCGGCCCGCCCCAAAGCGGCAACGGCGGATATGTCTGCGGTCTGTGCGCGCATCGCTATGCCATGCACGTTTCCGCGTACGCCGACTCCGGCGCGCTCCGGGGGCCCTTTGCCTTCGATGCGAAATACAGCCAGCCCGCGCCAATTGGCGCGCCCGCAATGCTCGCGGCGACGGACTCGGGTTCGGAATTGAAGAGCGCCGACGGTGCGGTTTTATTCGCCGGGGGGCGGCCGGCTGCGGGCGAGTTTGCGGCGCCGCCGGCGGTCGCCGCTTATGATCAGGCCGAGCGCGCCGCAGCCCGGTATTTGAGCGCGGATGAGCATCTTTTTCCGGATTGTTTTGTATGCGGACCCAATCGTAAAGCCGGCGACGGACTGCGAATCTTCGCCGCGCCATTCAGCGAGACGGATGCGACGGTCGCCGCGGCATGGAAATTAGACGCCGCCTTTGCCAGTGCACAGGGCGTGATACCTCTGCCAATCGTGTGGTCGGCTCTCGACTGTCCCGGGTATTTTGCGTATCTGTTTGCCAGCGGCGATCGCAAAACCCCGACGGTCCTTGCCAGAATGCGTGCGACGGTGTTTTCCAATCGTGTCAGCAGCCCGGAACTTGTGGTCATGGGCTGGATTCAAAGGCGAAAAGCGCCCATTATTGAAGCCGGCACGGCGCTTTATGAAGGCGCGCGTTTGCTGGCCCAGGCCGAGTGCGTATGGATGCAGCCGCGCAATTGGTCGGATGCGAATCGCGGCGCGCGACAGCCTGCGAATTGATCCATCCCGAATCGTTCTACGTTCGCCAGCGCGCTCCTGCGGCGCATTGAGCGGTTCACAAAAGAACCCGGCTAGATATAGTTCGCCAGCCAGTAGGCGGCGAGTCCGATGTATTCTTTCAACGCGACCGTGCTCATCACCAGCGCTGAGGGCGCGGGCGACCAACCCTCCGGTCCCGGCGGTATGCGCGAACGATAATAGTCGATCGGCAGAGCATAGAAGTCCACGCCGACCTTGCGAAAGCAGGCGGCGGCTCGCGGCATATGAAAGGCGCTGGTGACAAGGATTACCCGCCGCCAGTTGCGCGCACGCGCGAGTTTCGCGGTTTCAATCGCATTTTCGGCGGTATTGCGCGACGCGGATTCCGCGAGAATTTTCTCCGCCGGCCAACCGCGTGCAAGAAGCCAGCGTCGCAAAAGCGTCCCTTCTTTTTCGCCGCGTTGCAGCATGAGCCCGGAGCCGCCGGAGATGAGCAGTACGGGCGCGCGGCCGGCGCGGAGCGCGCTTTCGCCGATCAGAATGCGATCCACGCTGCTCAGAAATTCCGGTTCGTCCGCGTATCCGGTGAGCGGATCGATCATGCCGCCCAGGACGACAATCGCATCGGCGGCGGGCGCTTCGGCGACAGTGCGATGCGGATATGCGTCTTCCAGCGGCTGGATCAGCCAGCCGGCGACCTTGTTAGTCGAACTCAGCGTGACGGCGATCAATGCAAGAACGAAAACGCGCCGAAACCAGCCGCGGCGCAGTCGGAATGCGGCGACTATGCACAGCAACAGAAAGAGCGGATACGGAAACAGGAGGCCGGCCAGGATTTTGGAAAGATAAAAGAACATGGTCTTGGTTGCGCCTCAGGCGTCGGGCTCGTGCGAAAGAAAGCGCAGGGTCTCGGCGGCGGTGCGCTCGGGATCTTCAAACGGGAACAGGTGCGATGCGCCCGGCAGGCGGCGGCCTTCCGACTGCGGATGGTTCCGAACAAGTCGCCGCCGTGCGCGGTCGGGACAGACGCCGGGCGGGTCGGCCTGCAGCACGAGCGTCGGAACTCGGACGCGCTTGAAGTCCCGCCACTGACCGCGGTGAAAGGCGCGAAAAGCCTGCGCCTCAATTTCGGGCGGCAAGGAGAGCTCGTACTGCCCGTCCGGACGTTCGCGCAAGGCGGAGTTTAAATAGCCTTCGAAGGATTCGGGCGCCCAGTTGCGAAAGGCCGGCGAAAGCCGATAGCTGCGTTCCACGACCTTCCGGCTGCTGAATACGGCTCGCCGGGCCTCGGCCCGTTTCGCAAGGGGATGCGGCAAATATGGCAACAGCCAGGCGAACAGCGGCGTAAAGACGGTCGGATCGTATAGAACCAGACGGCGAATGCGCGTTCCCGCGTCGGCCGCAGCGGTCAGAAGGGCGCTGGCGCCGCCCAGGGAATGGCCGATCAGGAATAGTTCCGACAGTTGCAGGCGATCGAGCAGGGCCAGCGCGTTGTCGCGAAAATAATTCCAGTCTGCAAAGTCGCGCGTCCAGGTGGAAGCCCCGTGACCCATAAAGTCGAGGGCGTAGACCTCGTAGCCGGCGGCCGCCAGGCGGTCCAGCAGCGGCCGATAACTCAGCGCGCTGTAGCCGGTGGCGTGCAACAGCAGAATGGTTCCGTGCTGCGCCGCCCGGGGGGCGAATCGATAGTAGGCGAGTTCCACATCGCGAAACGCGAGGCGCTCCGTTTCAAAGGACGGTCCGGGCATGCCAATCCAGGGTGTAGCAGGGGCCTTCCCGGTCGATTGCAATTGTCGGCGCCCCGGGCGGGTCGATACCGTGCAAGAGCAGGCAGCGCGGGTCGGAACTATTACAAATATGCACGAAAATTAGCCATATTCATACGCCTTGACCGGGTCCGGCGCCCGAAAAGAGAACAAAATGACGTCGAAATATATTTACTTGAGAACGACTTTTGAAAACTTGTCTGAATACGCGGCACAATGACCCTGCCAGGGCGCCCGCAAGTGAGTGACCAGGAATTATGCAGAGCGAGCTTGTAATACGTACCGAGGCCTTGAACTTCATCAGCGGCATTACCCGGGCCATGAATCAAAACGATGATCCCGAATCGGCCCTGGATCAGATTTTGTCGGCCTGTATGCAGATCACCGCGGCGGATTCCGGCAGCATCATGTTGCTGGACCCGGACAAGCAAAATCTACGTATTAAGGTGGCGCGCGGCCTGAGCGTCGACGCCGAGGCCTTCAGTCTGCCGATGGGTCAGGGCGTAACGGGCTGGGTCGCGCTGCACGGCAAGTCGCGCATCGTCAATGATGCGCGCACCGAGCCCGACTACGTAGTCGTTAATGAGGCGTTGTTAAGCGAACTGGCCGCGCCCATGATCGTAAAAGGCGAGGTGATCGGCGTAATATCCGTGGATTGCGCCCGCCCCGACGCCTTTGATGCGCAGTACGAGCACATTTTCAGCATCATGACGAATCTGGCCGCCCAGATCTTCGTCAAGCTGTCCGACAATCGTGCGCTCAAGATGCGCGATCGCTTTCATCGCGTGATGATCGAGATCTCGCGCGTGGTGTCGGCGTCTCTGCGTCTGGAAGACGTATTTCGCGAGATCATGACGATTACGGAAAAGGCCTTCCGGCTGCATCGCTCGACCCTGGTGTTGTACGATCGCGCAGAGGATGTGCTGCGGGTCGAAGCCGCAATGAACCAGACGCGCGAGGAGTTTGCGCCTTTGCGGTACGCGCCGGGCGAAGGCATCACCGGCCAGGTATTTCTGAATAAAAAATCGATGTTTGTTCCGAATGTTCGTCGCGATCCGGATTTTCTGAATCGGATGCAGGGCGCCGTCGACGATGACATGGGATTTTTTTGCTGCCCCATATTTTCCGGAACGGAAACGGTCGGCGTCTTTTCCACATTCACCCGTAACGAAAGCCGCGTTGAGCCGGAGTCATTGCTTGAGTTTCTCGAAATTGTGGCGTCGTTTATCTCCCAGGCGATTACGATTCAGAAGTTGGTGAAAGACGAAACGCGCGTGGTCATGTTTGAAAACATGCAGCTCAAGCGCGAACTGTCCAGTCGCTACCAGTTCGGCAGCCTCATCGGACGCAGCATGGCGATGCTCAAGCTTTTTGACAAGGTTCGCATTATCGCAGATTCGCGCGCCAGCATATTGCTCACAGGCGAATCGGGCACCGGCAAGGAACTGATCGCTTCCGCAATCCATTACAACAGCCCGCGTCGTGACGGACCTTTTGTGAAGATCAACTGCGCTGCGATTCCGGAGAATCTTCTTGAAAGCGAACTGTTCGGACACCGCAAGGGCGCCTTTACCGGCGCGGTCGCGGACAAAAAAGGCAAGTTCGAGGTGGCGGACGGCGGCACGATTTTTCTGGATGAAATCGGCGAGTTGGATTTGAATCTTCAGTCCAAGTTGCTGCGCGTTTTACAGGAAAGGGAAATTGAGCCGGTCGGCGGCCGCATGCGACAGGTGGACATCCGGGTGATCGCCGCCACCAACGCGGATCTCGAAGAAGCGATTGCTGCGAAGCAGTTTCGCGCGGATCTGTACTACCGGTTGAACGTGATTCACCTGCGAATTCCGCCTCTGCGCGAACGTCGTGAAGATATTTTGCCGCTTGTGCATCATTTCATGGAGAAATACAACAAAGAAAACGAAAAGAACATCACCGGCATTACTCCGGAAGCGATCCAGTTGCTGGAAAACTACGATTGGCCGGGCAATGTTCGTCAGTTGGAAAACGTGATTGAGCGTTCGGTCGTGTTGTGCCAGCATGAAACTCTTACCGCGGACGATTTTCAAGACAGCACGCTGCCCTTTAAAGAATTTCAAAACTACACCGCGGAAGTAGAGCCGGTCGCCGGGTCGGGCGAGCGCAATGACGCGCCCCTGGCGACCGTCGACTGGGCGGAGCGCTCGCTGCCGTCCGAAGAGCGTATGAACGAGATCGAAGGTCGCGTTTACGAGGTCGTGATATCCGAAGTTGAAAAGCGTCTGATTCTTATGGCGCTCAAAAAGTTTCGGTATACGAAAACGCAGGCGGCGCGCTGGCTGGGCATCAATCGCAATACGTTGGATAAAAAGATTCGCGAACTCAGTATTGATTATTGAGCGCTCCGGGCAGAATGCGTTCGAGCGGGTATTGTTGATCGTATACCAGGATGGCGCGCTCGCGAAAGCGCGTAATGGCTACGTAAAACTGATTGATGTCCCGCAACGAATCGTCAATCCCGCGCCGCAGTATCTGGCGCTGGCGGGCGGCGCAGTGTCGTTTCACTTCACTCAGATCTTCCTGTAATTGATCGAGCAAGGCGGGCGCGCGCGGATGATCCGTGGTTTGCACGTCCAGTTCCAGGGCCCGACGCGTCGCCGGGCGAATCAGTTCGCCCAGGCGTTTCGCCACCGGTCGGGCCGGCGGCTCAATTTTTTCAATCAGCGTGTTCAGTTGTTGGTAATAAGGTTCCCCTCGGTTCCTGAGCGCGTCGTAACGCCCCAGTGCAAGCAGGGCGGCGGCGTTATACGCTTCGCTGCGGAGAGCATAGGACCCGGCCCCGCGCACGTAGCGCGTCACGAAATACTGCAAAAGATCGCACAACTCGGTCAGATTGCGATACAGGCTGCCGTGCACAATGTAGCGGTAATAGCGCCCGAAACAGACGTGTGGAAACAATATAACGCCGGCGCGAAACTCGAGACCTTTTACAGCGAGCCCGTTGTAGCAGGGAAAATTTGTTTCTTTAAGTTTTCTCTGCACAACGCCCAGTTGAGTTTGCAGCCACAAAAAGCCCGGCATGCCCGGATCGATATATACCAGGGCCGCCTCGCCCGGCTGGTAGGCATGCGCGAGGCCGCCGGCGATTTCCAGCGCCGCCTGAGCCATGGTGCGCCCTGAGCACGGATGCAGCGTAAGGCTGCCGCCGGAAAACGCGTACACCGGCTCCATCGGGTCGGCCTGCAATTTGAGCATGCGGTTTACGCCCAGACGGATCATGTCCTCCGCGTATTTGAGCGCTATGCGACGGTGGCGAAAGGCGATTTCGGAAATTTCCCGCGCGAGCCGATAACAATACGACAGAGTTTCACAATGCACTTCGCCCAGCAGGGCGCGCCAGCGCTCAATGTCGTTGTCGCGCGCGTAAATGGTCTGATGTTCGTCGTACGTGCAGGTGATTGGCGCGCCCGCTTCCCTGGCGGCGGAGAGCAGGCGCACGAGATAATTGTTTTTTCCCGCGGCCGGAAAGTCCTGAAACTCGTCGAAAAACAAGTCGGTGACGCGCCGCGCAACTGTTGAATCGTCGCGGGAGTCCGCGTAGAGCAGCGCATTCTGGCGAGGATCGACGGAAAAGTAGGCGCGCTGGTTGACATCGCGATTCAGCAGCGTGCGCGCGTCGAGGATCGCTACGTGCTGCAAACATTCCGGGTCCAGAGACGCCAGCATCGCCCGCATATTCTGCGCTACAGCCGCGGTAAAAGCGATAAATACAATGCAGAACGGGCGCAGCTCTCGCGCGCGACGGTACGCCGCAGCGGCGATGCGGTGGGCCAGTACGACAGTTTTACCGGTGCCCGGTCCGCCCTGAATGAAGAGAATCTGCGCGGGCGAATAAACCAGCTCGCGCTGGCGCGGATGCAGGAACAGGCGCCACGAATCCAGCGGCGTCTGCAGCGCGCGTCGCAGATCGTAATCGTCCGTCAATACCGAGACCAGACTCTGCGCGAATCCAGAAAACTTCCGGTTAGCCCGGCGATAGTTTTCCGCCAGACTCGGACTGATGACATTTGCGTACTCCTCCTTGTCTTCCGGCGCAATTGCCGTTTGGGCGGCCGCCTCGCTCGACAACTGAATGGCGGCTCGAATCACCGCCCCGGCGCTGTCCGGACCAAGCGAGACCGGTCAAGCGCGGGAGCGCGCGTTCGTTGGGATCACGTCCAGTCTGTCGCGGCCATCCGTTAGTAATCGGTGGTGGAGAAACCAATCTTTCAATTCCAGAGCCGCTCCGGCGTACAATACGAGTTCGCCGGCGGGCAGAACGGCGACGATCATTGTCGAGCGGCCAAAAAGCGTGTAGGCGGTCACCCGGGCATGTTCCTGGAGACTCTGCGCGATCAGGCCGGGCGCACGAATGCGATGTTTGATGCATACATACAGCGCGCCGGTCAACCAGTCAGGCGCAGCAGCAGTCGCCTGCGTTGTTGCGGACAGCGCCGCGCGGTGAATGCGCAAGCCGCGCGGTCGCAGTCCGGGAAAGCGATCGGGCCTGAAAAAAGTCTCGAAAAGGGCCGCTTCAAGCGCGCCATAGCGACGTACGTCGGGCGGCGTCGAGACGCTCTGCAACGTACGTTCAAGTTCGGCGAAGTCCGGCGTCTGGTTGGTGCGCTGGCTGACGATCAGGTGCAGCACGATCAGATCGACAAACAGGTTCCACCGGCTGCGCGCGCGGGCGCCGCCGGCGACCGTGCGGCCTTCCGCGGACAGCAATGATAACGCGCTCTGCGCCAATCGGCGTTCGGCGGGCGTAAGCGCCTGAAACGAAGCCTCGACCAGCAACGTAGGCGCGACCGCCGTCGCGTCGGTTTCGGCGGCCTCTGATTCCGGATGGGTGCGCTCTCCAAGATACAGCAACTCGGCGACAATCGCTTCCGCCAGGCGAATCTCCGCATTCGAGTCGGCGGACAGTACGGCCTGACGCGCCGCCGCCAGCAGCGCATTGCGCTCGCCGGCCCCCGCTGGCGTCAGGGCCAGGCTCGCGTCATTCGAAGCCTGCGGAGCGGGACTCAGACCGCGTCGCTCCGCTCCGCGGTGTAGAGCGCGCAGAAGCCGCGCATACCCGTCGCTTTCATAGAGATGGACCGGGAAAAAATCCTCGAGTTCAACGGGAATCTCGCACGACTGCACCAGTACCGGAATAATGAAAATATCCTCGCGCAGGAGGTCGTCCCTGCGGCGCAGTATTTGGCCGATTTGATACTGAATTGAACGTCGTCTGCGCAGGTACTCCGGAGTAATCAGCACCAGGCAGAAGTCGGCCCGACGAATCGCATCCTGATGGGCGGCGACGCGCGTTTCGCCCGCCAGAAGATCGGAGGCTTCCGTCCACGCCTCGATTTTTCGATCCAGCAGAAATTCACGCAGCTGGAGCGCGCTGGCGCGATCTTCTTCTACGCAGGCGATATAGACAAGCATGGCGATCTCCGCAGTTCTACTACGCTTCGCCTTGCCGAAGTTTAAGGCCTCGATCGATCGCGGCCAACAATCGATCGGTCCATTGCGGATCGCTCAGTTCCAGCCGCTGAAAACGCGCCAGTTCCGGCGGGCCCTCGCACTCTTCCACGACAAGCGGCAAAAAATACAAATCGCCCGGCAGCAAGCGCAATGCCGCCTCCGCCGCCAGTTTCATTTCCTTGCGAAGATATCCGCGCTTGCTTACGGATCGCGGCGACAGAATTGACAGAAAAAAATCAGATTCCTTGAGCGCTGCGGCGATAGCGTATTCGAATTCTTCGCCCGGCAAGATGTCCCGGCGGTCCATCCAGGGTTCGTGTGCGTGAATTTTCAGGAAATCGTATATGGAATCCGCATGCGGCGCGTCTTCGCGCGCATAATTGATGAAGATCCGGGCGCTCATGGGCGCATTTGTATTGCAAAGAGCAACCCGCCCGTCAACAGTTAAAAATCATTATTGATTGTTCCAATCAATTTCGCCATGAAACAAGCGACTATCAGCGCCGGAGAACAACTGAGGCATCGGCGCGAAATACTGTTCAAGGAGGTTGATCTGATCCAGAGCGTCCTCGATCGAATGTTTCGTGCGTCTTTTTTTGTGAAAGGCTGGGCGGTGGCGATTGCCATCGGCATAGCCTGGGCCTCGGCGGGCGGTCCCAGATCATGGCTTGCGGCGCCGGCCTTGCTTGCCTTCTGGTCGCTGGACGCCTTTTTCCTTCATCAGGAACGACTGTACCGCGCCCTGTACCTGTGGGTGATCACCTATCGTCTCACCCGTGACGAGTTTTCCCTGGATCTGCGCGTGGCCCGTTTTCACGGTGAGACTGCCGGTTTGCTTGCGGCCTTTTTTTCCAGAACACTCCTGGGCTTTTACGGAATTTTCGCCTTGCTGAGTCTGGCTGCGGCCCTGCTTGCTAAGGTCGGCGGGCGTTAACCTGCACGCAAACCTCCGGCGAGCGTGAAAGTTTCTTGTCCCCGGCGCAGCCCCCTCCAGGATCCAGGCATTCGCATAGTTCCTGGAGGAAGCATGGATCCCTTTTCGCACAACGCCTATTTCGCTCGTAAGAAATTTCTTAAGATATTCGGAGGCGAGATTCGCATATTTGATCAGAATCGTTCGAATCTCTTGTTTTTTGTTAAACAAAAGGCTTTTAAACTCAAGGAAGACATAACCATCTTCGCCGACGAAGCGCAGGCCCAGCCGCTATTGCGCATCCAGGCCCGCAGCATTATCGATTTTATGGCGGCTTACGACGTTACGGACGTACGTACAAACCAGAAAGTGGGCGCGGTGCGGCGCAAGGGACTGGCTTCGCTCTTGCGCGACAGCTGGGAAATTCTGGATGCAAGCGACAACGCCATCGCAACTGTCAAAGAAGACAGCATGCTGCTGGCGCTCCTGCGGCGCTTCTTTAGCAATTTGATCCCGCAGAGCTTTGAAATCGACGCAAACGGAACAAGCGTCGGCGCGCTCAAGCAAACCTTTAATCCGTTCGTACCCCAGTTTAATGTCGATTTCACCATGGATACGGGCGCAAAACTCGACCGTCGCCTGGGCATTGCAACCGTCGTGCTGCTTCAGATTATCGAGGGCAAACAGGAAGGCGGTTGAATGATGCGCCGGTGCGCGGGCGCCCGCGCACCGGCGC
>JAVHPJ010000099.1:0-2783 GCA_036170535.1 Leptospirales bacterium | reverse complement strand
CCGCCGGCGCCTGTTGGTTTTGTGTATTTGTAGCGCTCTTTTGGGCGTGCCCCTCGGGCTATGCCCTCGGGTCGGGCTGCTGCGGGCTTCGCTATCGCTTCGGCCTTCGCTTCGCGAAGGCTGCTGCGCACCCTCCGCATCCCTCACGCGGGACCGGCCTGCCGTAAGTCTGCGGGGGGAGATTTGGCAATGGGATTGCCAAATCGCATATTATACGCACTACGTAAGATATACGATTGCGGAAAATATCGCCGCCGTCTGGTCTCAGTGTCCCCCTAGATCGGGACCGCCAGCCTCAGCGCGGCTCGCTTTGGGCCGTCTGCAAGAGACGGTGTCGCGTGGGAGTTATTGTCTTCGCGTTCAATTCGTGCGCTCAATCGCGCGTTCTCTTTCCGCTTCGTCGGCGGTTTCTTTCAGCCAGTTCCAGAAGTCTAATGCGTAGCAGAGTTCACAGCGGCCTTCTTTCAGGGCCGGGAAGAGGTCTCCGCAGTCGCTACAGACTTCGATGTCTCGTGCGGGCGTTTGCATGTTACGCCGCCTGCTGGTTGTAGCCGTAGAGCGTAAAGCGCGCTTTCACATACGTGTAGCGCACGCCTACTTTCGGTCGCGGGTGCTCAATGTCGCCATCGAGCGGGTCGTCGCAGAGAAAGCCCTGCACGTAAAAGACGTTTTCAGGGTCTTCGTCTACGTAGCCCGGCACAAGATCCGCTTCGAGGATCATCAGCAGCGTTTCGAAATCGTAATCGTCGCTGTTTGCCTGCGGAATCCGGCGTTGGATCGCGAGCGATCGATTGCCTTCCTCGGCGTGTAAGAAGCTCCAGAGAATCACGTTCTCAAACTTCTCATCCTCTAATTCTAAATCGCCAACCATGTTTGTTCTCCTGTGGAGCGCGTCCACAAGAAACATTTGTATAGTATTGCGAGAAAAGTACAAGAAAAATGCGAATCAGCGTCAGAAAAAAGTAGGGTGGGAGTTCTGCGGACAGTCCCGCGTGCAAAAAGCTCGGCGGCGCGGCGGTCGGAGACATAGTCTGTCCCGCGCGCGTCGCTCGGTGTTCGCGTTCAGTCGTTC
Organism: Leptospirales bacterium; assembly: GCA_036170535.1. Taxonomy (GTDB): domain Bacteria; phylum Spirochaetota; class Leptospiria; order Leptospirales; family Leptonemataceae; genus SSF53. Next base: position 1,711 of record JAVHPJ010000099.1, on the reverse strand, counting down.
TGCCCCGTGTGCGCGGGCAGGGCCCGGCTGCGGTCCTTGTTAATGATCCAGAACCAAGGAGACTCGCGTTTTTGGCGCGGATGTTGTATAAGAATTTCGGTCGGTGAATGACGCCGGTCAAGAAGAATCAGTCATTTTTGCCGCTAAATGTAGCAGCACTGTCTGTATTTCAAGCCGCTTCCGCAGAGGCAGGGTTCCTTGAGTCGTGTGTCGCCCCACTGTTGTCGTACTTGTTGCTTCTTTTTGCGCATCGCATTCAGTCCCAGAGTTACTTCAAATAGAAGTATCAATCGGGCTCCATTGTCCAGTCCGGAGTCCCGGCCGTCGCTGGCGTACATGCTGGCAGCGATAAGGGCAAGCAGGTTGACGGCCAGTTTTAACTCAGGCGCGTAGTGATCGACTCGCGTGCGCAATTGCTGTATCCAGTCCGGCGCCGCCACGGGTATGCGCAATTGATCGAGGCTCGCCTCCATGATCGCCATCATTGAGTCCGTTACCCAGGTCAGGTATTGTTTCTCGCCGTGTTCGCGTTGGATTTCGTCCGCAAGGCTGCGCAAGTGTTCTTTTCGTTGATCGCCGTTCCATTGCTCCGCAGCGTGCAGCAGCTCTGTAACAGAGTTCCAGAAAGCCATATACGCCTGTCCGGCGGCTTGCACAGCGGGCAGATCTTTCGGCGGTTTGCGTTCGAACAACGTCTGTAAACGGGCGCCGGGCGAAACTGCGCGTTCTTGCCACAGGGTCAGCAGTATCGGAAAGAACTCCTCATCGGGGCTGGCGACGCCCTTGCCAAAGGTTTTCGCAAACGCTTTGCGGTGGACGGGGATTGTCTTTGTGCTGAGTACTTCGGTCGCGTTCATTGTGCGTTTTGTTTTGCCAGATGGGGCGGGGAGGGTTTCAGCGGAATCCGCGCGCTGCATTGCGTCAACGGAAACTCAGGCCGGGATCGCCAGTCCTTCTTCCAGAAGTTCCTGATTCAGAAAGCGGCCTTCGTTATAGATTTCCTCGGGAGTCTTTGCGCCACGCTTGAACAGTACGTGCGCCAGATAGCGGCCGTATTTGTCGTTGCGATGGGTCTGGATTACGAGTTGCGTGCAGCCACGCAGCGCCTGCTGGACGTAGCGGGCCGCGCGTTTGCCTTCGCGGGTGATCATCTCGGGAGCGTCGATATTTCGCAGGCGCAGGGTCTGGCGCAGGTGGATTCCGAATCCGAGGTCCACATGTACGGTCATCGTATCGCCATCGATCAGGCGATAGGGCTGGCAGGTGTAGAGAAAGGTCCGGGTCTGGGCTTCGTCGGCGCGTTCGTAGCGGTAGCCTTCGCGGGTCTTATGGACCCGGACCACGTCGCCGGCATTCAGGCTGCGCACGCCGGGGGTGGGTTGGTCAAGCCACGTATAAAACCCGCAATCGATCAGGGGCCGGTCCGGTTTCCAGGGTCCGTACTGTGCGTGCTTCACGTTATAAAGGAAAAGTTCCCCTTCGGGGCGGGTCAGGCTCGGGGTTGTGTCCAGGTTCTTGAGGGCGGCCAGTCGGATCTGCCGCATCAGTTCGTCGACGCTCCAGCCCTCGCGCACGGCGCGGTCTTCCAGTGTTTTGCGGACGGCGGCGTCGCTTACATCCAGCAAGCGTGCGTAGTGGGTCCAGCTTAACTGCTTTTGAATCTCAGTCTGCTTGTAGGTCCGGTGAAACAGGCGCATCAGGCGCAGATTGC